>CAZBOW010000001.1:0-35815 GCA_964493635.1 uncultured Hyphomicrobiales bacterium
CTTGCCGAAGGCTATCTCGAGCTCACCACCGACCGGTCCAACCAAGACCGGTCCAGCCAACGCATCCCGCTGTCGATCTCGGGCATGTCGGGTAGGGGGCGATTCGTGGTGCAGACCTCTGGAACCTACAGCATCCATGTGGTGGATTCCAACGGACAGTCCAACGCCGAACCGGTGCGGTACCGCATCACCACGCTTGCCGATGCCCCGCCAACAATTACGCTGCTGGAACCGGCCACGGATGCCGATGTGGACATCTCGGCCCTGCTGCCGATCCGTGTGCAGATTGCCGACGACTATGGTTGCTCGGCCCTGCGATTGCACTACCGACTTGTGCAGTCTGCCTATGCCAAGCCGGAGACGGCGTTTCAGTCCATCGCCATACCCATGGCACCGCTCCCAACGCAACTAACGGTGGACTATACGTGGAACCTCGGAGCGCTGGGGATGACGGCCAACGATCGGTTCGAGTTCTACCTGGAGGTCACCGATAACGACGTTGTCACCGGACCGAAGTCTGCGCGCACGCCAACGCGTTCCGTTCGGATGCCGTCGCTGGAGGAGATCTTTGCCGAAACGGACGATACCCAGAAGCAGGTGCAGCAGGAACTCCGAGAGGTGGTCAAAGAAGCCGAAGAGCTCCGCAAGGAAGCCGATGCACTGCAGCGCGAGTTGCAGAAGCAGCAGGCGCAGCAGCAGAGGCAAACCGATTGGGCCGACCGGAAAAAGGCCGAACAGCTGGCCAAGCGGCAGCAGGAACTGCAGCAGCGGATGGAACAGGCCGTGGAGAAACTCGAGCGCATGACGTCGACGCTTGAAAAGAACAACGCCATCTCGCCAGAAACGCTGGAGAAGTACAAGGAACTACAGGAGTTACTGCGAACGGTGGACTCCCCCGAACTGCGACGCATGCAGGAGCAAATGAAGCAGGCGATGGAACAGGCCATGGAGCAGATGTCGCCCGAAGAACTGCAGAAGATGATGCAGCAGTTCACCTTCGACGAGGAGAAGTTCCGTCAAAGTATCGAGCGCACGCTGAACCTGCTCAAGCGAGCACAGGCAGAGCAGAAGGCCGACGAACTCTCCAAGCGCGCCGAGCAGTTGGCACAGCAGCAGGAGTCACTCAAGGAACAAACCCAGCAAGCCAACCCAAACGATCGCTCTCGACGGGACCAGCTGGCCAAACAGCAGAAAGAGCTCCAGGAGAAAACTGAGGCACTGCAGAAGGAAGCCGACGAACTGGAATCTCTCATGAAGGAGCTCGGGGCCGACATGCCCACCAGCCAGATGGAAGCCGCTCAGCAGGAACTGCAGGACCAGCAAACCGCTCAGCAAATGCAGCAGGCACAGCGCGATCTGAACGCCGGTGAGTTCAACAAGGCGCAATCTCCGCAGCAAAAGGCGTCCGATCAGTTGCAGCGCTTTGCCCAGCAGATGCGTCAGATGCAGAAGCAGATGCGTCGTAACGCCAATCGCGAGGCCATGCGCTCGATGCAGCGGGGAATGCAGGATATGGTGTCGATGTCCAAACAGCAGGAATCGCTGATGCAATCGATGCGGCAGATGGATCCGTCGTCGGCCCAGTTTCGCCAGGCGGCGCAGGAGCAACAGCGCCTGCAGCAGGCCATGCAGAGCGTATCGAATTCCATGTTTCAGCTCTCTCAAAAATCCACGTCGGTGTCGCCGGAACTCGCCAAAGATTTAGGCGACGCGCTGCAGGCGATGCAGCAATCACTTGGTCAGATGCAGGACCGCAACAGTGCACAAGCGGCAAGCCAGCAGGGCAAAGCCATGCAGGCCATGAACAGCGCTGCTCAGAGAATGGGACAGGCCTTGGGCCAGATGATGCAGGGCGAGGGTGGCGGACAGGGTGGACAGGGAGGACAGGGGCAGGCACCAGGTCAGGGACAGGGTCAGGGTCCGAGTCCATTCCAACGCTTGCAGCAGCTGGCGCAGCAGCAGTCCGGCATCAACCAAGGGAGCCAGAATGTTGGGCAGGGAGGTGGAGGGGGCTCGCAGATGAGCGAGGCACAGCGGGCCGAAATGGGCCGCCTGGCAGCTCAGCAAGGCAAGGCCCTGAAGGCTCTCGAGGAACTGGATCAACAAACACGGCAGATGCCGGGATCGAAGAAGCCCCTGGGTAACCTCCGCCAGATCGCCGAGGATATGCGCGAGGTGGTCTCCGACATGCAGTCTGGATCCATCACCCCAGAAACACGGATGCGTCAGGAGCGCATTCTGTCGCGCTTGCTGAATGCGTCGACGTCCATGAATGAACGCGAATACGAACAAACACGGGAATCCAACGTTGGGCAGGATGTGGAGCGCACAAGCCCTACGGCTCTCGATCCCTCGCTGCTACAAGGATCGGCCCTGCAACGGCGGCTGCAGGACCTTGAGCGCACGTATTCACGGGAGTACCAGCTGCTGATCCGGAAGTACTTCGAACTTCTCCAACAACAACCGCCACAAGAACCGGCGTCGAACACTCCGGCAAAGCGATGAAGTTGATCCTGCTTTCAGTGTTGCAATCGGTGTGCGCCGTGGCTGGTATGGCCCTTGTTCACCAGGCCGTCGAAGGCAAGCCATCGACGATTCTATCCCTGGTACAGGCCATGCTCTCGTTGCCCGGTGTGGCAGGAATCATAGCACTGCTGTCAAGTTTTGTGCTGACCACCATGATTCTGTCGTTTACGCGCGTTGCCGTGTTCATTCCTCTGAATACCGGCATGGTATTTTTGTTCACTGTGATCTATGCGGTTGTCTTTCACCACGACCGATTACCGGTGGCTGCAATCTTCGGGATGGTCCTGATCACGGCTGGTATTGCTTTGGTGTCTCAGTATAGGTAACACGATGCGCTTGTTGTTAGCACTCTTCTGTGTGATTCAGTTGGCGTTGGCTCAACAGCCGACGAATCAGGAATGGACTCCAGAATGGACTCCAGAATGGACTCCAGAATGGACAATAACGCTCGAGCCGTATAGCATTCCGGGAATGCCGTCGCTCCAGTCGTTTGCCTCGGCTCACGTGGGGTCGGATCTGGTGATCGTTGGAGGCCGTCGTGACGGACTGCATCGCTTTCAGCCGCCGAATGCCTTTCTGGCAGCCGACAACAACACCATGATCTACGTGGTTGATCTGGTCAACCGGAGGGTGGACAGTGTGTCGGTACTGTCACCGGCATTGTCGTTGGACGGCCCCCTAGCAGACCAGCTCCAGAGTACGAACATGCAATTCGTCCAGTACGGTGATACCCTTCTGCTGATGGGTGGCTACGGCTATGCTACCACTGTGCAGCGTCACATCACGCACCCACGATTCACGCTCGTGGACCTGCCGTTGCTGATCAGCGCCATTCGGTCCGGAGGGGATGTGCGGCAGGCGTTCCGCAGCCAGGAGGATCAGCGTGCTGCCGTAACCGGTGGCTATCTAGGCAAGATCGGGGATACGCTGATGCTGGTAGGGGGCCATCGATTTGATGGACGGTACAATCCGATGGGTGGGAACTCCTTTACGCAGCGCTATCACGAGAGAGTGTTTCGCTTTACCGTTGATACGTCGGGGGAGCGTCCGGCGATCATCGAACTGGAGCATCACTCGGACCCGGAGCATCTTCACCGACGTGATTACAACCTGGTGCCGCAAATCTTTGCCGATGGTCGTCATGGGTACACGGTGTACTCCGGCGTCTTTCAGCGCGACGTAGACCTGCCATTTCTGCATCCGGTGGACGTAACCACCACGAGCTACACGCCGCGTCCGGAGTTTTCGCAGTACCTGAATCACTACCACTGCGCTACCATTCCGTTGTATGATTCGGCCTCTTCCGATCAGCACACGTTTTTCGTTGGTGGAATGAGTCAGTATACCGTGGCCAGTGATGGGACGCTACAGCAGGACGACAACGTTCCCTTTGTTCGGACCATGGCGCGCGTCAGCCGCGATGCCACCGGTACGTTCCGCGAGTCGAAGCTGGACGACCTGTTGCCGGGCCTCGAGGGCACGACGGCGGAGTTTGTGCATCGCCATGACGTGCCGGCAACGGACCACGGCGTGATCCTTGGGCACCGTCTGCCGGAGGACAGCCTTTCTGCTGGCTACCACATCGGCTACGTGGTGGGCGGGATTCGTAGCACGGCACCGAACATCTTTTTTCAGAATACCGGCACACAGTCAGCAGCCAGCGCTGCCGTGTACCGAGTGCTGGCACGCCGCTCAATGACCACCACGGCCAGGGAGATCCCGATTCGTGCGGTGCATCAAGCCACCTTGCTCACGGCCCAGATCGAGGACTCCGTGGTTCGGGTTGATCTGCAGCTCCTCAGTGACTCCGACGTCTATCTGCGTCTGTACGACCTGCAGGGACGACTGCTGGAGGCCTTTGTCGGTGAGATGGAACCTGCCGGGATGCGCACGTTCCGCTTGCCACTCCGCAAGCAGCGCGGCCCCGTGCTGGTGGCTGTCCAAGCGCAGGGCCGCGTGATGACGATGTTGGCGCAATAACGTGCTGGTACAATAACGTGCTGGCACAATAACGTGCTGGCGCAATAGAGCGCTGGCGGTTGTCAGTAGTTGTCGATTTGCGCTCGCTGGAGCTTGCCGGAGTAGTCAACGTACACCGTCTTCCACTCGGTGAAGATGTCGAAGACCGTCCAGCCCCCTTCACGATGACCGTTACCGGTACCTTTGACACCACCGAATGGCATGTGGGCTTCGGCGCCAATCGTTGGGGCGTTGATGTAGGTGATTCCCGCCTCGATGTCGCGGATGGCGCGGAAGGCAGCGTTTACATCCCGCGTGTAGATGCTCGACGACAGGCCGTAGGCCGAGTCGTTGGCCATCGCCAGAGCTTCCTCGAAGGAGTGCGCCTTGGCCACACTCAGAACGGGGCCGAAGATTTCTTCTTGAAAGATGCGACAGGCCGGCGTGACGTTGGTAAAGATCGTCGGCTCGATAAAGTAGCCGTGGTCGAGCCCGGCACCCTGAGCGCGCTTGCCGCCCAGGTAGAGCGACGCTTCCTTGCTGCCAATGTTGATGTAGTCCAGAATCTTCGTCATCTGGCGCTCGTTGATCACAGGGCCAACCTGATGGCCGTCGACGCGACCGTCGCCGAGCACCAGTGCCGAGGCTTGCGCTCGTAACTGCTCCAGGAAGGAGTCGTGGATGTCGGCGTGCAGGATCAGGCGCGATGTTGCCGTGCAGCGTTGGCCCGTAGTGCCAAAGGCTCCCCAGAGGACGCCGTGTAAGGCCAGATCCATGTCGGCATCGGGCATCACGATCTGCGCATTCTTACCTCCCATCTCAAGGGAGACCTTCTTGTTCAGTGTGCCACAGGTCGAGGCGATGGCCTTGCCAGTGGCCGTGCTGCCGGTAAAGCCGATGAGCTTGACGTCCGGATGCTCTACCAGGGCTGCTCCAGCTTCGCCATTACCATGGACAACGTTGAACACCCCGGCAGGAATACCGGCTTCTTCCAGGATCTCGGCAAAGATGTTCGCCGAGTGGGGAGAGTCGTCCGAGGGCTTGAAGACCACAGTGTTGCCTGCTGCCAGCGCCGGAATGATCTTCCAGGACGGCACAGCAATCGGGAAGTTCCACGCCGTAATGATTCCGCACACGCCAATCGGCATCCGGAAGGAGAGGTTCATCTTGTTCTCCATCTCCGACGGGGCCGTATAGCCGAACAGCCGACGGGTTTCCGTTGCAGCGTAGTAGCAGGTGTCGATGGCTTCCTGAATATCGCCGGCGGTTTCAAACAGGGGCTTTCCCATTTCGCGGGTCATGATGTCGGCCAGCTCGGCCTTGCGTCGGGCGAAGATATCTCCAGCTCGGCGCAGCATGTCGCCACGACGGGGGGCAGGGATGAGTCGCCACGTGGCATAGGCGTCGGCTGCGGCGCGCACGGCACGATCCACATCATCGGCAGACGATGTGGGGAACAGGCCAATGGTGTCGTGCACGTTGGCCGGGTTGATGTTCGAGAAGGTTCGTCCGGTAGCGGAAGGTTCCCAGCTGCCGTTGATGTAGTTGTGGTAGTGTGTCATGCGATGCGGCGTTGTTATTGAGGCAGTGTTATGGACGAAACAGTTCGTAATCAGCATCAACATCGCCCCGGGCGATGCGCTTGAGTTTTCCGGCTCCTAGCGTACGCCGGATGGGTGAGAGACGTTCAAAAAAGTACATGCCGTTGAGGTGGTCGATTTCGTGCTGCATCACCCGTGCCAGCAGGCCATCCACTTCGCGGACATGCTCCTTCATCGACGGGTCGAAGTACCGAACTTGGATCGCTTCCGGGCGGACCACGATGTCGCGGTAGTCGGGCAGCGACAAACAGCCTTCCTCAAACTCCTCGACGTGGTCGGAGACGGCCTCGATCACCGGATTGATCAATACAAGGGCGCTCTCGTCCTCGGCGGGTGTACCATCCTCGGCAAGGTCAATCACCGTCAGGGAGAGCCCCTTACCCACCTGATTGGCGGCCAAACCGATACCGTTGGCGATACGCATCGTGTGGACCATGTTGCTGATCAGATCCAGAACATCGTCCGTAAAATCCTCTATGGCCGCGGTGCGCTGCTTCAGAACCGGGTGGTTGTAGGTGTAAATCGGCAGAATCATGGTTATGGCTGGTGTACGATATCCAGCAATTGTTTGATGTCGTGGAGGATCACATCGGCATTGGACATATCCTGATTGCCGAAGGAATCGCCGTACTTGGCAAAGGCCGTTCGCATACCCACATTCTTTGCTCCTGCCAGGTCGCGCTCGGCCCAGTCGCCCACCATGATGGCCTCGGACGGCGCAACGTCCAAGCGCTCCAGAATCAGCTTGAAGGGCTTCGGACTTGGCTTGCGTTCGCCGGTGTCATCGAAGGTGACAACGTGATCGAAGAAGTGGTGGAAGTTTATGAAGCAGAGCCGGAGCCATGCCTCGCGTGTTGGTGCGTCGGACAGGATGCCCAGACGCAGGCCCTGACGGTTCAACTGCATCAATGTTGCCGTCACGTGCGGGTAGGGCTTCAATGCTGCCTCGCGGGCACGGCGATACGCAATGATACCGGCCGAGATGATCCGTGGGTCGACGTAGCCCAGCACATCTTCTAAGAGTTTGTCGAACACCTTCTGATATTCGATGCCCAGTTCGGCATAAATCCCATCGATGCGGTCCTTGACCTGATCGAAGGTAAGGTTCAGCCCGGCGTCCATCATGGCACCAATGGCTGCATCCACCGCTTGGCGTTTCATGGCCATGAAGTCCACCAGGGTGTTGTCGAGATCGAAGACGACAGCTTTAATCATGTGCAAAGATACCGAGTGTCCGATACTCGGTACTGCGGGCTGCCGTAGATTTGCCGCTATGAACCTTACCGATACCATTCAAGCCGACATCAAAGAGGCGATGAAGTCGGGCGACAAGCTTCGCCTGGAAACCCTGCGTTCGATTCGTGCTGGCATCCTGGAGTTTGAAAAATCCGGAACGGACCGAGCCATGACCGACGAGGATGCCGTAGCCATCCTGACGAAAGCTGCCAAGAAGCGCCGCGACGCCATCGAGCAGTATCGCGCAGCCGGTAGGGCCGATGCTGCCGCCAGCGAGGAAGCCGAGCTGGCCATCATCCAATCGTATCTGCCGGCGCAGATGAGTCGCGACGAAATTGCCGCGGTGTTGACCGAAGTGATTGCTGCCGTGGGAGCATCGGGTCCGTCGGACGTGGGCAAGGTGATGGGCGCGGCGATGAAGCAACTCAAGGGCAAGGCCGACGGCACCCTGATTCAAGCGGTTGCCAAGGAGATGCTCGGTGCTGCGTGAGGTAGCCTACCGGGAACTCGACCTGGAGAACGTCCTTGACGCGATCGCGCGGTATTGCCGCAGCTATCGTGCCGGCGATGTGGTGCGCACGCTACGACCCATCGACGACGTCCACGCCCTGCGCACTACCCTGCGTCAGGTGCAGGAGGGCGTCGATCTTCTCACCGCCGGCGTTTCGGTTCCGATGGGAAGTCTCGACGACGTGCGACCGCTGCTGCAGAAGGCCCGTATTGCCGGCAACTTTCTCTCGGCTCCGGACATCCTGTTGGTTCATGAAGTGCTGGTGGCCTCACGGATTCTCAAGACATTTTTTCTTGATCAGCAGCGGTTAGCCCCTTCCCTGTTTGCACTCACCGAGTCCATCGTGGCCGATCGGGTGCTCGAAAAGCACATCACCGATGCGATCGACGACACCGGAGCCGTGCGCGACACGGCCAGCCGGGAGCTACAGGAGATTCGACGCGAGATGCATACGGTGTCCGCACGGCTGCGCAACCGGTTGCAGAAGATTCTCAAGCAGTATGGTGAAGACGAACTCCTCCAAGAGGACTTCATCACCCAGCGTGACGGTCGGTTTGTGCTGCCGCTTCGCGTCGGGAATAAGCGCGCCGTCGACGGCATCATCCACGGCATGTCGGCCTCGGGTAGTACGGTGTTCTTGGAGCCGGCCGAAACCTACGAGATGAACAACGAGCTGTCCATCCTGCGCAGCCGGGAACAGCGCGAGATCATTCGTATCCTTACGGTGCTCACCAGCGAGCTTGGAGCCGTGAGCCACGACCTGGAATCTGCCTACGACGTCATGACGTCCGTCGACACACTCCTGGCTCGGGCCCACTATGCCATCGACTACGGCGGGCTACAGCCCACGATCCTGGACGCTACGGCCGATCCTACGCTTGTGGAGCTCATCGATGTGCGCCATCCGGTGTTGCTGCATCAAGCTCGCGAGCGCAAGCGCCTCACGGGATCGGTTACCGACGTGGTACCGTTGACGGTGTCGCTCGATAGCCAGCACCGCGGAATCCTGATTTCAGGTCCGAACGCTGGCGGTAAGACCGTGGCCATGAAGACGATCGGCCTGTCGGTGGTACTGGCGATGAGCGGCATCTTCCCCTTGGGGCAGTGTAGTCTGGCGCCAAAGCGCGTGTACACCGCCATCGGTGATCACCAGTCGATCGACTCGAACCTTTCGACGTTCTCCTCCCAGATTATTCGCTTGCGTGACGTGCTCGCCGAGTGCGACCGCGACGCTCTGGTACTCATCGACGAGATCTGCGCCGGTACCGACCCCGCCGAGGGGGGAGCACTCGCGGCGGGAATTCTGGATTCGCTCGTGCAGCGATCGGCCCTGTTTGTGGTAACCACGCACCAGTCGTCGCTCAAACAGTATGCCCTCACGCAGCCGACCATTACCAACGCATCGCTAGCCTTCGACACCGTTCACCTGCAACCAACCTTCACCTTCCTGCCCGGCGTCCCAGGCAATTCGTATGCGTTCGATCTGGCGCGATCCGTGGGACTACCGGCCGTCGTGATCGAGCGCGGTCAGAGCTACCTGGGCGATCGCCATGGGGAACTTGAGCAGAGCATTCAGGCACTGCAGCAGTACCTGCGGGATGCCGAGCAGCTCAAGGCCGATGCCGCCCGCGAGCGTCAGCAGGCCTCGCAGATGCGAGCCGATCTGGAGCAGCGCTTAGCCGAGGCTCGGAAGAAGAAGTCCACGGCGCTGCAGGATGCCCGTCAGGAAGCCCAGGAACTACTGCGCTCAGCCAATGCATTGATCGAGAATACGATTCGTGAGGTGCGGGAGCAGTCCAAGTCCCAGCGCGAGATGAAGGATATCAAGCAGGAGTTTGCTGTCGCCCGCGATCAGCTTCTGGGCAGCCGTGCTGAACCACCAACCCACGATGCGCCTTCGGTGGACGTTGCTGGCGACCGTACTGTGGATCTTACTGTGGGCGATGTTGTCACCGTGATCGGTACAACCAGTACGGGAACTGTCCTGACCATCGACGCGAAAACCGATCATGCAACGATTGATGTCAATGGCATCAAGTTTCGTGTTAAGCGATCGCAATTGCAGAAATCGCTGCAGGCGCCGTCGGCTGCCCGGCCGGTGAAACGTGAAACCTCAGGTGTGGTTGGTCATGTACTGGCTGATGCCACCACCACGCTTGATGTGCGCGGTATGCGGGTTGATGAGTGCGTGCGGGCTGTAGAGCAATTCCTCGATACGGCCGTGCTTCGGCATCTCCCGTTTGCAACGATCATCCATGGAAAGGGCACCGGTGCGCTGCGGAAGGTTGTGCACGACTACCTAGCCGATTACCATGGGGCGTCGGGATATCGCATAGGGAAGATTGAAGAAGGGGGCGACGGCGTCACGATTGTGGAATTCTAATCCCGGGGCCGCCCCCTATCTTTGCCGCATGTTTAGCACTGTGTTAGTCGCCAACCGCGGCGAAATTGCCCTTCGCATCATCCGTACGTGTAAGGCCATGGGGATCCGAACCGTGGCGATCTATTCCGAGGCCGACGAGCAGGCCCTTCACGTTCGTGAAGCCGACAGCGCCATCGCCATCGGGGGATTCACTCCGCGCGAGTCGTACCTGGTAATCAGCAAGGTGCTGGAGGCCGCTCGACAAGCCGGTGCCGACGCCATCCATCCCGGCTATGGCTTCCTAAGTGAAAATGCCGAGTTCGCCCAAGCTGTTGCCGATGCCGGAATGACCTTTATCGGCCCGAGCCCCGAAGCGATTTCCATGCTGGGTGATAAGACCGCCGCCCGCGATTTGGCGATTGCTGCTGACGTCCCGATTGCTCCCGGAAGTACCGGAGCGGTGTCCAGTTTCGACGACGCACGCTCCTTGGTTGAGCAGATCGGTTTTCCGGTGATCATCAAGGCGGCGGCCGGAGGTGGGGGCAAGGGCATGCGGATTGTTGAGTCGATGGCCGAGATGGAATCGTCCTTCCGCATGGCCCAGAACGAGGCCGCCACGGCGTTCAACGACAACCGTGTCTTTATTGAGCGCTACATTGTGCAGCCCCGGCACATCGAGATTCAGATTCTTGCCGATCAGCACGGTACGGTACTCTACTTCCCGGAGCGGGAGTGCTCCATTCAGCGCCGTCATCAGAAGGTGGTCGAGGAATCGCCGTCGATGGCGGTGACTCCGGCCATTCGCGCGGCCATGGGGCAGGCAGCTGCCCGGTTAGTGCAGGCAGCGAACTATACCAATGCCGGCACGCTGGAGTTTCTCTTAGATGCCAGCGGGTCGTTTTACTTCATGGAAGTCAATACCCGATTGCAGGTTGAGCATCCGGTCACCGAGATGGTCACGGGTGTCGACTTTGTGGAGTGGCAACTCCGCATTGCAGCCGGGGAGCCCCTTCCCATGCAACAGTCGGACATTGCACAGCCCAAGGGGCACGCGATCGAATGTCGGATCTGTGCTGAAGACGTCTACAGCGACTTTTTACCCGATACCGGGCGCGTAGGCATACTCGAGCTCCCAGCCGGTGACGGCGTCCGCAACGATAGCGCCCTATATCCCGGCTATGAAGTGTCGGTACACTACGACCCCATGGTCGCCAAGCTGGTGGTGTGGGGCGAAGATCGCCAGCAGTGCATTGAGCGCACGCGACTGGCTCTGGATGCCTACCACCTCTCCGGCTTGAAAACAACGATTCCCTTCTGCCGGGCCGTGATGGATCAAGACGCCTTCGTGGAGGGCAACTACTCCACGTTCTGGGTGAAGGAACACTGGCCGATTGCACCGTCGGCGGAGCACCTGCAGATGGTGGCCAACATTGCCGCGGCCGCCTTTGATGCCGAGCAAGAGCGCCGGCGCCCGATTTCGTCTACTCCTCGATAACCACTTCTGATACCCAATCGTATGCACCTCCATTCCGAGATTCCCGTTACTGTTGACACCGCCACCGAACTTGGCCTTACTGCGGCTGAGTACCAGGCCATCGTTGATCGCTTGGGACGTGTGCCGACCTACACCGAACTCGGTGTCTACTCGGTAATGTGGAGCGAGCACTGTTCCTACAAGAACTCGATTCTGCAGCTCAAGACGCTTCCTCGTGAGGGCGAGCGCATGCTGGTGGCTGCCGGTGAGGAGAATGCCGGAGTGATCGATGTGGGAGGGGGCTATGGCGTGGCGTTTAAGATTGAGTCGCACAACCATCCCTCGGCGGTTGAACCGTTCCAGGGTGCGGCTACCGGTGTTGGCGGCATCCTGCGCGACATCTTCACGATGGGAGCCCGCCCGATTGCGGCGCTAAACTCCCTGCGTTTTGGAGAACTCGATCAGGGCCGTACACCATTTCTCGTTAAGGGCGTGGTAAGTGGCATTGGCCACTACGGCAATTGCTTCGGTGTGCCCACCGTGGGCGGAGAGGTGTACTTTGATCGCTGTTACTCCGATAACCCGCTGGTGAATGCGATGGCCGTTGGCGTAGTGCGGGCCGACGGTATTGCCTCGGCACGAGCATCAGGGCCGGGAAATCCGGTGTTCCTGATGGGCTCGGCCACGGGCAGGGATGGTATCCACGGCGCTTCGCTGCTGGCATCGCGCGAGTTCGACGAACACACCGAAAACATGCGTCCCACCGTTCAGGTGGGCGATCCTTTTGCCGAAAAACTCCTGCTGGAAGCCTCCCTGGAACTGATTGCTGCGGGCGTTGTGGAGGGCATGCAGGACATGGGTGCTGCAGGGATCTCGTGCTCGACGTCCGAAATGAGCGAAAAGGGCGGTGTGGGAATGCACATCAATCTTGATCTGGTGCCCTTGCGCGAGGCGGATATGTCGGCCTACGAAATCATGCTAAGCGAATCGCAGGAGCGGATGCTCGTGGTGGTGAAAAAGGGCATGGAGGCCCAAGCCGCTGCTGTTTGTGCAAAGTGGGACGTACCCTTCACCCAGATTGGTCATGTGACCGACGATGGCTTCATTACGGTAGAGCGCCACGGACACACGGTAGCACACCTGCCTGCCGAGTCGCTGGTGCTCGGCGGCGGCGCGCCGGTCTACGTACGCGAGCAACGGCAACCCGAGTACCTGCAGCTGACGCAGCAGCCGGTGGATCCGGGAGCGCGGATGCACCAAGAGGATACCACCGATGCGCTACGAAGGCTCTTGGCCGCACCGACCATCGCCAGCAAGCGATGGGTCTACGAGCAGTACGACTCCCAAGTTGGTGACAACACCGTCATGCGTCGCGAGGGCGATGCCGCCGTGTTGCGCCTGAAGGAGCTCCCCGGCAAAGCCATTGCCGTCACCACCGACTGCAACAGCCGGTACGTCTACCTCAATCCATATCGGGGTGGTGCCACGGCCGTAGCCGAGGCTGCACGCAACTGCGTCTGTGTGGGTGCCGAACCGGTAGCCATTACCAACTGTCTGAACTTTGGCAATCCGTACGACCCAGAAGTGTACTGGCAGTTTGCCGAGGCCATCCGTGGCATGGGCGACATGTGCCGAGCCTTGAATACACCCGTAACGGGAGGCAACGTAAGCTTCCACAACGAGTCGCAGAGCCACGCCATCTTCCCAACTCCGACCATCGGCATGCTGGGAGTGATCGACGATGTGCATGCTACCGTTGGTGCGGCCTTCCCCGAGGCTGGTTTGCAGGTGGTCCTGCTGGGGTGGCAGCGCGAGGAGCTTGGCGGGTCGGAGTACCTCCATACGATTCGGGGTAGGATCACCGGCGATGCGCCGACGATGAACATCGATGAAGAAGTCCGCCTGCAGCGAGCAGCGCTCACGGCCATTCGATCGGGACTGATTGCCTCGGCACACGACTGTGCTGAAGGGGGCTTACTGGTTGCGCTGGCCGAGATGACGTTTGGCCGTGGCATGGGATGTTCGGTCGAGCTGCCGTGGGACGCCATGGCGGGCCACCTGTTCGGCGAAGCGCAGAGCCGCATCGTTGTAGCGGTATCGGGCCAACACCTTCCAGACCTGCAAACACTGTGTGCCCAGCACGATGTGCCAGTGACCGTCTTGGGGTCTACGGGAGGCGATCGCCTGGCGGTGCGGGCCGGTAACGAAGTACTCGTCGACGAAGCCATTGCCGACCTTGTGGCCGTCTACGAGGCCACGCTACCCAGCGTGCTGCAGTAGCAGCATACCACGTAGCATCAGGAAAAGCGTAGTGCTCGCACGGGCTGAATTCGGCGAATAAGCAGCGCCGGAGCCACCGATGCAATCACGGCCAGAAGGATGGCCAGTGCAGGCACGAGCACGTAGGGGAGAGGGTCCAGGGAAACTGGTAGTGCGGTTACAAAGTATACCGCACCGTCCAACCGGATCGGTTGCCATGTGTGCTGGATCATGGCGAGCGTCCACGCAAGGCCCGCACCCAAGACAGCCCCCGTTGCCGACAGAACAAGTCCTCGCAGAGCAATGATGCGCACAACCCGTGCAGGCGGTATGCCCAGGGTGATCAGAATGGCAATCGAACGGGTCTTCTCCACGACGGCCACCAGTAGGGTAGAGGCCACAGTGAACATGGCCACAAGACTCATGAGTCCGAGCACGATCGGGATCGGCCGCTTCTGCATCTCAATCCACGAGGCCACGGCCTGGAATCGATCCTGCCACGTGCGGACGAACATCGACGGTGGCACCATGCCCGTTACGTGTTGCGCCACGGCGCTGGCGCGGAGGGGATCGTTCAGGGTGAGCAGCACCGAGGCTGCCGACGACCCCACCACGGTTTGCACGTCGGCCTGCTGCATGGCAATCATCGACGCATCCACGGAATGCATCCCTGTGCGGAGCAGTCCACGTACCTGCACGGCCATGATGATGGGGACCTGCTGGGATGCCTTGGACGTGTACATCACGAGCGTATCGCCGGGGCTGCACTGCAGAGTGCGGGCTACCTCGACACCAACCCAGGCGGAGGGAAGGTTGCCGTTGGAGGAGCCGGCTGCCGTTCCGGTGAGGGCTGTCAACCGTGCCGGCTGCGCACCAAGGAGCAGCACTCCCTCGATTCCTCCTTTCTTACCCGACGAGCTCCGGACCAGTGCCTCTTTCGTGATCACGGTCTCTACCGACTGCACGTCGGGCACGTCATTGAGTTGGGCGATCAGGCGTGGTGGTATCTCAGCCAAGGGGTCGAGCGACTGGATCTCGATGTGGGCCATGGTGCTGCTGGCGGTTGCAATGATCTGCTCTTCGTAGCCCTTGAGAATACTCATGGCAAGGATGAGGGCCAGACAGCCGATCGCCACACTTACTACGGCCGCAATTGTTGTAAAGCGAGCCAGTCCCGTGCGCAACCCACGAGAGAACCGCTGAGCGATCAGGACGGTTAGCGTCGTCACTTCGATGTCGGAGTCGGAGTCGAATCCGAATACGTATAAAAGCCCCTTCCCGATTTCTTCCCCGTTGCACCGGAATCGACCACTTGCTGTTGAAGCAGGGCCGGTGCAAAGCGTGGCTCCAGGAAGAACTGCTGCCACTGACTCTTCGACACGTCAAGGTTGGTATCCACGCCGATGAGGTCCATCAGTTCGAAGGGACCCATCCGGAAGCCAATACCCTTCATCAGCGCGTCCACCTGGGCAACCTGGGCGGCTCCCTCCATCACCAGGCGCTGCGATTCTAGGTAATAGTTGCGGGCAACGCGGTTAACGATGAAGCCGGGCACGTCCTTGGCAACGGCGGGTGTCTTACCGAGCTCGCGGGAAAACGTCAGGCACAAATCAACCGTAGCCTGCGACGTCTCGGGTCCGCGGATGATCTCCACCAGCTTCATGATGTGCGCTGGATTGAAGAAGTGCAACCCCACAAATCGATCACGATGCTGTAGGGGGCTGGCCAGTGCAGCAATGGAGATCGACGACGTGTTCGTTGCCAGAATGGCGGTGCGTTCAACAATGGCTTCGAGTTGGGTGAACAGCGCGTGCTTGACGTCCGTGTGCTCAACGATGGCCTCGACCACAAGGTTGCAGTGTGCCAAGCCCTCCAGCGCGGTACAACCCTGCAGCTGTGCACTGGCGCGCTGGGCAACATCGGCATCCAGCTTGCCCTTCGCTACGGCCTTGGCAAGGGCATCGCGCACGCTGCCGATGGCATCATCAACGGTGCCTTGATGCAGGTCGTAGAGCACTACGGAATGCCCTGCCTGTAGCGTGGCGATTGCAATGCCACGTCCCATGGTTCCAGCGCCACAGATACCAACAATCATGAAATCACTCCAAGTTCTTTTCCGACCTTGCCAAACGCCGCAATGGCACGGTCGAGCATCTCACGGGTATGCGCTGCCGAGATTTGCACGCGAATGCGCGCCTTGCCTTTTGGCACAACGGGGTAGAAGAAACCGATCACGTACACACCTTCGTCGAGCAGACGATCGGCCATCTTCTGTGCCAGCGGTGCATCGTAGAGCATCACGGGTGTAATGGGATGCGTGCCGGGGACGATATCAAATCCGAGTGCCGCCATCTGCGATCGGAAGTAGGCGGTGTTCTGTTCCAGCTGATCGCGCAGCGCCGTTGTGGAGCTCAGCACGTCGATGACCTTGATGCCAGCACCCACAATAGCAGGGGGTAGGGAGTTACTAAACAAGTACGGACGCGACCGCTGACGCAGCAGGTCGATGATTTCCTGTCGGCCGGTGGTAAAGCCACCAATGCCTCCGCCGAGGGCCTTGCCCAGCGTACCGGTAATGATGTCCACACGACCGGTCACACCGCAGTGTTCTACCACACCGCGCCCGTTGGCACCCATAAAGCCCATCGAGTGGCACTCGTCGACCATCACCAGCGCGTTGTAGCGATCGGCCAGATCGCAGATCGTGTCTAACGGAGCAATGGTACCGTCCATCGAGAACACGGCATCCGTTGCAATGAGAATGTTTCGCGCTCCATCGGCACGAGCTTGCTTGAGCTGTGCTTCCAGATCCTCCATGTTGCACGACTCGTACCGGTACCGTTTGGCTTTGCACAGCCGCACACCATCGATGATGGACGCGTGATTCAGCGCATCGGATACAATCGCATCCTCGGCCTCGAGCAAGGGCTCGAACACACCGCCGTTGGCGTCAAAGCAGGCCGCATAGAGGATGGTGTCGTCGGTATGGCAGAAGCTGGCAATCTTTTGCTCCAGCTCGCGATGGATGTCCTGCGTACCACAGATAAATCGCACACTGGACATTCCGAAGCCGTGCGAGTCCAGATAGTCCTTCGCTGCCTGAATGATATCCGGATGCGACGATAGCCCCAGATAGTTATTCGCGCAAAAGTTCAGCACCGGTTCGGTGCGCTGCTGCACCGTAATCTCGGGCCCCTGTGGCGAGGTGATAATCCGCTCCCGCTTATACAGTCCGGCACTGTCGATTTCGGCAAGGGTGGTGCGCAGCTGCTCTTGAAACGTTCCGTACATCGTGGTGATCGCCTTGGTGGTCAGAAGTGTTGGATTCCCGGCAGTCGAAAATAACCACCACCGTCTATTCAGCCGTGGTACTGTTCTGCGCGCGGTGGGGCAGAGCCCCGCAAGGCCGTACCTTTGTGGGATGTCGTCTGCCACGCTCCCATTGGTATCCGTCCTGATCGCCACGCGCAACCGGCGCGATGTGCTGGCCAAGAGCTTGCGTGCCTATGAGCGGCAGTCGTATCCGGCGATTGAGATCCTGGTGGCCGATAACGGATCGGACGACGGTACGGTGGAGATGCTGGCGCGAGACTTTCCCCACGTGCAGGTGGTAGCCTTTGACAGCAACCGTGGGCCCCTTGCCCTGAATGCGTTGGCAGAGAAGGCTGTGGGCATGTATCTGTGGCGAACGGACGATGACGCCGCCCCAGCCGATCCAACAACCCTTGCCGATGCCATGCAGATCCTGGAGGACTACCCCCACGTTACGGCCGTTACGGGCGATATTCTTGAGCGCCTGATCAACTACCAGCCGCTGGACTATTATCCCTTTGCACGCCCCGACGTCATACCCGCCGACGGTGTGCCAGCCATCGAATGCTGGGGGACGTGTATGATGGTTCGTCGAGAAGCGTTTTTGGAGGTAGGGGGCTATTGGGATCTGTTCTACGGCGAGGAACTCGACCTTAGTTCGCGGCTGATTGTGCGTGGCGGTCAGCTGCGGTATCAGCCGTCGATCCGGGTTCGGCATGAAAGTGCCTTTGCCGGCGAGCGGCGATTCTATGATCGGTGGTTGCTGCAGGTGGAGTCCAGTGTGCGCTATCAATGGCGATTCTTTCCCTGGTGGGCGGCCTTCGGCAGAACCAAGGTTGTGTGGTTTGGACTGCTGCTCGGAGCCATCGGACATCGATTTAGCATCGCGCAGATTTGGCAAGGACTGCGGCGAACGCTGCAGGCCATAGCCTGGGGACGAGCCCATCACCTTCGGCTCACGTCGGAAGAGCGATCGCGCATTACGATGGATCGCAGCATCTGGGATGTGGTGTTCCGCTACTATAAGGTGCGCTGGCAACAACGGAGGGCATCCGTCGCATGAGAATCGTTCAAGTGATGCCGCAGTATCCCTTTCCCATGACCGACGGCGGCAAGGTGGGACTCGGTAGCATTGCCCTGGAACTTGTTGCGCAGGGACATACCGTGGTGGTGGTGTGCTATGCACCCGCCGGTACCGCTGAGGTGCACCCAGATGGGCTGGATGTGCGTATGGTGGCGCACAGCACAACGAATACGCCACTGCGCATTGCCGCTAGCCTGGTTCAGCGGCGAGCGCTGTACATGAGCAAGCACGATACGGCGGCAATGGAACATGCCATTGCCAAGGCCATCGCCGACATCAACGCCGACGTGGTCGTGGCCGATCACACGTGCATGGCCCCCATGGTACAGCGGGCTGCCCAGAACGCGCAACGGCCATGGGCCCTGCGCCTGCATAACGTAGAATGGATGATCTGGCACCGCTATGCTGAGCGCTATCCGTGGTGGCATCCCGCACGATGGTACGTGCAGGGTCAGGCCGCTCGACTGCAGCGCGAAGAAGCTCATATTCTCGGCCAGGCATCGGTGGTATTCGCCATCACGTCAACGGATGCAGAGCGTGCCCTGGCCATGCAACCACAGGCACGAATCGTTGTTGCTCCCGCCGGCGTTCATGCTGAACAGTGGAATCGGCCGCGCATTCCGGCAACAGCACCACAGGTGATCATGGCATCCAACTATCGCTGGGTGCACAATGCCGATGCACTGCGCTGGTTTGTGGAGAACGTGTGGCCAGAGGTACATCGCCAAACCGGCAGTACTCTGTACGTTGTTGGGACGAACGTCCCGCAGTGGCTGTCAGACATGGCGGTGAAGGGCGCAGTGAAGAGCGCAGTGAACAGTATCGTGGCCGAGGGCTTCGTGCCCAACCTGGCCGAGCGGTATCGCACGGCATCGGTCAGTATTGCGCCGCTGTTTGTGGGGTCCGGCATGCGGATCAAGATCCTTGAAGCCATGGCTGCCGGCCTGCCCGTCGTCTCTACCAGTGTTGGCGCCGAAGGCATTGAACTTTTTGAGGACGATGGCTTGTTCCGGACGGACGATGTGCGAACCATGACATCGAAGCTCGTAGAACTACTGAAAGATCCGGATCTTTGTGCTCGTTGGGGTGCGAAGGCCCAACAGCGGGTTGGTGAAACGTACTCGTGGACGGCCGCCGTACGCGGTATGGCGGACGTACTCTCGCAGTGTACGAAACACTGTAACGAATTGGATCATCAGGCGTCCATCTCTAGCGTGGACCATCACTGACGAAAAGGACCGAGATGAAAAGGACCGAGATGAAAAGGACTACCATGTATCGCTTTGGAACACTTGTTCTCAGTGTAGTGCTGATGGGCATCAGCGCCGGCAGTGCCGGTGCGCAAACCACCTTTGAACGCGTACGCGCGCAGATGGCCGAAGTGCATTCGCGCGTGGACGTGGATGGCACCGTACAGTACACCAAGCAGTTCGAACGCTGGCAGTGGTTCTGGAAGGCACGCCTGACGGACGACGGAAACTTCGGCTCGGCCGATCTGTATCGAACACAACAGCAGAACGTGCGGCGGGCCAAGCAGGCCGCTGAAGCCGACGTGCAAGCGCTACCAACGTGGACGGAACTCGGACCGGAAGCGCCGGATCTGCCCGCCCGCTCGAATCAATGGTCGGGTATTGGCCGAGTGAACACTGTGGCCATCCACCCCACGCAACAGAACACCATGCTCCTCGGTTCGGCCCAGGGTGGTATTTGGAAGACCACAAACGGCGGCGGCATGTGGACCTACATCACCGTGCCAGAGCTGCCGATGTTTGGCGTGAGTGATATTCAGTTTGCTCCAACAAAGCCTTCCGTAGTGTACGTGGCCACTGGCGACGTAAACGCGTCGATCCCCGGCTCACTCAACGGTTTTCCGGGGTTCTCGTACGGATTGATCAAGTCCACCGACGACGGCAAGACGTGGTCCAGGACGGGGTTGGTCATGTCGCCGGCGCAGAACAATCTGGTTGCGCGCCTGTGGGTAGATCCTCGCAACGAGGACATCGTTGTAGCTGCCACCTATGCCGGGATCCAGAAGTCCACCGACGGTGGTGCCACATGGACGACGAAGACGGCAGCGTTACCCTTCCGGGATCTGGTTGGTAATCCCAAGACCTACGATGTGCTGTATGCCACAACCTTTCAGGTCTTCAGCGGAGGGGCTGCGATCTACCGCTCCACCAATGCCGGGGAGACGTGGGAAGAAGTTCTGCGACTGCCCATGGCCAACCGAATCCGCTTGGCCGTTACACCTGCTAACCCCGCCATGGTCGGCGCTGTTGCCTCCGAGTATCGTAGAGATAATCAGCGCCGGTACAATGGATTGGAAGGCGTGTACAAGTCCACGGACTACGGTGCCTCGTTTACGGACATGAAGGTCTCGCTCAATCTCCTGGGCTGGAACCCCACCGGAACCGATCAGGACGGACAGGGCTTCTACGATCTGGCCATGGCCATCTCTCCAACCAATGCCAATCTCTGGTTCGTCGGCGGCGTGAACGCATGGCGCTCTACCAATGCTGGTTCGTCGTGGGTGCTGTCGGCCCATTGGTACGGCGGTGGGGGAGCACCCTGGGTGCATGCCGACCATCACTTCATGACGTTCCATCCCACGCAGCGCCGACTCTATGCCTGTAACGACGGAGGAATCGCTCGCTCGACGGACGATGGTGTTACGTGGCGCGACATCAGCAACGGCCTGAAAATCCAGCAGTACTACGGGCTTGCCGTTACCGACAAGAGTGCCAATGTTACCCTTGCCGGCGCCCAGGACAATGGCACCGCAGGAACAACGGACGGCAAGACGTTCTACCACATCTTGGACGGCGACGGGATGATGACAGCCATCGACGCCGTGAATCCCGCAACGGGATATGCCAGCCAGCCGAATGGTACGTTCTACCGCACCACCAATAGTGGAAACAACTTTCGGCAGATTGCCCGCCCGTCCGACTTCTCGGAACCCGGTGGTGCATGGGTAGCCCCAATCGTGACCGATCCTCAACGGGAGGCCGTTGTCTACATCGGCTACACCCAGCTGTATCGCAGCACCAACCGTGGCACGAACTGGCAGAAGCTCTCCGACGTGCAGGTCACCAGCTTCCTGCGTCACATTGCGGTGTCGCCGGTGAACAGCAACTACATCGTCATTGCCAACGACGATCAGGTATGGCTAACCACCAATGGTGGCATTCAGTGGACGGAGCAATCTGGGTTGGCAGGCTACATTCAAGATGTCGAATTCCATCCCACCGATGTCAATACGTACTGGGTCAGCTTCGGAGGATTCTCACCCTCCAATAAGGTGGTAGAAGTCTCCAACGGCAAGGCCACGAACATTACCGGAACGGGCCTGCCGAATGTGCCGGCAAACTGTATTGTCTATCAGCCGGGAACCTTCGGGCGCCTCTACGTTGGTACGGACGTGGGCGTGTTCTTCCGCGATGGAGAGCTAGACGTGTGGGCACCCTACGGTGCGGGGATGCCCGAGACCATTGTGTCTGATCTGCGGCTGATTCCGTCGGCGGGAATACTTCGCGCAAGCACGTATGGTAGGGGGCTTTGGGAGGTACCAGCGGTGCAGTGCGTGGCCACAAAGCCATCGGTAACCGCTGCCGGCGGGATCACGGAAGTGTGCATGGGCACCGACGTCGTCCTGGAGGCTCCGGCCGGATTTGATGCGTACGCTTGGAGCAACGGTGAAACAACACGATCGATAACCCTGTCCACCTTTGTGCAGTCCGGCGACTACACCGTCTCCGTGACCGACGGCAGTGGCTGTCGTGCAACGTCCGATGCTATCTCCGTGAGCATCAAGCGCACGCCGGCTCGGCCTTCGGTAAGCGTTGTGGCAGGAACAACCTTGCGTTCATCCGCCATTGGTGGGATTCAGATCTTCCAATGGCTCCTTGACGGCGTGGAGATTCCCGGGGCAACGCAGCGTGAGTACGTGCCGGAACGCCGAGGATCCTATTCCGTGCGGGTAACCAACAACGATGGTTGTTCGGCCGAGTCGCTGCCTGTGGAGGTGGGTGATCCCGTGAGTGTTGCCGAGGGCAATAGCCGGATTGCCGGCATTCTGCTGCAGCCGAATCCCGTCGACAACGTGCTCACGGTTACCATGGTCAGTGGTGGCATTGATCGTGTCGAGATCGTGTCGATGGATGGACGTGTGGTTGCTCAGCAGGCCATCGAACGTGGGCAGCACACGGCGGAGATCAGCATGGCTGGTCATGCCGCCGGAGCGTATGTTGTTCGTGTGCTGGGGCCAACGGTGCAGTGGTCAGAGATGATCGTGAAGCGCTAACTGTTCGGCGATTGTCAGGCGATAATCCCGCCACCGACCACGTCGTCGTCCTCGTAGAGCACCACCGACTGGCCGCGGGCAATGGCCTTTCGGGGCTCGGAAAACTGAACATGAAGCAAGCCCTCGCTGTCGGTCCAACAGACGGCGGGGGCTCCTTCGTCCTTGTAGCGCACCTTTGCCAGCAGCGTACGCGGCTCGCGCAGATCGGCATACTTTAAAAGGTTCACCGAGTGGGCCGTCAGTTCGGCGTGGTAGAGTTCTTCCTCGCTTCCCACCACGACGGTGTTGGTCTGGGGCAGAACGTCCAAGACGAACAACGGCTCCGGCGACGACACCCCAAGCCCCTTACGCTGCCCAATTGTATAGTAGGCAAAGCCCTCGTGCGTGCCGATCGGCTGCCCATCCTTGACAATGGGGCCTGGCTGAAGTCGGGTGGGGTCGGCGTTTTCGCGGAGGAACCGACGGTAGTCGTTATCGGGAATGAAGCAGATCTCGTAGGACTCTCCCTTGGCTTCAATGCCAAGCTCTAGACGAGCACCCTCGGCGCGCGACTCGGCCTTGGTAAACCCGGCCAAAGGGAACAGTGTCCGGGCGAGGTGTTCTTGACGCACCGACCAGAGCATGTACGACTGGTCCTTCTGTGGATCCGGGCTGCGGCGTACCCAACGACGATTGGTCGCGGGGTCGTGCAGGATGCTGGCATAGTGGCCGGTGGCGATGTACTCGGCTCCTAAGGCATCGGCCTTGTGTAGCATCTGCTCCCACTTGATGGTGCGGTTGCACCGCACGCAGGGATTGGGGGTATTCCCGGCAAGGTAGTCGTCGATGAAGTAGTCGATGACCTTTTCGCGGAAGACCTCCGAGAAATCCACCGTGTAGTGGGGGAAGCCCAGCTTCATCGCAATACGGCGGGCATCGTTGATGCCGTCCAGGGAGCAGCACGTTGAGTCGTTGCCAACGTTGCCCCCAACGTCTTCGTACCGATATGTTTTGATCGTGATGCCGATGCAGGAATAGCCCTGCTCGACAAGTAAGCCGGCAGCGACACTGGAGTCGACGCCGCCCGACATGCCTACAATGACGGTATGTGGATCTCGTTGCATATTCGTTCTCTCATGCAATCTACGGACATCATCACCGCTCGGCCGAATGCTCTGGCCCGCGCCTTCTGGGGCCGGTACTTTGAGCGGAGCGTGCGGCGATCGTTTCACAGCGTATACGTGCGTGGTACCGCCCACCTTGAACCCTGGAAGACGAGATCCATTGGCGAACCGTTGATTGTAGCCGCCACGCATGCGTCGTGGTGGGACGCAGCACTGGCCATTGTCCTTTCAGAGCGGTGGACGGGTGTTGAGTCGTACGGCATCATGGAGTACAAGCAGCTGGTGAAGTACCAGTTCTTTCGTGGGATCGGCATGATGAGCGTGGTACGCGACGATCCCCGAAGTGCGCTGCGAACCCTGCAGCATGCCGCCGATGTCCTGCGGGGAACATCTCGGGTGCTGTGGATGTTTCCGCAGGGGACGCTCATCCACCAAGATCAGCGCCCAATCGTCTGCGACCCCGGCATTGGCATCTTGGCCAACAAGTTGCCAGCCGTCTGGATTGCTCCCGTTGCGATGCGGTACGAACTGTTGCGCGAGCAGCGCCCGCATGGATGGATCACGATTGGCCAGCCCTATCGTGTGGAAGGGGGATCACCCCGAGACGTCACCTCGGTGGTGCAGGAGCAGATCACGCATCAAGCCGACCAACTGCGAACAGCGGCAATGGCTGAAGACGCACGTAGCTTTGCCGAGCTGGTACGCGGACGGATGTCGATGGAAAAACGATTCGATCACCTTCGCAGGAAGAGATAGTCATGGCAGTTCAGGTAGTAACCGACGGAGAATTTGAACAGCTGGTATCCAGCAGTCCCGTCGTGATGGTGAAGTACTTTGCCGATTGGTGCGGGTCGTGTAAGCTCTTTGCACCGAAGTACCGCCGCTTAAGCGACGATCCTCGCTTCGAGGGTATCGTGTTTTTGGATGTGAATGCCGAGCACAACCCGATCGCGCGGGGACTGGCCAACGTGGACAACCTGCCCTTCTTTGCCACATTCCGCAACGGAGCGCTGGTAGAGGGAACGGCAACGGCCAAGGAAGAAACGGTCGTGGCAATGCTTGAGCGAGCGCAAGGGGAGGCACAGGCATGAACCTCGCCGCCGTTCGTACCCTGGTAGAAACCTACACCAATCACGATCTCCAACAGGCCGAGGCCCAGCTGCTGGAAGGCGAGCCCCTTACCATCGACGTCCAGGGTGAAGACGAGGGCGAGCAGCTCACGCACATTTTAGCGGCCCTATGGGTGCGTCAGCACATGGCCGAAACCGGTGATGCTCTGCCGTTGGCGATGCGTGCCTACACACAGCGCGTCCGACAGAGCATCACGTAGGGTTGCTCGGAAGGTTGAGTGTCCGAGTTAGTGCTTGGCGAGGTAGCTGGCGACGCCCTCGTGGGTGTCGCGCATGCCTTCAGCCCCTTCCTTCCAATTCGCCGGACAGACCTCACCCTTCTCTTCAAAGAAGCGCAGGGCGTCGACCATTCGCATGGCTTCGTCCACGCTGCGGCCAAGAGGCATGTTGTTGACCACCTGGTGCTGGACAATACCACTCTTGTCGATCAGGAACAGCCCGCGATAGGCGACCATCTCACCAACGGCTACCAGCTCGTTGTCCTCGTTGTACTCGTAGTGACCAGCCAGGACGTCGTAGTTGGACGAGATCGTCTTGTTGGTGTCGGCCACGATGGGGTAGGTCACCCCTTGAATGCCTCCGGCGTCCTTGGCCAGCTGCAGCCAGCCCCAGTGCGATTGCTCGGTATCCGTTGAGCAGGCAACGATGGCCACGTTCTTGGCCTCGAACTCCGCGAGGCGCTCTTGGAAGGCATGCAGTTCGGTAGGACAGACGAACGTGAAATCCTTCGGATAGAAAAACAGGATCACGTACTTCTTGCCGAGGTACTGATCCAACGAGAAATGCTCAACGATCTCCTCACCGTTGATTACGGCCTGTGCGGTGAAGGAAGGTGCGCGTTTTCCAACGAGTACTGCCATACTTGTCTCCTGATACGTGGTGGTTGGGTGGTTGAACAATCACAAAACTAGAACGGAAACAAGGATCGCGGTGATGTAGTTTCGTACTTCATGGCAAGCAGCTCGATCTTTCATACAGTACACATCGATACGGCAACGTCGGCACGCGCCGGTGTGATCACCACCGATCATGGCCAGATCCCAACGCCCATCTTTATGCCGGTGGGCACACAGGGAGCTGTCAAGGCCATGGAGCACCGCTCGCTGCGGGAGCTCAACGCCGCCATCATCCTTGCCAACACGTACCACCTGTACCTGCGCCCTGGCACCGACGTGCTTACGCAGATGGGTGGCCTGCACCGATTCTCGGGCTGGGAACGCCCAATCCTGACCGACAGCGGGGGATTTCAAGTGTGGTCGCTGCGGGATTTGCGCTCGATGAGTGAGGAGGGGGTAGAGTTTAAGTCGCATATCGATGGGTCCCGGCACCAGTTTACGCCCGAATCGGTCGTGGATATCCAACGGGCTATCGGCAGCGACCTCTTTATGGTCCTTGACGAGTGTACGGCCTATCCAGCGACGGTTGCCGAGGCCGAAACATCGATGGATCGCACGTTGCGTTGGGCTGAACGCTCACGCGCGCACCACCGGAACCAACCCTTCTTGTATGGCCATCGACAGTTTCAGTTTGCCATCGGTCAAGGGGGGACGCATGCCCATTTGCGGCGGCGCGGGATGCAAGAGCTCGTTGCGATGGACTTCGATGGCTATGCCATCGGTGGATTGAGTGTTGGTGAACCTGCCGAGGCGATGTACGAGATGACGGCGGTCTCCACGGCAGAAATGCCCGTGCACCAGCCACGATACCTCATGGGCGTGGGTACTCCGGAGAACATTCTTACGGCTATTGGTCTCGGCGTGGACATGTTCGACTGCGTTATGCCCACGCGCAATGCCCGCAATGGGACGATCTTCACCACAAAGGGCCGGTTCAATGCCCGCAATGCCCAATGGAAGCTCCGGGACGAGCCGATCGATGATGGCGTGGACTGCACCACCAGTCAAACCACGTCGATGGCGTATCTTCGTCATCTGTTTGCATCACAAGAGATTCTGGGCTTGATGCTTGCGACCATGCAAAACGTGGCCTTGTATCTCTGGCTGGTTCGCACGGCACGAGAGAAGATCCTTGATGGCACGTTTCATGTGTGGGCACCGCAGATGGCCGCTCAGCTGATGCAACACCGCGAATAAGTCTTGTTTCACGTTTTTTCTGGTTTCCCAATGTTGTTAGCACCTCCACCGGCCCAGGGCCAAGACCCCACGGGATCACTGATTTCCACGTTCGTCATGTTTGGCGCCGTGATTCTGATCTTTTACTTCATGATGATTCGGCCCCAGCAGAAGCGCGCCAAGGAGCATCAAGCGCTGCTGGCGTCCATCAAGAAGGGTGATAAGGTTGTCACCACCAGTGGTATGCACGGCTCCGTTGCCGAAGTCACGGACTCCACCGTTTCGGTGACGGTAGCAACCAATACGGTGATCACGTTCGATAAGTCCGCCATTGCATCGGTTGTAAGCTAAGGGTGGATATCGTGTCACAGTTTCCGCTCGATCCCATTGAAGAAGCCCTTGCCGACCTTCGCGCCGGCAAGTGTGTGGTGGTGGTCGACGACGAAGACCGCGAAAACGAGGGAGACCTCATCTGTGCTGCCGAGCTGTGTACCGAGGACCTGGTCAACTTCATGGCGGCCGAGGCTCGTGGCCTGATCTGTGTGAGCATCACCGAGGGGCGAGCCCGAGAGCTCGATCTTCCCTTGATGGTCAACGACAACACCGCGCTGCACGGAACGGCCTTTACCATTAGCGTTGACTACGTTCACGGTACCACGTCGGGTATCTCCGTAGCCGACCGGACGGCCACCATTCGTGCCATGGCAGATGCGGCTACCCAGCCGACGGACCTTGCACGCCCGGGGCATATCTTTCCCTTGATCGCCCGGGAGGGCGGCGTACTTCGTCGGGCTGGACACACCGAGGCCGTAACCGACCTGATGCGCCTTGCCGGATTACAGCCCGTGGGAGTGTTGTGCGAGATCCTGCTCAATGACGGCCGCATGGCACGCCTTCCGGAGTTATGGGAGGGGGCTCAACGGCACGGATTGAAGATCATCAGCGTGAACGACCTGATTGCCTATCGCCGGAAGCACGAGCAGCTGGTTCGGCGGGTAGCCGAGGCCAAATTGCCCAGCGAGTACGGCGACTTTTCCATCGTAGTGTACGAAAACACGGTTGATGGCAAGGAGCACGTCGCCATCATCAAGGGCACCATCGACAGCAGCCAGCCCACGCTGGTTCGCGTGCACAGTGAATGCCTCACGGGCGACATCTTCGGATCGCGCCGCTGTGATTGCGGACCGCAGCTGCATGCCGCCCTGCAGAACATCGAGCAGGAGGGGAGTGGTGTAGTCCTCTACATGCGACAGGAGGGGCGCGGCATTGGCCTGATCAACAAGATCAAGGCCTATGCGCTGCAGGAGCAAGGACTCGACACGGTAGAGGCCAACGTGGAGTTGGGATTTCAACCCGATCCTCGGGATTATGGCATCGGCGCGCAGATCCTCTACGACCTGGGCGTACGCAAGATGCGGTTGATGACAAACAACCCACAAAAGCGTGTAGGAATCCAGTCCTATGGCCTTGAGGTAACAGAGCTTGTGCCACTTGAGATAACTCCAAATCTCGATAACGAGGATTATCTCCGAACCAAGCGCGACAAGATGGGTCACCTGCTGAAGCACCTGTAGACCGTTTGGTTGACCGTCCGGATCGGTGTACTTTTGTTGGCAGAGAACGAAGCCGGCCCCCGGCTTGGTTCTCGTTTTTTTACGACCGATCCGCAACGCACGTCGAGGAGTCCATGGCCGGTGACATTGTCTACGTAACACGGGAGCGTCTGGAAGTGATGCAGGCCGAGCTGTCCGAACTGAAGGGTCCGGGCCGCAAGCATATTGCCCAGCAGATTGCCGATGCCCGCTCCCACGGCGACCTCAGCGAGAACGCTGACTACGATGCGGCCAAGCACGCACAGGAACTCCACGAGATTCGTATTGCCAAGCTGGAGAAGGCGCTGTCGCGCGTGCAGGTGATCGACCCCAACGACTTCCCCAACGACAAGGTCTACATCCTGTCGAAGGTGCGACTGCTGAACAAGAAAACGAATAAAGAGATCGAGTACACGCTGGTGTCACCCGAAGAGGCCGATTTCGAGCACCAGAAACTGGCCGTGACCAGTCCGCTGGGCAAGGCCCTGTTGGGCGGCGTTGTTGGTGCGATCGTTGAGACCAAGGTTCCGGCTGGAGTTATCCAGTACGAGATCCTGGAAATTGGCAAGTAACGGCAGAACCATTCCAGAGGATACCTATGGCCTGGTTTTTACGCAAGTCACAGAACATCAAGGAATCCTCCTCGGATTCCGGGCGAGAAATGCCCGACGGCCTCTGGACGAAGTGTCCGGACTGTTCGGCCGTCATCTACCGCAAGGAGCTCGAGGCAGCATCCTACACGTGTAAAACGTGCGACCATCACTTCCGCATCGGTGCGGCCAAGTATATTTCCGTGCTGATCGACCATGGGAGCTGGCAGGAAACCGAGGCCTCCATGCGCTCGGCCGACCCCCTGCAGTTTGTCGACACGCGCCCCTATGCCGCGCGGTTGAAGCAGGCCTATGCCAAAAGCGACCTGCCCGATGCCGTTACCACGGGCGTTGGGACCATCCATGGCCAGCCGGTAGCGCTCGGCTGCATGAACTTTGGCTTTATTGGCGGATCCATGGGCAGCGTGGTGGGCGAAAAATTCACCCGTGCCTGTCGCCGGGCCATTGAACAGCGCATGCCCTTTGTCTTCATCAGCGCCTCTGGCGGAGCACGTATGCAGGAAGCTGCCTTGTCGCTGATGCAGATGGCCAAAACCTCGGCAATTCTCTCGGAGCTGGCCGAGGCTGGGTTGCCGTACATCTCGATCCTGACGGATCCCACCACCGGTGGTGTGAGTGCATCCTATGCCATGCTGGGTGATGTGATCATCGCCGAACCAAAGGCCTTGATCGGCTTTGCCGGGCCACGCGTGATTGAACAGACCATCCGAAAGAAATTGCCGGAAGGATTCCAGCGTTCGGAGTTCCTGCTGCAGCATGGCTTTGTGGATATGGTGGTCCATCGACAGGACCTTAAAGCAACAGTTGCCACCGTCCTGCGTCACCTGCATGGCAATTCTGACAGAGGAACAGCAGGAGGAATACGTGCACGCTAGATCGACAAACGTCCACGTCATTGGCTTTCCCATCGACCTCGGCGCTGATCGCCGCGGTGTTGACATGGGGCCCTCGGCACTGCGCATTGCCGACATTGATCTACGCCTAGAGCGTCTCGGCTATACCGTGGTGGACGAGGGAGATATTCCCATGCGGAATATCGAGGAGCAAGAAGAGGAACATTCAACGCTGAAATACCTTAGCGGCGTAGCTGAGATGAGCCACGTGCTCTGCAACCGCGTCAAGGGTGTGCTCGATGCCGGACATTTTCCGCTGATCATGGGCGGCGACCATTCAATGAGTGTCGGGTCGTTAGCCGGTGTGGGACAGCACTGTCGCGAGCAGGGCAAAACCTTAGGTGTGATCTGGGTGGATGCCCATGCCGACATGAACACGGCAGAGACAACGCCATCGGGAAACATCCACGGCATGCCGCTGGCAGTGGCCATGGGCTACGGTCATCCGGCGCTCACCTCCATTGGAGGTACCGAACCCAAGGTGGCTCCGCAACATGTGGCGCTGGTGGGTGTGCGGTCCATTGATCCCGGCGAGCGTGAGCTGATCCACGAACTGGGAGTAGCCGCCTACACCATGTTCGATATCGACCGCCTGGGCATGTATACCATTGCGTCGCGCGTGTTGGAAGACATGTCCCGCCAGGTCGATCACCTGCATATCTCCTTCGACGTCGACGCCGTTGATCCGTCGATTGCCCCCGGTGTTGGTACACCGGTGCCGGGTGGGTTGTCCTACCGCGAGATTCATCTGTTCATGGAAATGGTCTCACAGATTGCCTCCTTTGCCTCGATGGACGTAACCGAAGTCAATCCCATTCTTGACGTCCGGAATCAGACGGCCGAACTCGTTGCCGATGTTGTGGCATCGTCGATGGGCAAGCGTATCCTGTAAGGGGCTTGGCCATGCGTGCACGATGGTTATTCTGGGTCATCGCCGTTGGCTGGCTGACCGTACCATCGGTGGCTCAACAGTCGATACGCCTCTACGGCGACGTCAACTGGACCCTCGGCACGGCCGCCTCAGAGTTCTTTCGCGATTACCGCACCATCCTCGCTGGAGGTTCCTCCGGCTTTGATGTGCCGGTGGGCATTGGCCTTGGGATTCAGAGCTTTCAGTTGGGCGATGGTGCCGTGGGCTTGGCCTCGGGATATCGCCGGTCGGTAGTGCGGGAAACGTATTCCTACGACCCACGTACCGCCATTACACCGATCGGTCCTGCCCAAGGCGTGGGGCAGACCATTCTGATGACTGTTATCCCCGCACTGCTCACCGTCGATTACCTACCGCGACATCGTCAGTTTACCGGATACGTCGGTGCAGGTGTTGGCCTAGCCTCCGTGGATCTATCGTGGGAGGAGTACCTGACGCCGTCGCAGGAGCCAGGTGCTCGTCAAGGTGGGGTGCGCTACAGCGATCATCACCTTGTGCCGGCCCTAATGGCCCGCGCCGGCGTAAGTCTGATGTTTGACGATCCGTTCTCAACGGAAACCCGAGCGGGGATCTACGTGGAGGCTGCCTATGAATACATGCCACTGTCGGTCCCGCTGATGCAGCGGATTGCCGCTACGATACCCAATAGCCCCTCCCGACTCCAGCAGCCCTACAGCGTCCAGGCCGGAGGTGTGGTGCTGCGTGTTGGGTTCCAGGTACGGGTCACTTCGGTACGTCGGTGATTTCCTGTAGATTCTCCTATGCCATCATTCCGACCTGCACCCGCCGTTGTCAAAGAATCGATTCCGGTTCGACAGCTTCTTTCCAGTCCGGTGAATCTGACCGTTGTATCCGGTGAGATTGGACTGGATAATGTGATCACCGATAAGAATCTGCACCGTCCGCAGCTTGCGCTGGCGGGCTTTACGGAGTTGTTCACGTACTATCGTGTGCAGCTCTTTGGAAACACTGAGTTTTTCTATCTGCTCAAAGGGCTCGCCGACGATGCGCGTCGGGATGCGTTTCGTCGCATCTGCGCCTTCAATGTGCCCTGCATCGTGTGTGCCAACGGCCATACGCTGCCCGACGATCTGATTACGATTGCCAACGAGCACAACGTCGCGATTCTCTCAACGCCGTTTGATACGGCCAGAACGATCTATCTGCTGGGCGAGTACCTCGATGATCAGTTCTCTGAACAGATCTCTGTGCATGGATCGTTTGTGGACGTCTATGGCGTGGGGATGCTCTTTACGGGGCCCAGTGGCATCGGGAAGTCCGAGATTGCCTTGGACTTGGTTGAACGGGGGCATCGGCTGGTAGCCGACGACATCGCCGTCTTCACCAAGAAGCGAGAATCGATTCTGATGGGCACGGGAACGTCGCTGGTGCGTCACTTCATGGAGATCCGTGGTGTAGGCGTCATCGACGTCCAGCAAATGTTTGGCATTCGCTCGATACGTTTCCAGAAGCGCTTGGAGCTGCTTGTGGAGCTTGAAATCTTCGACACGGCGCAGGAGTACAACCGCACAGGGTTGGACGAGTCCATAACCAACATCCTGGGCATTCCCATCGACACGGTGAAGCTGCCGATTGTCCCAGGGAAAAACGTGACGGTAATCTCGGAGACCATTGCCCTAAACTATCTGTTGAAAACCTACGGCTACAATGCCTCGAAGGTCTTCAGCGATCGACTCGAGCAGGAAATTGCACGCCGCAGTGCCGAACGCGGTAACTTTGAGCAACGACACATCACCTATTTTCAGAGCGACGACGAGTAACTATGCGATCATCCTTTCTTCTGCGCGCGGGCGCGCTACTGTCACTTCTGGGTTTGCTGATCTCCTGTGGCGGAGAATCTGATTCTGCTCCGGCCGATCTCGGCTCGGTAACACCCGGTGAATGGGTGGTTGTGCATGCACTCTCGGACCCAGAGGGTGTCAACCCCATCGTCACCAACGACGCCAACGCAACGGCCATCCTGAATCACGTCTTCGAGACTCTGCTGGTTCAGGACTTCACCACCACCGAATTGGTGCCGCGTCTGGCCGAGGCCCGACCAACCATTTCGGAGGATCACCTGCAGTACACCTTCACGCTGAAGCCCGGCATTACGTTCAGCGATGGAAGTCCGCTTACCACGGCCGACGTTCTGTTCAGCTTCAAGGCCGTGAAGAATCCGTTGGTGATCGATGCGGCCCCGATACGCAACTACTACTTGGACGTGGCCGACCTACGCATCCAGGACGATCGCACGTTTACGGTGGTGATGACCCAACCGTACTTCCTTGCCGAGTACTTCCTGGGTGGCTTGTGGATCATGAGCAAGAAGCACCTCGATCCGAAGGGGCTCTCCGACGGCTTCACCATTGCTCAGACCAACAACATCACCGCTGCCGAAAAGAACCCGGCCATGCAGGCCTTTGCCACGTGGTTCAACTCGGCCGATGTTAAGCGGGGACTCACGCAGAACGTGGGATCCGGCCCGTACATCTACGACTCCTGGGACACGGGTCAAGCCTTGACCCTGCGCAAGAACCCATCCTGGTGGAATGCCGGAAAGGACACCTCGAACCCCGCCTACCCAGAGAAGATCATCTACAAGGTGGTCAACGATCGCAATACGGCAGTCGTTGCCGTGAAGAATCAGGAAATCGACTTCATGGAAGCCGTTCCGGCCTCGAAGTATGCCGAGGAGATCGACACGGCGTCGATGACGCATCTGGCCAAAACCGCCTTTGAAAACTACACGTATCTGTACATCGGCTGGAACATGCGTAACCCGGTCTTTGCCGACAAGCGGGTGCGGCGCGCGCTGTCGCATCTGGTAGACCGCGACGCACTGATTCAGCAGGTTGTGCGGGGGTTGGCTACGCCGGCAAACTCACCGGTGTATCCCGGAATGAAGGAGTACGACACGTCGATTCCCGGCTTTACGTACGATCCAGCCATGGCGCGCACCTTGTTGAACGAAGCCGGGTGGACAACGGTCAACAGTAATGGCATCCGAACAAAGGTCATCAACGGCAAAACGGTGGAACTCTCGTTCAAATTCCTGCTCAACGCCGGTAATGAGCAACGCGAGCAGATCATGTTGATCCTGGCCGATGAATTCAAGAAGGTGGGGATCAAGGCCGATATCCAAAAGCTCGAGTGGTCCGTCTTCTTGGAGAATCTGCGGTCCCGGCAGTTTGACGCCTACGTTGGTGCGTGGGTCAACGATCCGATTCCCACCGACCCCTATCAACTGTGGCACTCTTCGCAGGCAGAGAACTCCGGATCGAACTACACTGGTTTTTCCAATCCTCGTGCCGATGCCCTGATTGAAGCCAACCGCCTGGAGTTCGACGAGGCAAAGCGCATTGCGATGATGAAGGAATTCCAACGGATCGTGGTTGATGAGCAGCCGTACACCTTCCTGTGGCGTCCGTTGCGTCCGTCGGTGTACAACAAGCGACTGCAGAACGTGCACTTCTCACTAACGCGCCCCGGTTACGAGCCATCGCAATGGTGGGTGCCAACATCACAGTGGAGATTCAGCGCAAGCCGATGACAAGGCACGAACTGCGAGACCTGATCGCAGGTGGCGAATCATCGACGGTAGAGTTTAAGCGGAAGTTCACCACGGCGGAAAAGTTCGCCCGTGAAATGATCGCCCTTGCCAATACGGTAGGGGGCTATCTCATCGTGGGTGTCGATGACGATGGTGCCATTGTTGGCGTGCCATCCGAGAAGGAAGTGGTCGAACAGATCGAACGGTCGCAGCACGTCATCGCACCCGAACTGCCTGTGCACATTGATGTGGTCGAGATTGAGTTCGTCGACGTCGTCGTGGTGCATATCCCAAATAGCGAACAGAAGCCCCATCGACTGACGTCCGACGAACAGCGGGCCTACATCCGCAAAGGCGACCAGAGCGTAGCAGCATCGAAGGAAATGACGAAGATCCTCGCAGCCCAGCGACCGGACGCTCCGCCGATGACCCTCTCGATTGGCGACCGTGAACGGCGGCTGTTTACCTATCTCGAGCGATATGGTCAGGCCTCGGTCAACGACTTCGCCCGCCTGGTGAATATCTCTCGGCGCCGGGCATCTCAGATCTTGGTTAAGCTGGTCCGTGCCGGTGTGTTGCATATTCACACCGACAACGGACACGACTACTTTACGCTGATCTAGCGCTGCACCACCACAGGAATCGAAGCGACGACTCCGGAAGCCCCCTGCAGCGTTACGACGTAGAACCCGTCGGGCAGCCCGATAAACAGCTGTGCACTCTCTGGTTGATCCGTGCGCACCACTTCGCCACGAAGGTTGCGGATCACGATGCTCTCTACTGGTGGCATGGTTGCATCGAGAACAAGGATTGACTGATCTGTGGCTGGATGAGGAACAATGCGCACGGTGTGGCGGGCCTGTTCCTGCACAGATGTTACGGTCACCGTCACCTCCGTGGCTGTGGACCATTCACCAGGGCCGCAGATGCCCTGCGATCGCACCGACCAGTACCATGGTTGCTCTAGCAGAGGACCAGCCAGAGGACCGGCAAGATCCAGCTGTGTCGAGGTTTCGGTGGATGTTGTCTCCACAAGAATCTCTGTTCGGGCTGCGTCACGATGGACCATGACGTCGTAGCCGGTAGCATCAGCGGCTGGTTCCCACACCAGGACGATCTGCTGACCAACATCAACAGACACGGCACCGGAGGGTCCCACAATTGCCGGGGCATCGGGGGCCGGTACATCCACTTCAAAGCTGAAGGGGGCCGACCACTCGCTGGTTCCATTGGGATTGATGGCCTGCACGCGCCAGTAGTACGGCGTACGGCACGCTGCAACGCGGTAGGATGTGCGGGGCTC
>CAZBOW010000001.1:35915-57529 GCA_964493635.1 uncultured Hyphomicrobiales bacterium
CGCGCCAGTAGTACGGCGTACGGCACGCTGCAACGCGGTAGGATGTGCGGGGCTCGCTGAGGGTAGCCGTGGTGATGAGTTGGGCAGCCGTAAACTGCGGACCCGACGAGAGCTGGAAGGTGTACTCCGAGGCGCGGGCTGCAGCCTGCCACTCAAAGACAACGTCGAGCGACGTCACACTGGTGGTACCATCCGAAGGGGAAACCAGCGTAACCTCTCCTGGCCCCTCGGCTGTTGGGATGAAGTCCAGCTTCATGTTTGTTGATCCCATCAGCACGGTCAGCGGCAGGGGAGTCGCAAACGGACCGCCGGAGGCCACGACCGTCACTGCTCCGGAGCCTGCGTAGGGTACGGCATAGCCCCCGGACGCCGACGAAACCGTGTAATACTCACCAGCAGGCTGGGTGCGGATTTCCACTCCCTCGATGCCCTCGCCAACGTCGTAGAAGCCGTTGTTGTTGTTATCGGCATAGACAACGCCCGTGATGTACTTCACATTCCGGATACCAAAGTCCTGTGTTACAACGTACGGCCCCACCGTTCCCTGCATCAGGCCACCATTGGTACGGGTGATGCCGATGCCAATCTCGGTATAGACCTGGGTGTCGAAGTTCATGATGTTGCGGCGATGACCAAGGTCGATTTGATTTTGCGCCCCCCAATCGACGTTCAGTCCGCAGTGGGCGTACCACACCGACTCGGCATAGGCCGCGACGTTTTCGCCATACATACCCATGCTCTGGTAGCCGACGCGCTGGTATCGTGTTGTAAGCGTACTACCATCGGAACCATCATGCCCTTGGAAGTTCTTGGCCACCATATCAGCAGTGTGGGTCCGTGCGGCATTGATCAACAGCGGATGGAATGCCAGGGGTGGTTGTGAGGGGTAGGTCGCAAAGGCAGCCTTCGTTGCTGCCGCGTTGATCGTGAAGTACGAATACGCCGCCTGAACGCGAGCATCCTCGGTATCCATCAACCTGATGCCCTCGGCGGCGGGTTCACGCCGTGCTCGGTTGATGAGTTCCAGCATGTACTGCTCGTCGGGCGTTGGGTCGCCGTGACTGTACAGTTGCTGTGCCATGGTTGCACCCGTAAGCATAACAACGGCGCCAAGAAGTACGAGGGTTTGTCGCATAGATCCTTCCGAAAACGAGAGATTAGAGATCGCCGAGCTGAGGTCGGACGGTAAGTTCTTCAAGATGAACCGCAGGTAGTTGACCAAGTTCTACAACCCGACGCACCACGGCTGCGATGTCGGTTGCTTGCATCATGCGTTCGGAGTGCTGGCGCCGAGCCTCTGGTGGCCAGATCTCCGTTTCCGTGGCACCCACGAGGATGTCGGTCACCTTTACACCCGAAGTCCGAACCTCTTGGCGAAGCGAACGGGTGAGGGCCAGCGCACCGGCCTTCGATGCGGCGTAGGCGGTGTTCCCCGAAAACACCGTGGTGGCTGCAACGGAATTGATCGTGATAATCTGTCCGCAGCCGGCCGCGACCATCGCCGGCACCACGGCCTGACAACACAAGAACACGCCGCGGAGGTTGATGGCCAGTTGATCGTCGAAGGACTCTACCGGCAGGTCGGTCAGTGCATCCCACTGGCCGATGCCGGCATTATTGATCAGAACGTCCACCGGGCCCAAGCCCCCTACCACGGCTGCATAGGCATGCTGAACACTCTCCTGACTGGCAACGTCGCAGGGGACCACGGCACCATGGCCTTCCGGCAAGAGGTGAGCCACGCGCGTAAGGGCCTCTGCGTTACGACCACTGAGTGTTACGCGATGCCCGTCTGCTGCCAGAGATTGAGCTACTGCTGCTCCAATTCCGCGGCCAGCACCCGTAATCCAGATGTGGAGTGATTGCTTCATATGAAACTCATAGGGCTCGAAGCACGGCCTCCATCGCCGGACCAAGATCCTGATGACGCCGTGCCATGACGATTCGGGCAACGCTGATCGCATCGTCGATACGGTAGGTGTCGTGCGTCGGGCCCCACCATCGCGACGGAATGGCCGCGGGTGCAGGCGGCATGACGTTCGAACAGGCACCGCACGTAGTACCTGTTGAGAACAGCGTGCCAATGGCTGATTTACTGTGTGCTCCCATCAGTAGGCCCACAAACGTGCGCTGACTGTCCTCGCGCCCCCATGGCATCTGAACCCTCACATGGCCATAGGTGTTCTTGAGATTCGACGTTATTGTTCCTGCACCAAGATTTGTCCATTCATTCAGGTACGAGTGACCAAGGTATCCGTCGTGAACCTTGTTGGCATAGCCTTGAATAATACTGTGGCTGACCTCGCCGCCGACCTTCACCCACGGACCAAGTACGGTGGCCGTGAGCGATGAGAACGGCTGCACCAGGCTATGCTCGCCAACAACGACCGGCCCCGTTAACACCGTGTAAGGACGCACAACGGCATGATCGCGCACAATCACCGGTCCGTGCGACGCATCGATCATGGCCGTCGCGTGAACCTCGGCCGTCGGGCTGATGGTAGGTAGTGCATGGCGCGACAACAGCTCGGCATCCCAGCCGATGGCCTCTTCGATGTGATCAAAGGCATGCCAGAGTCGATGCAGGATATGACCATGCACGGTGATCGATGATTCGTTGTTGGTCACCAGTGTGGTGGATGAACCGGGATGGAACGTGCCAACCGCATGTCCGCTGCAGAAGATCGTCTGCGTGGTTGTTTGCGTGCGGCAGTGATCGACGATCTGCGTCATCACCGATGGAGACAGCAGAACGTTGCCGGCCATGACCAGTGTTGGTACGGGGGGATGTTCTGCGCCGAGTTCCGCACCGAGTTCCACACGTTCCCTGTAGCCGGCAAGATGTAGGGAACGATGGGAGTAAACGCTCACCGACAGATCGGGCACAGCGCGCTGCCAACGCTCCACGATGGTGTAGGCCCCCACGCGGAGCTCCCACGTGCAGTGTGTCAGCGTGAACGGATAGAGATCCTCGGGGGTCGGATGTTCAATGAGCACGAGGTGCATCATCGGCGCTGCTGTTGTTGGGTATGCTTGAGAGCGGCTTTGATGAAGTCCACAAAGAGGGGATGGCCCGTCACGGCACGCGACTTCAGTTCCGGATGGAACTGCACACCCACAAACCACGGATGATTCTTCAGCTCGACCATCTCTACCAGCCGACCATCGGGCGAGGTACCACTAATAACCAGACCGTGCGAGGTTAGGGTATCGCGGAAAGTATTGTTGAATTCATAGCGATGACGATGGCGCTCGGAAATCTTTGCTGTTCCATAGGCCTTTGCAGCCTTTGTTCCCGGTGCAATCGCACAGGGAAAGGCGCCGAGGCGCATTGTGCCACCCTTGTCGGTAACGTGCTGTTGATCGGGGAGCAGATCGATCACATTGTGCGTGGTCTTCTTGAACTCCGATGACGTAGCATCAGCAAAGCCAACCACGTTCCGCGCAAACTCAATCACCGCGCACTGCATGCCAAGGCAGATGCCGAAGAAGGGGATACCCTTCTCTCGGACATACTTGATAGCCGCAACCTTCCCTTCGATTCCCCGAGAACCGAAGCCAGGGGCCACCAGTACACCATGAACACCCTTGAGTTTCTCCTTGATGTTATCCGGACGCAGCCGCTCGGAATCCACCCAGCGTACCACCACCTTGGTGTTGTTGATGGCACCGGCATGGATAAAGGCTTCGGCGATACTCTTGTAGCTATCGCGGTAGGAGATGTACTTGCCAACAAGGGCAACCTCGACGGTCTTCTTCGGTGCCTTCACTCTGCGAACGAACCGCGCCCACTCGGTAAGGTCACTCGGGCGTTTGCGCAAACCGAGCTTCTCGGCGATGATTGTATCCAATCCACGCTTGGCGAACATCATCGGCACATCGTAGATCGTATCGGCATCCAGCGCCTCGAAGACGGATCGAACCTCGACATTGCAGAACAGGCCGATCTTCTGGCGAATCTCTTCGCTGAGTGGCATCTCGGAGCGACACAGCAGGATGTCTGGCATGATGCCGTGTTCCATGAGTGTTTTGACCGAGTGCTGAGTAGGCTTCGTCTTGAGTTCACCCGCGCTGCGGATGTAGGGCACGTAGGTCAGGTGCACCTTCAGCGCATTGCCCGCGCCAAGCTCCAGACTCAGCTGACGAACAGCCTCCAGAAATGGCAGCGATTCGATGTCGCCCACCGTACCACCAATCTCGATGATGATAACATCGTAGCGACCGTCGAAGGCTCGCATGCGCCGTTTGATTTCATCGGTGATGTGCGGCACCACCTGAACGGTCTTGCCGAGGTAGGCCCCTCGGCGTTCTCGGCTGATGACGTCGTAGTATACCTGACCGGCCGTTGCGTTGTTGTCCTGCGTCATGTTGACGTCCAGGTACCGCTCGTAGTGACCCAGGTCGAGATCCGTTTCGGCACCGTCGTCGGTGACGTACACCTCTCCGTGCTGATACGGATTCATGGTACCGGGGTCGACGTTGATATACGGGTCGAACTTCTGGATTGTGACGCTGTAGCCTCGTTGCTTCAACAGCAAACCGATGGAAGCCGAGGCAATACCTTTCCCCAATGAAGAGAGGACCCCGCCCGTGATAAACAAGTACTTTGACGTCTTTGGCACACAGCCCCCAAGGCGTGGTAGTAACAGAAGGCGGGACTGCCGTACATCGACGGCAACCCGCATGAATCGGACGGGATCAAAAGTACGCAGAGCGGTCTGAACCGACAACCACCGGGCTGGGATCATCGTAACTTCGCATGCTATTTCTATCAACCGAGACACGATCATGTGGAACCATGCACCTCGTCATGCACCGCGTTTTTTCATCGTTGTGATGGCAGCCAGCATCCTTGCCGCCGTCGTTGGCAGCTGTAGCCCTTCGGAGGATACCACACCAGGCGAAACGCGACTCACATTCTGGCACTTTTGGAGCGAGCCCGGTCAGCGCGCCGCCGTGCAGGAGCGGATCCGCCAGTTCGAGCAGGAAACCGGGGTGACAGTAGAACTCACCGAGCTGTCGTGGAATGATGGGAAGGCGAAGCTCTTGGCTGCGTTCAATGCCGGCACGGCGCCCGACGTGTTGGAGTTGGGTAGTGATTGGGTTGCGCAGTTCTCAAGTGCCGGCGTGCTCATGCCCCTTCCAACGGACAGTGTGGCCATTGCCCGATTTGTTCCCTACGCGATCGAGCCAGGGCGATGGGACGGCCGGATGTATGCCTATCCATGGGTAGTTGACACGCGCGTGCTCTATGTGAACCGAGGCTTACTGGAGAAGTCTGGCTGGAACGGGGAGCTCACCACCCTGGACGACGTCCTGAACGCGTCGGAAATGGTGCGCAGTACTGGTGCCTATGGCTTCGGGGCCAATGGTGCCGATGCCCATCGGTTGTACAAGAAGATTCTCCCACTGTTCTGGACCTATGGCTCGCAGGGAGGAATTTTGGATGCCAATGGGCAACCCAACCTTGCATCGCCAGGTAATGTGCAGGCGCTGCAGATGTATGCAGCACTGGCCCGCACCGGCTACATCGAAACACAGCGGCAACTGGATGCGGCTTTCCTTCAAGGCACCATCGCCTTCTGGAACTCGGGGTCGTGGCTGATCCCCAAGATCAAGGAAACACCAACCCTGAACGCCGAGGCCATCCTGATGCCAGGTTTGGATGGGAAGCCCGGTGTTTCATTTGCCGGCGGCGAATACCTTGCCGTCAATGCCGCCACGAAGTCAACCCAGCGAGCGCGGGAGCTGGTGCAGTTCCTCACGCGAGGCGATCAGGCCCTGGCGTTCTGCAAAGCCGTACCAGCGGCAGGGTTTCCGGCCGATACATCAACCTACCAAGCGCCGGATTTGATCAGTGATCCGATGAAGGCCGTCTTTGCGCGTCAGCTTGCCTTCGCTCGGATGACTCCTGTCCACCCGCAGTGGCTGGATCTCGAGGCGATCCTGGAAGATGCTGTGGTGAAGGTGCTGCTTGGGAATGCAACGCCAGAGGAGGCACTCCGCGATGCTCAGGCCGATGCCGAGGCAATCGTTCGTCGGCGCCCATAGTATGCTTGCTGTCCTGATGGCGCTGGTGCTGGGTATCGTGGCCACCACGGTCAGTGCACAGGAGCGATCAATCCGATGTGCCGGTACGGTGGTCGATGATGCTACGGATGAGCCCCTGAGGTTTGTAACGATCCGCCTGCGTGGAAACGGTCGCATGCCATCAACCATCAGCGATCGTGACGGAAAATTCGTGCTTGCCACCGCGTCGGCAACACCAGACAGCATCGAGATCATTGCCTCACTGATCGGATATCGCTCCGATACGGTTGTTTGTGGAGTCGGAGATACCTCGGTCGTGCTCCGGCTGGAAGAGGTTGCACTGCGCGTGCCGGAAGTGGTGGTCACCAGCGAGGATCCCGCCGTACAGATCATGCGTGGGGTCTTGAAGCGAAAGCAGCAGCAGATGGAATCGCTACAGCAGTACTCCCATATGCTGTACACCAAGCTGGTGATCACCACCGATACGACCACGGCAATGCGAAGCTCGGGAAGGGGCGACACATCGGTCTTTTCGATTCTTGAAACGTACTCACGCGCCTTTGTTGACCCGCCCGATCGATTCTTCAACCAGATTATTCAGCGGCGGCAAACGGCCAACATCCCACCGCAGGCGAACATTGTAGCCATCGGCACAACGCTCAACACGTTTGATGACGAGCTGACGGTGATTGGCGAGCGTATGCAAACGCCTTTTCATCCGGATGCATTGGACGATTTCACGTTTGTGGTCGAGTCGTCCTTACAGGATACCATCGTCCGGATTCGAGCTACGGCCCGGTCAGCCCGCACAAAGGCGCTGCAAGGGACCATTTTTGTAGATCAATTCGACCACCGACCGCTGGAGGTACGCCTGCGTCCAACGCCAGCGGTGAATCTTCCGTTCGATGCTTCGCTGTCGGTTCGTCAGACGTTCACCGTTACCGACTCCGATGCCGACTCCGATGCCGACTCCGTGGTCGTTCCTGAGGCACTATGGTTGTCGTCGTCGCTGACGGCATCGGTGCTGTTCGTGTTTGCACCCCGCTTGGATGTGGACCTCACGACGTTCTGCTACGAATACCAGATGAACGATGGGTTCTCCGCCGACGTCTTCGATCAGCGAAGAGTGGAGGCACTGCCCTCGGCCGAGACATTCGATTCGGTGTTCTGGCAGGTGAACGAAAAACTCCCATTACGCAGCGAAGAGTCCCGCGCCTACGTCGAAATCCAGCAACTCCGCGACAATCCCGACAGTGCCAGCAGTACCTTTCTTGAGGGCATCTTCGGCGAGCTGGCAGTGCTGGCCAATCGTCTCAACCGCGAACCCTTCTCTACCACCGATGACGTATTTCGCTACAATCGCATTCATGGGGCATATGTGGGGATGGGGCTTTGGTTTCGCCCCGATACGGCCCTGGAACTGCGGCTGCGGGCTGGATACGGCACGGAGGATCGCCGGTGGTACGGATTTGCCTCCGGCCGATACGTTCCCGATCGATCACAACGCTGGAGTATCGATGCAAGCGTGTACTCGGAATTGGTCCGGCGCGATAATCCGTACGGTGTGCGACGGTCACTGATTACCGCAACAACTCTGCTGTTCGGTAACGACTACGGCGACTACTACTACGCCGATGGCTGGGAAGCTGGCGCGTCGTATGCATGGGGCCAATTGCGATTCATCCAAAACGGCCGGTTTGGTAGGCCCAACAGTATCCGCGCCTATGTCCGCTCGGAGCGGCACGCCACAGCAATCAGCAGCGATGTGTGGTCGGCCTTTGGGCGGTCGGTCCTGCCGAGAGACAATCCGGCCATTGAAGCGCGAGCACTCTCGACCGTTGGAGCAGAGATCTTCCTGAATGATCGACCGGAACGCCGAATATCACGCACGGGGATGTCGATCGCCGGTGAAGCAACCATTCCTGGCGAACCCTATTTCTCGCGCGTGGACGCCACGGGATTTTTCCGCCTGCCAACCCTGCCGCTGTTTACACTGGACGTCCAGGGCTCGTTCGGCTGGACGTGGGGAGATGTGCCACCACAGAAGTTTTTCTCGCTGGAATCGGCCGTATCCGGCATTGCCGTGGGAAGTGCCTTTCGCGTGATGCGAGTCAAGGAGTTCTACGGAGATCGCTACGCGGCACTCTCCCTAGCCCATAACTGGGGCGAGGTCATTCCGGGTCTGCTGCGAATTCCGAACGTGGCCTCCTTTGGCATTGAGTTCATCACCTTTGGAAGCGTCGGTTGGACGCAGTTTTCCCAACGAACCCGTGAACGCACCGCCACGGACCTTCCGTCAACGGCGGCAACACGGGACGGTTTGTACTACGAGGTGGGCCTGGGCATCAACCGGCTTCTGTTGTTTTTCCGCACCGACATCAACGTCCGTCTGTCGCAGACAGATCAACCGCAGTGGCGACTGACGATCACGGGGGCAACGTTCTAATCGGCCGTGACGAGTGCAGCAGCTTGTCCGGCAATCGTGCGTGCTTGTTGAACCGTGGATGCATGTGCAACCACCACGCCCATCCGGCGGTACGGGCGCATGGTAGGTTTGCCAAAGATCCGGACTTCAACCCCAGGATAGGAGAGCGCTTCTTCGATTCCGTTGTACACGGGTGGTGCTTCGGATGCTCGGTGGGCAAGGAGAACTGCCGAGGCCGCCGGTGAATGCAGCTCAATGGCAGGAATTGGGTATCCAAGAACGGCTCGGGCATGGAGCTCGAACTCGCTTAGGTTCAGGCAGCCGTTGAGCGTCACCATGCCCGTATCGTGGGGTCGGGGAGACAGCTCGCTGAAGTACACCTCGGTATCCGTCAGGAAAAACTCTACACCCCAGAGGCCTGCTCCACCCAGCGCGGCGGTGATGTGAGCTGCCATGTTCTGAGCCTTTTCAAGTAGGACGGGATGCATGGTGTGGGGTATCCACGATTCTTGATAGTCGCCACGTTCCTGCCGATGTCCGATCGGCGGGCAGAAGAGTGTTGGCCCGTTCTGCTGGGTAACCGTTAGTAAGGTGATCTCCGACTCAAACGGAATGAACTCCTCGACGATCACCTCCCGAAGATCTCCGCGGGAACCAGCCATGGCATTGGTCCACGCGGAGGCAACATCCTGCTTGGAGCGCACAATGCTTTGTCCCTTGCCACTGGAGGACATCAGTGGCTTAACAACGCACGGCACACCAATCTGTTCCACGGCAGCGAGGAATTCCTCGAGCGTTGTAGCGTAGGCGTAGCGGGCGGTACGAAGCCCGAGATCGTGAGCCGCACAATCGCGAATGGCCTTACGATTCATGGTCATGTTTGCCGCACGAGCCGAGGGGACAACGTGGATACCGCTGTGCTCATAGGAGAATAATTGCTCCGTGCGAATAGCTTCTATTTCGGGTACAATAACATCCGGACGGATGTCGTGTACAACGCGGTCCAACTCAGCACCATCGAGCATGTTTACAACAACATGCTGATCGGCGACCTGCATGGCCGGTGCACCGTCGTAGGAGTCGACCGCGACCACGCGGTGACCGTAGCGTTTACAGGCAATTGTGAACTCTTTGCCGAGTTCGCCGGAGCCGAGAAGAAGGATCGTTTTCATGTAAACATTAGGATGGTTAGTAACAAAATCGGCGAAAAACGTATTATTGCACGGGTGTCACAATTTCTATCACGTTTGTCAGCTAAAGGAGAGGGCATGGCAACACCATCAGGTATTGACCTGCGTAAGGTCAGTTCCGATCTGAAGAAGGCGGGCGTTCCGCAGTCCCAGATCAAAAGTATCACCGCTGCTCTAGAGCAGCAATCTCGTCTTCGCGAACTGCAGAAAGAGCGCAGGGAGCTCGCATCCCAACTGTCTCGGCTGGACGCCCGCATCGCCCAGCTGAGCGCCGCTACCGGTCTGCACGCTTCGGCACACACCACGGGCCGACGGGGCCGGCCACGCCTGCGTCCAGAGGCCGTTCCTACCAGCGACGTCTACGCCTTTCTCAAGGCTCATGCTGGTACGGCGTATCGTCGGGAGGAATTGGCGGCGGCGATGAATGTTGATTCTGGTCGCCTTCGTGAGCCATTAAACGAGCTGGTCGCCCAGAAGAAGGTCAAGCGGGCGGGGCAGCGGCGAGGCACGTCGTACAAGGCCTAATCACCGAGGCCTAATCTCCGAGATCCAATCACATCGTGCCGTTGGCATCGATATCCACCGTCACACGAACGGATCGAACGGCGTACGAAGTGTAGTACATCTGCAGCGCTGATGTTAGCAGCGTCCGACACTGCCCACCGGTGGGGTCGGACGCTTTCGTATTCTTAATCACGATGATCCGGCGGTAGCGATTGCGCAGGCGCGCAATCGAGGGAATCGTTGGGCCGTAGCGCACCCAACACGGATGCTCCACTGGCAGCAGCCGATCCAGAATCCGTGCCACGTGCTCAACGTCGCCCTCCATCGGGCCGGAGCATTCCACAACGATAAACCGACTGAACGGCGGATACAGGAGCTGCCTTCTGAGGTCCAATTCGGCGTTCAACGTGCCGGATCGGTATGGATGATCGACCATCATCTGCTCACGGTACAGCGGATGCTCGGGGGATGACGTTTGGATCATGACCAAACCAGGTCGTGCAGCATCGCGCCCGGCTCTGCCAGCAACCTGTACGAGCAGCTGTGCGGTACGCTCCACGGCCCGAAAATCGGCTTGATGAAGTCCCTGATCGGCATTGACAACGCCGATGAGCGTTACGCGAGGAATATCGAATCCCTTGGCTACCATTTGTGTGCCGATCAGCACGTCGATTTCGTTGTTGGCAAAACGCTCCAGCATCGCACGGTGGGCACCACGTCGTTTCATGGTATCGGTATCCATTCGCTCGATGACGGCTCCGCTTCCATCGAGGGCTTTGCGGAGGTCTTCCTCAACACGTTGTGTACCCGTGCCGGACTCCCGCAGTTCGGTACTGCCGCACGTCGTGCAGGCCGTAAGAGCCGGCTGCTGATATCCGCAGTAGTGACAGGCCAACGATGCCGTTGTTTTATGGTACGTCAAGGCGACGCTGCAGTGCGGACACTCCGGAGCATGCCCACAGTCGTCGCAGAGCAGGGCATGGGCGTAGCCACGACGATTGAGAAACAGGATCGACGCTTCGCTGCGCTCCAATCGCTGGTGGATTTCACTCACCAGCTCCGTGGAGAGCGTTCCCTGCACAGCCCCAGATCGTCGCGCTGATCGCATATCCACAAGGCGTACCGAGGGCAGTGCCGCATGATCGGCGCGCGAGGATAGCACAAGGCGCTCATAGCGTTGATCGTCGGCGTTAACGTACGATTCGAACGATGGCGTTGCTGAACCAAGTATGACTGGGCACCGCTCGATCTGACCACGCATGATGGCCACATCACGACCGTGATACCGTGGCGCCGGATCGTCTTGCTTGTAGGATGGTTCGTGCTCCTCATCAACAATGATCACACCAACATCAACCAGCGGAGCAAACACCGCCGAACGTGGACCAATCACCAGGCGAATGTCGCCGGATTGGATGCGATTCCAGATCTCGAGTCGGTCCTGCATCGACATGCGTGAGTGCATTAAACCCACGGCAGAGCCAAACAGAGCGACGAAACGGTCGTACAGTTGCGGTGTAAGGGCAATCTCCGGCACAAGCATCAGCGCCGTACGGCCGTGATTCAAACATCGTTCGATGGCGCGTTGGTACACCACCGTTTTTCCCGAACCAGTCACACCATCCAGCAGAAACGCCGTAAAGCGTTGCTCCGACTCCGTCACACGGTCGATGGCCCGGGCCTGCTCGGCCGAGAGCGTCAGCGTCCGTTCATCGCGCGTTGTAAACGATGATCGTGCCGATCCTCTCGACGCGACCGACGAGGCCGACGAGACCGACGAGACATCGATCTCCACCCACTCGGCAAGCCCCTTGGCGACCAATCCATCCAGAACCGAGGTGGTCACTCCCAGCTGTGCAGCCAATTGGGCGGCGGGTTGCGGTGGCTCGTTCCGATGGTACTGCAGATAGAGGTGGCCCAGCAGCAGCGACTGCTTCGGTGCGCGTCGGTCAAGATCATCGAACGTAGCCTGCAGGGCATCATCCTGCGCTGCCACCGATGGCCGGAGCTGCAGCGCTCGAACTCGTCGCGGCCCGCGCTGGCGCTCAACCTCGGTCTCGGCCGTGATCAGACCCATCCGCACCAGGGATTCAACCTGTTGGGCGATCGACGTTGTCCCCAGTTTTGTTTGCAGGTGCTGAACACGCTGGGGCCCCGGATGGTTGAGAAGGTAGCTCAGCAGCTCGGCTCGTCGTGGCGCGGTGCGCGACATCGCATCCAAATCGGCCGCCAGCCCCTGGGATGTCAGCTCGATGTAGACCACCGACGATGGCGTTAAACCGCTGATAAGAGCGGCATCGAGCGCCTCTCCCCAGGAGCAGAGGTAGTAGTCGGCAACCCGTCGGGTGAGTTCCAGCACCGCTGGCGGAAGGCTGGGCTGAACATCCAGCACCTCCTCGATGGCGCGGGCATCGTGTCGAGTGGTGGTCGAGCCTCGAACAACGGTTCCGGTCAGCAGGCGACTACCCAAGGGGACGAGTACTCGCATTCCTGGCTGCAGCTCCGGTCCACCCCATGCATAGGTCAACGGAGCCGAGCGGGGAATCGGCAGAGCAACGTCATAGAACAGGATCGGATCGGATTCAGGCACCATGGTACGAAGTTACCGGTAACACTAAAATCCCGCGTTATTCGACCACTGCGCCCATGAACAATGTCTTCCGTTTCTTCGCCGTAGTGCTGCTTGTTTCGAGTCTTCAGCACGTGGTTGCTTCCGACGATCTCGACCGCAGCCGTCGTACTGCGATCACCCGAGCCGTACAGCGCTGCTCGCCTGCCGTTGTTGGCATCTCCGTGACCGAGATTCGCCAGCAGGTCTACCGTAATCCGTTCGGGGGCTACGGTAACCCGTTTGGTGATCCGTTCTTCGAGCGATTCTTCGGACCACGGCAGTACCGCGAACAGTACAAGGTACACGGTGTGGGATCTGGTTTCCTGATCTCCGCCGATGGCTACGTCGTGACCAACGACCATGTGGCCGGTAATGCCAGCAAGGTGGTTGTTACCCTCACCAACGGTGAAAAGTACGATGCCGAGGTGGTCGGATCCGACCCCGTCAGCGACGTGGCACTCCTGAAGATCGATGGCAAGACCGACGGCGCGAACCTACCGTACCTTGATCTGGCCAATAGCGATGATGTCCTAGTAGGAGAGTGGGCGATTGCCTTTGGCAATCCCTTTGGATTGTTCGATAATAACGCCAAGCCGACCGTGACGGTGGGGGTGATCAGCAACGTGGGTGTAAACTTTACGCAGGCCGACCACTCCGGCGACGAGCGCGTCTATCGTGGCATGCTGCAAACCGATGCGGCCATCTCCTCGGGGAACTCTGGGGGGCCACTGGTCAATGCCCTGGGGCAGGTTGTTGGCGTCAATACGGTCATCTACTCCACGGCGACCGATCGCCGCGGTGCAGGTTCGATCGGGATAGGGTTTGCCATTCCCATCAACAGGGTGCGCGAGATTGTGGAGCGATTGAAGGACGACAATACCATCGATCGCGATTTTTGGACTGGGATGCAGGTGCAACCCATCGATGAGAATGTGGCAGCCTACTACAATCTGAGCCGCAAGGATGGTATTCTTGTAACCAGAACGTTTGCCAACAGTCCGGCCGAACGTGCGGGAATCGAGCCAGGCGATGTGATTACGAGCATCGATGGCATGAAGATTACACGCACTGATCATTTGAACGTTGCGATTCTCGATGGCGAGGTGGGAGCAACGCTACAGGTTACGGTCGATCGGTTCGGTGACGAGCTCACGCTGCCACTTACTCTTGAAAAACGTCCGGAACAACGTCCTGAACAACGTCCTACACAGCGCCGCTCCCGATACCGGTAGTGCCATCCTGCGTGCCGACCAGCTCCGCAAGGTCTACGGCAAGCGCACCGTTGTGCATGGCAGCACACTATCGGTGCAGCAGGGCGAGGTCGTAGGACTCCTCGGACCCAATGGTGCCGGAAAAACCACCACGTTCTACATGCTGGTGGGGATGGTCAAGCCGGAATCCGGTTCGGTGTGGCTGAACGACACGAACATTACCACCAAGCCCATGTACAAGCGGGCGCGGATGGGCGTGGCCTATCTTCCGCAGGAACCGAGCATCTTTCGCAAGCTTACCGTCGAGCAGAACATCATGGCCGTCCTGGAACTGCGGTCGATGCCACGTGTGGAGCGGCGGCGCACCGTCGAGCGGCTCTTGGAGGAGTTTGGTATCGGCCATATTCGCCGCAGTCAGGGCTACATGCTCTCGGGAGGCGAGCGCCGTCGCTGTGAAATTGCTCGAGCACTGGCCATGGACCCGCGTTTCATTCTGTTGGATGAGCCGTTTGCCGGTATCGATCCCATTGCGGTGGAAGATATCATGCTCATCGTGCAGCAGCTGAAAAACAAGGGCATTGGGGTGCTGATCACCGATCACAACGTCCACGAAACCCTCAGTATCACGGACCGCGCCTACATCCTCATCGACGGTAGCATCTTCGTCTCGGGAACGGCTCAGGAGATTGTCGACAACGACGACGTGCGTCGTCGGTACCTCGGCGAAAGCTTTACCCTCGAGCGGTACTAACTACAGCCACTCGACCTGCAGCAGGATGCTGCGCGTTGGGCTCAGGTTGGCCACGACCTCGGCGTAGTAGTAATCCAGCAGATTCCGTCCAATCAGACCCACGCGCACCGGAAGTCCGGTAAGGGGCTGAAGTTTCGCAAACAGGCGTGCATCCACCACATGGGACGGTACGCGCTGGTCGGCGTTGGGCACAAACACGGACAGCCGATCGTCGATGGTCTCCACGCGATTTTGAAATCGGTACTCGGCCTGTACTTCCATCGGTAGGTTGCCGAGTGCAAAGCTCCACGAGCCACGACTGTACCACAGGATGTTGTTGCGATACTTCAGAGGTTGATTCAACAGCAGGTCGCGCGGTAGCATGGCGGTGATGCCAGTTTCAACGCCGATCGACGACGACAGCGCCGTGCGGACCGTCAGCTCGGCACCGAGGATCCTTGCTCGCGTGATGTTCCGAAATGTGATCGGGACGCTGGGATCGGTAAGATCAAACGTTGGTTCGATGAGGTCGTAGAGTTCGTTGGCAAAGAGGGCAACGTCCACGTCCAGAGGCAGTCCCAGTGTACTTGGCGTGTACCGAAGTCCTGCCTCGGCCGACCATGAATGCTCGGGACGAATGGTAGCGTTGGGTCGCACCTGAAACGGACCGTACCGAATGTTGGCATAGCGCTCGGCAATCGTGGCAGCTCGAAAGCCCCGTCCCACCGATGCGCGTACATGGACATCGGCATCGACTTCCCAGGAGAGCCCGAGCTTTGGAGAAAACTCCAGCTGGGGATCCAGCGACACGGTCTCTTCGCGGTCCAGGCGTGCGCCAATGGTCATGATCACGGCAGCAGGCATCTGCCATTCAGCCTGGGCAAACACGCTCACAATCGACTGTGCCTGAGATCCATACAGGTCGGACTCCACCACGTTGAGACGGCCGGTGACACCCGATGTGAGAATCAGGCTATCAGCCAGTGTGGTGGTCAGCTGAACGTCCGTGTTATAGGCAAAGGATGTCGACGCATTCGAGTCGAGAGGTACCCCATTGATGCGGTTCTCGAATCGCGTGCGGAACAGGCCCGGACGCACCACCAGCGACGTGGTTGGACTCAGCAGCGCCGACCACTCCACAGCAGCCGTGAGTTTCGATGTCCAGAGGCGCTCACTGAGATCTTGATCCAAGGGAGGCAGGGTAGCATTCGACAGATCACGCCAGTAGACGGTGTTCTCGGCGTTGGACTGAGCCAGCATCGTAGAGACCGTAATCGTGTGTTCATCCGAGGGGGTCCAGCGCAGCTTCCCGTACCCAAAGCCCCGAAGCTGTCGATCGAAATCGCGATAGCTCTCATCGCTGCGAATGCCACCACTGAGGTTGATGCCAATGGTCCCGATCTGCTGTGAAAGGCGCAGATCCGCGCCCCACTCCGTTGGAATCGTACCCTGTCGGTAGTCCTGCCACGCTTGGTGGCGAAGGGCCGTGTACCCACCTCCATAGAGCCGTCCGCGGACACTGAGCTCCTGACTCGGAGCGGACGTAAACAAGCTGACAACGCCACCAAGAGCTCCCGTGCCGTACAATGCCGATCCAGCCCCTTTCACGATCTCTACGCGCTCAACATCAGCCAAGGGCATGACGTCGAACTTGATGTCGCCGTTATCACCACTCATCAGGGGAAATCCATCGAGCAGCACCATGGTGCGGCTACCCACACCAAAGGCAAAACCCGATGCCCCCCGGATGTTGACCTGATCGCCCACCACACTCACGCCGGAGACGTACCGCAGCGCTTCATCAAGTTGCGTCAGGCCACGCTCCAAGAGGTCCCGGTTGGAGAGCGTGGCTACACTGATGGGCACATCCTGGACGGCCTGTACCCGCCGGCCTGCCGATACGACGATTTCTTCAGTGTTTAAGCCCGACGGGTCCAGGGCAATCAGCACCTGCAGTGTATCTCCACTGCCAACGACGCGCACCACGGTATCGGCCGATTGGTACCCAAGGAAACTTGCCAGAATGCGCACCTGTGGTCCGCTGACGCGTGCAATGGTAAAACCACCGCTGGCGCTGGTAATGGCACCTTGCTGAGTGCCGGCGATGCGCACCGTAGCCCCCTGCAGCCCTTCTCCTGTGAGACGATCACGCAATGTTCCTTGAAGGGTCGTGTTCTGAGCAAAGAGGACGCCACTTGCTGCTGCCAGCAGCAGCAGGGACCTCAATACCATGAAAACAGGTCGCATGCGATGAGTGCTTTCGTATTCAAACGGTTTATTCAAACGGTTTATTCAAACGGTTGAGGAGGAAGATTGGCAAAGTCCACAGCGAAGTTGATCGTCACCGTCTGACCAACGTCAACGACCACCGTCCCGGGTTGCTCCGGATCATTCACCGGCGAGTACACATCCAACATCAGCCAGTCGGTAAGGATGTTGGGGCCGTTCTGCATGGCTACCACAACGTACGTGAAGGTGCGTGGTGTGCCCGGAATCTCCACCTCGTAAGGGGCTTCCGTCGTGTAGGTTGGTAGGGCTTCACTGAAAATGGCTCGGCCACTCAGCACAGCCGACAGGATCGAATCAGGGGATGTTGGTTTCGACTCCAGCGCAACAACCAGGACCTGATTCACGTTGGAATCTGGCCAGTCGTTGGTGAAGGTCACGGTACCGCGCAGAACGCTTCGTGGCGGAACGTCGGTGGGACTAAGGCCACCGCAGCCACCAACTAACACACTACAGATCAGCAGAAGGGGGATCAGGTGTCGCATCGTTGTTCGCGAGTTGTTAGTGCTGAATGATGATCGGGAAGGACACGACGCAGCCGTTGGACTCCAGCACCAACGTGTATCCTCCGGAAGCTACGGCCCGCAGATCGAGAATCATCGAGTTCAAACCGGCAAACATGGTCGACTCCCCGCCAAGAGCCATTCCTCCCGCTGCGCTCACCAGCCGGTATCGAAGGGTGCCGGGCGCACGACTGGCGTAGCTCAGGTACACCGAATGGTCCGATGGTACCGGTCCGTATCCCACCACCACAAACGCTTGGGCATCATTCGTAGGTTGGGTAGGGTCCGTTGGCTCGGTTGGCTGCCCTGTCTCGGAAACCGAGCTCACGATCGGTGGCGTTGGTGGAGCTGGCTCGTCCTGTGTGGCCTTTTCGGCTGCTGGCTGCAGCTCTTGGCTCAGTAGTCCATCACCACGCGTGGAAAGCCCCTTGACCCATGTCTGATTCGTACTCAGAGTATAGAGCGTATCAACAAAAAACCAGTCGCACTGAGCCCGGTCGTGGGTCAGATCCAGCACCATGTAGCCATGGTTGACAATATCCTGCCATGCAAGAAAGGGGTTGTTCTTCTCCAGGCTGACTTCCACGGAGGCAATCAGCTGGGGAGCAATCGATCCCAGCAGGGGAACGCCGCCAAGATTCTCGTCGAAATTGGCCGAGGAGATCGACGGCGTCATGAACTCCACGATACGGCGCGGTGCATCCGGCCATTGCCCATCGAAGGCAAAGGAGCAGTGAAAATCCCCGGAAATGATCAGCGACGACGAATTCCGGAGCTTCCCTACGCTGTGCAGGACGTCGGCCACCGCCGTGCGCTGGGCCGGGTAGTTGTTCCAGACGTCTCCCTGAAAGGCAAGATCGAAGATTGCCTCCAGCTGCGGCAACTGTGCACGGATTAAGGGGGCAAACGTGCCCACGGCCGAGAACAGGTATGCGGTGTCGATTGGCGATGACGTCACGGGTGAGAACAGCACCTGACTTCCGATGACGTTCCAGCGCGCTGTACTGGAGGTCACGCTATCGGCAAGCCACTGGAACTGCGACGCCGAGATTAATCGGCGTGACGGATCATGAAGGGCCTGTTTTGCGGCATCGGAAGCTCTCGGTCCAACGTCGTCGATTTGCTTCATCCGCCCCTCGAGTCGGGTATCCAGCATCATCAGCAGCACGAGGTCGCCGAACTGAAAACTGCGATAGATCTGTTCGTTTTGGGGTGTCTGCTCGCGGATCGGCATCCACTCGGCGTGGACGCGTTTGGAGATGGCCTTCCGCACCGCCCAGTCGCCTTCGGTAGAGGGTGTGTGGTTTTCGGCACCGTCGATGTAGGCATCATTGGCCGACTCGTGGTCGTCCCACACGTGAATCATGGGATGCTGCTGATGAAGTCTGCGCAGATCGGGGTCGAGGCGATACTGGGCGTAACGGCTTCGGTAATCGGCTAGTGCTACAATCTCGACACTCGGCTCGTGCATGCGTCCGAGGCGTTTGCCGACCTGGCCACCATACTGCGTGGTATCGGCGCTATACTCGTAGATGTAGTCTCCGAGGTGGATGACGGCATCGAGGTCGTTCCGATCGGCAATGCGGGCATAGGCATTGAAAAAGCCTGCCGGGTAGTTCGAGCAGGTCACCACCGCCAGGCGGGCGTGGTTGTAGGCCGCTCCTGGCGGTGGCGCTGTACGCAGGCGTCCGGTCAGGGAGGCTCGGCCATCGGCAATGAATCCGTAGTAGTACACCGTAGCCGGTAGTAAACCGGTGGCATCGACCTTCACCGTGAAGTCACGATCGCTGGTTGCCGTTACCGTGCCACTGCGAACGATGTTCTGGAGCGACGGATCGGTAGCTACACGCCATTGGACGTCGACGCTATTCTGACCGGGCTCGGGTGTGACGCGTGTCCAGATGATGACCCGATCGCTCAAGGGATCACCGCTGGCCACGCCATGGTAAAAGGGACGCAGTGCCGGGTCAAGCTGAACCAGAGCCTCGGGTATGCGTTTACTGGCCAGGGGTTGGTATCCAGCGATGCGCTCCGGGAACATGTTGTTGCGAACGTCCTGGGCGATGACAGGTGTCAGTGTGAGTGCGACCACTACGGTCGTCAGGAAGAGTCGGATACGATGTACCATTGATAGAGCCCTGTGCATTGATCATCAGTACCTGTGCAGAACACCTGCAATGTGCGGATTGTTTCCGTGAGAAGAAATCATCCGGTTCTACAGAAGTTTGCACATGCAGTACGTCCTCACGCCCCACGGGTCACGTGCCATCGATCAGTGGTGCATTCAGCACGGCATCTCCGCCGACGCGCTCATGGCCACAGCCTCCGAGCATGCCGCCGAGGTGGTGCGCCGCCACGCGCCGCCCGGAAGCCGCATCCTTGTGGCCTGTGGAGGTGGTAATAATGGCGGTGATGGATTTGCTATGGCTCTGGATCTTGCGCGAGACTATCCGGTGCTGGTCCTCAGCGATGCCGATCCCACCACGATGAGCCCGGAAGCGGCGGTGCACGCTCGTCGTGCCTACCGTACCCTGGAATGCCGTTCATGGACCGAGGATTCTCAACTGGATCAATCATGGGTGGTGGTGGACGCACTCGTCGGGGTAGGGGGCTCCAGCATGCTGCGCGACCCTCTTCCCGAGCGGTTGCGGTTGTTAAACGCACTTGATGGCCCGAAGATCGCCATCGATGTTCCCACCGGTGTTGATGCCCTTACCGGACGTGTCCATCCCGACGCGTTTCGGGCCGACGTGACCATCACCATGGAGGGACCCAAGAGTGGCTTCTTCTCGGCTGCGGCGCGGGCCTACGTTGGTCGCATCGAGGTTGTGGGTATTGGAGCACCGTTGGAGGTAGTCCAGCAGACGGCCATTGCGACGGTTCTTGAGTGTGCGGACGTCCCTGCGCTGCTGCCGCACCGAGATTTGCGGTCGACCAAGTTTACGCGTGGTTGTGTGGTGGTCGTCGGTGGATCGCAATCGATGCGCGGAGCACCGAGTATGTCGGCCGAGGCCGCCTTGCGCGCTGGCGCTGGGCTGTCCGTTGTTGTAACACCTTCGGTGCATCCGCTCACGCCCAGAGAGGTGATGACCTGTGTGGTGCCGGCATCCTCCGAGGGGTGGATGGCAGCCTCGGCCCGTCCGGCTATCGAGCGCGAACTCGAGCGTGCCTCGGCGGTGGCTGTGGGGCCAGGGCTGGGGAAGGATCCTGCTACGCTGGCCATGATCACCGAGGTTGTCAATGCGATGGACCCAGCTGTTCCGTTGGTGCTGGATGCCGATGGCCTGCGCATCGTACCGCACCTTCGACGCGATATGACAAACGTGATCCTAACGCCGCATGAGGGAGAGTATCAACGGTTGCTTCGGGATCTCGGGATCGAAGACCCTGATCTTCACCAGCCAGCACGCGTGGCTCAGACTCTCGGTTGTGTCGTCCATCGCAAGGGGGTACCGTCGGTGACAACGAACGGACGGCAGTCGGTCTGGACGGTAGTGGGAAATCCGGGGATGGCAACGGCCGGCAGCGGCGATGTGCTCACGGGTATCATGGCTGGGCTGGCCGCCCAAGGACTGCCGGCCTTCCGGGCAGCGGCACTGGGGAGTTTCGTTCATGCCAGTGCGGGCGATGCCGCAGCCCGCCAAACGTCCGAAGCGTTCATTATTGCCGGCGATCTGATCCGGTCGTTGGGTGGAGTGTTGGCCCACTGTGGAAGGGTACCGTCGTGAAGCCTGCACTGCGAATCCTGCTGCTGACACCGTTGATTGGTGCATCGATCACACTCACGTGGCTGTCGTCGATTCCCGAGCTAGTGACACCGGATCTGGGATTCACATGGCAGGACAAGTTCTACCACCTGGTGGCCTATACCGTGTATGGCTTCACAGCGATCTTGGCCAGCTACGCCGTCCGACCCTCGGCCTCCGTTGCATGGCGGGGATGGGCGGTGCTTATCGTGGGATTAACATTTGGTGCCGTCGATGAACTGCACCAGAGCTTCGTTCCCGGTCGGGATGGTTCGATCTACGACTGGGTGGCCGATGCCATCGGTATTCGCTGTGCCTTGATCAGTCTTCCTGTTCTTCAGTCATGGATTCATCGTCGCCAATCTCGGAATCAACCTC
>CAZBOW010000001.1:57629-79180 GCA_964493635.1 uncultured Hyphomicrobiales bacterium
AGTCTTCCTGTTCTTCAGTCATGGATTCATCGTCGCCAATCTCGGAATCAACCTCCGAATCAACCTCCGAATCAACCTCGGAATCAAACTCCGACCCACGATCGATCGTCGCGTCCGTCGATGGAGTGAATGCGAATCCGGCCAGCAGTGCCGCTGCAGTGTTCTCTGCGGCTTTGTAGGAGCCGGTTTTCGGTCCATTGGACAGGATCGTAAACGCCAGGAGCTCACCGTCCCGCGTGGTCACGTAACCGCCCAGCGAGCTCACATTCCGAAGGGTTCCGGTTTTGCCTCGAACGTTGTTGTGTGCTGCAGTTCCGATCATGCGGCGTCGCAACGAGCCATCAACACCAGCAATGGCAAGTGATGAATAGTACTCCTCGAAAAATGGCTCGCGTGCAATGGCACAGAGCATATCAACCTCCGTGCGAGCGCTCACACGGTTGCGGCGGGACAATCCCGAGCCATCGTGAAAGACCGCACCTGGATGCTGAACACCCAGCGAATCGAGCGATGCCAGCAGGGCGGCTTTCCCAGCCTCGGCACCGGCGCCAGCCCCGCCATGGAGTGCGGCTGCCATTTTGAACACATGTTCGGCATAGTGATTATGGCTGCGCTTGTTCACCACCGAAGCAATCTCGACGAACGGACGCTCGAAGGCCGCCAATCGGCGTGTTTGTTGCGGCGCCGTTCCCACGGCAATCGATCCCTCGTGGACGATGCCTCCGCTGCGAAGACGATTGGCCAGGGTTCCGGCAGCAACCAGTGCTGGTGAGCGGGCTGGCACGTAGACGGTCTGCGTGCGATTGGCCCCGGGCGAGCCTGCAACCGTGATCACTAATCGTCCGTTAGCATCCACCGTGCTGCTCACCGTAAGGCGCCGCCGTCGCGTGCTCTTCTTGGTGGTCGTGCGCACAATGATCGATTCGGACGATGGCACCGTCTGGGCGGTGACGTAGCCCTTCCCCGTGGCACTTACGACCACGGCGATTTGTCCACCGGTGTGGGACAGTGCCGTTACCGGTGGCAGTGCCACCACATCTTCGAAATCACCACTGTAGACGGCACGGTTGGTTACGCTGTCGAACCAAGAGCCGTCCCCATAAATCGTGCCCCGCAGGGTGCGCAGCCCCATGGCGAACAACTCATCGGCAATCACTTCCATGTCGGCCGCCGAAAGCATCACATCGCCGCGACCCACCAAGTAGAGGTCTCCTTTTAACGTTCCTGTGGGATCGATCCGCGCCGTTGCCCGAACCTCTGTGGCGATAACACCTCCGCGACCAAGCGCCCGAAACACGGCCAGGGTAGAAAACAGCTTGGTATTCGAGGCGGGCGTGAGTGCGCTTGTAGGGTTCCGCTCGTAGAAGATCTTCCCCGACGCAACCGACCGCACCACCACGCCAACGGCGGTGTTGGCATAGGGGGCCGACGAGAAAAGGCCGTCGAGTTGAGAACGCAACCGTTGGAGTGCCTGCGCCGAGTCATAGGCCGTGCGGAAGGGGGCTTCCTGCACCGGTGGCTTTGGGCGCACGGATCTACCGTCCTGGGCCGACGCGAGCGACGCACCCAGGCAGAAAGCGACGAGAACGAGAAAGCGGGGAACGAGAGTCATGCTGCGTACGAATGTACGAAATCAGCATCCGGATCAGCGTCCGGGGACGATTCCATCGAAGATCCTATCGACGATGCGCAGCAGTTCGTGGAAGGCGCTGACCTGGTCGTCAGCTGCTATCCACTCGTAGCGTTTGTCGCGCCGTAGCCACGTAAGCTGACGCTTGGCGTACTGGTTGGTGGCAATCACCATATCCTCGAGAGCATCGACCTCTGAGATGCGTCGCTTCACCACGCCGATGGCCTCGGTGTAGCCCACGGTCTGCAGTGCCTGTGCTGTTTCGGGAACGCCATTGTCGAGGAGGGACTTTGTTTCCTGCACCAAGCCCATGTCCCACATGTCGACGCACCGCAACCGAATCCGATCTCGGAGCGTTTCGCGCTCCATTTTGAGTGCCACGAACGTGGGCTGAACATTCGCCGCAGAGCGCTGCGCATCCCACGTTTGGCTAAACAGCTTTCCGGTGAGCTCGATGTACTCTAGGGCACGCATGACCCGTCGGGGGTTGCGATCGTGATACTGCTCGGCAGCACGGGGATCGAGTTCCTGTAAGCGCTCGTACAAGGCATTCTTTCCCAGCATCAACAAATCGAACTCCAGAGCGGCCCGTACCGAGGAGTCCGGAGGCATGGGAACCACGCTGAGTCCGTCGATGGCTGCCTGAATGTATAGGCCAGAGCCCCCTACCAATACCGGCAGCGACGTTGGCGGGATGGCATCAAAGGCAGCACGCACGTCGTGCGCATACTGCGCTGCGGTGTAGGTCTCCGTTGGCTCCCGCAGATCGATCAGGTGATGTGGGCACACCGCCTGTTCCTCCTTGGTTGGCTTGGCCGTGCCGATGTCGAGTCCGCGATAGATCTGCCGGGAGTCGGCACTGATAATCTCGATGGGGCGCACGGCAGCCAGGCGCAACGCCAGTGCTGTTTTTCCCGAGGCCGTCGGGCCCGACAAGATCAGGACGGGCCTACTCATCCCAGCCCTCAACGCCGATGAGGGGAACGAAGGCGGCTGGACCTAACTCGGAGGCCGTCCATGTATCCTGATCCGTTCGGGTCACACGATAGAGCGTTTGGTGCTGATGATCACCAACCGGTACTACGAGGTGTCCTCCAATGGAGAGCTGTCGCGCAAGCGGCTCGGGAACATCGGGTGCGCCGGCGGTCACAATGATGCCATCGTAGGGGGCTTGCCCGGAATATCCAATGGTGCCATCACCCACGCGACATTCCACGTTGTAGCCCAAGTCGTGCAAGCGGGTCCGTGCCTGTTGGGAAAGGCGTGGGTGGCGCTCAATGCTGATGACGCGTGCCCCCATGTGAGCCAGAACGGCTGCCTGATAGCCGCTTCCGGTACCGATTTCAAGAACCTTCATCCCCGGCCGAACCATCAGGGCCTGTGTCATCAACGCAACGGTGTGCGGTTGCGAAATTGTTTGGCGGTCGTCGATGGGCAGAGCGGTATCGTCGTAGGCACGGTTCCGCATGAAGGCCTGCACGAAGTGCTCGCGCGGTACGGTGTTGATGGCCTGCAACACCTCGGCATCGGTGATGCCGCGTTGGCGCAGCAACACCAGCAATGCCTGGCGCTGATGATCGTACGGTGTGGTGGGACGGGGACGCATAGCACAACAAAGAATCGCGAGTGGCTGTAAACTTACGCAGCAGCGACGGCTGTGACATACTGCTCAAGTTTCGAGCGCAGGTCTGCGCTAGGGACATCCAGCTCTAAGGCCCCTTGGTAGGCAAGGCTCACACCACCGGTCTCCTCCGATACAATGATGGCAACAGCGTCGGCCTGTTCGGTGATTCCAAGGCCCGCGCGATGTCGGGTACCCAGGTTGCGTAATCCGAGGCGCTGCTCACTACTAAGGGGCAGCACGCAGCGAGCAGCGCTAATTGTTCCACCGTCGATGACCACGGCGCCATCGTGCAAGGGCGATCGGGGATTAAAAATTGACGTCAGCAGCTCGGCCGAGACATCCGCTTGAAGCGAAACACCGGTATCGACGGTAACGCGGATATGCTCGGCCCGGGAAAAGACAATCAGGGCCCCAACGTGCTTGGAGCTCAGTTCGCTCACCGCCTGAAGCACGGCGGTGATGGTCATGGTGTTATCGCCACGTACCACCAACCGGAACAGGCGGCTCTGGGTGATCATCAGCAGAATCCGGCGGAGTTCCGGCTGAAAGAGCACCACAAAGGCGATGAGTCCAACGTCGGCAATCCGCCGCAGCACCCAGTTGACCGTCTTCAGATTGGCGGCTTCGGTAACAAAGCCGAGCACAAAGACCACCACAAACAACAACAGCACCTGCACGGCAATCGTGTTGCGCAGGGCGCGGTACAGCATGAAGAATAGTGTGGCAACCAGCAGGACGTCCAGAACGTCCAGAACGGTCACAGAGAGAAAGCCGATGCGAAACAACTCAAGCATGACCGTCAGCCCAGCGGCTGTTTTGTGCGTCGAGCATCGTCGCGTTCGTAGGCATCAACAATCTCGGCCACCAAGCGGTGGCGCACGACGTCGGCCTTCTCGAACTCGACGAAATCGATCCCGTGAATCCCAGCAAACAGCTGGTGTACTGTTCGCAAGCCCGATTCCTGATGATGATGCAGGTCGGTTTGGGTGACGTCGCCGGTTACGATGGCTTTCGACTGCTGTCCGAGGCGGGTGAGGAACATCTTCATCTGCATCCGCGTGGCATTTTGGGCTTCGTCGAGGATGATAAACGAGTGGTTGAGCGTGCGGCCCCGCATGTAGGCCAGCGGCACGATCTCCACGATGCGTCGCTCAATCATGCTTTTGAGTTTCTCGGGACTGACCATATCCGAAAGGGCGTCAAGCAGCGGTCGTAGGTAGGGGTCGATTTTCTCCGAGAGGTCTCCCGGCAGAAAGCCTAACGATTCACCGGCCTCGACAGCTGGTCGGGAGAGCACAATGCGGCTGACTTCGTTGGCGCGCAATGCGGCAACCGCCATGGCCACGGCAAGATAGGTCTTCCCGGTTCCTGCCGGCCCCACGCAGAACACAAGGTCGTTGCGCTGCACCTTACGGTAGTAGTCCATTTGCTTCGGAGTGCGAGCCCGGATGACGTCCTTCTTGCCCCAAAGAATCACCGAGTCGAGATCTTCCGATGCCATGGCTGGCGTACTGCTGCTACGGCCACCCTCCACCAAATCAATGATGGTGGAAACGTCGGCCAGCGTCAGAACTCCCGTGCGCTTCAGCGTGTAGGTCAGTTCGCTGATGATGTGTTCGATGTGACGGATCTCGGCCGGCTCACCGCGTAAAATGATCGTTTCACCCCGCACGGTGATCGAGGTATCGAATCGATTTTCGATCAACTGCAGATGTTGCTCGTGCGGACCGAACAACGCAACGACGTCGACGTCGGTGATGGGAATCTTTTTCTCGGCGGTGTGCATAGGCAGATTTCAGGCGATCTGGATCGTAAAAAATCATAAAAAAACGGCGATCCGCACTCGTCGGACCGCCGTTTCTTCGGTGTACATCAAGAGCACGATGCCGATCACTTCCCAGCTTCCGACTCTGGGGTGGTCGCAGGGGCAGGAGCCGGGGCAGCAGGGGCAACGGCACTTGCCGCGGCAGCAGCAGCTGCAGCTGCGCGCTTCTTGCGCCAGTACTTCCGCTCAGCCTTCTGCTCCTCGGATGTCTTTGGTCCAGCCGGAGGTACGGTCAGGACCCAACCCGGTTGAATCACGTCAGGGTTCTTGATCTTATCGGTGTTGGCTTGCCAGATCTTTGGCCACTGCAGGGGATCACCATAAATCTCAGCACGGCCCGAGATGTTCCACAAGCAGTCACGGTTTTCGGCCCACGTACCAACGGTGTACCCCTTGACCGAGGGCTCGCGGTACAGGCTGCGAATCAGCTTCGCTGCAGCGATAATGCGATCGTAGAACTCCGGCAACGCCGCCATGCGTTCGCCACGAAGGGCGTTGAGTTCGGCTTCCAGAGCAGCAACCTCGCTGCGACGCTCGGCTAGCTGGTCGTTTGTCAGCGACTGCATCGATCGGGCCCGACCCTCGATGCGTCCGAGACGCTCACGGAAGTTGTTGATGTCGGCTTCGGAGGCATTGATCATCGCGTAGATGTCGTCGTTGCACTTCTTGAGGTCGGTCACCGCCGTGGTCAGGTCGCCTTCAGCTTTGAGCAGATCGGCCTTCAGCTGATCGAGTTTGCTGTTCAGCGTTGCGTTGATGCCTTTGTACTGCTCGATGCGCGCATCGGCTTCATCGCAGGTGAGCTGGGCGTCTTGCTTGCTGGCAGGGGGCGGGGGAACGCGGTCTTGTGCCAACGCTGGAGCGGCCGTCAGGGCCATTAAGCCTAGCAGGCCTACGAAAGCCAGAGCGGCGTAGCGTGTTGGTGTGAACAAGCTCATGGCTGACCTCCTTGAACCGGTGTTGTTGGTGTCCAATCGGGCCAGACGTTCGGCCATGCATTCATCTTATCCTGAACAAAGGCCTTCTTTTGACTGCAGTCCTGGACTTCTTTCTGACGTCCACGCAGTTCCTTGGTAATCTTTGCCAGATCGGCCTCGGCGGCCGAAATGGAAGAGTTGAGCTGCGCCTCATCCGCACGCAGGGTGTTGATCATGGCTTGTTGCTCTTCCTTGATCGTGCAGGTGCACGACTGCAAAACCAGAGCGGCCCCGAATGCTGCAGCAGCGAGTACCGATACCCGCGACGAGCGTTTGGACATGGTTTCCTCCGTTAGTGTAGAATCACGCCAAATATACAGCGGGAACAGTGATCTGCCGTGATCTTCACGTAACGTATTTTTGTCTCATGAGTACTCCCGCACCGAAGAAGCCCGGATCGTACGATCCATCGGCCACCGAGCAGCGGTGGTATGCCGCATGGCAACGCCGCGGCATCTACCGCTCTGAGCCATCCGAGAAAGCTCCCTACAGCATCTTAATGCCCCCGCCGAACGTGACCGGAATCCTCCACTTTGGCCACGTCCTGAATAACACCCTGAACGACCTCTACACCCGTTGGAACCGGTTGAAAGGGGCTGAGGCATGCTGGTTCCCGGGGTTGGACCATGCCGGTATTGCAACCCAGACGAAGGTCGAGCAGGAGCTTCGTTCCGAGGGTTTGACCCGTCATGATCTGGGGCGCGACGCCTTTGTTGATCGCGTCTGGCAGTGGAAGGAAAAGTATGGCTCGATCATCCTGGAGCAGCTGCGCACGCTTGGCGTGTCCTGCGATTGGGACCGTACCCTCTTTACGATGGATCCATCGGCCTCCGAGGCCGTCCAAGAGGTGTTCATCCAGCTCTTTGACGAAGGCCTGATCTACCGGGGAAAGCGCATCATTAACTGGTCGCCGGTGGCGCAGAGTGCGCTCAGCGACGAAGAAGTCGTTTACAAGGAAGTGCACGAGCAGATCTACACGATGCGCTACCATCTCAGCGACGGCAGTGGGACGCTGCTGGTAGCCACGGTGCGCCCCGAGACGATCTTCGCCGACGTGGCCGTGGCTGTCAACCCCGCCGACGAGCGCTATCAACACCTCATCGGTGCAACGGTGGTGGTGCCGATTTCCGGTCAGGTGGTCCCGGTTATTGCCGATGACTATGCCGACCCTGAGTTTGGTACCGGTGTGGTGAAGGTCACACCGGCTCACGACCCCAACGACTACGAAATTGGACTGCGGCACGGTCTGGCCATGCCGCAGTGCATCGAGCCCGATGGCACCCTCAACGGCCTTGCCGGCGACTACGCCGGAATGGACCGGTTTGCTGCACGCAAGGCCGTGGCAAAGGCTTTGGAAGCACAGGACTTGCTGGAGAAAGCCGAGAAGTACAGCCACAATGTGGGCTTTTCCGAGCGCGGCGGCGAACCGATCGAGCCCTACCTAAGTGATCAGTGGTTCGTGCGCATGCAACCGCTGGCCCAGCCAGCCTTGGAAGCTGTGACGTCGGGTCAGATTCGATTCTACCCCGATCACTGGGTAAAGACCTACGAGCATTGGATGACGAACATCCGTGATTGGTGCATCTCGCGCCAGTTGTGGTGGGGGCATCGCGTGCCGGTGTACTATGCTCCGGATGGATCGTTTACAGCTGCCCGGAGTGACGACGATGCCCGCCAGAAGCTGGGCCTTGCCGCCGACGTACCGCTGCAGCAGGACCCCGACGTTCTGGACACGTGGTTTTCCTCGTGGCTGTGGCCGATGACCACCATGGGCTGGAGGGGAGAGTTGGCAGCACCGCAGGGCGACCGTGCCTATTATCTGCCAACCAACCTTCTGGTAACCGGCCCGGACATCATCTTCTTCTGGGTGGCACGCATGATTATGGCCACGCTGAAGTTCGACGGTCGCATCCCGTTTCGCGATGTGTACTTCACAAGTATCATCCGCGACGGACGAGGTCGCAAACTGTCGAAGTCCCTCGGAAACTCTCCGGATCCGCTCACGGTCATTGGCACCTACGGGGCTGACGCCGTCCGCTTTACGATGATTTACCTGGCACCGATGGGTTCCGATGTTCGACTGGACGTCGACGAAGCTACCCAGGACGTACCGTCGATGGAGATCGGCCGCAACTTTGCCAACAAGGTTTGGAATGCGTGTCGATTCCTGAAGATGAAGCGCTCGGAGCTCGTAACGACAGATCCAGATTCCACGGGGATTCCGGGGTCCTTCCAGCCATCAACGGCCGACCGCTGGATTCAATCGCGCTACCATACGGCAGTGGCTGCGGCAACGGCTGCGCTAGAGGCCTACCGCCTGACCGACTATGCGCGAGTTCTGTACGACTTCATCTGGCGGGACTTCTGCGACTGGTACGTCGAGATCGTCAAGGTCCAGTTTGCCACGTTGCCGACGGACCAACAGCGGGCGGCGTTGCTCGACCATGCCGATGTGATCATCGACGGTACACTGCGATTGCTCCATCCGGTGATGCCCTTTATCACCGAAGAATTGTGGCACGATGTGTTTGCCAAGGACGAGTCGCTGAGCATCAGCACACAGACGGCACCCGTGAGTAACCCGGCAAACATTGATGCAACCATCGAGCACCATTTCGACATTCTGCAGACGGTTGTCGAGAGCATCCGACGGTCGCGTGCTGAGATGACGATTCCTCCAAGCAAGCGTCTGCCGGTGGTATTGTCGGTGTCGCCAGCAATGCTGGACTTCATGCAGGAACAGCATGCCGTGATCCGACAGCTTGCCCGGTGTAGCGACCTGACGATCGGAACAGATCAGTCAAAGCCGGGCGGTTCGATATCGGACGTGGTTCGCGGTGTTGAAATCTACTTGGTGGTAGAAGGCGTTGTGGACCTCGACAAAGAACGCGAGCGTCTGAGCAAGGAAGTTGAGCGCCTAACAGGTGCCATTGCCGGCGTACAGAAGAAGCTTTCCAACGAGGGATTCTTGAAGGGGGCTTCACCTGAAATTGTTGCGGCTGAACGCAAGAAGTTAGCCGACTGGACGGATGCCAAAGAGAAGATCCAGAGGAATCTGCTGTGAGAAACCCAGACAACCCAGCCAACCCAACCAACAGTACGGCGACAAATGCCTACATCATCGAACCACTTCGTACACCGATCGGCAAGTACGGTGGGGCACTCAGTAGTGTGCGTCCGGACGACCTCGCAGCCCACGTGCTGCGCGCTGTTGTTGAACGCACGGGTGTTGACCCTGCCACCATCGACGATGTGATTCTGGGCTGTGCCAATCAGGCCGGCGAAGACAATCGCAACGTGGCGCGAATGGCAGGCCTGCTGGCTGGCTTGCCACAGAGTGTGCCCGGCGTAACGGTCAACCGCCTGTGTGCTTCATCGCTGGAGGCTGTGATTCAGGCCTTTCGTGCCATCGCCGCCGGCGAGGCCCATGCGGTGCTGGCCGGGGGAGTGGAAAGCATGTCGAGAGCCCCGTACAGCCTTCCCAAGAATGCTACCGGTGCGGCGCTGTTCGGCAACATCACCGCCTACGATACGGCCCTTGGATGGCGCTACCCCAACCCGGCCATGGAAGCGTTGTTTCCCTTGGAGGCGATGGGTGAGACGGCCGAGAATATCGCCGAGCGGTGGCAGATCTCCCGACAGGATCAGGATGCCTTTGCCGTGACCTCGCATCAGCGGGCCATCCGCGCGCAGCAGGAGGGAGTCTTCGATCAGGAGATTATTCCCGTGGAGATCCCACGTCGGAAGGGCGACCCCATCGTGGTGAGTAAGGACGAGGGCCCCCGCGCGGAAACATCGATGGAGGCACTGGCGCCCCTCAAGCCAGCCTTTCGTAAGGGTGGCTCGGTGACTGCTGGAAACTCGTCATCGCTCAACGATGGTGCTGTTGCGATGCTGGTGGTCTCAGGCCGGTATTTGGAGCAGCATCCGGAGCTTCGTCCGCGCGTGCTGGCCCGTATTGTTGCCTCGGCGGCTGTCGGCGTTGATCCACAGATCATGGGCATTGGTCCGGTGGGGGCCATCCGCCGCGCGTGTGAGCGTGCTGGCATTACCGTAGCAGACCTCGATCGCGTGGAAATCAACGAGGCCTTTGCAGCCCAGTCGTTAGCCTGTATCCGTGAGCTCGAGCTGGATCCCGATCGCGTCAACGTCCATGGTGGTGCCATTGCCATGGGGCACCCTCTGGGAATGAGTGGTGGCCGTGTGCTTGGACACCTCGTGCGCGAACTGCAGCGCAGTGGAACACGCTACGGCGCTGCGGCGTTATGTATTGGCGTTGGTCAGGGGCTCGCCATGGTGGTTGAACGCGTCTGATCGGCCCCCTCCCTATATTTGCACTGTTTCACCTCGGACTCCCATCATGTACACCGTACCGCATCTTGTACTGCCGCAGATCGAAAACTTGGCCAAGCTGGACGTCTACGTTCAACATGGTGGCTATGGTGCCTACCGCAAGGCCATTGGCATGTCGGCCGACGACGTGATCAACGAAGTGAAGCGCTCGGGGTTGCGCGGCAGGGGCGGTGCTTGCTTCCCCACGGGGTTAAAGTGGAGCTTCATGCCCAAGGGCAACGACAAGCCAAAGTATCTGGCCATCAACGGCGACGAATCCGAGCCTGGATCGTTTAAGGACCGCCAGATCTTTGAGTATAATCCGCATCAGCTGATCGAGGGTATTCTGATTGCCGGCTATGCCATGGGCATCAGCAAAGCCTTCATCTACATTCGTGGTGAATACCATGCGTGGGTCGACATGATGCAGAAGGCTGTTGATGAAGCCTATGCTGCAGGGTACGTCGGTGAGAGGATGAAACAAACCTTCAATCACGACTACACCATCGATATCGTTGTCCACAAGGGTGCTGGTGCCTACATCTGCGGCGAGGAGACGTCGCTGATGAACTCGCTCGAGGGCGACCGTGCCTATCCCCGCTATAAGCCACCGTTCCCGGCGAACAAGGGCCTGTGGGGTATGCCAACAACGATCAACAACGTCGAGACGATTGCCACCGTCCCACCGATTCTAACCATGGGGGCCGATGCCTATGCCAAGATTGGCGCAGAGGGTCACTCCGGAACGATTCTCTTTGGCGTGAGCGGCCATGTGAACAAGCCTGGCGTGTATGAATTGGAGACCGGCACACCGCTGCTGGAGATCATCAACACCGTGTGTGGGGGCGTTCCTGGCGGTAAAACGATCAAGGCCGTTATTCCGGGAGGATCGTCGATGCCACCGCTGCGTGGCGACGAACTCGACGGTGTGCGAATGGACGAGGAATCGCTTAAGAAACTCGGCACTCATATCGGTACGGCCGGGATTATGGTGATGGACGAGGACACGGACATTGTGGACGTGACACTTCGCATCGCCCACTTTTACCATCATGAATCCTGCGGGCAGTGTACGCCATGCCGCGAGGGCTGTGGGTGGATGGAAAAGGTGCTCAAGCGTTTCAAGAAGGGCGAGGCAACCGTATCGGACATCGACCTGCTCTACAGCGTGGCCAGTAACATCGAAGGCAACACCATCTGTGCGCTTGGAGATGCGGCAGCGTGGCCGGTCAAGGGATTCATCGACAAATTCCGCAGTGAGTTCGAGGCTCGCTGTGTTCCGGAACGGCAGTTCATTGCGTTGAATGTTGTGCACGGACGCCGTGCTACAGCCGAAACGTTGGTTGAGCAGTCCGCCTGATCGTGAATATTGGTCTGATTGGCGGGTCCTTCAACCCGATCCACGTTGCTCATCTGATCATCGCTGATCGCTTTGTCGATCAGATGGCTTTGGACCGGTGTTACTTCGTACCGGCGTACCAGAGCCCCTTTAAGCAATTTGATACGTCGCTGGCGTCGGCCCACGATCGGGTGGAAATGGTGCGTCAGGCCACGGAGCAACATCCGGTGTTCCGCGTAAGCGATGTCGAAGTCCGGCGCGGCGGTGTGTCGTACACGATTGATACCATCCGGACCTTTGCCACGGAGTATCCCGGTGCTCACCTGAGTATTCTCATCGGTAGCGATCAGGCCATTGAATTCGTGCGCTGGCATCACTGGCGCGATATTCTCTCCGAGGCACAACTCTGCATTGTTCGACGGCCGTTTCTTCTGACGCCTGAAATGGAAGAGCGCATGACCGAAACGCTGACCGTCCCAGGCAAGCCTCCTGTATGGATCAATGCGCCCTTGCTGGAGATCTCATCGACCGAGATTCGCCGGCGGGTAGCCGAGGGCAAGAGCATCAACTACCTTACGGTGAAGTCCGTTCGCGACTACATCAACAAGCAGGGTTTGTACCGGTAGGGGGCTGAACCATGTACACCATGCTGCGACAATCCATTGTGTGGTTCTTCCTGGCCGTCGTGGCCGTTGGCATGGTCTTCCCAATGGCATGGATGCTACTGATGTCTGTACGTGAGTATCCCGAGCAATACAGCCGGCTGGTGGATGTCATCCAGGCTCCCTCGACATTGATCAATTACATCGACGCCTGGCAGAGCGATAACTTCCTGCGATACTTTCTCAACTCCCTGGTGGTGGCCTCAGCCGTAACCGCTGGGAACGTGGTCTTTTGCCTATGGGCCGGATACGCCTTTGCCCGTCATCGCTTCTGGGGGTCGGCCCTGTTGTTTGGTGCCGTTCTGGGCGTGTTGATGGTTCCGCAGCAGGTCGTGATGATTCCGCTCTACCGGTTGATGGCCCAACTGGGTTGGCTCAATACCTACGCGGCGCTCATTGTTCCGTGGCTGGTAACGCCCTTTGGGATCTTCCTCGTGCGGCAGTACGTGGTGAGTATGCCCCGAGAGATCGAGGATGCTGCACGCATGGATGGGGCTAGTGAGTGGTATATCATGGCCCGAATCGTGTTCCCGCTGGCTCGCCCCGTGTTGACGGTCCTGGCCATCTACACCTTCCTGAGTAATTGGAATAGTTTCTTGTTCCCGTTTCTGTTTACTAACGACGAAGCCCATCGCACCCTACCGGTTGGCTTGGCCTTCTACGTTGGCAAACAATCCATCGACTGGGGACATCTGATGGCTGGGGCCAGTATCTCGGCACTGCCGATCTTAGCACTGTTCGTGGTGTTTCAGAAACGGATTATCGAGGGCCTGACCGCCGGTGCCCTCAAGGAATAATCTCAAGGAATAATCTCAATGAATAATCTCAAGGAATGAAAGGGACTGATACAGCAATGCCAACGATGGAATTTTCAGAACTGAAGCTTTTGGCCGGACTCATCGCCGATGAAGTCGAAAAGCGGCACTCCGCAGAGCTGGCGCCGAAGTGGGAACATGGTACCGTGGTGTTCATTCCCGGTAAAGAGGGCATGAAACAGCATGAACTGTCCATGCATCGCTTCATGCACAAGGTGGTGATGATGCGCGATAACCTGCGCGTTCTGGAACAGCAGATCAATAGCAACAAGTCGCTGAGCGATGGTGAAAAGCTCAAACTCCAAGGCTACATCACTCGGATCTACGGATCGATGACGTCCTTCAACTTTATGTTCGCCGATGAAGGCGATCAGTTTGCCGGAGACGCTGGTAAAAACAATGAAGGCCCAGTCTGACGACTAGGCCTTCATTGATAACTATCTACCTTCGCTTCTGAAGGAGCGGGACCGACGAGGCTCGAACTCGCGACCTCCGCCTTGACAGGGCGGCGCTCTAACCAAACTGAGCTACGATCCCTTCAGATTTCCGGCGTGTTGTTGTGGACCCAAGCGGGATCGAACCGCTGACCTCTTGAATGCCATTCAAGCGCTCTCCCAGCTGAGCTATGGGCCCGCTGCCGCATTGGGCGAACACAAATATAGCGGCTTTCCGGAATCCCGCAAACACCCGCTGTGAAGAAGTTATCCAACGAACTGGAGATCGCACCATCGGGCATACCGACCATTCTGGGCGAGTAATTCCGAATGCGTCCCGTGCTCGACGATTCGTCCCTGATCCATCACCAGAATTCGATCGCACGTCCGAACGGTACTGAGCCGGTGGGCAATAATGATCGACGTTCGTCGGGAGAGCAAATGCTGGAGCGCCTCCTGAATGAGCTGTTCGGACTCGGCGTCCAATGAACTCGTGGCTTCATCCAAGATCAAGATGGGAGGGTTTTTTAGCAGGGCACGGGCAATGGCGATCCGTTGGCGTTGGCCGCCACTGAGCTTCATGCCACGCTCACCCACCAGAGTGTGCATCCCGTCGGGAAAGGACTCAATGAAGTCGAGAGCATTGGCCTTACGTGCCGCCTCGATGACGTCCTGAGGATCGGCGTCGCGCCGGCCGTAGCGAATATTCTCCTCGATCGTTCCACCGAACAGCACGATGTCCTGTGGTACTACCCCCACACTTTGACGCACGGTGGAGAGCGAGAGGTCACCGGCACGCTGCCCATCGTAGGTGATCTCTCCAGTGGTTGGTTCGTAGAGTCGCTGAATCAGCGCTGCCGTGGTACTCTTTCCCGAACCGCTTTGTCCTACCAGGGCGATACGCTCACCGGCAGCAATTGAAAACGAAAGGTCATGCAAGACTGGTACGTCCGTGCGCTCGGGGTAGGCAAAGCTCACGTGGTGAAAGGACACCGTACGGAATCGATCGGATGCGGGTGATTCATCGGAAAGGGGCTCGGGCGTGGTGTGCAACAGTTCGCGAATGCGGACGGTTGCTCCCAAGCTCTTCTGAATCTGTCCGAGGACTTCGGCAACGCTGCCGAGAGCGCCACCAACAAACATCGCATACATCAGGAAGCTCAGCAGTTGGCCAATACTGACCTCACCGGCAGCTACAAGCTGAGCTCCATAGAGAATGACGGCGGCAATACCGCCAAAGATCACCGTGAGAATAAAGGTGACAAACGCCGCCCGCAGTCGTGCTCCACGAATCGCAAGCTGTACCGTTTGCGCTAGCGACGTGGTGTACCGGTCCACCTCGTGACGCTCCTGCACGTAGGACTTCACCGCACCCATCGATTGAAGGGTTTCTTCGACGATCGTTGCCGTGCCGGCAAGAGCATCCTGGGTAGCGGTACTGAGTTTGCGAATTCGTCTGCCAATCACCAGCGCAATAGCAACGATGATGGGCATGCCAGTCACGATGGGGATCGTAAGCGGAAGACTCGTTGAAATGATCACCACAAGCGATCCAACGAGAAACACGCTCTGTCGCAACAGCTGTAGGATGGAGAACGAAAACGTTTCCTGAATGCTGGTGATATCGCTCGACAGACGCGACGACAATTCACCGACTCGTCGCTGGGACAAATACGACATCGGCAGGTATACCAGGTGTCGAAACAGGTCGCTGCGCAGCGACGCAATCACGCGCTCGGTGGTGCGGGCCAGCGTGACACTCACCACGTAGCCCACGGAGGCCTGCACCACTAGGAGTGCCAGAAAGATCAGGCCTACGGTGGTGAGCTGCTCCGGTGCGTCGGTGCCAAGCATGGAGTCTACCAGTCGACCCGTAAGCGCGGGGAAGGCCAAGCTGATTGCACTCGTCGGCATACCAATCAGGACGGCGGCAAGCGTGCGTCCGGCATAGGGGCGGTAGTACCGCAGCAGAAACCGGATGTTAGAAGGGGAGTGTTCCATACATGGGGAGCACGGCACCGTTAATGCCGTTGGTCGGTTCAAGAAGATCAGCGATGGTTCCGGCAATGGACTCGGGAGCAATCCACCGGGCATGGTCGTCCGCAGAACCCCACGCACGGTTTGCCGGCGTGCTGATGATGCTCGGCAGGATGCAATTGGCACGGATGTTTGCCGCGCGTCCCTCCTCGGCAATCGCCTGGGTGAGCGCCACGACGGCCGCCTTTGTTGCCGCATAGACGGACCTGCCGGGTACGGGATGCTGCACGGCCTGCGCCCCGATGGTGATGATACTACCGCCACCATTGGCTTCCAGCAGCGGAAGTGCTGCCCTTAGGACCGTTATCGTTGATCGGAGGTTGACGTCGATCATCAACTCGATATCGTCCTGGTGATGCTCGGCAAGCCCCTTCCCAGCAACGATTCCACCGGCAAGATGGACCAGTCCACTCAGTGCCGTGTGCGGCTGCAAGAGCTGGTGGAGCGATTCTGTGGTGTAGCGCCCAACACCCACAACGCTCCAACCTCGCTGCTCAAGAAGTGGAACAACGATCTGGCCTAATTGACCGGTGCTGCCGGTGACGAGTACAGGTGGCATTAGTAGATCACCAGAGGAATGGAAGAGCGTGCATGGGCGGACGTTACCACAACAACGTAGTATCCGGCTGCCAGTTCAGGAAGATAGAGCGATATGCGACCATCGTCGCGCATCGTCCACGAGACGTTCTCGACAACCACGCCCGATGACGTTGCAACCACCGCAATGGTGTGAGCGCTGCGCACGCCAAGGAGGTCCACCCACCGCTGATCCCGCGCAACAGGATGAGGCACAACACGGGGTCGAGTCGGAGTGTCCTCGGTTGATGACGACACGGTGGTAACCGTACCCGGCAAACGGGCACCACAGGGAATCACCGTACCAACGCGCGGAATTGGAAACCAGGTTGAGTCTGAAGGATAGGCCCGGTGCCTGCCGGTGGCCTGCGTCCAGATTCGTGCCCAGAGCGTATCGGCAGTGGACCTGGCAAAGGGCTCCGCTACATCAATATTGAGCCACAGGTCACTCACCACATCGGCTCGGTACATCTCTTCGAAACCCTGGATCTGAAGCATCACAGGAACGTAGGTGTCGGCAAAGACAGTACACAGGACACGTCGGCCACCGGCAACGTCCACGATACTCGGTGGGCCGATGCCTGCACCGTATTCAGTGCCTAGTTGCCGCGCAGCCCGCAGCGCATCAGGCAGCCCACGCCCCTGACCGGTTGTAGAGTCGTTCAAGAGCGTCGCCGAGGCATTCACCGCCTGCCGAAGTGCCCACGATGGTACATCATTGTACAGCTGGCGCAGCAGAGCAAACACGCCGGCAATCTGGGGGGCCGCCATGGATGTTCCACTCACCACGATGAAGGATCCGTCCAGCGCCTGGCTTCGAACACCTCCGGCCATCGCCGCGATGTCCGGCTTGGACCGTCCGTCGGCGGTGGGACCCTGCGATGTAAACCGATAGGTGCTCCCATCGGCCATGGTTCCTCCTACGGCGATCACACTGTCGGCATCGGCCGGAATACCAATCGTGGAATCCTGAGGACCGCTGTTGCCAGCGGCTGTTACGCAGAGCATTCCCAAGGTGGCCGCACGGTTGATTGCCCGCGCCGCAAATGTTGTGCGCCCGTCCAGCACGCTGTAATCCAAGGGCTGTTCCGTGGAGTCGAAGCCGAAATAGCCCAGCGATGACGAAACGATGTTGGCACCATAGCGCTCGGCCCACTCGATGGCGGCGGCGTAGAGGTCCTCTTCGATTCGTTGCTCAAACCGCATATCCTCGGACTTGGCCAGCAGGTAGGTGGCAAAGGGGGCGATGCCCACCAGTTCGCCGGGGTGCCATCCCGCGGCGATCGACAGGACGATACTGCCGTGACCATCTTGACTACCAGGATCACCTTCTTGGTTGAACACTACCGAGTCGTCCTGCACGGCATCGTACGACGCCCGCACGCTGAGGTGCTGTAGGCTGGACATATCGGCTGTGCGGAAGCCGTTGTCGATCAGGCACACCGCTGCACCCGTACCGTTCACACCGGCTTCGAGCAAGGGAAGGGTATTCAACAATTGGTGGGGAGCCATCGACGGTCCGGGATCGACGGACTGGCAGGGCGTGGCCTGAGCCCGGTAATCCTGACTGGACGTTGGCACCACGCTGGCTACGAAGGGCAGCTGGCGGAGGAGTCCGGCTTGCAGGACGTCGAGATCAGCCAAGATGCTGTTGCGCCAGCGCATCGGGACCCGGAGGCGTATCCCAAGCATCCGCACCTGGCGCAGATAGTCGTCCGAAAGCGGTTGATCGGCTTGGTCGAGTAGTGGTTGCTTTCCCGTACGTTGCCGACGCAGGAGCGCATCGGGATGGTATTCCTGCAAGGTTCGAGTGTACAGTTCCGACCCCGGCTCAAAACGCTCCGGTCCTTTGTCAACAAAGGTGATACGGTAACTGGATGGCTGTGCGAAGAGGCCAACGGCTCCAACGAGGATCGTCAGCGCTGCCAGAATCAGGATTCCGTAGTTTGCGCTTCGTTGCATCGTAGTCGACATCATCAACGAAGATCGCCATTTCACCGGTAACCATGACTGAACATCAGCAACGACCGCGCCCGAGGGATTTGCACGCCGCTTGGATCGACCGACCGCAGGCTGGCTGGATCCGCCTGGACGGGGCCGATCGACTGGATCTACTCCAGCGACTGACGACAAACGATCTTACACCCCTGAAGGCCGGCAAAGGCCTGCAAACGGTCTTACTCACCGAGAAAGCCCGGATCATCGACGTGCTCACCGTTTTGGAGTATGGAACGCATACCATGATGATCACGTCCATGCAGCCGCCGACTCCGGTGTTGTCGTGGCTGAAAAAGTACATCATCATGGACGACGTGCGCGTGCGTGATGCGTCGGCCAGCGTTCAGATGCTGGAGGTCATGGGGCCGCGCAGCTCCGAGGTTGTCCATCAGCTCACGGGAATCCGTCTCGGAGATCTTGCTGCATTGGCCAAAACCGATTGGATCGAACACAATGCGATCACGGTTGTGCGCATGCCGTCGTCGTGCGAAGTGTCGTTCTGGTTGGTTGCTGCACCAGAGGTCATTGCCGACGTCCAAGCCGTGCTGCGCAACGCCGGCCCCCAGGTGCCACACGTAAGCGCGAGCGATGAGACGTACCTCCGGGTGATGTCGGGCATGGGTGCACTCGGTCACGAGTGGACCGAGGCCTACAACCCGCTCGAAGCCGGACTTCTCCATCTGACCAACTTCGCTAAGGGATGCTACATTGGCCAAGAGGTTGTGGCTCGTCTGGACAGCTACAACAAGGTTAAGCAACGGGTCATGGGATTCTCCAGCCAAGCGCTGATTGCCGAAGGAGATGCCATTGTTGTCGGCCACGGCTCTGCCGCGGACGCATCAGTGGGTACCATCACCACGGCCACCGCCGATGCTCACGGGTGGAAAGCTTTGGGATACATCCGCGGGGAACATGCCACGGCAGGCGCAACGGTTCTGGTTCAGCATGGCGATCAGCGGGTGTCGGCCACGATCCACCAGCTGCCGTTTGAGGGATAGGCAATGCCAAGCATCGTCATCACCGGTGGAGGTCGCGGGCTGGGCAGGGGGCTGGCCGAGTTCTTCGCTGAGCGAACATGGAAGGTTGGTGTTACTGTTCATACGTCCGAGCCTCCGGATCATGCTGGCATCGTGGCGCACGCCGCAGATGTGACCAAGCCGGATCAACTGACAACCGCACTCGATCATCTGGCAGAACAGATTGGTCTGCCGGACGTTATCATCAGTAACGCCGGAGTGTTTCCGGCCCGCCGATCGGTGATGGAGCTGTTGCCGGAAGATCTGCAGCAGACGCTCGAGGTAAACACTGTTCCGTTGCTGACGATAGCACGGTGGATGCGCGCCCATCAACATCCTACGCCGGCGAGTGTTCAACGCCTTATCAGTATCAGCTCCCTGGGGGCATTCGAGGTATGGCGTGAGCGTATCGACTATCATACCAGTAAGGCGGCGTTGGTGGCGCTGGTATCGTCGCTGGCTCGCGAGATGGCACCATCGATCACCGTCAACAGCGTTGCCCCGGGAGCGTTTACAAGTTCGGCCGGATTACCGCCGCTCGAAAAGATACCGGCCGGTCGCTATGGAACTGTCAACGACGTGGCCGACGTGGTCTGGATGCTTGCCACGGGATCGTCCTACATTACTGGCCAAACCATTATTGTTGACGGCGGATATCATCTTCGCACGTGATTGAACGTCATTTCCATCGCTTTCATACCCCTTTGTTTTTTTGTTTCTTCTGGTCTCCTTCTGGTATCGTTATGATGACACGCCTGATGTTTTGTTTGCTCTCGGCTGTTCTGGCCGTTTCCGTGGTCCATGCCGGTACGGTTACCATGCTGCCGATGAAGGCCACCGTGGATAAGCCCCTTACCATCGAGTACCGACCTGCCGAGCGCGATCTGGCATGGACGCAACAGGGCTCCGACGCAGGCCCGGTAACGGCAACGGTTCTCTGGATTCCCAATACCGAAGAACCGGCTACCGCTGTTGATGTGCCGATGAAACTCGTCGACGGACGATACACGGCCGTGACGTCTATTCCGGCAGGAGCGGTGGCTGGGATCGTGCAGGTTGGTAACGGGATGTCCTACGATACAAACAACGAGATGTATTGGGAGGTCCTCGTGCACAACGCATCGGGGACACCGCTGGAGGGTGCCCACTTCCGGATGGCCATGGCCAACCTTGGAACGCTTCCGTCGGCGTATCAGAAGTCACTCGATCAGGAAGAGGCCCTGCGTCATCTTGTTGAAGAGACGAAGCTGTACGGTCGAAATACATCGGCGCGCATCAACGAGATTTTCCTGATGGCCAACACCGAGCTGATTACGGCCGAGGAGGCTCAAGCTCGCCTGCGTGAACTCGTGGGTTCTACCACGGGGGCACCGCGGCAGCCCTCCGATCCGACGGAAGCCCTGGCGATTGCCAATGCTCAGCGCCAAATGGGAATGGAGGCCGAGGCGGCAGCAACGCTAGCTCTGGCAGCGGAGCGCTTCCCGGCAAGCCGGCTTCGTGAGCAAAAGGGATTGGATGGTCTCAACCAAGCCAAGAGTGCCGAGGACTTCGTCCGCCGGGTGATCAACCACCTGCAGCAGTATCCCGAAAGCGGTGTCCGCAATGAGTTAATCGGTGCGGCGATCAATGCGGGATCACAGCATGGGGACATGGCATTGCTTGCCGACTTCCTGAAGCGCACTCCGAACGTTCCGGCCATTTCCTACTATAACGCCGTAAACTACATCGGCGCGGTCGACTCGCTGCGGCCAACAGCTTTTGCCATGATTGCCGCGGGACTCAAGGCGGCCGACGGCGATGCGGAGCGTCCCAGCTACATCAGCCCCCTTCAATGGAAACAGCAGCAGCGGATTGCCAAGAGCTTACTGTACTTCGTCAAGGGTGCGATGCTGCAAGGCACCGATCTGGCCGCTGCAGCCGAGGCACTGGAGCAATCTGTGCAGTTTGGTGGTGCACAAACCGATAAGGCTTCCTACGAGCTGTACGTGGGTGTGCTGTCGCAGTTGGGCAAGACGGCCGACGTCCTCCGCATTGCTGAGCAGGCGATCCGCAGTGGTGCCTCGGCTCCCTCGATTGTTCAGGCCTACCGCACCGCAGCGGGCGCCGAGGCCTCGAACGACCAGGCCGTCGACGACGTTGATGAAAAACTCGCCGAGATGACCAAAGCCGGAAAGGCCAAACTGACGTCGCGCTTGGCCAAGGATATGCTCAACCAGCCGATGATCGACGGGACGTTCACCACGATGGATGGTACGCCGATCAAGATTTCCGACTGGAAGAACAAGG
>CAZBOW010000001.1:79280-82273 GCA_964493635.1 uncultured Hyphomicrobiales bacterium
ACGTTCACCACGATGGATGGTACGCCGATCAAGATTTCCGACTGGAAGAACAAGGTGGTGATCCTCGATTTCTGGGCTACGTGGTGCGGTCCGTGCCGTAAGTCGTTTCCCGCCATGCAGCGCCTGTATGAGAAGTACAAGGATCACCCTAACGTGCAGTTTGCGATCGTCAACGTCTGGGAGCGATCGGACAACCGCACCAAGACGGTCCGCGACTTTTTAGCTCAAAACACGAATCTGACGTTCCCGATGTTCTTCGACTTGGACGATGCTACGGTAAGCAAGTACGGTGTCACGGGTATTCCCACCAAGTTCTACCTTGGGCGCGACGGCCGGATTCAATTCAAGGAAGTTGGCTACCTGCCCGACGAGCAGTTCATCGAAGATGCCACCAACAAAATTGAAGTTCTCTTGGAGAAGTAGGGGGCTCACGGCGCAGCCCGCTGGACGGCCACCACGGTGATGGCACAGTCGATGAACGGCGACGTATACCGAAACGTCTGCACGTTGCGGTCGTCGGCAGCAGCTTGGGCGGTGCCGATGACCATCACGTAGGCGATATCGGCAGTAGGGAAGCCATCGCTCTGCAGGGCGCGCATGTTCCGCAACTGCTTCGACTGCGCATCGTAGGCATGCGTGTCGTCGCACATCGTGATAAATGTGATCTGGCCTTGATGCAACATCGCCACAGGAACTCGCCCCCTACCTGAAGGCGTGTCCTGCATCTGCACGCGATGTTCGGTGCGAACCCATCCACTTGTGCGGGCACGCAGCGCCGCAGCCACCGTTTCACAGAGCTCCGATCGCGACACGACCGGCGCCGCCATGCCAGCGGCAAGCACCATGCGGGCAAGCGCTGCCTCGGCAGCACGATGGACAATCTGTTCGGAGGTGGGGAGCACAACGGGAATTAACCACAACTTACCGTAAAGGCCAAATGGCCTAAACAAAGGCGCGGGCGGGGTATAGCTTGCTTCTATGCCCCGTCCACTGCGTGAATTGGAACTGCCGTATGGTCGGCCTCGAGATCCGGTTGAGGCCTTTGCCATGGTAGTGCGTAGCAGGCGGCTCGAGCTAGGTATGACACAAAGCGACTTTGAAGAGGATGACGCTCTTGATCGGTCGTACATGTCCAAATTGGAGCTCGCAAAACGCACTCCGGATTTGTTGACGTTCTTCTATATCGCCAAGAAGCTTCAGCTCAAGCCGCACGAGCTGGTACAGCGCATCGAAGAAATGCTGGATCCGTTATCGCTCGAATAGGCACCCGGAGCTGCCCGTCCACGGGTCGACGTTATAGCGGGCCCCCATCATGGCGTGACGTCCCGTGCGTGCCATGGCCATCACGGGAATCGGATCGGGGGTATTGGGGAACCACAGCAGCATAACCCGGATCTCCACCTTGTTCATGCCGTACGGCGTAGCAATACAGGGTGCGTACTCCACCTTTTCCTGAAGGATCCATTGGGATCGCTCACCGGTTGGTATCGCAGTAATATCGGCCTCGGTAGGAACAACGTTTACGCCTTTTCCGGCAAAGGAGTACAGTGGTTTCAGCACGAAACGGTCGAGCTGTGATGGGAGATCGTCGAGCTGATGCAGGAAGGTTGTACGAGGTACCGAAGCATGCTGCAGGTAGGGCATCGACGCCTTGGAGATGCGGAAGTACCAGTTGGGATGTCCCGCCCACTGGACATCAAGGTCGTCACTCCAGGAAAAATCCGGGAGGACGTCCAGATCGTCGAGCTCGTCGATGATCGCACGGTTCAGGATGCGCTCGATCGTGCGCGTCTGACCGTCGATCGTCACCACAAGGTTGCGCCCCTGCTTGCGCACGTCGCGCAGGTTGATGGTCCGCACGCCCACGTACTTCTCCATGGCGATGAAGTCCGTGCGTGTTTTTTGGTGCTGCGGGTCGATCTCCATGATGAAGGTTGCTGCAGGGTCGGCGTCGGCATAGACGGCTGTGCGCAACAGCTGGAAGTATGTCTCACGGGTGGTGGCACCACGCATCAGTGGCGTAGCCCCCTCCAATCCATACTGATCGATCATCATCTGAGCATACAGATGCTGATAGGCATAGAGTGAGGGGAAGCCCTGCAGTTCAATCAGCTTTGGACCGTGATCCGTGACGGCAAAGTCTACTACCGAGAAGAGGGGCAGGGGGCTCTCATTGCGCACGCGAAACCGAGGCTGGAGTGTCTGCTCGGAGGCGGCGTACGCTTCCGGGGCAACGCACTGTCGAATGATGCTGATCGCAGCTTCCTCGAGCTGCTGCTGAAACGCGCCGGACACGAAAATGGGCATCTCGCAGACGCGGTAGTCGATGCGCATTCCCAGCCACTGTTCAAGATTCTCACAGAAGGCGCGGTACGATTTGTCGGTCACCCGATGGACGAAGGCCTCCTGGAGATCTGGTCTCATGCCACATACCGGCACTGACCGGCCATGAAGGTAGCAAGGACGCGAATCGAGGCGAGCTCCTCAGGCGCACAGGTCGTAGGATCACGATCAAGGACTACCACATCGGCGTCGAAGCCCAAGGCAATGGTACCACGCCGGTAGTCGACGTCGGCGGAGGCATGAGCCGTACGGCCGAACGCCTGCAGAGCCTCATCGATCGTGATACGCTCGTGGGGCTGCCAGCGACGACCTACAAAGTCGGCAAGGCCGGCAAGGACAGAGGCCGATTCGATTGGTGCATCGCTACCGCCAGCCAATCGAACACCAGCATCAAGCAGACTGCGCCAGCGATAGGCATCACCAAGGCGGTCGGCGCCGAGTCGGCGTTCGGCCATGGAGGCATCACTGGTGCAGTGCGACGGTTGCACACAGGCGAAGACGCCAAGGTCGGCACAACGCGTTACGTCCGTTGCCTGCATGTGTTGAGCATGTTCGATGCGTAGTACCAGATCCTGAGCATCGGGCCACGATCGTACGATGGTATAGGCATCCAATACTTCACGAACGGCGGCATCACCAATGGCATGCAC
>CAZBOW010000001.1:82373-85679 GCA_964493635.1 uncultured Hyphomicrobiales bacterium
GCTCGTGGCCGTGTGCAGCGACGGCATCATCAGCCGCTGACCCAATCCCATCAGGTGGAGGTGATTGTCAACAAAGCCGGGAAGGACGGTCGCACCTGGAAAGGTGTACGACGACGTCTCATTACGAATAACAACTCCGTCGCCACTTCCGGGCAGGATAGCGCGGATCCGACCTCGTTCGAAGTGCAGTTCCATGAGCCACTCAGTTCCGCAGGCGAATCGTATCGATACCGTCGAGGTAGTCTTTCTTTTGCAGGAGCTGCTCTTCGCTTTCCACGTTGTTCGGATCAGGCAAGCAGCAATCTACCGGACACACTGCTGCGCACTGTGGTTCGTCATGGAAGCCTTTGCACTCGGTACACTTGTCCGGAACGATGTAATAGAACTCCGGTGAGAAGAACTCGCCCTTGAAGTTTCCGGGTGATGTACTGTCGGAGTAGGTGGTACCGGCTAGCTCCCATGTTGCCCCGGCTTCATAGATCGCCGTGTTGGGGCACTCAGGTTCGCAGGCACCGCAGTTGATACAGTCGGACGTAATGTAGATAGCCATAGCAACAATACAATCGTAGTGGGATCAGGTGGACACGAATACAAAGGTAGGGAACACAACAGGAACGTTTAGCGTTCCGCACCGTTGGACGACGCTCCAGGCACATCACCCCCACTATCCCCGCTGCACCTCTGTGGATTACCGTACGCTTTGTTCTCTGGTGGTCACCCTGTTGATCACCATGCTCCTATCGACCACCACGTCCGTGGCAGCCGTCGCCGAGCCGGCTGACGGTCAGGTGAGTGGCTTTGTTCAGGACTCGGTGACCTCCGAGACGATCGTTGGGGCCACGGTCCTGGTGAAGGGTACGCAAAAGGGAGCCTACACAAACAAGGCAGGGTTTTTCTCGATCTCCGGCCTGCAACCAGGCTCCTACACTCTGCAGGTATCGTTTCTTGGCTATGAGCGCGGCGAGGTGCCCATCACCATTCTGCCAACAGGTGGCACGTCGGTGCGTGTCCGTCTGCGACAGGCTTCGATCATGAAGGAGCAGGTTACCGTTCAGGCCGAACGCGAAAATGAGAAACGGCAGATCAGTGTCTCGCGTGTGAACATCCCCATGCAGCAGGTCAATCAGATGCGCATTGGTGGCGAGGCCGACATCTTCCGAGCCATTCAAATGCTGCCGGGCGTGCTCACCTCCTCACAGATCTCCAGCGGTTTGTTCATCCGCGGTGGTTCGCCCGATCAAAACCTGATTCAGTTGGATGGGATGACGGTCTACAATCCTACGCACCTGTTTGGATTTATCAGTGCCTTCAACACCGATGCCGTAAAAGATGTCGAACTCTTGAAAGGGGGCTTCCCTGCAGAGTATGGCGGCAGGTTGTCGGCCGTACTGAACGTGACGCAGAAGGATGGTAACCGCGACCGCATCGAGGGATTGGTGGGCGTAGGATTGATCTCATCTCGTGCGTCGTTGCAGGGTCCGCTCGGAAATGGATCGTGGTTCTTTGGGGCCCGTCGCACGTACCTGGATCTTCTTCTTGGCCTGATACCGGAGGATCCGGAAAATCCGTTCCCGTCGTTCAACTTCTACGACGTGAATATGAAGATCACGCAAAACCTCGGTGATAATGACAAACTCTCGGTGACGGGCTTCATTACCAACGACGTCCTTGGGCTGCAGCAACCGGGGTTGCTGTTCTCGCTGGGTGTTGGTAATCAGGCCGGCTCGCTCAACTGGACGCATATCTTCGGCAACGATCTCTTCCTGCAGACCACGGCGTCGGCCTCTCGCTACAGCAATGGATTCAACGGGAACAATGGTGGCTTCAGCTTCGAGATCCAGAACAGCATCGTCGACTACACGCTGAAGTCCGGTCTGGAGTGGTACGTCTCGGACAACGTCACCCTGAAAACCGGATACGAGGGTACCATCTACAACTTTACCTACGACCAGAAATCGGCGTCGGAGAACGACAACACCGGCGGCACAGCACAGCGACGTCTCGACCTCTGGGATAACATCCACGCGGGGTATGTGCAGGCCAACGTGTTGTTCGCCGATCGCTTCTCACTCCAGACGGGTCTGCGCGCCAACTACTGGTCGAACAGTCAGGAGTTTCTGGTTGATCCTCGCATTGCACTGCGGTATCAACTCAGCGACGACGTTGCTCTGAAGGCATCGTGGGGGGTATTCCATCAGTACCTGCGTCTTGCCAGCTCTCCTGACTTCTCCTTCTTCGACACGTGGCTTCCCACCGACGGCACGGTGGCTCCTGGGCGAGCAACCCACTACATAGTGGCCATCGAGACGCAGCCATTCGAAGGCTATACGTTCAACGTCGATCTCTACTACAAGAAGCTCAACAACATCAACGAGCTGCAGAACAATCAGACTCCAGCCTCCCGCGTTGCCGATATTTTCTTCATTGGCGACGGAGAGGCCTATGGCGCAGAGCTCTTCCTGCAGAAGAAGATTGGTCGCCTCAGCGGCTGGGTTGGCTATGCCCTCGGGTGGGTGTTTGCCACATTTGATAGCGTCAATCGCGGGGCTACCTTCCGGCCCAAGTATGATCGCCGCCACGACTTTAAAGTCACGGCCCTGTATACCCTGAGCGATCACTGGGAGATCGGTGCCAGCTTTATGTTCCAGTCGGGCCAATCGTACACGGGTGCGACGTCGCAACTTGGGGCACGCATGCCAGGCTGGGAAGGGAACATCGTCATGGTCAATCCGTCTCAGCGATGGGGCTTGCGCCTTCCAAACTCCCACCAACTCAATCTGAACATCAACTACAACACGCAGGTGTGGGATCTGCCGTTCCGCATCTTCTTGGACGTGTACAATGTGTACTCCCGACGCGACATCTGGTTCCGATTCTATGATACAACGGGGCCCCTTCCCGAGGTGACGGATGTACGTCTGCTTCCGATTCTTCCCACAATCTCTGTGGAGCTAAAGTTTTGACATCCCGACCCATACCGATACTGCTGGCCCTGGTTGGACTGTCGCTCCTTGTTTCGTGCGCAGATCCCGTTCCCGACGACTACGTTCCCGAGCTCGTTGTGGAAGGCTTCGCCATTGCCGGACAGCCCCTTTCCAACATCCGCATTTTTGCGACCCAGCCCTTGAGCGATACGTTTTCGCTCGAGAAGGCCATGATTCGGGATGCAGAGGTGCTCCTGACGGAAAACGGTACGCCCCTGCCGGTGCAGTATGTTTCCGGTGACCGTGGCGGCTACTATGAGGTTGCCGACCCATCCTTCCGAGTGAAGGAAGAGTCGACCTACGAGCTGGAAGTCCGAGCTAT
>CAZBOW010000001.1:85779-90316 GCA_964493635.1 uncultured Hyphomicrobiales bacterium
CCACGCTCGCGAAAAGCCTCTACATCGAATGCCTCTGCGGAATCAACTACGCGTGTACCGGTGCGCTCCTGCCAGTAGGTGTGTAGTGCTGTAAGCGATTCGATCGCTGCGGGAAAGCCGGCAAACAGGTACGACTGCAGCAGACACTCATAGGCAGCCTTCGCATCATCCTGGGTGAGGACACCGTGCTGAAGGGTAGATGTCAGAAGCTCGTTGTTGCCCACTGCTGCAGCATACGAGAGGGTCAGTAGTGTTGTGAGCGGAGATGATGGATCTTGTGCTCGATCATGAGCCACAGCATTCGACCACAGCGGGAGAAGCTGCGGAATCATCCTCTGCATCGCTCGACCACGATGGCTGCGCTGATGCTTCTCCTGCGGTGTGAGTTCGGCAAAGGTTCGATCGTCGCCGCTGGCCGTAAACAGGGGGTCGTATCCGAATCCATGCGAGCCACGCTCTCGGATACCTACCGTTCCATCACAGCTCCCTTCGGCAAACACCGTACGCAGGTCGTCCACATAGCACAGCACACATCGAAAGGCCGCCGCCGATTGTTCGAGGCCCAGCGATCGCAGGGACTGTACGAGAAGCTGTCGGTTGTCGGCATCGGTGGCCTCCGGGCCGGCATACCGCGCCGAGTGCACGCCGGGAGCCCCCTTCAGGGCATCGACCTCCAACCCGGAGTCATCAGCCAGGCAGGGCAGACCCGTGGCAGCGTGAAAGGCCCTGGCCTTGAGGTAGGCGTTCTCTTCGAAGGTTGACCCCGACTCGTCCGGTTGCAGCTCACAGCCAACATCGCGCGGGCTCAGCAGAACAACATCCGGACCAAACAGGGCACGGAATTCCTCGACCTTGTGGGCGTTATTTGTTGCCAGCAGGATGCGTTGTTGATCGTTATGCGTTGTCATGTGGTCCCAGACAATAGTCAAGTGCATCCGTCAAACTGGCGACGAGCTCATCGGTCCATGTGCCACCCATTGTGCCGATGCGAATCACGGAGTCGGAGAGATGATCCTGGCCGCCGGCAATGCGGAGGGCAAAGCGATCCAACATCATGGCACGCACCGGCGCACTCCGCGGGACGCGCAATGCTACCACACCCATCGCCGTTGGCACGCCGAGTGGTTCAATGTCGCGCCGTACTGCGGCCTCAAGGATACGCTGATGCCGAGATCGGTGTTCGGCCCATGCCGTCTCCAGCCCACGGTGCTGGAGTGCATCCAGTGCTGCATCCAGCGACGCAAGGAGGGTTACCGGCGGGGTCCAGGCGAATAGTCCCTCTCGCTGGTGGGCGATGACGGTTGCCAAACACAGCGTGTAGGTGCGCGGCGGCAGCTGGGCAATGCGCTCCAATGCTCGCGACGACAGAGCCGTCACCGCCAATCCGGGAGGACAGGCTAAGCCCTTCTGAATCCCAGCCACGGCCACGTCAAGGTCCCATGCGTCGAAGCGCAGCTCCTGAACACCCAGAGATGTCACGACATCCACTCCGATGATCGCATCAGGACAGACTCGGCGCACGGTGGCGCTGATCGCCGGCAGATCAACAGCTACACCAGTAGAGGTTTCGGCATGCACCAGCCACACGCCATCGACTGGCTCGCTGAGGTGCTGTTCCACCCAGGATGCATCATAGCTCTCTCCCCAGGCTACGCTTGCCACCGTCACCCGCAGCCCATAGCGCCGAGCGATGGTCGGTAATCGCTCTCCAAACCTGCCGTGACTGCACACGAGAACGTGCTCGCCTGGTGCATGCACCGACGATAGTGCCGACTCTAGTCCGGTCATCCCGCTGCCAGCTTGAACAGTAACCATCGACGTTGTGTCGAAGGCGTACTGCAACCGCGTCCATACCCGTTGGGATAACTGCAGGAATTCCGGCGAGCGGTGGTGCAGCGGTTGACGGGCTCCTGCGGTCAGGACGTCGGGATGGACCTCTACGGGGCCGGGTGTCAGGAGCCTCATCACGGTAGTTTCCGTCCCTCATAGCACAGAATGGCCGAGGCAATGGCTGCATTCAAACTCTCTACCGAGCCAACACCCGGAATCGTGGTGGTGGCATCACAGTGATGCAGGACGTTGGGTGCAATCCCGTGTGCCTCCGATCCGATCACGATGGCAATGGGATGTGTCGTCTGGAGAATGTCGGCGGGTAGGTGCCCACCGCGCGGAACGGCAGCGATACGGCGGTGGTTGGCCAGTTCGGTGGGTACTGTTGCAACCAAATCACGGCCACGAAGGACGTTGACGGTACTCATAGCACCCACGGTGGAGCGTACGACCTTTGGATTATACAGATCTGCACATCCAAGGCCCAAGACAACGTCCGTCCAGCCGAACCATGCGGCCGTGCGGATGATGGTCCCTACGTTGCCAGGATCGGAGACTCCGTCGAGGACGACCACTCGATCACCCAGGGGCCGCTCACGGAAGTAGGGAACAACGCACAGGATGGACTGCGGCGTCTTGGCATCAGCCATCACCTGCATGTCGCGCGACGAGCAGACGTACACCTCGGCACCACGCTGTTCGAAGGCGGCGGCTTGGAGCACCTCCGGCTCAGAGGCATCACTGCGGAGAATCACCATCGAGGGCGTCATCGGTGCGTGGGCGGCGTTGATCCCTTCAGCAAGGAACACCTCACGACGATCGCGCTCGGCGCGGTCGTGAAGAGCTCGAATAGCGTTTCGTAGATTGAGCGTTAGGCGCGTCCATCGTACTTCAGTCATACCGCAAAACTATGAAGACCCCCACATCGATCAAGGAACTCCTGAAAGACAAACGCCAGGGCGCAACATGGTCGGCCGAGGAGGTACAGCGCTTTGTGCACGGCGTTGTGGATGGCACGGTTACCGATGCCCAGGTTGGTGCCTTTCTGATGGCAGCCTGCATTCACTCGCTTACCGTGGAAGAAACCTCGGAGCTGACGTTGACCATGGCCCGGACCGGCGCGTCGTTTCCACGCGATCTCCGGCCGGAGCCATCGATCGACAAACACTCCACCGGAGGCGTTGGTGATAAGGTGTCGCTGCTGTTAGCACCATTGGCGGCGGAGTGTGGAATCACCGTTCCGATGATTAGTGGCAGGGGGCTTGGTCATACCGGTGGTACGGTCGATAAACTCGAGAGCATTGTTGGCTTCCGAACGGATCTCTCGATGGCCGAACTGCAGCAGATCCTTCTGGCCGAAGGTCTGGTGATGGCGTCGCAATCTCCGGAGCTTGCTCCAGCTGATCGCCGACTCTACGCCCTGCGCGATGTTACCGGGACGGTGGAGAATGTAGGCCTCATTACGGCATCCATCCTCTCGAAGAAGTTTGCCGAGGGTCTCAGTGGCCTCGTGATGGATGTCAAGGTGGGTGCGGGGGCATTCATGAAGACCATCGACGATGCTCAAGAGCTGGCACGATCCCTGCAACGAACAAGTCATGCAGCGGGCGTTCCGATGCATGTTGTCTTTACGCGCATGGACCGGCCACTTGGACGCACGGTTGGAAACTGGATCGAGGTTCTTGAGTCAGAGCAGGCACTGAAGGATCGATCATCGGCTGACGCCGACCTTGTAGAGGTGACAGAAGTCCTGACGGCCCACATGGTGATGCTTGCCACGGGGTCCTCCGTTGACGGATCCTCGTTTGACCGTGCACGGCAGACGGTACGTGAGGCTTGGCAGAGCGGACGAGCGTGGAATCGCTTTCATCGGATGGTGCAGGTGCAGGGTGGAGATTGGGAAGCATCGTGTGCACAGTACCGTGGTGCGATCACACGCGACGTCATTGCTACGGAGGACGGAGTCGTCGCGGCCATCGACCCGATGCAGGTGGCTGTAGCCGTGATGCGCGCCGGAGGGGGGCGAATGGCCGAGACGGACGTCATTAATCCATCCGTTGGCGTGGAGTTTCTGGTATCGGTTGGAGATCGTGTTGCAAGGGGACAGCCCCTTGCCCGAACGTTCGATATGGAGCTACCCGACGAGGTTGTGCGTATAGCAGAAGAGGCTCCGCCAACGGGGGAGCCTCAGGTAATCTTGGACGTGTGGACGTAGCGCGTTACAGCGCACGCTCAATGGCGGCTTTGAACTCGGCTTTTGAGCGCATGCCAACAAGTCGTTCCACAACGTTGCCGTTGCGGTCGATGATCATCGTTGTTGGGATGGCTCGGATGCCACCGTACGCCTCAGCAATCTTTGGTGGATTGTCGTCAACGATGTTGATGTAGGTGACACCCACTTTTTCGACGTAGTTCTTGACCATCATCACGCGTTTTTCGTGCTGGTCGACCGACACACCAATGAACATGACTCCGCGAGGAGCCATTTCCTGACTCAGTGCAATCAGATCGGGAATCTCGCGCTTACAGGGGCCACACCACGTTGCCCAGATGTTCAGAAGCACCACCTTGCCCTTGGTCACGGCCGAGAAGCTCTTCGTAGCCGAACCATCCTTCCACGTGAAGTCGACGGCCCTTCCCGATGTGGTCTTTGTGACCGACTCGACGCCAAATACTCCGCCAACTTGTGCGACGACGACCGTAGCTG
>CAZBOW010000001.1:90416-116014 GCA_964493635.1 uncultured Hyphomicrobiales bacterium
ATGAAGCGATACATTAGAGTGTCTCAAGATGGAACAACGCACTCAGATCTTGCGTACGAAGATCGGAGACGGCCGAGCAGACAATGTTATTGCTTTCCCAAACAAACATGGTGCCAACTCCGGACCGCTCTTCCCAGTGCCACCGGCTCTGCTCGAGGTCGTCGGCCACATCCGAGGCCATGGCGATGACATTAGTCTCGATGGAAGGCTCATCGACCTCAAAAATGTAGATCACGTGGTCGCCCGCGCGGTACACCAGATGGGCGTATCGCTGGCCATGGTGTTCACTAACAACTCCACCTTCCAACGTGGCATCCAACGTGGGGAAGAAGACGTCATAGGCTACTCCCTGGTCGCGGAAAAAGGACGCCAGCACCGATGGATCGCTGGTGCGCTTCCCGAGTTTCAGAGTTCCGCCTACGATATCCTGAAAATTGGCATACGACGCTTCGTACAACCGATACGGGGCAGGACCCGCCGACCGATCTACGGCGAACCATACGACGGTTACCAACGCAACGGCAGCAACAGCAACAGCGATGGCTGGCCTGCGGAGGTAGTCGATCACGGCGTCCAGAACATGGTCGAGAAGCTGATTTCGGAAACCACGCTGTTGAGCACGTGGTTGCGACTGTTCGGCGGCAATGGCTTGTCGGATCGATCGCTCGACATCGGCCGGCACGGGCATCCGCAGTCGATCGGCCCGCTCTCGCAGCAGCGAGCGCACGGCATTGACGGTTTCGTATTCCGAACGAAGAGCTTCACTGTGAGCCATCGCGTCGCGGAGGCGAGCAGCTTCTGCGCTGGTAAGGTGTCCGTCTGCCAGGGCAGAACAGGTTTCAAACATGTGTTGGTCGTGCTGCATCACGTATCCCCGTTGGCTCCTAGGTCCCCGAAACCCCGTTCGTGGGCGTAACTGGCTAGCGAAATGGCTAACATTTTTCGAGCGCGGTGCAGGCGCGAGCGAACTGTGCCGATTGGACAATCAATAAATTCTGCGATTTCCTCGTAGGTGAACCCTTCGATGTCGCACAGGATGATCACGGTTCGAAAGTCGTCCGGAAGCGAATCGAGTGCGCGGGCCACTTCGTCGTCGAGGGCCTGCGTAAACATTTCTTCTTCCAACGTCGATGTTTCTACCGACTCATCCTTGATCGACTCGTAGAACTCCTCCACAACATCGTACTCAACCGTGTCGGGAGCCTTACTGGTTTTCCGATACCGGTTGATGTAGGCGTTCTTCATGATCCGAAACAACCACGCCTTGCAGTTGGTTCCCTGCTCAAAGGAGTCGAAGAATCGGAAAGCCTTGAGCATCGTCTCCTGCACCAGATCAGCAGCGTCTTCGCGGTCCTTGGTTAGGCGGACAGCAAAGCTGTAGAGCGCAGAGAGGTGGGGCAGCACCTCCTGCTCAAATCGTGTATGCTGTGGATCCGGCAGCGGCATCTTACCAATTCCTTAGGGCATCGGTAAGCATGCGAACACCAACGCCAGTTTGACCCTTTGTGACGTAATAGTTGCCCTTGGGGTGGTTTGCCGTACCGGCGATGTCCAAGTGCACCCATGGATACGACACAAAGTGCTTCAGGAAGAGGCCCGCGGTGATCGTGCCAGCCCACCGACCTCCAGAGTTCTTGATGTCGGCAACATCACTGGAGATGAGGTCTTCGTACTCTTCGTACAACGGCAGTTCGCACACGCGTTCGTGTGTTCGGCAGCCGGCCTTGGTCAGGCGCTGCTTGGCGTCCTCGTCGGTACCCATCATGCCGGTGGTTTCAAAGCCGAGAGCCACCACACAGGCACCCGTCAGGGTTGCCAGATCAATCACGCACTCGGGCTTGTACCGGTCGGCGTAGCAGAGGGCGTCGGCCAGGATGAGGCGGCCCTCGGCATCGGTGTTATCGATCTCGGCCGTCTTACCGTTCATAAAGGTCAGGATGTCACCCGGAACAATGGCATTGCCATCGGGCATGTTATCGGTGGCGGGGACCAGTCCAACGATGTTGCGCTTCAATCCAAGGTTGGCAGCTGCAACCATCGTTCCGATCACGGTAGCGGCGCCGTGCATGTCGCCCTTCATATCCGACATCCCAGCTGCCGGCTTAATCGAGATGCCACCGGTGTCGAACGTGACCCCTTTGCCAACCAAGACGATGGGCTTCTGTCCCTTTGGACCACCGCGATGTTCCATGATGATGAACACCGGTGGACGGGCACTTCCCTTGTTGACGCCCAGTAGGCCACCCATCTTCAAGTCGGAAATCTTTTTCTTGTCCAAAATCGACACGGAGAACCCGTACTTCCGTCCCAGTGAGCGTGCCTCAGAGGCGAGTGACTGGGGATGAATCTCGTTATTGGGCGCACTGGCAAGGTTACGTGCAACGATGACACCTTCGGCAACAAGGGCGGCATCCTTCGATCCCTTACGCACTTCAGAGAGATTCTCTGCCGAGGTGATTAGGGTCGTCTTCTTGACCAGCTTGGTTTTGTCGGAGGTCTTGTACTTGGTGAACTTGTACTGACTCAGGACGGCACCTTCCGTCATCGCGTGGGCGACGTCGTACTCCGAGATTCCTTTGACTGTTGGAAGCTCCAGAGCGGCATGGGCACATCCGAGGGCGGCAGCACGTTGAACGCCCACAGCGGCGGCTCGGCGGAGCAGTTCGGTGGAGACATCAGCCACCGCACCGAGTCCAACCAGAATGAAGCGGGGTGCCTTGGCAGCCGATCCGACGTACGTCGTGACGGCCGATAGCTTTGCACCGGTAAAGTCTCCCGACGATAGCACTGGCTGCAGGTGGGGAAGATCGGTGGTGAGCTGCTTCGAAAATGCCTTAAGCCCCTTTTCATCACTAAACGAAAAGACGATCACCGCATCGGCTTGAACCGATGTGCGGGCATGCGACACACAGGAGATGGACATCGGGCGACCTTGGTAGATAATGAGACAGGGTGTGAACGTTCAAAATAGGAAATCTCGCGCCTGTAACGGCGTGGTTACCGCGGAAGAAGTTGCGTATGTAGCGGTACGGCGGGGTCGGGAGTACGCGACGTTGGCACGCGCAAATAGCCACCCCGCAACCAGAGCTGGACTTGGTCGCTGTAGTGTTTTGAAAGGGGCTCTCCTGAGCTACCCCCCGGGAGGACCACATACTGCATGGTGTCGGCCAGATCCGAAATCACGCGAGCACTGGGATACACCACCGTGCTGTAGGGGCGATGTTGCTGCCATTCCGTGTTGAAGAGCGTTGTGGCGCTGCCACCAATCTCATACGGCCCAAGCGTCATCACCGGGCGCATCAGCGGATGGGCGCCCAGCATGTGCGGCAGCGTGAGCGTGTGCAGTCGGCCATAGGTCCATGCGGAAACGGGCTCGTCGGGGAACGTCTGTTGGAGTTCCTCCAGGGCCGCCAGAAAACTGGTCACAGCGATCCACGACAGATTCTCCCGCTCCGTGGTTCGGACGTTATCGAAGAGTCGGTGGTTGGGTTGTTGCAGAAGGTCGTGGAATCGATTCAGGGGATTGGTGGCGATCAGGCTCCACTGGTGGTACAACTTCGTCCCGAGCTCGTCTTCGAAGGTCTCCCGCAGGAGGTGTCGCAGAAGAACGGTGTAGACCGTAGCGGCAACGCTCACGGTAGTCATCGCGCCATCCCATCGGCGGAGCGCTGTAACGGCGGCCTTCCCTTCAGCAGGGTATTGCCGATACCCCGATTCCAGAATCGGCAGCACCGCGCGCAGCACATCGAGTGCATACGGCGAGACCTGATCCATCTGCATCACCTGCGCATCACGCACCGTCATGAGCGCGTAGACGCTGGAAAGGGAGTCCAGGCGCTGGGCTCGCGAGGCCGGATGGAAGAGCGTCGAGATAAACGGCGATGCTTGACGTTGCGTGCGGTTGTTCGCCGACGCTACACGTCCGGGTGGAGCCGCCTGACGCATCCCCAAACTGCGAAGATTCGTCAGGCCGTTCCACCGATTGGAAGCACTTGCCGCCGGCAGTGGTAGGATGGCCGACATGGTGTTCGCACTGCTGCGATTTGGAATTGCACCGGCAAGCATCGTGGCAACCTTGCCTGTGGATTCGGCAACATGAAGGTTGAACGCCGGCGACACCCACAGCGCGGTGGCTGCGGATACCTCACTAATGGTTGCGGCCCGGTTAATCCGGTAGAGCGCCCCGATCTCATTGGAGAGGTGCTGCGCAGTCCATTGAAACGTCAGGCAGGTGGAATCCAGATACCGACCGCTTGCCGCACGGGTTGTGCGCTGCGACGACGCGGTGCCGAAGAGCAGCGACGGATTCTTTAGCAAGTGCGCATCGCTAATCACGCAGCCACGCGTCGTGTACCGGCGCTCAATGGCCAGCGGACTGCCGCCATTGATGTGGACAGTGTCGGTTACGAAGGTGAATTTTCTACGGACTCCAGAAGCGTCGTAGTAGTAATTGGCAGGATCGGCTACATCGGTGCGCTCCACGGTGTAATCCACATCATCGACCATCACGTTGGTCACGCCCCAGGCAATGGCATCGTTTCGGCCACTGAGCACCAGCGGAACACCGGGCAGGCTCAATCCAATGGTGTTGAGATTCTTGCCCGTCAGGTGGACGTGGTACCACTTCGGCGGCAGCGAAACACTAAGGTGGGGGTCGTTGGCCAGAATCGCTGTTCGATTTGGCCTGCCGACGGCCCAGCAGTTACTGCCGATGGCGCTTCCTGTAGCACCGATGCGCGTCCGCGCATCGGTGATGACGGCGTGGAGTCGACCCAGCACTTCGGCTCCAAGTCCGGTCAATGCGGGCGTTGACGACGTAACGGGGGAGTCGGTACTGGCATCCAGGACGTAGGGGGCTCCTGGCGAAACGGGTACATAATCGGCCACGGCGTTAACGCCCCGTAGCGCAGCGATTTGCGCGTAGGTGATGTCGTTCCAAAAGGCAAGGCTTAGTTCAAAGGCCACAACGCGTCCCACAATCAGGCAGTCGGTAGGCTTCCACCTCTCGGGTTGGTAGCCGAGTGCATCGAACTCCAGTGAGAGGGACTCACGATGGTGATCGATGTAGGCATTCACGCCGTTGGCATAGGCAATGAGAATGTCCCGCGTAGACTGATCCAAGGCCTCGTACTGGCGTGCAACGATGGCAGGAATCTCTAAACTTCGTACGAAAACGTCGGCAGCGACGGCATCGTTGCCCAGGATTTCAGCCAGTCGGCCCTGCCCGAAACGCCTCCAGACGTCCATCTGCCAGAGGCGATCTTGTGCATGAACGTAGCCTTGGCCCGTAATGGCATCGGCGTCCGTGGAGGCTACCACATGCGGCAGGCCAAACGAGTTTCGATAGATCTTTACCGTATCGCGCACGGCCGCAATCGTATCGTGACCATCGTCAAGATGACTGCGAGTGATCACCCGAAAGGCGAAGAAGGCGAAGGCGACAAACGCGACCAGCCCCACCGTGATGAATCCGACCGTACTGCGTAGCCAGTCGCGCACGGTTACAGCCACCCTTGTTCACGATACCACGTGATGGTCTCGAGCAGGCCGTCCGCCAGGGATACCTGCTGGCGGTAGCCGAATTGTTCGCGGGCTTTTTCGGTAGAGCAGATCCAGTACTTCTGGGTCATGTCGATCCCTTTTTCGTAGTCCAGGACGGGAGGTTTCCCGGTGAGTTTCCCAAGGGCACCAACGGTGCCGGCAATACCCATCACTACGGCATGGGGTAGGCGAACTGTGAGCAGCTTCCGGCGGCCCAGCACCGCAGCCGACACATTCGAAATCTGGGGCCAGGTGTAAAACTCATCGGACGACACAAAGTAGGTTTCGCCAACCGTCCGTGGCGATAGCGTTGCCTCGACAATTCCACGCGCCAGATCGCGAACGTGAATGAACGACAACACCTTTTCATCGAAGCCGATCAGCGGAGAGACGCCGCGATTGACGGTTTGGAAAAAGGTCAGTGTGGCCTGATCGCGCTGCCCGTACACCACGGGTGGACGCACGATGGTGGCCGGGAGTTCGCTCATCGCGTTGATCACCACATCTTCGGCCAGCTTCTTCGTTCGGCCATAGGCGGTAAGGGGCTTGCGATGATCGTCCTCGCGCACCGGCTGCGTAGCTGATGCCGCAGGGCCACAGACCGCCAGCGAGCTGATATGGGTAAAGCGTTGCAGCTGCGGACGGTATGCCAGCACGGCATCGACAAGGTTGCGTGTAGCTACCTCGTTGCCCCGTCGGAAATCTTCTTCGTTTTTGCCGGCAGTTTGTCCAGCAATATGGATCACGGCGTCCACGCCGTCCATGGCCGACCGCAGCGAGGACAGATCGTGCAGCGATCCCTCAACCAACCGTGCGTTCTTCCCCTGCAACCACCGGTGGTTGCTCGACGAGCGGGCGATGTAGGTAACATCGATTCCGCGTTCGACCAGCACATCCACAACATGACTGCCAACAAATCCCGTAGCTCCGGTGAGCAGAACGTTCACACATTTCTCCGTTCAGATGGAACGACCAACACTTCCAACATCAAAGATACGGTGTCATCGATGGATGATCAGATCCGTTGTACACCGATGTCGGCCATGCACCATCCGTACCAGATACCGGCCAGTCGACACCTCGCCGAGCACCATCTGAACATGATGCTGGCCAGGTGGAACGGTGAGGGTGCGCTCTGCCACGAGTCGACCATCGACCGTGACAATCTGCAGCACGGTGGGGTTGTGGGTGAGCGTTGTCAGCTCCATGCTTGCGCTCGACCCGATGACGTCTATGACGCGTACAGCCGGCGATAGTCCCAGACTGATGACCTTGGTTTCCACCGCACAGTCTCCGGTGAGCGTAAGCCTGCCGTCCGAGCTGCGCAGCCCTCCGCGAGAGCTGATGACGGTATCGATGTCGAGGACCGTCTGCAACGCACCTCCGAGGTAGGTCTGGCCACGCAGAACAAACAGCGGTGTGGCCTCCTCGATCTCCGAGCGACGCACGCTCACGGTGGTTGATCCGCGTCCGTTGGGCGTTACCGATACCGATAAGCCCGGGACGACGGCTTCAGCCTCAGTGATCTGAAGAATCGAGCCATCGTAGGTGACGGTAAAGTCCAGAGAGCTGATTCCAGCGCCTGCCAGCGGTTCCGGCGACGTCAGGTGCACGGGAATATCCACCACCGTACCGATGACGGCCGTAAGATCCTGTGGAATCACCACCGAAACGTTGTCTACCGGTCGCTGCGATGCCGTGCGTCCTGTTACTGTAAGGGTGGTCGTTTCAGCACAGCCACCGTTCGGGTGGGAACTACGAATCTGGACCGTTAGCGTGTCGAACCGTCCTGGGCCCACGTAAGCATACACCATGAAGATTCCAACGGTTTCACCCGGGGCAATGGTCACGGGAAGGCGCGTTGTTGATCCCGTTGAACCCGTAATGTTCGTTACCTGCCATGGTAGAACGATGGGATCCGGATCAAGGGCATCGATCAGAAGGTCCGATGTACCGGTGTTGGTGATCACGATCGTCTGTTGCGAGGATTCGCCGTCGGCAATCAGTCCAAAATCGGAGTTTGCAATGTTCACCGAGCGATCCGTCGCGCGTGCAGTGCAGGATACCACCACCTTCACCGTGTCGTAGCACGGTCCTACGACCACACGGATCGTATCAGTAACGGTTCCGGCGGTGGTCGGTGTTGCCGTGACCGTTACCGGGATTTGCGAGGTGATGGTACCACCAGCAACAAGGTCCACGGAAAATGGTGCAGGGGAGATGACGCTGTGGATCGTTGCACGGAGTCCGTTGGTCTGCAGTGCCTGCAGCGTAAAGCCCCCTACCGACGTCACGCGACCCGTATCGCAGAGGTCAACCGTAGGAAGCGTAAGCTCGGCGGGATCGGCAAGGAACCGTCCGCGGAACCATGTTCCCGAGAACTCCACGGGTAGCGGCTGTGAACACGGTTGCGTGATCAGAGAGTCCACGACAACAAAGGCACCGGCACCGGCCTGTGGGGTAATCCGGGCAGCATACGTGCGCGTTACCCCTGGGGCGAGGGTATCGGGCAGTCCCTGCACTTGCACCTGTGAGGACCGATTTCCTGCCACGATCAATGGTACCTGCGAGGTATTGGTCACCGTCACCGACGTATCGGCATAGCCAACACAATTCAGCACAAAGCCAACGTCAACCGACGTCTCGGCAATCGCAGCGGCAGGGTAGTACGTCGCGGCCGTGAGTGTGGCTTGCAGGGTGTCGTTGCAGGACTGTGAGACGTAGGGGAATCGGATCACGGCCGCAACAGCGCGATTCTGATCGGCGGCAAACGGGCGGTACTGAACATCGATCGTAAACGACTCACCTGGTCCCAGATTCTTTGTTCCAAACGCCGTGAGCAAATAGAAGGGCGGCGCCAGCAATGGTGCACGCACGGTGACGGGCGACGTACCGGTATTGCTCAGGGTGAAGGATTCTACATCACGAATGTCCGAACCGGTCGGGCAGGCGGTGAAGATGCCAAAATCGATTCCAGCCTGACTGAGGGATACCTCGCCTTGTACCCGCTCTCCTTGTACGGTGAACGAGGAGACCACATCGCATGGTGTAGCTCGCAGCGAGGCCGTCCCCGAAACCACGCCGGTACCGGCCGGGGCAAACAGCAGTTGGACGGTGACCACCTCCCCAGGCTTGATAACGAAGCCGGGTGCGGGAGAAACAACGGCAAACCCAGCCGGCAAGGTGATCTGCGCGATCGTCAGCGGTTCGGTACCCGTATTGGTAACCTCCACGGAGCGCGATACGGAGTTTTGGCACGAGCCGATCGTACCAAAGTCTACGGCGGATGGTCGAACCGAGTACTGAATGTCATGGTACGACAGCGTAAGTGTTCTGCTGATGCCGGGACAGCCTTCGCTGGATCGCACGTACACCTGGTACTCTCCTGCCAGCCGGGCCGTGTACGACGGGCCCGTTGCACCTGGAATGACCGTTCCGTTGCGCCGCCATTCAAAGGCTGTTGCACCGGCAGCCTGAGCGGTAAGAACTACAGAGTCGCCGTTGCAGATGATGCGCTGGCCGCTTGGCTGCAGAATGACGCTGGGTGCGGGTAAGGGGCTGATGGTAATGGGGTCCGACTCGGCAAAGCATCCACCTGGGGCAATGACCTTCAGGCGATAGGTGCCCGTTGTGTTGACAACGATACGTGTTGTGCCGCTTACGGTTACCCCCACGCCGTTAACGGTCCATTGGTAGAACTCGGCATTCGTCGTGGTGGTTGTGAGTGTGACGGTATCGCCTGGGCAGATCTGCAACCGCGAAGCTGAAATCTGTGGCTTGGCGGGGTTCGACTTCGTCAGCACCGGCGACTGTGCAAACAGCGGTGCGTATTGACGACCACGAGCTGTGGTAGCAGCCGGTTGTCCAAGGTTGGCATCGGCCGCAAATCGATACGCATATACGCGGTACGTATACGATGTTCCGCACTGAAGGTCACTCGAATCGGCGTAGGTCGCTCCATTGATCGTTGGGACAATGGCAATGAGCTGCGCTCCGTGAAGCGTCTGTCCAACGGTATAGATTGTTCCATCAACGACCGCATTGGAGGGAAAGGCGGCGAAGTTGGCCGTGTCGCGCAGGACAAGGTATCCTGTGGTTCGATCATCGGGATAGGTGTCAACCACCGGAGTCCACGAAATGGTGTGCTTCGTGGCCGTCTGTTCAACTACCTGAATCGTAGGTGTGGCCGTCCACTCGGGCTCCCTCCACTCCTGCCACAGCAGGTAGTTTACGTCGGTTTTACCCAGCAGAATCTTCCGTTCATCGACGCTGTTGGGCAAGCCGGGCGTCATCCACCGACCGGTGCTCGTAGAATCGTTGTTCCGGCCGGCGTTATACGCCGCCAGTGACCGGCCCGACACACATACCGAGCGTGGACCGATGTTCGACGTATCGTATCCGGCCTTGGGATTGGGCGTAGCCAACCATGTAGGTCCTGGCGCGGCACCGTGCATCAAGCCGTGCACGTGAGAGGAATCCGCTTTGAGGACCTGCACAAAGTCACGGTCTTGATTGATATTCATCCCGTTCGATGTAGCCGCACCGTCGACGTTCACGATATCGAAGTAGCGATTGTCGAACTGACTCAGTTCCATGTATCCGTCTGCCAGATCAACGTCTTCGGCTACGACAACCGTACGTGGGCCGTGGTAGATCAAGATGATTGTACCGGCACGCACGTGCTGCCAGTGTGGGATGTTCTTGAACCGAGGGCCGCTCTGCCGCTGATCTCCAGCTCCGCGATTATCCGTGACGATATATCCACGCAGGTCGATGTTGTCCGCCACGACAACGATTTCCGTCCACTCTAGGCCCTGGTCGACGTCGTTCCGGTATTCACTGACCACCACATCCTGAGCATTCAAAACGGTACACAGTGCGGTAAACAACAACAGGGTATGCCAGATCATCTTCATTCGGGTATGTCCTACGGTTCGGCACAAAGATGTCAAAAAAAAAGGGGAGCATGTCGCATTGACATGCTCCCCAGTTTTCAACCGATCGGCTTACTTGACGATGACAACCGTCTGAAGGTGACGGGCACCGTCGACGATCGTCTGCAGCCCGTAGATGCCGGATGCAACCGAGGCACCATTGACGGGCAGCACGTGTGTGCCTTGAGCCATGGTTCCGTTCGTGATGGTTGCTACCACCGAACCGGAGGCGTCAACCAGCAGCATCGTAACATTCATCGTGCGTGGCAGGGTAACCGATACGTTGGCCTGACCAGCTACTGGGTTTGGTGTCACGCGATCGATGATCACGCCGCCAGCAACAACGTCTTCTTCAACGCTAACGACCGGAGCTACCGTTACAACTGCGGCATCGGAGATGACCTCTCCACACTCAGCTGTTACGCGGCAGGTGTACGAGCCAGCGTCGTCGGCTACTACGTTCATCTTCGTGTACGTTGCAGCTACTTCACCAGCAAGATCAGCACCGTCCTTGACCCACTGGTACTGAACCGTTCCAGCACCGGTAGCGTCAACGGTCAGCGTCAGGGTTTCGGCTACCTTGAGATCAACCGTAGCAGCAGGCTGCGTGGTGATTTCCGTGGCTGCCTTGACCGTCAGGGAAGCGGCATCGCTCATCACTGTACCGCAGGCGGTGGACACCTCAACGGTGTACTCGCCAGCGCGGGCTGCTGTAGCAGCAGCAACTTCCAGCGTAGCCTCGGTAGCACCTGGGATGGCCGTGCCATCTTGGAACCACTGATACATTACCATGCCTTGGGCATCAGCTGCAACCGTCATGCTGACGGCGTCGCCAGCACAGACTTCAGCTGCGGCTGGCTGTGCAGTGATCGATGGGGCCGTACCGACGGTAACCATCGTAGCAGCTTCACCGAAGATCGATGGATTCAGATCCAGAGCAGCCATCAGCGTGTAGGTGCCAGCATCGGCAGCCGTAGCATTCGTGATGGTCAGCGTGGAGCTGTTAGCACCGCCGATGGACGAGCCCGTCGACGACGTGCCGTTGCTCAGAGCAACACCATTGCGGAACCATTGCAGGTTGAGTGTTTCGCCAGCTGGGTTCGAGTAGGCCATACCATCGATGGTTAGCGTGCCGTTTCCGCACAGGCTGTACTCATCCTTCATGAACTCGACATACACACCGGAGGAGAAGACGCGAATCTTACGCGACGTGGCCGTTCCGCACACACCCGAAACAACGCAGTGGTACTCATTGGAGTAATCGTCGCTGTCGAAGTTGTGGATGCGCAGAATGTTGCTGTGAACACCGCTGAACTTGTCACCATTCTCGAGGAGTTGGTCGCCGCGGTACCAAGCATAGCCCAGAACTTCGTTCGGGAACTCTGCCTCTACCATCATCGAAACGGTCTCACCCATGATGCCAGGAACGGCATAGGTCTGATTCGTGATCGTTGTTGCGCGTCCGACGCGAATGTGCGCTTCGTTGGTGACAACGTCGCCGCATGGGCCATATCCCGAAACTTCACACCAGTACACACCCGAGGTGTTGAACTGCACGCTCTTGAGTTCGAGAACAGGCTGATTTGCCATTGGGATGGCATCGCCGTCCTTGTACCACTGGTAGGAACGGATCGTACCCGATACGAAGGCAACGAGGGTATCGTTGCTGCCAAGGCAGAGGTTCTTCGAGGCCAATGGGTTCACCATGGCAACGGGCTCTACGATGGCAAACGATCCAGACATACCAACTTCTGGACGATCAACACCGCTTACACGAACACGGCAGTTGCCCAGCAGACCGCCCGAAGGAACAACCCAATCGAGTTGACCGGCCGAAGCAGGGTAGGAGGCGATTGCCGTGGAGTAGTTCAGGCCGCCGTCGATGGAGTACTCAACCTTTACGTTGGTCATACCATCGGCGCGCCAGCGAACAGTCGTTACCGTACCAGCACAGAGTGTATCACCAGCCATTGGGGCCAGCACCTTCACGCTTGGCGTGTTGATGTAGATCGGTGTGGTGAATCCGCCTGGCGTACCGTAGGAGAATGGGTCGGAATTGACACCGTTCCAGATACCATTGCTAGAGGTCATGGTGCTAACAATTGCACCTGCCAGCGTGCGCTCAACGATGCGGAAGACGCCCGTGCTTGGAACAGGGGCACAACCAAACGTGGTCAGGTCGGTACCGACGCGTGAAGAATTATACGCACCCATCGTGTACAGAGCATTGCCGGCATAGTCGCGAACGGTGATACCAACTTCACCGGCATAAGACCCACCAGCTGTCCACGTAAGCTTGTAGTTGCGGCCAGGAGTGAGGGTGTATCGTTCTACGAACGAAGAACCAGTTGTGAACGACGTACCAATGGTTGCGACGGTTGCGCCGGTGGTCAGGTCGGAGACCGTCATGCGGGCGCCGTTCCATCCGTCACCCCAATCATCGTACAGGTCAAATGTGAATTCGCACGGAGGTGCTCCGCTTGCAACAGCGTTTGGCACCTGCGTCATCCATGCGCCTTGCTTATTCTCGATGTCATCGCGGTAGCGAGCCGTTGTGAAGCCTACCGTGGTGTTGTAGGACTGTACCATACCGATACCCACTGGTTGACCAGTACCGTCGACGTTGTCGTACAGAAGCACGAAGTTCTTCTCACCCAATTGGCTGCCCATGTCGCCCATGAGCGTAGCACCGGTGCCGGTGGCATCCGTCGACATTGCCTTCGATGTTGCACCAAGCTGGTAACGACGGATCACGCGGCCGGAACCGTCAGCAAGTTCGATCTGCCAGTAGACGGTATTGCCCGACGTAAACGTGGCGTTGTTTGAAGGAACCAAGTTGATGAAGAAGCTCTTGGATGTCTCGCTAGCACCCGTAACAAGAACGGAGTGGTTGCCAGCAACGGCCGTGCTCTTGCCACTAACAAAGTTGTACGTGTCCGTGGTGTGATCGTAGTGAATGTTCGTACCAGCACCGGCCGAGGCAGGGTTTGGGTCAACAGTGTTGGAGCCGCCAACAACGTAGCGGTACTTCATATTCGGTGTCAGGTTCGACATCGTGATATGAGCGTAGGCCGGCGTGTTGAACGACGCGTTGCTGCTGGTAAAGCCGTAGATGTACTGCGGAACAATGTTGGCAGTGATCGTCGGCGTTGGCAGAACTTGCACCGTCATCAGCGTCTGGGCCGTTCCGTTGGGAACGTTCACGCGGATGTTATAGGTGCCAGCCGAGGCCAGGATCACGTTGTTGAATTCAGCCACACCACCAAAGGCCTGGACGCTGGTCGTACCCGTTGGAGTGCTTGGGCCGCTCACGCGGGTGAGCGTCAGCGTGGAGTTGTATCCTGTTTCCAGGTTGTTCAAGCTATTGAAAACCCGAACGGTGAACGTTGGCAGAGGAATACCTGCGTATCCCACCAGCATCGAACCCGTTGTGGTAACGTAGGCAGCCGAAACTACCGGCGGGTTTGTAAACGTCGTGGACGACACAGAAATGTCGTCGACACGCACCGAAGGACGGCTACCCGAACCATCTCCGTTTTGGAAGTACAACCACCGTACCTGCACCAGCGCCTTGTTGTCGACAGCTGCTGGCAGGGTGTGGGTGTAGGTCTGCGTCGTGGTGCCATTGCCAACGGCGTCGTGCTCGACGAACGAGCCGTCGCCGCGTACGACGTTCTGCCATGTACCACTCGAACCAATCCGAGCCTGCAGACGCACGACATACGGACGCTGCAGCGTACCGCTGGACTGTGCCGTCCAGGTTACCTGGACGTTGCTGCGTCCCGAAGTGTTCAGCGACAGCACCGCCGCACCCATGTTCTGTTGAACGCCGTTGACGCTCTGTGGGCTGGACGTCTGGTTGAACGAAAAGCCCGACGTTCCCAAGCCCTGCAGACGGGTGCCGGATGTCAGACCATACGACAACGTCCAGTCGCCAGCAGGAGCCTGATCGGCATTGCCGAACTCCATACGGTCGGCGAATGTATGGAAGACCATCGACGTTGGATAGGTTCCAGCAGCTGATGCGCTGGACCACTCCGTCATCGAGTAATCTCCCGCTGATAGGGCCCACGGAGTGGGATTCGTTTGAGCCGATGCTACAAGAGCACCGAAGCAAAGGATGACGCTTAGTGCGACACCACGTAGGATGGAAGGATTCATGACCACTTTACACCGCGGTTCAACAAATACGGATTATACTCGTAACTACACTAATCTATGGAACTTGCTAACACTAGCAAGCTGTAATTTCTTACGAATTGTTCATGAATGGTGATCAAAGGTAGTCCGGATAGTTCTCACCAAGCCACGTGTAGGCGGTTTTTACCACCGACTCCAAGCACGAGGGGTGAAACGGAGAGATCAAGCCCCCTGCCTCCACGATGCCCAAAAATGGCAGACTTCCTCCGATGTCACAGATGCGAAGATAGTCAACGAATGCGGTATCCCCATCGGCCAGCGACTTCTGCCAGTACTGCAGGGCACAGGTCTGGGCCAGGGCATAGTCGATGTAGTAGAACGGCGACTCTATAATATGACGCTGGAACTGCCACTGTCGACCCTCGCTGGCGACGGGAACGTCGGACGTATCGCGCCACGGCATATACAGAGCTTCAAGCTCCTTCCAATGGGCATTGCGTTCGGCAGGTGACACCTCCGGGTGTTCATAGACCCATTGCTGGAAGTGATCCACGGCACATCCATACGGCAGGAAGATCAGTGCCCCGGCCAAGTGGTAGAACTTGAACTTGTCGGTATTGGCACCAAAGAAGTGATGCATCCATGGCCAGGTGAGGAATTCCATACCCATGGAATGAATCTCGCAGGCCTCGGCTGTGGGCCAGTGGTACTCCAGCACCGGTTGGGTACGGGACCGATAGGCTTGGAAGGCGTGACCGGCCTCGTGGGTGAGGACCTCCACGTCGTGCGTGGTTTTGTTGAAGTTGGCAAAGATGAAGGGGACGCCATAGGAGGGGAAGCTGGTGCAGTACCCGCCGGTGGCTTTGTTGTCGCGGGCATCCAGGTCCATCAGGTCACGATCAAGCATCAGCTGGAAGAACTCTGCCGTTTGCGGTGAGAGCTCCCGGTACATGGTGGTGGCCGCATCGACAATGAAAGAACGCTCTCCCTCGGCAATGGGGTTGCCGTCGGCGAACATGAGTTTTTCGTCGTAGAGTGCCAACGATGCCTGGCCGAGTCGTCGAGCCTGTGCCTGTTTCAAGCGAGAAACCAACGGAACGACGTGGTCGATCACGCTCTTGCGGAAGGTGGCAACCTCGGCCGCACCATAGTCGACACGTCCGAACTCCACGTAACGGAAGTCCACGTAATTGGCAAAGCCGAGTGCCTTCGCCTTCTTCGTTCGTAGTTGAACCAACTCGTGGTAGATCTCGTCAATGCGCTGAGCGTGTTCGCCTAAGAACGCATACTGTGCCTGCACGGCCTGCCGGCGAGTATCGCGATCCAGGTCGATGGCGAGCTTGCCGATCGTCGACAAATTATAGGTCTCTCCGTTGAGCTCAATCCGGGCCGAAGCGGTGATGTTGTTGTATTCCTCGCACAAGCGGGACTCTTCCACCATCAGCGGCTTGATTTCGGGTGTAAACACCCGCAGGGCTTGCTCCATCCGCGTCAGGAACAACGATCCGTATCGCTCCTCGATTGCTGGGCGATGCTCCGACGACACCAGCAACCGCTCAACCTGATTGTTCCAGTCCTGGATGTTGGGCGATTCGACATCGAAAAACTCTTTTTCGGCCTTCCAGACGGGATCTTTCACATTCTGGGTGTACCGCACTTCGGCCAGGCTGTGCATCGTGCTCACGTCAATGCGCATCTGGTTCCAGTCCGCTACAGCTTCGAGGCATGCTTCTGAACTCGCTGCAGTTTGCAGGCGCTCCTTGATCGCATCAAGACCGGTACGGTAGGCCTCGAGGTTGGGGCGCTCATAGGGTAGGTCTGCAAAGGTTGTAAATGAGGCAAACGACATATTCAACGTTCCTCGGGGGAGTGGTCAATTAGCACGTAACCGGCGAATCCGATCGCGCGCCGTCGGGGCAAGAATACTCAACGGATACTGAACGAGAAGGGTGGTGAGTGCAGAAATCGCATCCTCTGTTTGTCCACGACGCTCATCGATCTCCGCAACCAGGGCCAGCGCGCGATCGCCGACAAGGCTTTCAGGGATGCGGCTCAGCACCGGTTCCAGGATGGTCAACGCCGAGGCGTCGTTGCCGGAACGAACGCTGAGCGTGGCTGCCGACACCCAACACAGGTCGGCAACATCCTTCGACGCCGTCGATTCGGCTGTGGTGGTGTAGATCCGAATCGCCGAGTCGATGCGCCGACTCTGGCGTGCAGCCAAGGCGCGGACCATCTGCTGTACGGCAACGGAGTCGTCCGAACGCAACATCAGCAGGCCAAGGCGCTCCAGGGCGTCATTGGCAGCAACCGACGTCGGCTGCGACGCCAATACCGTGTACATTTCCATGGACTGCTCTGTGTTGCCGGCAAACAATTCCAAGTCGGCAAGCTGCAGTGTTGCGGCATCGGCGTACTCCCGCATGATGGCAGGGGCTGCCGCCGAAACGTCACGCAGCGGTCGCACCACATCACGGGCTGCATCCGGCCGACCCGCTGCTACGTACAGCTCTGCTAACAGGAGGCGTCCGCGCGCGGCCGCCTCGGTGCCATTCCAGCGGTTGGTCAGTTGCGTCAGAACGTTGCGCGCTTCGTCGTGATCACCAAGGACGCCGTCGTACAGCTCGGCACATCGTAGCAGCGCATCGGCAGAAATCGGATGGCGGGGATTGTCGGCGGCGATCGCTCGGTATCGGTCGATCATCATCTGGGCCGTGGCGGTCGACAGACTGTCGGCTTCCACGATGCGGCGGTCCAATGTTCGGGTGTAGGCGTAGGTTGCTGACAACGCCAGGGGGCCGCCGCCGTCGATAATGGTTTCGAGAGCACGCAGAGCTGCATCGTAGGCTGCGGCGGTCTGTGCCGTGGTTGCGCGATTGGCAAACTGCAGAAGGTCCTTGCCTTGGGCATGTCGTATGCGGTCGAGTTGTTCGGTCCGTTCGCGTGCACGGTCCCAGTTTCCAATCTCACCATAGAACCAGGCTTGGACTTCCAGCATCTCTGGTGTATCTCCGGCCGACTCCAGCACGCGCTCGATCTGAGTCGTAGATGCTCCCTTGGCCAGCAGGGCCGATACACGTCCGATCACGATGACGAGTCTGCCGTGTTGCTGATACTCACGGAGGATCTCGCTCACAGCTTCGGGCACCTTGCCGGTAGCCCCATACAGATCGGCCAACGGGAGGGCAAAGTCCGTGGATGTGCCGGAGAGCTCACGTGCAGCAAGGTAACTGGCGATTGCACGATCGTAGAGTCGGGCTGATTCCTGGTCTCGGGCAATCTGTGCAACCAGGCCTGGCTGATCCTTGGTTGAGGTGACGCGTCGGGCTTCATTCCACCAGTGATCAGCCTGAGAGAGTGTTCCGAGAAGGGCAGCAGTCCTGGCTGCTACCATTGCTGCGGTACTCGATGGTTGCCGTGCAAACTCCGCCTCGGCAATGGGGTAGAGTGCGCTGTACTGTTCCAGGGCTGTTAATGTGCGAGCAATACCGTCGAACACCGCCGATGTTCGGTGGCCACCTTCATAGACGTCCAGATAGATCCGGGCCGCATTGCGGTAATCGCCAGACTGCTCGTAGACGCGCGCCATACGCAGCTGATCAGATACCTGACCCCATGCCGTGATTGCGGCGCACAGAATCACACCCATGCAGACCAGGCCGTATCGCACCATTACACGTCCCACTCGGTTGCCAACAGTGGAATCATACGTGTTTGTAGGGGGCTCGACGGGACGTCTACGGTGCCATCGCTCTGAACGATAACGTCGATTTCCGTACGCAGACCCACCACGCCAGGAATGTAGACACCCGGCTCAATGGAAAAACTTGTACCGGGAAGCACCAGTCGCGTGTCCTGGGTTTCGTAGTCATCCATGTTCGTGCCCGGTCCGTGGGTTACGGTGGTGATGTTATGTCCCGTGCGGTGGATGAAGTAGTGGCCCAGGCCAGCATGGTCGACCACAGAGCGTGCTGCGCGGTCAACCTCGAAGCCTGCCACGTTCTGGCCGGCGGCACATCGGCTGGTGACAAGGTCCAAGGCGGCATCGCGTGCGCGCAGGATCACGTCGAACGTACTGGCGATGTCCTCAGGAACGCGATCGGCTGTATATCCCACCCATGTCAGGTCGGCGTAAACGGACCCGGGGGCGTCGTACTTAGCCCAGGCGTCAATCAATACCACCATGCTCGAGCCGATCATCGACGACTGGGTAAACGATGGCGCATAGTGAGGGTTGGCAGCATTCGGACCGATGGCAACGATCGGAGCTGCGTCTGTGATCATGCCGCGCACGGCGAATTGTTCAAGGATGTACTGTTGTACGTCCAACTCGGACACCGGTTCGGCATTGTGCAGGCGTGTGGCGATCAGCCGGAAGGCATCGATGATTACCGCTCGAAGCTCGGCGCCAGCGAGGGCGGCACCCGCACGCTGCTGATCGGTGAGTACGGCCGTGAACTGTTGCGCAAGATTCGCCGAACTCACCACGTTGACGCCCAAGGAGCGCACGTGCTCGATCGTACCAGCATCCACATACGAGGTTACCGGTAGAGCATTCATGGGTGAATATTCCATCGCCACCGTCTCGTAGGTACCAAGAACGGTGCGCAGCACGGCGTCGTACTCCTGATAGGTGGCGTAGGTGTGCTCGACGGCCTCCACATGGGCAAGCGTGTGGGTCTCCAACTTGTGGACGACCTTTTGGATCCGACCATGTGCCGGGATCACAACCAGCCATCGGCGTGTGCAGTGCGTTTCGGCGTCTAGATCCAGCATATGCCAGGCAAGGGGATTCGACTTCCGAAAGTCATACAGCACCCAAGCGTCGATTCCGGCATGTGATGCTACCGCTCGTTGAAGATGGTTCATGGGGAAGGATTCTGCGGTGAAACGTCGGTGACGGTGATGTGCATGTGATCCAGCAGTTGGAGAACAGCGGTCGTAGGAGGGAGCCCCTCTTCGTCAACACGCTGTTGGACGTGGCGAACTCGGTCGGCCATGTGAACGGCCGAAAGCACCTGCTCACTGATGCGCCGCTGCAGCAGCGTTGTAAACGCCGAACGCCGTTGCAGCGCGCGCCGAGCGTCGATTGCCGCTGCGCGCTCGGGAGCAAAAAACGCATCAAGGACGTCCAAAAACTCCCGCAGACCTCCCTCCGCAACGGCACTGACTGCAAGAACGGGAGTGTTCCAATCCGGGGTGGATGGCTGCAACAACTGCAAGGCAGAGCGATACAGATGACACGCCCGATCCGATGCCCCCGTATCGAGATCACGCTTGGTTACCAGAACACCGTCGGCGACCTCCATGATACCGCGTTTGATCCCCTGAAGATCGTCTCCGGCTGTTGGGAGTACTAACAGCCAGAATGCATCAACAAGGAGGGATGCTTCGATTTCAGATTGGCCAACGCCTACCGTTTCGACGATGATCGTGTCGAATCCAGCGGCTTCACACAGGGTGATAGCGTCGCGCGTTGCCTCGGCGGTTCCACCCAGTGCGTCGCGCGCCGGGGACGGACGCACAAAGGCGTCGTCGTGCACGGCAAGACGTGGCATGCGCATCTTATCGCCCAGAATACTGCCGCCGGTTCGTCGGCTTGATGGATCAACGGCCAGCACAGCAACACGATGACGACGATGGATGAGCTCCAGACCTACCTGTTCCATGAGCGTACTCTTTCCAACGCCGGGTGCACCGGTGAGGCACATCCGGCGCGTGGGCCGATCAATCGATGCCGATGCCAGCTCGACAACCTCGGCCGCACGCCGACGATCGGCGCTGGCGGTGCTCTCCACGAGGGAGAGCGCCAGAGATAGGGCACGACGATTTCCATTGCGGACGTCGCGAACCAGTGTTGCCGCTGACAGAGGACGATCCTGACTCATGGTACCGTGCTATCCTACTGGGCTATTCTACTGTGACGCTTTTGGCAAGATTACGCGGCATGTCCACGTTGCAACCTCGCTCAACGGCGATGTAGTAGGCCAGTAACTGAAGTGGAATCGAGGCCAAGATCGGAGCCAACATTGGAAGGGTAGCCGGAATGCGGATCACATGATCGGCAAGGCGATCAATGTGGTGGTCGCCGTCGTTGGCAATGGCAATGACAGTTCCTCGCCGTGCCTTGACCTCTTCGATGTTGGAGAGGACCTTGTCGTACGTTTCGTCCTTGGTTGCGATGAACACCACGGGCATGTGTTCGTCGATCAGCGCAATGGGACCATGCTTCATCTCGGCGGCCGGATACCCTTCGGCATGGATGTAGGAGATCTCCTTGAGCTTCAAGGCACCCTCAAGGGCAGCAGGGAACTGGTAGCCTCGGCCCAGATAGAGAAAGTTCGTTGCGCCGGCGTACTGTCGGGCGATCTGGGCAATGCTGTCAGCCTGATCCAGAATCGAGCGGATCTGGTCGGGGATCGCCGCCATGCCCTGAGCCAGCTCACGTCCGTATTCGGCCGTGAGGTCGCGCATTCTACCCATGTACAACGCAAATTGGGTCAGGATGCAGAGCTGCGACGTGAACGCCTTGGTGGAGGCAACGCCGATCTCCGGCCCAGCATGCAGATACACGCCGGCGTCGGTCTCGCGTGCAATGGTTGATCCCACCACGTTCACCATTCCCAGGACCGTAGCCCCTTTCAGCTTGGCTTCGCGAATGGCTGCCAGGGTGTCGGCCGTTTCACCACTCTGCGAGATGGCAATCACGATGTCGTCGGGGTAAATAATCGGATTGCGGTACCGGAACTCGCTGGCATATTCGACTTCCACTGGAACACGGGCAAGTTGCTCGATGAGGTACTCACCCACGAGTGCAGCATGCCAACTGGTGCCGCAAGCTGTGATGATGATCCGTTGAGCAGTGCGAAGTTTCTCCTGGACCTTGGCCAGGCCACCGAGTCGGACATTACCCTCATCCACCAGGAGACGCCCACGAAAGCCGTCATGGAAGGTGATGGGCTGCTCGTAGATCTCCTTGAGCATAAAGTGTTCGAAACCACCTTTTTCGATCTCATCCAGCTCGAAGGAAATCTCTTCGATCACCGAATGCGTTTCCTCGTTGGCAATGGTCTTTGTTGTAAAGCCATCCCGTGTCAGGACAGCCATTTCGTTCTCTTGGAGATACACCACCTGCCGGGTGTGGGCGATAATCGCCGCAGCATCCGAAGCAACGACGTACTCATCTTGACCGACACCGAGAATCAGGGGACTTCCGCGGCGGGCAGCGATAAGCTGATCCGGTTCGTGCGTGCTGGCGACCACGATACCAAAGGTTCCGTCGACTTCCTGCAGCGCTGTCTGGACGGCGTGCTCAAGATTTCCCAAGCTGTCGTAGAGCATGCCAATGAACACCGCTAGAACCTCGGAGTCGGTTTCCGACGACACGGTATAACCAGCGTTGATCAGCTTCTTTTTGATTGTGAGGTAGTTCTCAATGATCCCATTGTGGACCAGGGCAATCGACCCGTCGTTGTTCGTATGAGGATGGGCATTGACGTCGTTTGGTAAGCCATGTGTTGCCCACCGCGTATGGCCAACGCCCACCGTACCGGTCAAGTGCGACAGGTCGACACTTTTCTCCAAATCCACAACGCGACCGGCCTTTTTATGGATGGTCAGGTGTTCAGAGTCGATAATACAGATGCCGGCAGAGTCGTACCCGCGGTATTCGAGGCGTTTGAGTCCGCTCAGGATCAGGGGTGATGCTTTCTTTGGCCCAACGTAGCCAACGATACCACACATAATTGCAGTCCCGGTAATGAGTGGGGCAAAGGTACGAACGACGGGTCTGGGAATTGTGGTCGTCAGCGGTACAACGGCGTACTCTGCTTTGGAATCACCAGCCCCTGCAGTTGTGGTGCCGCTGCCGAGAAACGCAGGAAGAAGCCCTGGTTGAATCCCGTTGGAACCCAGTTCAACGATAGATTCCAGCAGTGAATACGTTTGGTGATGTCGATGATCGGTGAGTTGATCGAGCCTGTCAGCAGGTCTATACTCCCGCGCGCCGTGACGTCGACTGTTTCTGTTAAGGAGATCGATCCACGGATTGATACCAACAGTGATTGGAAGGTCGTTTCCGGATTCGGCGCATTCATGGAGTAGGTCAGATTTATGCTCACGTCCCACGGCATCACCACCGGCGACCATCCCGGAGTGCGCTCACCAAAGATATCGGCCTCGGTGACTTCCGTGTTCAAGCGCTCACCGAATCGGCTCTGAAGGTCTTGGGAGGGGGCCTCGGGTGCGGTGGTATCCTGCACGATCGTGCGCTCGCTAAAGGAAACACCTTGGCTGCTGAACCGCGAACCAAGATTAACCGTGACGTTGGTGAGCCTTCCCACGCCACTGCCGGATTCGAGGTAGGTGGTATTGATCGTGCGCCATGTGCGCAGACCGGTGGCCGGATCGGTTCCAAGGACCTGCGTGTAGGGGTTCAGGGTACCGCTGAGATTGAACTCCAAGGCTTCCAGCACAGGCGTGCGGAGTCCCACGGTGATCGGGGCCAGACGCAGCGAGTCGGCGGCAAGGTTGTAGGATGTTGCCACGTTGAACGTAAGGAGGTCAATCGGTTTGACAACAGCGGTGTCGTTGGCCGGCATCGGTTTGATCGAGATCTTGTTGAGCACACTCAAACTCAGCAAGGCCTGCTGTTGGGAATTGGCCAAACTGCCAGCGGGGCCGAAACGACGGTAGGTCACCGTCTGGCCAGTGATGGGGCTGACGTACTGACCGAAGAACCCAAGGGACGGATCGGTCTGGTCGGGAGCAAATCGCAACCCCACAACCGGCTGCAGGGTATGCCGAATCGCACCAATTCCCAGCATCCGGGGATAGGCCGTGCCGTAGAGGAAGGTACTGGCGCTGATGCCAGCACTGTAGGTGTACTCGCGGAAAAATCCGGCTTCCCGTTCCGTGCGGACCGTCGAGTCGACGGGATCCACCGTTTGTGCGAAGCGCTGCAGGTACCAGTTTTCCGAGTAGGAGATCGTAGGCTGGAGGGTCACATAGCCCAGCTTCGGAGTCACCGTGATGGTGGGTCGGTGCTCGATGACGGTGTATTCAGATATCGCAAAGGCGCCGCTGTCCGCGGCGCGCTGCGCCGCATACTGGTAGCGTCCCGTTAGACGATACGTGGCCGTAAGGTCGCGAAGCCAATGCTGGCCGCTGATGGCCGAGCGAAGAGGAAAGAACTGCGGCACCCCAAAGGACAACGACGGAGCCTCCGTGACGGCCCCAGTAATGATGTTCTGATCGCGAATGTAGTTGGCGTTGAATGTGGTGCCGTTGAAGAATGTCCGTTGGTACGAGGCGGTCGATCGTGCGTTCTGCTGCAACCGATCCACCGGGTTCAATGCCGTGTTCTGAAACAACCGCTGCGTTGTGAACTGCAATTGCGCCGCAATGGTTTCGTTCGGTCGGAGCTGCTGTTGATGGTTCACCGTCAGGCCAACGTTCAGCTGGTAGGGGTCGTCCACATTGAATCTCGTATAGCCAAAGCGAATCTCGGCCGATCCGCTAAGTTGATCTCGCACGTTCCATTGCGAACGATGAAAGAGCGTGAAGCCACCCTTTGTTGTGATGTCGGCCGTGAGCTCTGTATCGAAGTAATCGCTTACGGCGAAGTAATACCCCAAGTTCTGAAGAACCACGCCGCGATCCGACGTCACCAGTGGGGAGGGCATGATCAAGCCGGACCGACGTCCGCGCTCCAGCGAGACAAACAGACCAAAGGGGAGTGCGAACACCGGAAGGTCCTCGACATACCAGATCACCGGATCAAGAAATAGCCGGTCGTCGACCACCACCTTCATCCGCGGGGCATTGAAGTAGAAGTGCGGGTGGGGAGCATCACAGGTGGTAAAACACCCCTGCTCGATGTAGGCCACGCTATCACCGGCACGCTTAATGGATTCCCCGTAGTAAAAGCCCCCTTCCACCGATGTTTCACCCGTTGTGACCCGTCCTCGCTCCGTGGTAAAGTTGTACGTCATCGACGCGCCGGCAAACTCTTGACCTGCGTCGCGAAACATTGGGAAACCACGAACGGTACCTGCGGAGTCCCGGGAGCCGGTGGCCGATAGTGTCGAGGAGCCAAAGTCCACGTCGATCACGTTGGCGCGAATCTCTTGCTGACCGTACTGAATCGAGGCGTCACCGCGCAGCTGTAGTTGCCGTGTCCGAACGCGCAGGCGGGCTGAATCTTTGGCGTTGATCACGATGATGGTATCGGCTGTCGACGCAACTACGGCTGACGAGGTCACCGATAGCATCACCAGCACCATCATGGCAATCGCCAGCGCTGCAGCCACCTTGAACGTCACTGGAATGTCCTGCGCCGGTACGACGGTGGAATCGTCAGGTCAACCGTATCCTGCTCGTCGTCCCAGGGCCCGGCCTCCGTGATGGTAATGGTTGCCGACTCCTGTCGATTCTTCGACGTCATCGTGATGCGATGAGGAATGGGTGTGCCGGCAATCTCACGGTATTCGCCCACGGAGACATCCAGCACTAGGGTTCCATCACTCGCCTTCACCTGATACTGCTTCAGCATGCCTGTTGGACCATCAACGAGAGCAAACTCCACGTTGTCGTCACGTAGGTCGTCGGGTTGATTCCCACCGGCGCGATACAGGAGGGTCGAATCGGCCCGACGCGTTGGTTCGGAGAAGCGGGCAAGGTTGCCGGGAATCCGGCCCCGAAACAAGGCTAGTAACTCTGACGGACGCACCGGCAGGTGCATTTGTGCGCGAATCTCATCGGCGTCCGGATTGCCATCCCATACTTCCTGGGCGAGGTAGTTCACGAGCACAAAATGATCCTGGGTCAGCAGAAGTTGGGCCAGCGTCATGCCGAAGGGCCCACCCATGGTCACGAGCATGCGATTGGACGAGTCGATCAACACGGTGAACGGAGCTCCGCTCAGATTGATGGTCGAAGAGCCCGTGGTGGTCAGGGCCCCTTCGATATGCAGTGATGGCAGGG
>CAZBOW010000001.1:116114-122712 GCA_964493635.1 uncultured Hyphomicrobiales bacterium
ATGGTCGAAGAGCCCGTGGTGGTCAGGGCCCCTTCGATATGCAGTGATGGCAGGGGCGATTCCGCTGCTGATTTTGCCGCTGATTCCGCCGCTGATTTCGGACGCGCATGCGCCGACCACGTTCCTCCCACCAACAGTGATAGGAACAATGCGGGCAGGATGAGTCGTCGGATGGTCGTAGCTTGCGAGGTTGAAGATTCGAGCATGGATGCAAATATCCGACAATGTTGGAACCAAGTCCATGGGAAGAGCGTTAGCGCTCACGGTCACGCACACTGCACTGTTGACTCACCGCCCCACGGAACCTCATGATTTACGTCACCCGGATCGCCGAGTTCTCTGCTGCACATCGGCTGTATAACCCCACGTTCACCGATCAACAGAACGACGAAACGTTCGATAAGTGTAACAATCTGTACGGGCACGGCCACAATTACGTCCTGGAAGTAACGGTGAAGGGGCTTCCGGATCCGTTGACGGGCTATGTGATCGATCTAAAATTGCTCAAACGCGTGCTCGACGAGCGGATTGTGGATCTGGTCGATCACAAACACCTCAATTTTGATGTCGATTTCTTGCACGGCGTGATCCCGACCGTTGAAAATCTTTGCGTGGCCTTCTGGAACCGCTTGGCAGGTCACCTGCCGTCGGGAGAGCTGCATTCCATCAAGCTCTGGGAGTCGGATCATAACGTTGCTGAGTACTTCGGTGCGCCCGTGACGATCCCCACCTTTGCACAGTCTACGGAGCGTCAATCATGAAGCTGCCCGAACAACCGCGCACATCTCCGATCATCACATCGTACCTCGATCTCGACGATGACGAACTCGAGCGCCAGCTTCGCACCGAGGGAATGGCGTTTCCGACGGTTGGGGCCAGTGGCACGGAGCTCTTTGATGCTAACGGCAACCGTCCATTATCTGGCGACGAACTCGCCGACATGCAGCAACAGGCCGAAGAGAAATTTGCTGAGCTATTCGAGATCCTGCGCATCAATCGCAACGATCCTAACAGTACCGATACGCCACATCGTTTGGCGAAGATGTGGGTGCAGGAATTGCTCATCGGTCGGTATCAGGCTCCTCCTCGGGTAACCGTCTTTCCAAATCGGAAAAAGGTCGACGAGCTGGTGATCTCCAAGGGGATCAAGATTATGAGCGTGTGCTCGCATCACTGGCAGCCGATTACCGGCACCTGTGCCATTGGATATGTGCCTCGCTCCAAGGTCATTGGCCTGAGCAAATTCACACGGGTGGTGGAGTGGTTCTCGCGACGCGGTCAGATTCAGGAAGAACTTGGCGAACAGATTGCCGATTTTCTGGTGCGCCTGCTCGATCCGATTGCTCTGGGCGTGGTGATCTCCTCGAAACACTACTGCATGATTGCCCGTGGCGTCGAGGCGCACGACTCCAGCGAGATGGTCACCTCGGTAATGCGCGGTGATCTTGCTACGAACCCCACGTTGCGCGCTGAATTCCTGCAGCTGTTGTCTCACGAATAGTTCGCATCCGTCCGCTGTGGTTATTGGCGTTGATGAAGCGGGGCGCGGTGCGCTGGCTGGACCGGTGGTGGCAGCCGCTGTGGTGTTAGATCCGGCGTCTGTTCCGAAGGGTTTAGCCGACAGCAAGACGCTGTCGGCGCGTGCGCGTCAACAGGTTGCCGAGTCCATCCGCTCGATGGCTGTGGCGTGGGCCGTTGCCGCCGTTGATCAACAGCGCATCGACGAGGTCAACATTCTTCAAGCAACCTTCGATGCCATGCACCAAGCCATTGATGCTGTGGTATCCACGCTGAGCTCGCACGATTCAACAGAGCATCTGTTGCTCATTGATGGAAACCGCTTCCGACCACATGCCATCGAACATCGATGCATTGTCCGCGGCGATGCGTTGGAGCCATCCATCTCGGCGGCTTCCATTCTTGCCAAAACGGCACGGGATGGGTGGATGGTGCAGGTGGCTCATCGCGACTATCCCGCCTACGGCTTCGACCGCCACAAAGGCTATGGCACGGCCGTCCACCGCGAAGCTCTGCGGGTACACGGCGCCTGTGCCCTCCATCGCATCACCTTCCTGCGAACGTTCGTATGACGCTCCAACTGTTGGATGTCGCCATCATTATTCTGCTCTTGGCAGGGTGGCTGTGGCTGGGTCATCGGGGCCGTACACCGCGCCAATCGAGCGCCGTGGACTACATCCTTGCAGGACGGACGCTAACAGCTCCGTTGTTTGCCGCCTCACTCATCGCAACGTGGTATGGGGCTGTCCTTGGTGCAGGGGAGTTCATCGCGCGGTACGGCGTGGTGATGATCCTCTGCTTTGGCGTACCCTACTACGTGGCAGCGGCTGCCTATGCTACCATGCTGGCACGGAAGATCCGATCGAGCGAAACGGTGTCGATTGCCGATCAGTTTCGCCGAGTCTACGGCGACCAGGTCGGATACCTTGCGGCGGTCCTCATTCTTGTGCTGGCTATTCCAGCCCCCTACATGTTAACCCTTGGCGTCATTCTGGCCTCGTTCACGTCGCTGTCGGTTCCGTGGGCCATCATCATAGGTTCGGTGCTGGCCCTGACGATTGTCGCACGCGGTGGTCTGCGGAGTGACGTATACGCCAATGTTGGACAAGTGGTGATCATGTATGCCGGGTTTGCAGCCTTGGTGATTGCCAGCGTTGGGTACATCGGCAGCCCTGCGACGATGTGGGTGCACTTGCCGCAATCACACCGCTCGATTCCCGGAGGCTTAGAGTGGTCGGCTATTGTCGTGTGGTTTCTCATTGCTCTGCAGACCATGATTGATCCGAACTTTCACATGCGAGCAGCAGCCGCGCGCTCGGCGCAGACCGCACGCAAGGGACTGTGGTGGAGCATCGCCGGATGGATCATTTTTGACAGTCTGCAGCTGCTGGCCGGATTGTACGCCGTGGTTGGCGTTCCCGGTGGACAAGCTGCTACGCTCTACCTCGACATGGCCGTCTTGGTATTGCCACCAGGATGGTTGGGGCTGTTTGTTTCGTCACTGCTGGCTGCGGTGATTTCCACCTTGGACGGCTACGCCTTGGTCAGTGCTACCACGATCGGTCATGATCTGATCGATCCCCTGCGTGGGGTCGCGCCACGGCGATCATCGGTGATCTCAGGACTCGTCGTCACGGGTATCCTTGGCACGGTGGTAGCCATCCTTGTTCCCAGTATCGTGGATCTGATCATTCATGCTGCATCGATCGCCGTTCCGGCGTTGCTACTTCCATTGCTGGTATCGTATCGATCTGGAGAACGCCGATCGTACCAGCGGGGTCGCATCATGGCATGGATGGTGATACCGTCGGTCCTGAGCATCAGTGCCATTGGTACAGAAGTGATGTTGGTCGACGTTGGAGTTCCACCCATGCTCATTGGTGTGGCGGCCTCCGTACTTTTGACGCCCTATGCACTCCGAACCACATCCTGAACCACATCCTGAACCGCCCGTCCTAACTCCCACCCGTGACGATCTCTTTACGGCATCGAATGTCATCAGCCTCCTAAGGTTGATCCTTACGGCACCGGTTGCCTATCTGATCTATATCGAGGAGCCATGGTGGGCGTTCGCGCTGTGTTGGTTTGCAGCGTTCACGGACTGGCTCGACGGCTACGTTGCCCGGGCAACCAACACCGTGAGCGAATGGGGAAAGGTGATCGATCCTGTTGCCGACAAGGTTCTGGTTGGAACGATCGTCGTGATGCTGCTGGTTAGGGGGCTGTTGCCCGTGTGGTTTGTCGGGCTCGTTGTCGGCCGAGACGTACTCATCCTCATTGGTGGAGTGGTGGCACAGCGGTATAGTACGGTGGTGCTTCCGTCGATGTGGAGTGGGAAGTTGGCAGTAAGCGCCATCGCGTGGACGGGCGTGACCGCATTGGTGGAATGGACGATGGCCCGCGACGTGGGCATGGCGGTTAGCTGCGTGCTGATTGCCGTATCTTTATGGCAATACGCAAGGCGACTCCATGGGCTTATTCGACAAACTCAAGAAAACCCTTACCAACGTCAGTGACAAGCTCTCCTTCGATCGGTTAACCGAAGGACTAGCCAAGACGCGAGACTCGATCGTGGGGAAGCTGCGCTCGGTTCTTTTTGCCGGGCGGAAGATCGACCAGCAGCTCCTAGACGAGATTGAGGAAATCCTGATCACGAGCGATGTGGGTGTTACAGCCACTACGCACATCATCGCTCGCATCTCCGAGCGCGTTCGTCGCGATGCGATCGAGAACGCCGAAGAAATTCTTGCAATGCTCAAGGACGAGATTGCTGCCATGATGGAGCAATCACCGTCGGCCGAGGCTGACCGCTCGTTCAGCATCCCTGCCGGACAGGGCCCGCATGTGATCATGGTTGTGGGCGTCAATGGTGTTGGCAAAACCACAACCATCGGCAAGTTGGCGCATAATTACCGTCAGGCGGGGCACTCCGTCCTCATCGGAGCGGCTGATACCTTCCGCGCGGCTGCCAACGAGCAGTTGGAAGTCTGGGCACAGCGAGCAGGCGTGGAGATTGTGCAGCAAAGCCAGGGAGCCGACCCTGCAGCCGTTGCATACGACACGCTCAAGGCTGCCGTGGCACGCGGGACAGAGGTTGTGATTATCGACACCGCCGGTCGACTTCACAACAAGCTGGGCCTGATGCAAGAGCTGGAGAAAATCTCGCGTGTGATGAAGAAGGTGCAACCCTCCGCGCCCCACGATGTGTTCCTTGTGCTGGATGCTACCACGGGCCAGAATGCGTTGCAGCAGGCCCGTGAGTTTACGAAGGTTGCGCCAATCACGGGAATTGTGCTCACAAAGCTGGATGGTACCGCCAAAGGCGGAGCAGTCTTGGCCATTGCCCATGCAATGAGCATTCCGGTACGATACATCGGCGTGGGTGAGCAGATTGGCGACCTCCAGCCGTTCGACCCGGCATCGTATGTAGAGGCCATGTTCGAGGATCACCGCACGGAAGTGATCGATGCGTAAGGTGCGTCGCTGGCTGTTTTCCGCAGTTCTCGCCGTAGCGGCTGCCTATCTCGGATACGAGTTGTGGAAGGCCGCCCCGTTTGTTCGGACCGTTGTAACGGCACTGCAGCAGCCGGATGCCCGCACGTCGATGTTCTTCTCCGATGCAGTCTGGCCGGCCACGACGGCTGACTCCAGAGTTTCCTCCGATATTTCCTCCGTTGTTCCCTCTGTTGATCCCTCTGTTGATCCCTCTGTTGTTCCTTCCGCATCCGATCTTGAAATAGCTCGGATACTGGTAGCCAAACTATCCGCACCCGAGAGAGCGTCGCGGCCAACCATCATCGGCTTGATGAACGACCATGGCGTGAACCCTTCGTGGTATCGGTGGATCCGTTCGTATGTCGCTCGTCAGCCGGAATGGATCGACCGAATGGTTGGAGTCGATGACGCTTGGCTACTGTCGTGGCCGAGCACCCAATCCTAACAGCCATGCTGATTGCGATCGTCGCTGCCGTTGTCTATACCGCCACCATGGCCCTGGGAATATCGGCAGCTGTAAGTGGGAGAACCTTTGGCCGGTGGCATCACCGATGTTTCTTTCTGTCCTGTGCGACGGCCCTAGCTGCAGGTGCCGTCGAGCCGTCCTGGTGCATCGTTCCCGTGCTCGGTATTCTTGCTGCCATGCCACTGACGAAGGCTGGAACCCGTGCGCACACGGTGGTTGGTGCGCTGGGCTGGGTTGCATGGGTGATCGTGCTCTGGACGATGTCACATTTTCCGTGATCCACAGCACGGATCTCGCGGATGGAAGCCCCTCTGCGATATGTTCTCCTCTGGGTTACGGCAGCCGTTAGCCTTGCACCGATGCAGGCGTTCGGTCAGTCTGATGGCGTGGTTCCTTCGGCGATCGCTGTTCAGCTGTACCTGGAGCAATCCGGTCAACCGGTCTCAGGGAGTCACCGCGTAGAGGTCTCTTGGTATACGTCGGTCGACGGCGGTGATCCCTCGCATACGGAAACCTTCTCGACCGACGTAACCAGGGGAGTTGCCACCGTGTACCTCGGGAGTGTGCAACCGTTGCCAGCAACGTTGCTCATCGGTGGGCCCTACTGGCTGGGTATTCGGATGGACGGGGGCGAGGAGCTCATTCCCCGTACCCCAGTCCTGAGCGTGCCGTATTCCATGCTGGCAGCGCATGCCCTCGTGGCCGACTCCGTCCGCTCTGGCGGAGCATCAGCACCCGTTACCGTTGAGTGTGGCGTGATTGAGCCACATCAGGGGCAAACTCGTTTTGTGGTTACGCCACAGCGGCCAATTCCTGTTCAGCACTGGATTGATGCGCGGGTTGACGCCTCATCGTTCATTTCCGTGCGAATTGGCACACTGGATCCGGCCACCAATACTATCGAACTGTTCACGGCTGCACCGCTTGCGCGTCACGAAACGCTGGCGTGGTGTATACGGTGGTAGGTCGATGGTTGTTGATTCATCTCAGTACCTCTCAGTACCTCTCAGTACCTCTCACTACCTCTCAAAACTTTGGAGTATTGTCCCTATGCCTCGCATCGACCACGGTATCGCCCACGTCGGCACGCTTGCTCTTGCCATTCTCTTCGGGGTCCAG
>CAZBOW010000001.1:122812-134258 GCA_964493635.1 uncultured Hyphomicrobiales bacterium
CCACGGTATCGCCCACGTCGGCACGCTTGCTCTTGCCATTCTCTTCGGGGTCCAGACCGGTCATGGCCAAAGCCAAACGACAGGAACACTGCACCTCCGCAATGGTCAAGCCCAACAGATCTCCTTGACGCTGCCTGCAGCCGGAGTTGTGCCCTATACCCTGCAACTGCCCTCCGAACCTGGCGTTGGAGGACAAACCCTTACCGTTTCGGCCCTGGCGGGTTCTGTTGCAGAGCTCGCGTGGACCGATTCTCCCTATTGGGGTCTCCAAGGCTCCGCAATCACCGCCGGTGGTACCGGAGCTGATGAGCAGTTCCTTGGGACGGCTAACGCTCAGGATCTGGTGTTGGCAGCCAATAGCCGCGAGGTGATGCGCATTGTTGGGATAGCAGGTGCATCACAGGGCTACGTCGGCTTCGGCACCAGCACGCCTCAAGCCCCCTACGATTTCACCAATACCGTGTTGCTTTCCTCACGCGGCGCAGCATCGGAACTGCGATTTGCCGAGCCCGCTGCCGCCGGCAGTGAGTTTACCGCAATACGAGCCGGAGAGCAGTCCGCGTCGATAACCTACACGCTTCCGCCGTCGCTACCTGTGCAAAGTGGGTACGTGCTGACCACCACTTCGGAAGGCGAGTTGTCGTGGGTGCGCCCCTTTACGGAAAGCCCAATGGGCGTGTATGTTCCCACGCCAAATGCCTGGCAGCACAGCATTACCGTGGGGTCTGGGGTACTCACGGCTGCTTCGGTGCCGGTTGTGACGCTCATCTCGACACCGGGGTCCACCATTGGAATCACCGTCACAGGCATCGATGCGGCCACTGGTACGCTCGACGTGGAGACCTCTGTTCCGCTCACAGCATCTGATCGCATCGCGTGGGCCATCTTCAACCCCTAACGAGGGCAGCCGATGCCTCTGCTTGTCATCACCGTCATCGTGGCCTGTCACATCATGGCCGGTCACACCCTGGCTTCGCTCTCGGCGCAAGAATTACGGACAACTCGCCTGGAAGTCTCGCCCCCGTCGTGGAGTGGCGCCGGTGGGGCATTCATTGGCACGCGATCTACAATGCCGCTCGTCTTGGGGACGTCATCGCTCATACCACAGCCGGTGCAGATTCAGGTAGGGTCGCTTGGTTCGGTTCGCGCTGTTGAGGTGTCTGGGGCAGCCGAGACATGGTTGCGCGGTCCCGTTGCCGTTGGTGCACAGACTGGCACTACCCCAGGGACCCTTGTTCGTATTGCCTCAATCACTCCCCACGGTGGCACGGGGCTGGGTGTTGACCTCTCCGGTGCAGCGCAGTCCACCGGAATCGCCATTCGCATGGTAGGAACCTCCGGAAGCGACCATGCGGGTGTGATGATCAGCAGTGCTCAGAATGGTCTTGGCACCGGCATTCGACTTGGCGGCCCGCCGGGAACGCGTCCGACGCTTGCCACAGGAATCGACGTTACTGGCGGTACCGGTCTGCTCTACAACGCTCTGACGGCAGGTAGCGGAACGGCCGTTCGCATTGGAGGTACTACCGCGCCGCAGCGCGGCGTCGACATCACCGTTGCGGGCGACGACCACGTTGGTGTGTATGCACAAGGGAACACAAATGGTACCGGTGTGGTAGGGACGGTGGTGTCGGCCGCGTATCCGTCTCCGCTGGCACGACCACGAACCGGCGTCATGGGTTTGGCGGCAACCAATGCAAGTACGACGTCCGATACGCTCATTGGTGTGTGGGGCAGTACACGCCGCGGTGGCAGTGGGTCGAAGACGATGACGTCGATCGGGGTGTTGGCCACGGCCCACCATGAAACATCGTCGCATGGCGGTATTGCCATTGGCTTGAAAGCCGAAGCCGTCAGTATCGCCCCCGGAAACGCCACGGCCGTGGGGGCACTGCTTTCGTCGGTACCCAGTGCCGTGGCCCTTGCCGTTACCGATGGAACCGTCTTTCTTGGTAGTCATCCGCTGGAGCGTCCGCCCGAGTTGCTCTGGATGCCCGGTAGTGGTCAAACGGTTACCTATGCCTATAGTCTGCGCACAAGTGGACCACGGCATCGCACTGGAGTATCGACGGTGGAAGCAACGGCAGGCCCATCAGGGGTGGCCCCAGTGGGGGAGTCAGAACTGCTTGTGATCCGAGGGAACGTTATTCAATCGGTAATCCAGGGTCTTGGTGGTGGCCGCCACGGTAGGGAAGTAACGATACTGGTTACGGACCATCCCGTCGAATTCGAACATTCGTCCATTGCGGTGGCGGCAGAGCAGACCTTCCTTTTCCCGTTCGCACAGAACTATGTTGTCCCTGTTGATGGAGCATTCACCGTATGGTACGATGGAGACGTCCAGCGCTGGCGCTGTCTCTCACGATCATGGTAACCGTGTGTCTGCCATCGGCGCATGGTGAACTCTTGATCAGTGGACGGGATACAACGGCTACTCCCGGCGAGCGCATTGGCATTCCGTTGGAGATTCGGAGTACTCGGCCGCTGACCGCACCACGGACGCTTCAGCTTCAGATTCGCACACGGGCAAGTGTTCTGCTGCCGGAAGGGGCCTACCGGTGGGTGGGCAGTCGAGACATCCTACGCTACGTTACCATCCGCCTCGACGCGGGGCCAGCCCGCACCGAGCAGGTTTGGATTCCCTACACGTGTGTCCTGGGCGATAGTGCGCAGATCGGCATCCGCATCGTTGGAGCCATCGTGCACGATTCCGGTTCGCGTGATACGACGAACGTACGGGTCGTACAATCCGGAACGCTTTCCGTGGCCGGAGTATGCACGGCGGGCGGACGACCGCGATTGTTTCACCCATGGGTTGCACGAACCGCCATGCCGGACCCTACGAGCGTATCGCAGGGCGTGTGGGATCTGCAGGGTCGCTACCTCGGATCGTCCATCGAAGAAGTGTGTGCCGTGCGTGGCGTGGAGGCGTTATATGTCCAGCGGCTCCCGAGTGGAGGGCTGGTTGTTGGCCCCTAACGCACCGCGGTTACAGTCCAACGCGCTCAAAGATGACATCTACGTTCTTGAGCATGCGCGCTTCGTTGAAGATCTCTGCCAGGTGCTCTTGTGATACATGGGCTGTCACCTCGGTATCAGCTGCAAGCAGCGACTGCAGCGGTGTACCGGTTTCCCACGTTTTCATGGCATTGCGTTGCACCAACGTATAGGCTTCCTCCCGACTGACACCGGACCGCACCAAGGCCAGCAGAACCGATTGCGAGAAGGGAAGTCCATTCGTGCGGTCCATGTTGGCCTTCATCGTTTGCGGATAGACCACAAGCGTATCAATCAACGTGATCGTCAACGAAAGCATGTAGTCCAGGGTGATCGTCGAGTCGGGACAGATCACACGCTCGACGCTGGAGTGGGAGATGTCGCGCTCATGCCAGAGGGCATTGTTTTCCATTGCCGCCATGGCATTACCCCGCAGCAGCCGAGCCAGTCCGCAGAGTCGCTCCGAGACGATGGGATTCCGTTTGTGAGGCATTGCACTGGAACCCTTCTGGCCGGCGGAGAAATATTCTTCGGCCTCGCGCACCTCCGTGCGTTGAAGATGACGGACCTCGGTTCCAATTTTTTCAAGGAAGGAACCGATGATGGCTAGCGTTGAGAGAAACTCAGCGTGGCGGTCCCGCTGAATCACCTGGGTACTCACCGGTGCGGGACGCAATCCGAGTTTGCTGCAGACGTAGGCTTCGACCTCCGGGGAAAGGTGCTCAAACGTCCCGACAGCTCCAGAGATCTGGCCGACGGAGATGGTTTCGAGCGCCTGTTGCATGCGGTGGATGCTGCGCTTACACTCCTCGTACCAGAGCGCGAGTTTTAGGCCGAACGTGGTTGGCTCGGCATGGATCCCATGAGTGCGACCAATACAGACCGTGTACTTGTGTTCCTGGGCTCTGCGAGCGATCACGGTGCGCAGGCGCTCCAGATCGGCCAGGATCTTCTCTCCGGCTTGACGCAGCTGGACGCCCAAACAGGTGTCGAGAACGTCGCTGGAGGTCATTCCGAGATGGATATAGCGCGATGCCGGCCCGACATACTCCGCCACGTTCGTCGTAAACGCGATGACGTCGTGCTTCGTAATCTCCTCGATCTCAGCAATCCGCTGACTATTGAACTGGGCCTTGGCACGGATTTCCCGTACGGCATCTTCCGGAATATGTCCCAGCTGGGCTTGGGCTTCGCAGGCCAGAATCTCGATCTCCAACCAGATCGCATAGCGGTTATCGTCGGACCAGATTCGCCCCATTTCCGGCAGTGTATAGCGAGGTATCATGCGCGTTCGTTCTCTGTGATGTAGTGGACAAGCGTCGCAAATCTATTGAAAGTCGCGGGCACTTATTTTTGCCCACGGTTGTTGAGCACTCTATTGGAGACTAATCATTACAGGAGGTATACGATGAAAGCAGTGTTTCTCGCACTAGTACTAGCCGCCGCTGGCATCGGTGGGGTGGTTGGCTGTTCGAAACCAGAGACGACTCCGGCCGAGGAGGCCACCCTGACCGTTGAGCCCCTTTCCCCCGAAGAGGAGGAGACCCTCCTAGCCCAGGCCAAAGCACTCTTTGGCGTGTTGCCGGATACAATGCCCGGTTCGAGTATGGATACGCCGGAGCTGGTAGCGCTTGGAGAAAAGCTCTACCACGAAACGCAGCTGTCGGCAACGGGGACGCAGTCGTGCAACTCCTGTCACATGGTCGACGACGGGAAGTCCGGCGTGGATAACTTGCCCACCTCTCCGGGTGCCCATGGTACCCCAGGGACGCGGAATTCTCCGACGGTGCTCAATGCTGGCTTCCACTTCGTGCAGTTTTGGGACGGACGGGCTGCCGACCTTGTAGAGCAAGCCAAGGGACCGATTCTCAATCCTGCGGAGATGGCCATGGCCAGCGAGAAGGATGTTGAAGATCGTCTGTCGAGCATTGAAGAATACACGACGGCCTTCGCAGCAGCCTTCCCGGGGACGAAGAAGCCGATCACGTATCACAACGTTGCCACGGCCATTGCGGCGTTTGAGCGCACGTTGGTGTCCAAGTCCCGGTACGACGACTACATCTCCGGAACGTCGTCGGCACTGACCGACGTCGAAAAGCGGGGCTTGCAGACGTTCATCTCCACGGGCTGCATTACATGCCACGTGAGCCCAACCTTTGGTGGATCGATGTATCAGAAGCTCGGATTGGTGAACCCCTACGACTCCAAGGACGCCGGTCGGTACGAGGTCACGAAGGATCCAGCCGACAGCCTGATATTCAAGGTTCCGAGTCTGCGAAATGTAGCGCTGACGGCTCCGTACTACCACGACGGCTCGATTCCTACGCTGGACTCCGCCGTTACGTCGATGGCATGGCATCAGCTGGGTAGAAAACTGGAGACCAAGGATCGCGATCTGATCGTTGCCTTCCTCTCGGCTCTGTCGGATCCGTCGCGGAAGCAAGCCGCCAACTAACACGTCATATCGCTCCAACAACGCTAGGGCGCTGCTGAACAGGTGAACAGGTGATCAGGTGATCACGTGATCACGTGATTGAGTGGCGCCCTACGAATTCTTGCCGGTAGAGTGGTTCAGCGGTGAGGGGATCGTGGTGAAGGGGCTGCCGGCATGCTTCGCGCGCAATGAATCGCGCCGACAGCCGCGTGAGTCCGCTGATCGGTGACGGGTGACAACGCGCAGCTCCCGGCCCGCATACGACGTTCGTTGCATCCAACAGTCGCGCATCGATGGTCGAGATCTTCTGGACCGTTGGACCGATCTGTGTGGCCCGTTGGTACCGAGGGTTCGGATCATCGTCGAGCGTGAAATGGTCCGCGTAGACCATGTCCTGATGCGATGGGATAATAACCGTGATGCCGCGCGCCCCAATGGCACGAGCAACCTCATCAGCGGCACCTGCCAGTGCTTGGGAAGTGTCAACCAGCATGAGCTGGGGCCGGCCCCACATGGTAAGCCCCTTAGCAAACGAAACCCCAATCCGTGTGCCGGTAAACGAACCCGGGCCCGCACTCACCGCCACAAGGTCAACATCGTCCAGCGTGCAATTCCCGTCGGAGAGCACACTCTGGGTTAGTCCTGCAAGACGAGCATCGTGGATGTTGTTGCCGAATACCTCGTGAAGGGCGATCAGCTGCATGCCGGAGGGTGTGCACGAGGCCAATGCCACGCCGCAGGTTGCCCCGGTGGTTTCTAGTGCCAGTACGATCATACACCCTCCTCGGCGGTGATCGCCGCAGCGATGGCCGAGACGATCCCGATGGCATCGTCCCTGCGTGCTAGTTCCACATCGAGGAGCAACCGCTTACCATACTGCACAAAGCGAATGTTGGGTTTGTCGGTCATCCAGCGAAGAATGCGTTGAAATGCCGTTTCGTAGTAGGTCGTCTGCGACTCCGGTGGTAGTTCGATGGAAAGCGTCGTATGCTGCAAACGCAGGCGCACGAATCCGGTTGGTAAGGCGGCAATTCGCAGTCGCACCGCGTACCAGAGATGTTCCGCATCAGCCGGCAGTGCACCAAAGCGATCGCGGAGATCTGCGAACACGGCGTCGACTTCAGCTTCGGTGTGGGCATTGTACAAGGTCTTGTAGGCTTCGTACCGATCGGTGTCGCTGCGGATCCACGACTTCGGCAACAGGGCATCGACGTCCAGCTCAATGGCCACGTCGTCGTTGGCAAATGATGGACGCCGCTGTCGAGCTGTCGACGCACCAAAGAGCTCACCGAACTCCTCCGTACGGAGTTCCTCAACAGCTTCGTCGAGGATCTTGTGATAGAGTTCAAATCCCATATCCATGATGAAACCGCTCTGCTCGCCACCTAACAGATTGCCGGCACCGCGAAGCTCGAGATCGCGCATTGCCAGCTGGAAGCCGCTTCCCAGATCGGTAAACTCCTCCAGCGCCTGCAGACGGCGTAGGGCAATGCGAGAGATGGTATGAACCGGTGGGATGAGCAAATAGCAGTACGCTTGGACATTCGACCGACCCACGCGACCGCGAAGCTGGTACAGTTCGGCAAGGCCGAAGTTGTCGGCTCGGTACACGATCATCGTGTTCGCGTTCGGAATGTCTAAGCCGGATTCAATGATTTTTGTGGCCACGAGCACGTCGTACTTCCGTTCGAGGAAGGCCTCCATGACGTCTTCCAGCTCTTCGGTCGGAAGCTGTCCGTGGGCCATCGTAATGCGCAGCGTAGGAGCCAGCATCCGGATGCGTGTGATCAGCTGCTCCATGTCGTGGATCTTATCGGTGACGATGAAGGTCTGTCCACCGCGATCACACTCACGTTGGAGAGCCTCGCGTAGTTGATCATCGTCCCATTCGATGATCTCCGTCTCTACCGGAAGCCGGTTGCGGGGAGGCGTTTCGATGACGGAGAGGTCGCGTGCTCCCATCAGCGAGAAGTGCAGCGTGCGGGGGATTGGTGTAGCCGTCAGTGTTAGTGTGTCCACCGACGTGCGCAGTGCACGCAACTTCTCTTTGGCTGCAACGCCAAAGCGCTGTTCCTCATCAATGATTAACAGACCTAACTGGCGAAACGTGACGTCGGTACTCAGCAGGCGATGGGTTCCGATGATAATGTCGACCTTTCCCTCCGCCAGACGCTGCAGGACGTCACGCTGTTCGGTCTTGGAGCGAAATCGCGAGAGAACTTCGATGGAAACCGGGTAGCGTCGTAGCCGATCAGAAAACGTCATGAAATGCTGTTGGGCCAGAATGGTCGTTGGCACCAGGACGGCAACCTGTTTACCGGCTTGAGCAGCCTTGAAGGCTGCTCGAATGGCAATCTCGGTCTTCCCGAATCCAACGTCGCCGCAGATCAGGCGGTCCATCGGAGCGGATTGCTCCATGTCGGCCTTGACTTCCGAGGTGGCCTTTGCCTGATCGGCCGTATCCTCGTATTGAAACGAGGCCTCGAACTCCTTCTGCCAGATCGTATCGGCAGGGAAGGCATAGCCCGGCTGTGCCTTGCGCTGTGCATAGAGCGCAATCAGATCACGGGCAATGTCCTTGATGCGCTTCTTGGCTCGAGCCTTCTTGCGCTCCCATTCGGCAGTACCAAGTTTGGACAACTTCGGTACGGCACCTTCTTCGGCATTGAACTTCGACAGCTTGTGGACGTAGTTCAGATGGACATACAGCACGTCGCCGCCGGAAAACAGCAGGCGCACGCAATCCACCTGACTGCCGTTGATGTCGATCGTCGTTAGGCCGTCGAACTGTCCGATGCCTTTATCCGTGTGAACAACGTACTCGCCCTTGTGGAGTTGTTGAATCTCCCGAATGGTGATGCCAGATTCCGACCGCTTGGACCGTCGCTGGGCTCGCTGTCGACCAAACACCTCATGCTCCGACCATACGGCGATACCCACGTCCGCCCATGTGCACCCCTGACTCAGGGACGCCGGTACCCACTCGATGCTATTGATTGCGCGGTGGTAGTCAAGGGCTCGTTCTTCACTCTCTTCTTCGACATGGTCGGTTACCCCTTCGCAGAGATCGATCAGTCGTTGAGCGGCGGCCTTCCCATCGGCTCCCAGAAACACGTGGATGCCAGAGGTGTGGAGCGCCGAGGCGTGTTGCAGCATCTGTTCAATCGATCCGGCAACCGATGGCTGCGCCTTGGTTGACGTGATCAGGTCTGCATCGCCAAGAGGGTTGATCTCAATGGCGCGAAATGCCTGCAATGCCTCCAAGGTCGACGATTCCTCCACGGCAGGTGCACCATCGTAGACGATCACGGTATCTGGTGGCAAGTGGTCCAGTACCGTGGCGGTAAGCTGCTCGTCGTCGTCATGAAACACGTGCGTCAGGACCGTCGCACGGTCGTGTTCACGAATGGATCGCTGGGAAAGGGGCTCAAACTCACGAATGGAGTCAACGTCGTCGCCCCAGAATTCAATACGCAGTGGATTGTCCCATCCCGCAGGGTAGAGGTCAACGATGCCGCCACGAACGGCCATCTCGCCCGGCTTGCCCACAAAGTCTACGCGCTCGTACCCATTGAGTGCCAGTTGGGTCACAAAGGACTCGTAGGGCAGGTGTAGGCCACGGAAGAGATCCAGCTGGTAGGCCGTCAACGTTTGGGGAGAGGGCATCCGGGCGTCGAGAGCTGCGGAGGTCACAACGGTGAGAGAACGCGATCCGGGCTGAAGCTTCAGCAGGGCATCGATCTCGTCGTGGCGCAGGCGCGACATGTCGAGACGACCCGATGAGGCATGCGGACGATGGACGGTGGTGACCGAGGTATCCCGCACCAGTACGCTCAGATCGTGACTCCAATCGTCGCTGCTGCGATCGTCGGCGGTCAGGATCACCATCGGAATCTCACCAACCTGATAGAGTGCTGCAATGAAGATTGCTTTCGACGATCCCACGAGGTGTTTCACCCGCAGGCGCCCGTCGGTCATCAGGTGCTGTGCCGCCTGCAACACGGGTTGTGCATGCTGAACACGATCGATGATACTGTGGGGATGCGGTCGTACGGTTGCCATACGTGATGCGGGTGAGGTGTCGGTGGTGCTACTGGTGCCGAGTGGTCGTAGGGCGGAGTTCGTTGAGAAAGCGTTTCTGCTCTTCGGCTCGAATGGAATCCAAGTATTGGCGCATCAGCTGTTGCCGCTGCATTTTTCGGTTGTACCGCTCACACATTCCTCCGTTGATCACCAGCACGAGGAGGATGATGCCGAAGATCGCCGCGGCGACGAACACGGCGTTGCTGGTACGTCTCTGCTTGGTCATGGTACGGGTCATGGTACGGGTCATGGTACGGGGTTCGACTCCGGGCCTCCCGATGGCGTGCGAAAGGCAATGGCACACCACTCGCTTTCATCAATACGCTCGTCAAGTGTGCACCCAAGAGCCAGAAACGGGGCGATCACATCATCAGCATCGTACTTCAAGATGCCCGAAACGATGATCCATCCTCCGGGCTTTACCGCACGAACGAAGTCGGGAGAGTAGGGAACAACAAGGTGACGGTACAGGTTTGCCGCCAGTCCATCGCACGATGGCAGTTCAATAGAACCCAGCTCATCCTGACGGAGATCGATCGACCCCTCACATCCGTTCTTCTGGATGTTCTCCTGCGAGTTGAGGACGGACCATTCGTTGTTGTCGAAGGCCAGGACGTGACGAGCCCCCAATTTGACCGCTAGAATGGCCAGAACACCCGTTCCCGTCCCAACGTCGATCCACGTGTCATTGACCTGCACACGATGTTCCATGAGTCGGCACATCATTCGCGTGGTGGCATGGTGTCCCGTACCGAAGGACATTTTTGGGGTAATGACCAGTTTCAACGGAACGTCGAATTCGGACTCCCGCCATTCTGGAACGATGGCAATCCGGTCGTTGACGATCACGGGGTCGATGCTGGCTTCCCATTCGGCATTCCAATTCTGATCTTCCTCGGTTCCGACAAGGCCAACGGTTGCCGACACGCCGGCGGCTGCAAGGTCGTCCAAGAGCTGCTGCTCGTAAGCCGTATCCCACTCTGCCTGATCGAAGCTAACCGTAAGGGAATCCATACCCACTTCAATACCCAACATCGGATAGGTGGTTAGGATTGCCGTGGCAACATCGTGTTGTTCCTCGGGAACGTTCAAGGTCACAAGAACATAGCGTGTTGGCATCGAGCTCTCGTTGTAGTTTCGTTTGTTGGAAGGATAACCCGACTACAAATCTACGTTGCAATATGCAGGGGGCTGGTAGCATGACACTCGAGGAGCGCGCTCAACGAATCAAGATGGTCGTCATGGATGTTGATGGTACACTCACCGATGGTGCGATGTACTATGGAATGGAAGGGGAGGTGATGAAGCGCTTCTCGACGCGCGATGGCATGGGCATTACGCTGTTGCAACGCGCCGGCCTTGTTCCGGCCATCATCACGAGTGAAAACTCCATCATTGCGCAGCAACGTGCCGTGAAGCTCAAGATTGAGCACATTGTGCTAGGCTCGCACGATAAAACAGCTGCACTAACGTCCTTAGCTGCTGCTGCCGGAGTGGGGCTCCATGCCGTTGCGTATATTGGCGACGACGTCAACGACGGTCCGGTGATGGGTATCTGCGGGTTGGCGGGCTGTCCGTCGGACGCCGTCGACAGCATCCGCCAGCGAGCACACGTTGTGTGTAGGCTGCCGGGTGGGCATGGTGCCGTGCGAGAGTTCATCGAGTTCATTCTCCACTCCCAAGGCCGACCCGTTACCGTAACCGAAGGGTGGTAATGCCCTCAGCAGATGCGAGTTCTTCTTTCCTCCATGATTCACTGTGAGGTCGAGCTATGGAATCACGTCAACAGAATCCCTTTTCGGGTTTTCTCGCCGGTGCCGTCGTTGGCGGCTTAGCAGGTGCTGTGCTGGCACTGCTGTTTGCGCCAAAGTCGGGTAAGGAACTGCGTCGGGACCTAGCAGATACGTCCGAGGATCTCATTGCGAAAGCCAA
>CAZBOW010000001.1:134358-136117 GCA_964493635.1 uncultured Hyphomicrobiales bacterium
AGCCCCTTACGAACAACGACAGGGTCGTTCGGTATTTCTCGCGTGAGGGCCAAGATTTTTACGACGTCGTAGACGTCGGGATACGATGTGGCAACCTTGCACCTAGCATCGAGTTGCTCGCCCGTCACGGTGTCGGGTGGCGAGTAGAACACCGCTCCGGCATCGATATCGCCCTGGTAGACCTTCATTACCACCTGATTATGTCCTTGGGCAAACATCTCTTCCTTGGTGGTGATGTTCCGCTCACGCAGCAGCTCCTTGGGGTAGATGTAACCAGAGGTGGACGATGGATCTACGTAGGCGATGGTCTTACCCTCGAGTTGCGGTAGCGAATCAATACCGCGATCGGCGCGCACAATGATCTCGCCACGGTAGCTGAGTTCGCCGTAGCGACGAGCCACGCGAAGCACAGCGTTGGCGCCATACTTGGCATGCGCCAGCAGGTACGAGAAGGTGTTCATGATGGCAACATCGGCGCGATCGGTACCAAAGGCCTCCACCACCGTGATGTAGAAATTGGGGACCTCTACGCGGACGGAGAGTCCGGTTCGCTCCTGAATAAAGGCAGCCAGCAGATCGCCGTTCTGAATAATCGCCTGGGCATCCGTCGACGGCGTGAGCATGATCTTAATGGGGTTGCCGGGTGTCCCCAGTGAACGATCCTCCAACAATGGTTGGATCGAGACCCAGACAATGCCGACAATGAGCACAAGAAGATAGGGGAGGCCAATTCGCATATGGTGAAAACGGACGTTGGTGTGGTCGTTGCGGGTTTGGTAACTTTGTGGCTTCGAACGTCAAATTACGTCACGTACTCCAAAGCGGCGAGAGGAACCAATGAACATTCATGAGTATCAAGCCAAAGAGCTGTTAAAATCATTCAACGTACCCGTCCTGCGCAGCCGCGCAGTGTTTTCAGCCGAAGATGCCGGTGCTGTCACCCACAGCGACTTCGCACAGCATGGCGTGAAGGTTGTTGTGGTCAAGGCGCAAATTCACGCCGGAGGCCGTGGTAAGGGTACCGTTCATGATGCCACGACGAATGAACCCGTCATGGTAGGGGGCTCTCCATTGCGTGGGGTGACGGTGATCCATCCCGGCATGAGCAGCAATATCGCCGATACGGCCTACCACGTGGCCAAGGGGTTGCTGGGGAACCGCCTGGTCACCATTCAAACCGGTGAGGCTGGCAAGATTGTCAAGCGTGTCCTGATTGAAGAAGGATGCGACATCGCGCACGAGTATTACTGCTCGATCCTCCTGGATCGTCAGGTAGGCAAGAACCTGATCATGGTTTCCACCGAGGGTGGAATGGATATCGAGGAGGTTGCCGAACACAGCCCAGAGAAAATCCTCAAGATTCATATCGATCCATTGCTCGGACTGCAAGGATATCAGGCCCGTCAGCTGGCCTTTGGCCTGGGGTTAAAGGACAAGGGGCTGAAAAGCTTCGTCAGCTTTATTCAGAAGCTCTATACTGCCTATGAGCAGATGGACTGTAGCATGTTGGAAATCAATCCTTTAGTAGAGACTACTTCAGGTGAATTCATTGCTCTCGATGCCAAGCTGAACTTCGACGACAACGCCTTGTTCCGGCACGCCGACTATGCGGCGCTGCGGGACGTCGACGAGGAAGATCCACTCGAAGTCGAAGCTGGCAAATTCGATCTGAACTACATCAAGCTGGATGGTAATGTTGGTTGCATGGTCAACGGCGCTGGTTTGGCCATGGGAACCATGGACATCATCAAGCTCGCAG
>CAZBOW010000001.1:136217-138203 GCA_964493635.1 uncultured Hyphomicrobiales bacterium
TTTGGTGGTATCGTACGCTGTGATCGTGTGGCCAACGGCATTTTGAAGGCTCTTGAGCAGGTGCAGGTCGACGTACCCGTGATTGTACGTTTGGACGGCACAAACGCTGAAGAAGCCCGCGACATCCTTCAGGCATCTGGATTGAACTTCCTTGTAGCAGCTACGCTACAGGATGCAGCCGACAAGGTCACTGAGGCGCTGGCAGTCCGCCAGTAATCAAGACCGCTCCTTGTTGGATATAATCAGCATTATGTAAACTAAGACATTGACAAAGGCTCGCCTCCCATGAACGTCAAGAACCACGCGAAATTCAACTCTTCGTTCAATTCGCCACAGCGACGGATGATTGCCACGGTTGCCACCGTGATTGCCGTTGCGGCATTGAGCCGACTGATTCCGCACTGGCCAAACGTCACACCGGTCATGGCGTTGGCCTTGGTTGGTGGTGCAGCGTTGCCAACACGTTGGCTGGCAGCCTTTATCCCGTTGTCGGCAATGGTGCTTAGTGATCTTGCCTTGGGAATGATTCTTGGGTGGGAGTACGCACTGCATCCCACGCAGTGGGCCGTCTACGGATCCTTACTGGCCATGAGTCTCTACGGCCGGTCGTTTCAACATACGTCGGTGCTGCGAACAACGTTTGTTGGCGGTACGGTGGCGGGCATCGGCTTCTTTCTGGTCACCAACTTTGCCGTATGGCTCCATGGTGGATGGTATGCACCGACCATCGAAGGTCTACTGGCATGCTATGCTGCTGGGTTGGCCTTCTACCGCGACGGTGGGAACTTCCTGTTGAATGGGATCGTGAGCACCTGGGCCTACACAGCAGTGATGCTGACGTTGGCCCAGGCGCTCCGCGGGGCGCCGCAGCAGGCTACATCCCGCTGATGCCGGTGACCGTCGTGTACTTTAGGACGTGTTTCTTTTCCGGATGCTGGCGTTGGTATTCCACATGGAGTGCCAACGCCGCTTCATGAAAGCCACTGAGAATCAACTTGAGCTTGTTGGGGTATTCAGCAATATCACCAACGGCATAGACTCCTTCAACGGACGTCATATAGGTGGTGGGATCCACCGAGACCGCATTCTTTTCAATGCCCAGTCCCCAACCGGAAATCGGACCAAGTTTCGGTGATAATCCGAAGAGTGGCACGTAATGATCCACGGTGAGGTCTTCCGTCGTACCGTCGTTCAACGTAATGGTCACGCCAGTAAGATGATCGCTGCCGTGCACAGCACTGACCTGTCCGTCGGTAATCATGCGAATCGTACCCTCGGCCGCCAGAGCCTGGGCCTTCGCTACCGAATCTGGAGCGGCCCGGAAGGTCTGACTGCGATGTACAAGCGTCACCTCTGAGGCAATCGATGCTAGGACGATGGTCCAGTCGAGGGCTGAGTCTCCCCCGCCCCCAATCACAACGCGCTTATTGCGGTACAATTCCGGATCGCGCACGATGTACTCCACGCCCCGATCCTCGAAGTGAGCGATGTTCTCGATGGTGGGTTTCCGAGGTTCAAAGCACCCTAAGCCCCCTGCCAGAAATACGGTCGAGCCGGTGACGACGGTTCCACGACTGGTGGTCACCCGAAAGGTACCGTCCGGTAGCTTCTCCAGGCTTTCTGCGCGCTCACCGAGGGAGAACGTGGGCGAGAACGGTTTTGCCTGCTCCATGAGGTTATCGATGAGATCCCCTGCCAACACCGAGGGGTAGCCCGGAATATCATAGATGGGTTTCTTCGGATAGATCTCGGCGCACTGCCCACCCGGAATTGGGAGATAATCGATCAGATGGCACTTCCACTTCAGGAGGCCAGCCTCAAAGACCGTGAAGAGTCCACAGGGTCCGGCTCCAATAATGATGACGTCGGTAGAGATTGCTGCTGTCGAAGATGTCATACGATAACGATGCGGTAGTGATGAAGAAAGACGATAGCGCGAAGAACAAAGTTATGGTTCCGGCGGCGACGATGACGATGACGATGACG
>CAZBOW010000001.1:138303-150772 GCA_964493635.1 uncultured Hyphomicrobiales bacterium
AACGTCAGAAGAATGGTTGTGGTTGATACTCCGGGCACCACCGACTGCACAGCTCCTGGATAGAGCAGCAGGACAACGCCAATACCAACCAGCAGTGTGAGCACATCAAGAACGCGCTCGACCACCACACTTGCTAGCAAGAGCGAAAAGCTACTGGTGGATCGCTGACTGACGACAAGTGGACGCAATACTTCCCCGCTCCGCGGAATAATCGTGCTTGCCGCATATCCGATCATCACGGCATTGAAAAGGGTCGACAGCTGGGGCGTTGACGACGACGGCAGAAGCGAGCTCCATCGCTCTGCACGGATCACATGGCTGGCAAGAATGATGGGGATTGCTCCGGCTAGTAACCCCCACGATGTCGTTCTCAAGATTGCCCACAGTTGTGCTCCGTCCACGGCCGAGAGCACAAACCATCCCACGGCAAGCACAACACCAATCGGCACTGCGATGCGCCAGATGTACCTCATGATTGCTGATCCACGGGAAGATCTGCAACAGCGAAGAACTCCCGGAGTGCGGTTCCCGTATGACTGTCCTTCAGCTTTGCCAGCTGTTTTGGTGTACCCGTGGCAACAACGCGGCCACCGCCGGAGCCCCCTTCCGGACCCATGTCGATGATCCAATCAGCCGCCGCGATGACGTGGAGGTGGTGTTCAATCAGAACAACCGTATGACCGGCATCGACCAACCGCTGGAAACTGTTCAGCAGTGCGGCAACATCGTGAAGGTGCAAACCCGTGGTTGGTTCGTCGAAGATGAACAGTCGAGGTCCGGTGTTGGCGCTTGCATCGAGGTGGCCGGCGAGCTTCAAGCGCTGGGCTTCACCACCAGACAAGTGCGTCGACGACTGACCAAGTCGGAGGTAGCCCAGTCCCACATCAACAAGAACCTGCAGTTTGCTCACGATTCTTGGATAGCTGGCAAATACGTCCATGGCCTCGCTGACGGTCATGGCCAGCACATCAATGATGCTCTTGCCGTTGTAGAGAATCTGCTGTGCTTCGCGCTTAAACCGCGTGCCGTGACAACTCTCACAGGGAAGTTCAATGTCGGGCAGGAACTGCATTTCGATGGTGACACTGCCCTCCCCTTCACACATCTCGCACCGACCACCCTTGACGTTGAAGGAAAAATGTCCTGCCTTCCAACCAAGCTGCTTAGCTGCCTGCGTTGCGGCAAACACATCGCGGATGTGATCGTAGACCTTGGTGTACGTCGCCGGCGTCGACCGCGTTGATCGGCCGATGGGCGACTGATCAATCAGCTCCACGCCCTCCAGCGCGGCCAACCCCTCGATACCACTACAGGATCCAACGTCGCTGGCATGCGTTCCAAAGATCCGGGCGACGTTTCCGTAGAGTACTCCGTGCACAAGCGAACTCTTTCCCGAACCGGACACCCCCGTAATAACGGTCAGACGCTCCAAGGGAATTGAAACGTCGTCGCCCACTAAGTTGTGATGACGCGGATTCCGCACTACGAGGTGTTTCTTGGATGCCTTCCGTCCACTACGGCCTTGGCTGACGCGAAGCTCGCCTCGGAGGTATCTCCCTGTAAGAGAGGTGCGGTGCGCTAGGATGTCGGCACGTGACCCTGCAACCACCACGGTTCCACCGTGCTCGCCTGCCCCAGGACCGATGTCGACAATCGTATCGGCCATGGAGATGATATCAGGATCGTGCTCGACAATCACCACGGTGTTGCCAAGTGAGCGCAGGCGTTGCAGAATGGAAATCAGACGTCCGGTGTCGCGCGGGTGGAGTCCGATGCTTGGTTCATCAAGAACGTACAGCGTTCCAACAAGGGCCGAACCCAGCGAGGTGGCAAGGTTGATCCGTTGCGACTCCCCACCCGATAGCGTATGCGATAGTCGATCGAGTGTAAGGTATTCCAGCCCGATATCGCACAAGAGCTGCAACCGCGTGCGGATCTCCTGCAGGATCGCTCCGGCAATCTCCGTCTCCGTTGCCGATAGCTGCAGTGCTTGAAAGTGCGCTGCGGCTTCGGCAAGGGTCATGGCCACAACCTGAGGAAGGTTCCGTCCGCCTACGAAGGCCTGACGAGCGGCCGTGCGCAGGCGCGAGCCGTCACAGGCCGTGCAGCGTGTGTATCCGCGGTACCGGCTGAGCATCACGCGATAGTGCGTTTTGTAGGCCTTCTCCTCAAGCATCTTGAAGAACTTCGTGATACCGATGTATTCACCAACGCCGTGGAGAATCTGGTGTACCTGATCGCTCGAAAGAGCATTGAACGGAGCAGATGTGTCGATACCAGCTCGACTGGCCTCGCGCAGCAGACTGCGTAAATGGCCGGCAAAGGCCTCGCCACGAAATGGATGCAGCGCTCCACGTTTCAAGGAGAGTGACCGATCCGGAACCACGAGGTCCATGTCGATTCCAACGCTACGTCCAAATCCCTGACACACCGGACAGGCTCCGAAGGGATTGTTAAAGCTGAACAGACGTGGCTCGGGTTCGATGTACTGCGTCCGCGTTTTCGCCGATTCAAACCGCGTGGAATAGAACAGATCCTCGCCACGGTTGTCAACATTCCGAACCACCACCCGACCGTCACCGATGGCAAATGCCGCCTCCAGCGAGTCGGTCAACCGCGACCGACTCTCGTCATCGGCGTCTGGCACCAGACGATCCACCAGCACGTAGACCTCTTGATTCGTTGGGAGTGACTCGATCGTACGCAGTTCCGTAACCTCCACAGAGCTCCCAACAACCAATCGGCTGTAGCCGCGCTCAGCCAATCCCTCCTTGACACCCTGTAGGTGTTCAGTGGACGCATCGTCGTGCGGTAACTCCGCCAGAATGTATACTCGCTCCCCCTTCCACTGCTGGATGACCGCGGCAGCTGCCTGGTCGGGAGTGTCCTTCCGGACAACCTCGCCGGTATCCTTATCGAGCACGATCCCAATGCGACCGTACAGTAGACGGAGGTAGTCGTACACCTCCGTTGTTGTTCCTACCGTCGAGCGGGGGTTACGTGAGAACGTCTGCTGTTCAATCGCAACAGCCGGCGGCAGTCCTGAAATGGAGTCGACATCCGGCTTCTGCATCTTGTCGAGGAACTGTCGTGCATACGAGCTGAGCGACTCAACAAAACGGCGCTGTCCTTCGGCATATAGCGTGTCGAATGCGAGGGACGATTTCCCCGAACCACTCACCCCCGTAATCACGATCAGAGAGTTTCGTGGAAGATCAACGTCGATCCCGCGCAGATTATGCGTTCTGGCGCCGCGGATGCTAATGATCGCTGGGTTTGTAGGGGGCTTGGGCATGTGGCAACCCCAAAAATACGGCTATTAGCGGACTTCTCACGCAAAGAGCTGGCACGGTGCTTGCTTACGTGAGAAAGTGTGCATAACTTTGAAGTCTTGTAATGAGTCAACCAGGAATTGGAGCTAGTCCCATGTCTCGTCGCTGTGAGCTTACCGGTGTTGGTGTGATGTACGGTAACAACGTATCGCACGCCAACAATAAGACACGTCGCCGGTTTCTTCCGAACATTCAGAAGAAGCGTGTGTGGGTACCCGAAGAAGGTCGGTGGGTAACGGTAAAGGCTACGGCCCGAGCCCTGAAAACACTCGACAAAGTTGGGTACACCGAAATGAAGAAGCGTGCTGCAAAATAACAGCCGCCTGATTTCGTAGTACGTCGTGCAAGCATTAAAGAGGAAGGCCGCCACAGTGCGGCCTTTTTCACGCCCTGACAGATAGACATGACACCTGTAGCCACCGTACTGTGCACGCTCCTCGTTGCCCTCCCTGCCCTCTTTGCCCTATCGGGCTCCGGTCCAGCGCACGCCTCCGTGACGCAGGACTCCACGGAGCGTGTTCGCACTGCACGGCGGTACTTCATCTCTGGCACCACCCTCCAGCTGCAAGGTAACCGCCACGCAGAGGCGATCCTCGAATTTCAAGAGTCGCTCAAGTTTGATTCAGCCGTCGTGACACTTGTGGCCATCGCTCGGTCGTATGTGGAACTGAAGAAACTTGATCGCGCCGAGACCTTTGTTCACATGGCACTCCAGCGTGATTCTTCGCGCAGTGATGCCTGGGAGCTGTTGGCAGAACTCCATATTGCCTCCGGCCGCTACGACGACGGCATTGCTGCCTACGAGCGAATCCTTCACCTGGAACCAACACGCCGACAGCTCTATACCTTGGCTCGTTTGTACGAGCCACGAGATGCCCGAAAGGCCATTGGTGTTTTCGAGCGACTTGTAGCCGAGGAACCGTCGACGGAGCTCGTTTTGCGCATTGCAGGGCTCTACGACCGCCTGCGCATGCAAGAGTCCGTGATCGAAACGTTGGAACAAGGGCGCATGATTGATCGTCGCAACGTGGAAGTCTCTGTGCGCCTGATTGAGTCGTACGTGCGTGTCGGTCGGGTTGGTGATGCTGTGGACATCGCCTCCGAATGGAAACGCTCGCCCGGTGATGGTTCGTCGGCCGTGGCGGTGTGGGGTACCTTACTGCAGAGTCTGTTGCAGGATAGTCTGGTTGCTCACCTGCACATGACGGAAACCCGACGTGTTGTTGATAGTACCGTTGCACGCTTCCCTACGTCCTTTCCACTGACGTCCCTGGCGGCCGCCGTGGCGCTGTCGATCGGTGATCAATCCCTTGGGCAACAGGCCGTGGAGGTTGCCTCTTCCACGGTGCAGTATGACGCCGATGCGCTGATCCAGCAGGCTGGGATGGTACTAAGCTTCGGCTATCCGTCCATGGCGGCATCCCTACTGATCACGTGGCAGCCATTCCATGCCTCGAATCCCCGGTACCTCCAGGCCATTGCAGACGCCTATGCATCGGTGCCCGACATCGACCAGGCCCTGCCCTACTACTATGCCGCTCTTGACCTTGATCCGACGATCGTCGACGTGTGGTTACAACTTGGTTCGATCTACGACCGAACGGAACAGATCGATAGTGCCATGAGCTGCTACGGCATGGTTCTTCAGCTGGACCCCATGAATCCGATGGCGCTGAACAACTACGCCTACATGCTTGCTGAGCAGGGTCGCGATCTGGACAAAGCTCGCATCTGGTCGTACCGTGCACTCCAGCAGAACCCCGACCTTCCGGCCTACCTCGACACCTATGCATGGGTTCTCTATCAGCGTGGCGAGTACGCCGAGGCACGACTCTTCATTGAACGGGCCGTTCGCATGGGAGGTAGCGCCACACACTACGAGCATCTCGGCTACATCCTTGAGCAGCTTGCCGACATTGACGGTGCTGTGCGTGCTTGGGAAATGTGTCTTGAGAAAGATCCCACACGTTCGAATGTGCAACGGCGACTCGATCGCTATCGCTAATCCACTTACGCAGGAATCATTCCGATGCATCGCAGTACGAGTACGAACCCCGAAGACTACGAAATCCTCATTCGCCGTCGCGACGAGGCAGACTATGCCTCGTACTGTCCGCAGCTGGCCCATATGATCAAAGGGACAGCTCATGAAGAGGTCGAAGAGGCGATGCGGGAGTACATCCGACAGTACATCTCCACGCTCGGTTATAGCGAACAGTCGTGACATCCTCTTCGTCGTCTTCGTCCCCTGCTCCCCGTCAGGCCCCCTACCTTCGATTCCTTACCTGGAACACCAGGTTGCACATTGCGCTGGTGGTGGCCATCGTTGGTGCCGTCGTCAGTCCGTTTGGCGAGGAGGCCATTCCCGTTGTGCTCTTCGCGGGAATGCTTCTGCGAGCCACAACCTGCGGCCTGCTGCCTCGGCCCTCAGCTCTCCGTGGTTCGGCAACTGTTCTGCTGTTTCCATTGTGGCCCGTGTTGATCACGCACGATGTGATCTGGTCATGGATGGAGCGTGAAGGCTTTGGAGAGGTGTTTCGGCGGGTCGTTGCCGCTGTGCTGTTGGCTGCAATCTGGTTTGCCGTTCTACCGCACGTCTCACCATGGCATTCCGGAATGGTTTTGGGGTCGGCCATTGCGGCTTCTCAACTTCGACGATCCGACACCGTGTGGTATGTTGTGGCCGGGTCGGTTCCCCTGTTACTCTCCATTGGTACATGGCCATGGTAGTTCGTGCTCATATGGCGTCGGTCCTTGTCGGCTCAGTCCTTGCGCTTGCGGGGATCGCCTTCATTGCTGCCATGAGTGTGCTACTTGGAGCACGGATGGAGTGGTCGAGCGCCTCCATCGTCGGTTGGTCACCGTTGATCGTTACTAGCGCTGGGATCGTCGAGGAGTTGGTGTTTCGCGGCCCACTATTTTCATGGATCCAACGACGGTGGACCGACACCGCAGCGGTTACCATCGGCGCCGTACTCTTCAGCGCTGCCCACCTCTTGAATCCCGGAATGTCGGCCCTGGCGGCACTGAATGTTGCCGTTGCCGGTATCGTTTTGGGGATTCTGCGCATCCGCACGGCCTCGATTGGTGCGTCCATCGGATTTCATGTGGTATGGAACGTCACCGTGGCTGGCTTGATCGGTGCCGTCAGTGGCATGGGGTCGTCCGGATGGTGGACCACACTCAGCACGGCAACAATGGACCCGTCCCTGGTATGGCTCGTCAGCGGACCGTTCGGCATTGAGCAAGGCCTCGTAACCACGATTACCCTTTTGGGCATCGTGGTGGTGATTGCCGGGTGGATTCGCCCGTCGAGAGGACTCCGGACCGTGCTGATGATTGCTGCGATGACGAGTGCGATGATGATGGTTCCGGCCAGGCTACCTGCGCAGTGGATCATGATGCGCAGCGATGCGGATTCCCTTGTGCAACGCGGAATTCAACACGTGTACAACGTGGAGTTTTCGGAAGCAGAAGCCATCTTCAGCGAAGTTCAGAAGCGGTATCCTGAACACCCGGCATCCTACTTCATGGATGCCATGGTCGACTGGTGGCGAATCACCCTCGACAAGCGGAACTACCACTACGACGATGTCTTTCGCGCAAAAATTGACCGGGTTCTGGCGGTGTGCGACACGCTGCTGGCTCGAGATGAGAAGGATGTTGTCGCGTTGTTTTTCAAAGGTGGTGCACTGGGTTTTCGAGGTCGATACCATGCCGTACGGGGTGCCTACCTCGATGCTGTCAACGATGGAAAGGATGGTCTGGACATCCTGCAACAGTGCCAGAAGATCGCCCCCTCCAATCACGACATCATGCTGGGTACGGGGCTGTATAACTACTTCGCCGTGGTAATGCCGGAGAAGTACCCGCTCTTGAAGCCGGCCATGCTGTTTCTGCCGAGTGGCGATCGTACCCTCGGGCTGCTACAGCTCAAGGCGGCGGCAAATCAGGCTCGTTATGCGGAGATCGAGGCCAAATCGATCCTTGTTTCGGCATACTTTACCTTCGAGCGTGATGCCCAGAAGGCCTATCCCTATGCACTGGAGTTGGCGACGCGTTTTCCGCGGAATCCAGAGTTCCAGCGGGCACTCGGACGATGCCTCGTGCGCATGGGCCGACTTGATACGATGGAGGTTCTGTGGCGGTCCGTACTGCTGAACTACATGGACAAGCACCCGGGGTACGATCAGTACGCGGCTCGCGAGGCACTCTACTATATTGGTCTCGGTCGGATGAGAGCTCGTGACTACGAGCTTGCCATCAAGTACTTTGTCAAGAGCACGCAGGCCAGTAAGGTTGTCGACGATGAAACAACCGGGTTTACGGTCAAGGCACATCTGAATATTGCCCGCAGCTACGATGCCCTGAACAACCGACCGATGGCGGTGAAATTTTACAAGTACGTCCTTACCCTTGATGACATCGACGGCTCGCATGCCGAGGCAGAAGCAGGCCTAAGGCCACCACCACGGACGTCACCACCACGATAGTCAACCCTATATTTGCTGCATGTCACAGACCGAAACGTCAGAGCCGTTTGACGCGTGGAAGCGTCGAGCTGAAGCCGAATGGAAGGGCTCGCCCCTCGAGGACCACCTGCACCACACAGCTGAAGGAATTACGGTTCGTCCGCTCTATACGGCAGCCGATGTTGGTACGCTCGCAGAGCAGCACGGATTCCCCGGCAGTTTCCCCTATGTCCGTGGTCCGTATGCAACCATGTATACGAACCGGCCCTGGACAATCCGCCAGTATGCCGGCTTTTCAACGGCTGAGGAGTCCAATGCCTTCTATCGCAAGGCGTTAGCGGCTGGTCAACGAGGTCTGTCGGTTGCGTTCGACCTTGCGACCCACCGTGGCTACGACTCGGATCATCCGCGGGTTGTGGGTGACGTGGGTAAGGCTGGCGTTGCCATCGATTCTGTGGAGGACATGTCCATTCTCTTTGATGGTATTCCGCTCTCCGAGATGAGCGTATCGATGACGATGAATGGAGCTGTGATTCCAATCTTGGCAATGTTTATCGTCGCAGCAGAAGAGCAAGGCGTTGCAGCCAATCAACTTAGCGGTACGATTCAGAACGATATTCTCAAGGAGTTTATGGTTCGGAACACGTACATCTATCCCCCCGAACCATCGATGCGCATCGTGGCTGACATCATCGCCTATACGTCGAAATCGATGCCACGGTTCAACTCGATCTCCATTTCCGGCTACCACATGCACGAGGCGGGTGCCACGGCCGTTCAGGAACTGGCCTACACCATTGCCGACGGGTTGGAGTATGTCCGCACGGCAATTGCTGCAGGCATGGACGTCGACCAATTCGCCCCCCGGCTGTCGTTCTTCTTTGCCATTGGAATGAATTTCTTCATGGAGGTCGCCAAACTTCGAGCAGCGCGTCGCCTCTGGGCCGAGCAGATGACGACGTTCCAACCGAAGAAAGAGCAGTCCCTGATGCTCCGCACGCACTGTCAGACCTCGGGATGGTCGCTCACGGCGCAAGATCCGTACAACAACATTGTTCGGACAACCATCGAAGCCATGGCCGCTACGCTGGGGGGAACTCAGTCCCTTCACACAAACTCCTTCGACGAGGCACTTGGCCTGCCCACAGAGACCAGTGCCCGGATTGCCCGTAACACGCAGCTCATCCTTGCCGAAGAGTCACACATTACCGACGTTATCGACCCCCTTGGCGGATCGTACTACGTCGAGGCGCTCACCGATCAATTGGTTCGGCAGGCCTCCGTGTTGCTGGATGAAGTTGACCAGGCTGGTGGGATGACAAAGGCCATCCAAGCCGGCATTCCTAAGATGCGGATTGAACAGTCCGCCACGATTCGACAGGCTCGCATCGACCGCGGCGAGGAGGTGATTGTTGGTGTCAATCGGTACCAGCTTACCGACGAGCCGGAAATCGACGTTCTGTCGATCGACAACACCGCCGTCCGTGCTGCCCAAGTGTCCCGATTAGAGCATCTGCGATCCACACGGGATCAAGCGGCAGTCCGGCAGGCCCTCGAGCAGCTCACAAGCATTGCACGTACGGGAGAGGGTAACTTACTCGAGGCGGCCATCACCTGTGCCCGGTGTCGAGCAACGGTTGGCGAGATTACTGATGCAATGACGGAGGTGTTTTCACGATACGAGGCTACAACGGTGTCGATCGAAGGTGTGTATGCCCAGCAATATGCCCACGACCCGGAGTTCGACCGGGTACACCAGCGCGTTGTGGACTTTGAACAACGGGCAGGACGTCGGCCACGCATCCTGGTGGCCAAACTTGGGCAAGATGGCCACGACCGCGGTGCAAAGGTGATAGCAACCTCGTTTGCTGACCTTGGGTTCGACGTCGACATCGGCCCGCTCTTTGCCACACCGGAGGAAGTCGCTCGCCTTGCTGCGGATAACGACGTTCACGTCGTTGGAATCTCCTCGCAGGCAGCCGGCCATCTTACCCTGATCCCCGAGTTACAGAGGGCTCTTGCGCAGGAAGATGCTGATGATATCCTCGTGGTGGTTGGAGGTGTTATTCCCCCTGCCGACGTGCCCACGCTTCGTGCCATGGGTGTCAGCAGTGTGTTCGGCCCCGGAACGAATATTCTGCACGCCGCCCAAGAAGTGCTCGATGCGATCGAACGGGCAACGGGAACGCCTCAGTGATTGCTGCCGGGATCGATATCGGCTCGAATACGATCCTGATGACGATTGTGGAAGGGTCGGCGCATCACATCCTACAGGTAATCCAGGACGTCCAATCCTTTCCCCGGCTCGGTCAGGGCATGGGTCACGACCGCATCCTTCAGCCAGATGCCGTAGAGCGGTCGTGTGCGGTGCTCGCACGGTACCGCCAGATGCTGCAGGCCTACCCTGAGAGCTCCGTCTATGCCGTGGCCACCGCAGCACTCCGTGAGGCCGACAATCGCCTGGATGTGCAATCGCGGCTTGAGGCAGCGCTGGAAGGTCCGATTGATGTGATCGATGGTATCCGTGAGGCGGAGCTGACGTTTGCTGGTGTTCGCCAAACTATTGGTGATGGAGGCGACGGAACCTGCATCGTGATCGACATCGGTGGTGGCAGCACCGAGTTTGTGCTGGGGCAGTCCCTCGGAGCGGCGCATCAGGTTCACCATCGCTGGTCGGTGCCCATTGGTGCTGTGCGCTTGTCGGACTATCAGCTGCCCCTCGCGGAGCTGCGCCGGGTAATCCGTGCAGCGCTCGATGAGCACCTTCCCCATGGCATCATCTCTGGTGGCCATCAGGTGATTGGCGTTGCTGGAACGGCCGTGGCAGCAGCAATGCTTGCCGGCGGAGTTACAGCCTACGATGCTGCGTTGATCGACGGGATGGTTCTCGCAACCGAGCGCATCGAGGAGATCAGCACAATGTTACACTCCTACACCACGGAGCAACTGCTTGCTCTGCCAGGCATCGAGCCACGCAGAGCGGATATCCTGCCGGCCGGAATGGCGATCCTTGACGAGGCACTCTCGTACGTTCAAGCAACTTCTCTCCGCATTAGTACGCGAGGAGTACGCTATGGCGCCGCGCTTGTGGGTCTGCAGGCCAACTCGTCTGTTTCATAATCGACGGAGCAAAACATGTCGCGCTTCCTTTCGCAGTTTCAGTGGTCCGTACTTGTGTCCCAAACACGGACTGTTGCAGCGCGCTTCCCCGTTGAAGTGATCGTTGCGGCTGGTTCAGCCATCGTGGGGGTCCTGGTTGCCCATGAGGTGTTCGGAACCCAGCAGTCGCTGTTGACCGCCATGCTCCTGAGCAGTCCTGTGCTGCTTGCCCTACAGCTCGTGGTGTCCTTAGTGGCCGAACAGTATGCTACACCGCGCTGGTGGCCACTCGTTGGTCGGACGCTGGCATTGGCTGCCGCTACGGCAATGGTGGCATCGCTGCAGAGCGATGTGGGTTCATCAGCCGTTCCAGTCCAAGTTGCCACTGCATGGAGTGCCGCAGTAGCCAGTTTGATGGTGGTGTGGTATGGAAAGGGGCCGGCGGTCATGTGGCAGATGACAAAGGTCCTCGCCTGGCGATTTGTTCTTACGACCGTCTTTGCGTCGGTCCTATCCGGTGGGCTGGCGCTGGCACTTGGAGCCATGCAGGTTCTGTTCGGACTCGACCTGCCGGATGCACTCTACGGCGACGTCTCGGCGCTGGTCGATACGCTGTTTGTAACCGTCTTCTTCCTTGCAGGTGTTCCAGCCGAGCGCCGCGAGCGTGAGGACGTCGAGAACGAACACTCCGTACCTCCTGCCCTTCGGTGGTTCGTCCAGTTTGCACTCTTACCGCTGGTGATGGTCTTCACGGTGATTCTCTATGCCTATGCCATCAAGGTCGCGTTCTTCTCAAACCTCGAGGGGTCGGTTGCCGGATACATCGTTGCCTTGGGAATCATCAGCATCAGTGCGTGGGTGATTACCTGGCCGTTGCGCTCCAGCGGGGCCCATCGAATGCTGGCATGGTACCATCGGTGGCTTGGTGTGGTGCTGCTTCCGATGACCGTCATGCTGATCGTTGCCGTGGCGGTGCGGATCTCCGACTACGGAGTCACGCCCGAACGGTATGCACTTGCAGCGTTCACCACCGTGATGGTCGGAGCTACGGTGATGATGCTCTTGCGGCGCATCGTTGACCTGCGCGCGCTACCCATCGTGATCGTTGGTGTTGGTGCCGTTACAGCCTTGGGCCCGTTCGATAGCCGACACGTATCCGTCCGCAGTCAACGTGCCCGAGTTGAGAGTATCCTTCGAGCCGAGCGCCTGCTGGATCAAAGCGGAACCTTCGACACAACGGCATTTCAGCAGCAACCCGACTCGGTGCGTCACGAAATTTTTCAGAGAATCAGTGCCGTCTCGGAGGTGGACACCACGGCGGCCTTGCGACTGTTGCAGCAGTGTGGTATCCGCGCAACCATCCAGGCATCGTCCCGAGACGTCCAGTTTGCCGGGATGGGGGTACGCCCACAGTGGCGCGCTACGGAGCGCGGTCGCTACTGGACGTTCCCCGATACTGCTCCGCCGGTAATGGATTTGCAGGGGGCTTCCAAGCTCTATGCACTGCGTCTGACCAACAGCAACAGCGATACAACGGTGGTGATTCCGCTTGATGGTACAGCGACG
>CAZBOW010000001.1:150872-155301 GCA_964493635.1 uncultured Hyphomicrobiales bacterium
CGCCTCGACCCAAAGAGTACCGTGCTGAAGATCTATCAGGAAGGCCGTCGTATGGACAGTATGGACATGGCTACCGCCGATAACCAGCGCCGCGTGTCGTCGAACGCTGGTTTCTTCCGCGCCATGATCCTCAGCGGTGAAGTGTCACCAACCTTTGTTGCGAGCCTTCAGATCCTCCTACTGGACCTACGACCCCAGACCGAGAGCGTCCAGCAGTAAGGCACGCTGCTCTACCTCGTGGACCTTTGCCGATCCCGTTGCTGGACTGGCCGCCGCCGACCGTCCTGCGTAGCGGAGTTTCTGCGACGGCGCAAGGATGCTGTGCAGATACTCCTGCACCAGGAACCAGGCCCCCATGTTTCGCGGCTCCTCCTGACACCACACCACGTCCGTGGCATTGGGATACGATGCAACGATGGATGCCATCAACTCCGTATGGAATGGATAGATCTGCTCAAGACGCACAAGAGCGGTCTGCTCGGTGGCATTCTGCTCTCGGCGCATCTTGTCGATCTCCATATGGACCTTTCCGGTTGTGATCACGATGCGTCGCACGGCAGCGCGATCGGTAATCGTGGCGTCATCAATCACTTCCCGATAGCCCCCTTCCACCAGATCCTGGACCGGAGACTCGAAAATCCGGAGATAGCCTTTGGGGGTCATGATGACCAACGGCTTGCGCCATGGAGCAAGTACCTGCCGGCGCAGCGCGTGGAACAGATTGGCTGGCGTGGTGTAGTTCGCCACAATCATGTTATCCTGGGCGCAGAGCTGCAGGAATCGCTCAAGGCGGGCACTGGAGTGCTCCGGACCTTGACCATCGTAACCGTGGGGCAGAAGTAGCGTGAGGTTGACCCGCTGACCCCACTTTTCCTCGGCACTGGCAAGGAACTGGTCGATCACAATCTGGGCGCCGTTGGCAAAGTCGCCAAACTGCGCCTCCCACAGAGTCAGGCCATCCTTGGCAATCGTGGCGTAACCGTATTCGTATCCAAGCACGGCATACTCCGACAGGGACGAATCGTGGATATGCAGCCGACGACTGCCCGATCCAAGACGATTCAGCGGAATGAACTTTCGACTGGTGACAATGTCGTGCTGCACAGCCTGGCGATGGTTAAAGGTTCCACGACCAGAGTCCTGTCCCGTAATTCGCACAATGCGTCCTTGGTGCACGAGCGATCCAAACGCCAGAGCCTCGGCCATCCCCCACTGCACCGTACCAGATTCGAACTGTTTGCGCCGTTTTTCAACTTCCTGATGAACCTTAGCATGGATGTTGAAATCCTCAGGAACATCCAGGATGGCCTTCGAAATCACTTCGAGGGTTGGCTGATCAACGGCCGTGGAAACGGGTTGGAACATCGGTGGGCCCGACCGCTCATACGAACGCGCTGGCTGTCCCCGTCGATCAAAGGCTTCGTTGAGGATCGCTTTTTCGGCTTCCGTAATGGCGGCGCGCTGCTCTGGCGTGAGGACCTTCTCTTTCTCAAGGCGTTCACCGTAGAGCTCATGCACCGGGCGCATGCTCCGAATCTTTTTATACAGCAGTGGCTGGGTAGCGGTGGGATCGTCCTGCTCGTTATGTCCGTACTTCCGGTAGCAGTACATGTCGATGACGACGTCGTCCTGATACCGTTGGCGATAGGCGAAGGCAAAATCCGCGGCTGCCCGGCATGCTGCGGGATCCTCTCCATTGACGTGCAGAATGGGGATCTGCAACATCTTGGCCACACCCGTGGCGTAGGGCGTCGACCGGGCATCATCCGGCGACGTTGTAAATCCGATCTGGTTGTTGATGATCAAGTGGATGGTGCCACCCGTCTTGTAGCCCTCGAGTCGCGACAGATTGAGCGTTTCTGGTACAACACCCTGACCGGCAAAGGCCGCATCGCCGTGAATCAACAGTGGAAGGATCGACGTGTACGACGCATCTTCCATTTCGTCCATCAGTGCACGAGCCATGCCCTCAACAACGGGATTGACCGCCTCAAGATGACTCGGGTTCGGAGCCATCACGATCGGAAGCGTCTCCCCACTAATCGACCGATAGGTTCCCTTGGCTCCCATGTGGTACTTCACGTCCCCAGAGCCCATCTCGGAGTCGGGGTCGAGAATGCCGTCAAACTCGTTAAAGACTTTTTCAAGGGGCTTGCCCATCATGGTGGCAAGCACGTTGATGCGACCACGATGGGCCATACCCAGTACCGCTCCCTGCAGTTTCGCCTCGGCGGCACTTTCGAAGATCTCATCAACGATCGTCAGCGCTGCATCTCCCCCTTCCAACGAGAACCGTTTGGCTCCCAGGAACTTCGTGTGGAGGAAGTTCTCCAGCAGGTCGGCGCGAACCAGCTTGCGGAACGTTTCAATCTTGCGATCAGGACTCAACTCGAGCTTCAGGCGGGTATTTTCCACCTGCTCACGAATCCATGCTCTGCGCTCAGCATCTTGAATGTGCATCCATTCGAGGCCGATCTTTTCGCAGTACGTATCACGCAAGCGCTCAAGGATGTCGCGCAGCGTGGCGCGCTGCGTGCCTCCAAAGCCACCGGTGTCGAACTCTCGGTCAAGATCCCAAATCGACAGACCATAGTAGGCCGGGTCAAGTTCCGGATAGTAGTACGCCTCGTGACCAAGCGGGTTGATATCGGCTAGAACATGCCCCCGGACGCGATAGGCATGGATTAACTGCATCACGCGTGCAGCCTTACCAATGCGGTCCGGTTGATCATCGTTAACAAACGGATTATGGCCGCGCTCGACACTCCAGCGAATCGGCTCAAACGGAATATCGTAGGCAGCAAAAATCTGATCGTAGAATCGATGTTCGCCAGTGAGCAACTGGTGCATGTACTGCAGGAATTCACCCGACTCGGCGCCTTGAATCACGCGATGATCGTAGGTGGACGTCAATGTGACCACCTTGGAAATCGCAAGGTTGGTCAGCACGTCCGGCATCATTGCCTGGAACTCTGCCGGAAACTCAATTGCTCCGGCCGCAACAATCGTTCCTTGTCCAGCCATCAGTCGTGGCATGGACATGACCGTGCCGATCATGCCGGGATTGGTGAGCGTCACGGTAGCGCCCGTAAGATCGTCAGGCGTAAGCTTGTTGGTCCGTGCCTTTGCGATCAGTCCATCGTAGGCGCGGACGAAATCGGCAAAGGTCAGGTCCTGCGCATTCTTGATGCTTGGAACCAAAAGAATCCGGGAACCATCCTTGCGCGTTGTGTCGACAGCAAGCCCGAAGTTGATGGACCCGCGTCGCACAGAAACCGGCACGCCGTCGTGGACGGCATAGGTGCTATTCAAATTGGGATACTTCTTCAGGGCACGCACGATGGCCCAGGCCAAGACATGCGTAAACGACAGCTTGGGTAGCAGTCGTTTGGCCAGGAACGTATTGATAATCCGGCGGTTTTCTTCCAGTGCCTTGACCGGAACACCGCGCACACTTGTAGCGGTGGGGACCGTCAAGGAGCGTTCCATGTTTTCGGCAATCTTGGCGCCGATGCTTGACATCGGAATACGATCATCGCCCTGGCGCATCTCCGGAGCAGGAACGGACACCGTTGGCGGTGGCGTTGGCGGTGCCGAGAGCGGCCGAACCGTTACTGACGCCGGCTCGAGTGGGCGCTCCGGGGTGTAGGTGGCGAAAAACGCTCGCCATTCCGGAGAAACGGAGTCCGGATCGCGCAGGTAGTCGTAGTACAAATCATCGACGTAAGCGCTGTTCATCGACATCATAGTCGGCTTGATCCTGTTGTAGAGAAGGACTTCAAAACTACGGATTTACCGTAACGCGATAAACGCAAGCCCCCTACCCGAATGTTCCTTGTCGCGACGGTACGAATGGAAGCGACGGTCGGCGATGGTGCAGAGTCCGCTGGCCACGACGTTCGTGACACCCTCGGCTGAGAGTTGGTGGGTGATGGCCTGCACGTTATCAAAGAGCCAGCGGGAGGGGTCGTCAGGGTGCGGCACGCAGAAATCGGGCAGTACACGCTGGACATCCGGCCCTACTTGGTAGTTGACTCCCGAAGCGCAGGGTGAGAGCCACACGTGTACATGCTGTGGTGTCACACCATACACGCTGGTCATGTGGGCGACGGCCGCGCCAGCGATGTTCTGGGCCGTTCCGCGCCAGCCACTGTGGATGGCAGCCACAACACCTCGGCTGGGATCCACCATCAGAATACCGCAGCAGTCGGCCAGACGAACAGCGATGGGCATCCCACGGCGCAGCGTCGTCATGCCGTCGGCTTGGACACCGGGCTGCCATGTATCATCGCCAACAATCCGAGATTGATGAACTTGGTCCACGAGTCGAATGGCAGCCGGGGCAGCTGAGGTTACGGATGCCACCAGATCGACGGCGTTGGAGGTAACGGCGGTCGTTGTCAGACCAGCAATCACCTCCGGTATGTCC
>CAZBOW010000001.1:155401-156825 GCA_964493635.1 uncultured Hyphomicrobiales bacterium
GACCACCAACAGGCCACCAGCATGGCCGGACCAACCATCCACGGAGCTCCGCCGTCCGGACTGATCGCCGCACCGGTGCGAATCGTCCACATGGCCATCGATAGCAGGAACTCCACCGACCAGCCACCAAGCCAACTCACTGTAGGTATCACAAAGCCCAGTGCCAGAAGGATCAACGCAATCAAGAGAGCTGTGGAGAACAGTGGGACCACGAGAAGATTCACGAGAGGTCCGAGGGGGGCCACCTGTTGCATCAGCATCGCCACAGGAAGTGCGCTTCCGGCGCTGGCAGACACCGAAACGGCCAACGCACCCCGCACCGCCGAGGGGAGATGCTGGAGGATCCGTCGCCAGTGAGGCGCACCCCATAGGACGGACGCGGTCACGGTGGAACTTATGATGAACGACGGCGTGACGGCCTGCCACGGCCATACCAACCACTGCAGCAGGCAGCTTGCCCCAAGGAGATTTAACCCATCAACCGTGCGTTCCCGGACAAGGCCAATACCAGCTAGGGAGGCCATCACTGCCGCACGAACGGCCGGAGGCGCTCCGCCGGTCAGCACCACGTAGCCGCCGATGATCAGGGTAACCACTGCCCACTGCCACCATCGTCGGAACCCACCCTGCACGCCAAGGATCGCCACGACGACGGCTGTAATGACGCCAACATGCAATCCAGAGACGGTCAGCAGGTGGGACGTACCGGTCGTGGTAACGGCCGATCGATCCTTTTGGTCCAGATGTGACCGATCACCAAGAACCATCCCCATCAGAAGTGCAACCGTCACGGTATCGTGGTACTGGATCATGCGCTGATACAGCCACTGATGTGGCTGTTGCCTCCACGTTTGCCAAGCAGGTGGTGAACGCAGTATCCACACGCCGCTCTGCGGGGATCGGTCGATACGCAGCATGACACTTGCCGCTCGACTCTGCAGCCAGCCGTGCTGTTCAACAGTACCGCGATGCATCATGCCGGCAGCCACAATCCGGGTTCCCGGCGCGATTGGTTGTGACTCCGAATGCTGTACGATCACCGTGCAGGCCATTGCCGGAAGACCAACGGCATCAATCGTGCCGTCAACGACAAACCATGACGTTTGAGCTGATTCAAGGATCGTGCCCTCCAATCGTGCGCGTAGCGCCGGCGGATGCAACGCCTGCGAGGGCATCCACGAACACTGCGCATAGGTTGCTGCGGCGATGATAACGCTACAGATGCCTCGTAACGGAAGAACACCGTAGCGCATCCACCACACAAGTGCGAGGGCTGTGGTACAACAAAGTACCCATACAAGCAGTGAGCGTGGGATCTGCAATCCATAGAACACGATCAAGGCGGCTGCTACGAGGATTGTCAGTGCCAGCAGAGGGCGCCTTCGAAATTCCTGCTGTTCCATACACGGACCGTATCGGTTGGT
>CAZBOW010000001.1:156925-179546 GCA_964493635.1 uncultured Hyphomicrobiales bacterium
GCGGCCTCGTCGATGAGTGAGGCAAAGTCGAAAGCCGCCCAGATGGCAATCGACCAGATTGAAAAGCAGTTCGGGAAGGGCTCCATCATGCGCCTGACCGACGACAACCCCGTCAACATCGAGGCGATCTCCACGGGATGTTTGTCACTGGATGCAGCCATTGGTATCGGTGGTGTACCCAAGGGGCGAATCGTGGAGATCTACGGCCCCGAATCCTCGGGCAAAACAACCGTGTGTCTGCACGTGATCGCCGAGGCACAAAAACAAGGTGGGCTCGCAGCCTTTGTCGATACCGAGCATGCCCTTGACGTGCAGTATGCACAGCGGCTGGGCGTTGATCTCAACAATCTGCTGCTGTCGCAGCCCGAGTTTGGTGAGCAGGCACTGGAGATCGTTGAAACACTGGTACGATCTGGTGCAATCGATGTGGTCGTGGTTGACTCGGTGGCAGCCCTTACTCCCCGTGTTGAGATCGAAGGAGACATGGGCGATGCGCAGATGGGATCGCAGGCGCGTCTGATGAGCCAGGCAATGCGTAAGCTCAATGCGGCAATTGGACGGTCGAAAGCAACGGTGATTTTCACCAACCAGCTGCGGAGTAAGATCGGTGTGATCTACGGCAATCCCGAGGTGACGACCGGTGGTAACGCGCTGAAGTTCTACGCCTCCGTGCGGATCGACATTCGCCGCAAGGATGTCATCAAGGAGGGACAGGACATCATCGGTAATCGCGTCCGAGCGAAGGTTGTGAAGAACAAGGTGTCGCCGCCCTTCAAGGAGGCTGAGTTCGACATCATGTACAACGAAGGGATTTCCAAGCTGGGCGATATGATCGATCTGGCCGTCGAGCACGGCGTGATTGCCAAGTCTGGCTCGTGGTTTACCTTCAATGACGAGCGCGTACAGGGACGTGATGGCATGCGTCGTCTGCTGACAGAGAACAACGAATTATTCGGGAAGCTGGAAGTCGCCGTGCGGGAGCTTCTCCACATGAGTCCGAAGGCATCCTAAACGGAGCTGGCTGATGCCGCAGATTACGTCCATCCGACGTAACGTAAAGAACGCGTCGCGATGCTCCGTGTACGTCGACGACGCGTTCTTTGCTGCCTGTCCTATCGATGTTGCTCTGAGTCTTGGCCTTGCCAAGGGGATGGAAATGACAACGGCACTGGAGCAGACGCTGCGTGCCGAAGATCGTCGCATTGTTCTGCGGCAAAAGCTCTACCGCTTTGCCACATATAAGCCTCGTACCGAAGAACAGGTGGTACGTCATCTTGAAAAACTCGAGGCGACTCCAGAGGAGATTGCCGACGTCTTGGCATGGCTGCAGGACTTTCATCTGGTTGACGATCGTGCATACGTCCAACGTTTTATCGAGGCTGCTCACCAACAAAAGCCCCTGTCCCCTGCCGACGTGCGCCGCCGACTGCGCGCCAAGGGCATTGCCGATGATCTGATCAGCACGGTCCTTACCGCCACCGACCAGGACGCATGGGTGGAGGGGGCTCTCCGAGCTGTCGCCGAGAAGAAACTCCGGATGCTCTCCGGAACACCAGCCGAACGGCAGCGAAAGCTGATCCAGTTTTTGCAGTACCGTGGTTTCACCTGGGAGGCTATCCGGGGTGTGGTCCGAGAACTCCTGCCCGTGGTGCTGATCATCGGTTTGTTGCCAACATGGGTGATCGCCGAAGATGCAACGTGTGGCAAGCACCGTCTGTCCGAGTCGATCAATCGATTCCAACCAACAACGCTTCCCGTCCTGGGTCCGGATGGTCGTCTCTATGTGGATCGTAAGCTGCATCCGGACAATAGTGGAGGCATCACCGACCCTGACGAGGTTTGGACTGCAGAGCGCCGCTCGCCCGATGTATGGGGCGAACCACAGCGCGTACCCCTGACAACACCATCCATTCCGCAGCCGGAGATGCTCTTCAATTTCACGCCCGATGGGTTGCACGCCATGGTCATGGGACCGTACGATTCCACTGCTGAGGCATCCAGTGGTCAGGCCCGTCTGACGTTCGCCGTGCTGCACCGTCGTTCGGTAACAGCACCGTTTTCGCACGTCGAGATCCTACCAATTCCGGTTCGTGGCGAGAACTATTTCGCCTTTCTGGCAGCCGACCGGCAGGTCTGCTTCATCGCACAGCAGCAGGATTCGGCGTCGCAGCTGGATCTGTCGGTCGTTGTCCTTGACGGCGGAACCATCGATGAGCATCCCCTGCCGATCAACACCAATGGGTTGGAGGGGGCTCCATGGCTTGCACCGGATGGTCGGACGCTGTATTTGGCCAGTAACGGCCGGCCGGACCGTCGCGGTAAGGCCGATCTGTATGTCTGTCGCCGAGAGGGTGATGGCTGGCTGCAATGGTCCGAGCCACAGCATCTCGGATGGTGTGTGAATAGTCAGGAAGATGAGGTGGCGTTTTCGCTGCTACCCGGTGATACGTCGGCGTTGATCACGTCGTGGGACGCCCATGAGGATCGACCGGGCATCTATGAGGTGATCCTTCCCGACTCGGTGCGCCCCCTACCCTACCTTGTGCTTGATGTTGTCGCTGTCAACGACATCACTGGTGCAACACTGGCCGATGTGGAACTTCATAGCGATCGCCTCACGTGGGTATCTGATACGGCTCAGAGGAGAATCCGTGCTACGATTTCCCCATCTGCCCAACCGCGCACATTCGCCGTGACAGCCGAGGGCTACGACACGGTGCAGTTTCAGCTGCAATCCATAGCGGTACGATCAACCATGCAGTATGGAGATACGGTTCGACTGTTTCCGTCGGGAAGGCCACTTGCGTCGATCTACTTCGATCGGGGTTCGGATCAGATATCTCCAGAAGGGCAGGCAACCATACGGCAAATCCTGACGATGATCAGCCGTGATGTGATGCTGGAGATCGATGGCTACACGGATGCCGTGGGTGGATCAGCACTCAATGCCGAGTTGTCGGAGCGCCGAGCACGCTCTGTTGCCGAGATGCTCAGGGAGCTGGGATTCCCGAACGAACGATGTTCGGTTGTTGGTCGCGGTATCGATCGCGGTATCGATCGCGGTATCGATCGTTCTGGACGCATCGTCGACCCCGAAGGCCGCCGCGTGGATATCTATCCTCGACGGAAGTGAGTGTTCACTATAGCCGCACTTCGACACGCGTGCTGGCCAGACGACCACCCGTTCGCTGTTCCTGAAGTTCCACCCACCAGTGATCCGCCGTGCGCAGGTAGACTGCAGCATGCACCGCCGATAGGCGCTGGCACCCCTCGTCATGGAGTGGCGACTGAAACAAGACTTCATCGGCCGTAATGCCACAGCGACGCTCAAGACCATGACGATCCCGAATGGTGGCAATCACCTCCTCATCACCGTGGCATGGTCGGTTCAATTCGATGGTGATCCGCTGCCAGTTGTCGTCGGTCTCCACCGTGAGGTGCTTGCACAGTGACTCGCCCTGGTGCATGGCTCCGGCACTGAAACCAACGGGAACAAGATGTTTTCCAGATGAGTCCGTTGACTGTTTCATGACGATGTCCTGCAGTGGGTGGTCAAGGTTCAAGGGAGGATGTCGGTGGCTGAGCTCATACAATCGCGCCAGGTGCCGACGAAACATACGGTCGAACAACCATTGATGCGGTGCGGTGTGGCGTTCATCGTACCACCACCACCAGTCACTTGCCTCTAGGCGGTAGAGCTCCGGGTAGAACGCCTCCGGAAGGTTCGCGCGCACATCGGCCAGAAGCTCCCAGGCGAGATTCGTTGCCGGGGATCCAATCCAGATCCGAAAGTTTCCGTCGATCCACGAACCTGCGACAAGATGATCAAGGTGCTGTGCGCTCGCTGCAGCTGCTTCGGAACAGCTCACCAGCTGAATGTCGTCTGCATCGGACAATCGGCGCAGAAGCGCGCGAAGAAATGGCTCGCCATTACTGTGGTAAAACTCCCAACAGTTTTCGCCATCCAGAATAACCGGAACGCATGCCGACGTAAGAGCCTCGATGCCCTCATGATCGATGATCATTGCACGGCGATGCCGCAGACGCGACAAAAAGTCCTCGGCAGCGCGGTCGGGATCCCACGTTGCGTACACAAATCCAATCGCATCGCTCAGCTCCAGATCGCGGAACAACACGGTGATGTCGCCCGAGGATGTTGCCACGCGATAGGGATGGTAGGGGGCTGTCGGAGCCGGTGATTGGCGCTCATGTCCCTGTGCCAACTTACTCTGACGCAGAATGGCAGCATCGGTAGCCGTCCACCGAATCCCCTGCTCGGCCATGATGGTGAGAACGTCCATACTCAGGCTCCCTTCCGAGGGCCACATGCCTTGCGGGCGCGATCCGAAACGTGTTGTTGCATCGGCAAGTGCCGAGGCCACGTGCCACTGGGCATCGGCCCTGGCCTGCAGCGGTGGGTTCGGTAGGTAGGCCTCAGGCATTGATTCGCTGGCTGTAGCCGTCGAACAGAGCAGTGGCAGGATGGGATGGTAGAAGGGTGAGACAGACAACTCACTGCTCGTGCCTGTGCAGAGATGCTGCAGAGCGGGAATCACCTCCTGCAGATACTGGTGCTGCAGATCCAGTAAACGATCGCGGTCGGTCTGAGAGAAGCCTTGCTGCTTGCTCATCAGATTGGCAACGATGGGGTGCCTTCTCAGCTCGGGACTGCTCCACGCAAGATGGAGCAGTGTTTGGAGGTCAAGGAGCTCTGTATCCGACAGCCGTTCTGGTTGCGGATGCTGCAGAATCTGCTCTAGCCGCGGAAATTCGTGAAGCTGCGTCGTTGGTTGGAGCGTCGACGCCCATTCCACGAGCTGTCGTCGATCTTCCGGGGACCGATCGGAAACGGACCCGCTGCAGAGCTCCAGAACGGGGTCGGTGGCTCCCCTGCCGTAGGCATCAATCTGAGCTAGTAGCGACGGTACAACGTTGATAGTGTGCCGCAGGGGAAACTCTGCAAACAGGCGCGGCAACCATGCATAATCCTTGAGTGCATGCATCCGCACCCAAGGAAGAAAGAGCTTCCCATGGCCATCTTCAGAGCCAGGCACCGTGTAATCGGGCTGGTGAAAGTGCCACAAAAAACAAACGCGCAAAGGAAGCATAAAAGTGGAGATGCCGGGAGTCGAACCCGGGTCCGAAGCGGAATCGCCGAAGCCTACCACGTGTGTCTTCGTTCTACATGTTCTTGCCAGTCAGGGCACCGAACGACAGGTCCTGCCAGGCCAGTTTCAGTAATGTCTCACGGTAGGCCCTGAAACGCAGCTTCCCGCCAGTCTATGTGGGGTTTGACACCGCGGCGAGGGCCCATAGACAAGCTCTCGTGCGATGGCATGGGTGCCTTAAGTTAGGCAGCCATGCGATAACCGAAGTTATCGCCAGTTGTTGTTCGCCGGTTGTATTTACGAGCTCCACCAGCGTAGCTCGACACGCATCTTCGTGGTCATCACGCCCCGTCGAAGCCGGTACATCCCCATAGGGTTGATTCGAGAAAAACGGTGCGAGTGTCTCACTGAGACTCTCAAAGAACTATTTCGACAAAGGTACGACGTTCTTGGCCGATGGCCCTTACATTCAGCCGCGCAGAGCCCGAAGATAGTCAGCGACTTCTTCCATGTGCCACTGCGGAGTGCTTGTTGCACCGCTGATGCCAATCCGTTCTGCACCATGCAACCACGACGGGTCGATCTCGGTGACATCTTCGATGAAGTAGGTTCGCGGATTGGCGGCTTTGGCGACGTCAAAAAGGACCTTGCCATTGCTGGACGTCCTGCCAGCAACAAAGATGATCACGTCGTTGGCACGGGCATAGTCTGCCAATTGAGACTCCCGGCCCGACACCTGTCCACAGATCGTGTCCTTGGCATGAAACTCCGTGGCGATGGCCTCCATGGAGTCGACAACCAACTCGCTGACCCGCTGCTTCAGAGCATCACGGATGGCATAGAGTGTGGGTCGGTCCATGGTCGTTTGAGAGAAGAGCACGGTCTTTTTCGACACATCAACCGTGGCGAGTGCCTCATCGACGCTCTTTACCACGATACAGTCGTCTCTGACCACTCCGCGCACGCCAAGTACTTCGGCGTGATCCTTCTTGCCGAAGATGACCACCTGATACCCCTGGTCGTAGAACTTCCGCACGCGCTCCTGAAGTTTGGTCACGACGGGGCAAGTAGCGTCCACCAATTCGATGCCGTGCTCCCATGCAGCCCGATAGGTCGCAGGGGGCTCTCCATGAGCGCGAATGATCACCTTGGCGCCAGAATGTGCGATCGATGGAAAGTCCTCCACAGAGATCGTCGTAAGCCCCTTAGCAGCCAAGCGTTCAATCTCTTTCGGATTGTGAATGATGTGGCCAAGCACGTACACATTCCGTCGCTGTGATTCGCTATTGGGTTGGGTGAGTTGTGGTTGCGTGAGCTGTTCTTCGGCAATCTGCACGGTTCGCACAACGCCCCAGCAAAAGCCACTCTGTCTGTCGATGGTAACGTTCATGGTGCTGCCTACAGGTTTCCGTAGGTGGTTATGAAGTGGTGTGCCTTCTGGTAGTTCTTCGCCAACTGCACAATATCCTGCACCTGCTCGTCGATCGTCCGATGGGTGGTATCGATCTCTACGGCACCCTCTGGCTTCATCAACGGGCTGGTTTGGCGAGAGCTGTCCAGACGATCCCGCTCCGCAATTTGTGTAATGACGTCTTCGATCTCGGCATGCTGACCGAGCGCGCGGAGATCCTGTACGCGCCGACGGGCTCGCTCAGCGATCGAGGCAACGAGGTAGACCTTCACATGGGCATGTGGAAACACCACCGAGCCGATGTCACGCCCGTCCATTACCACCCCGCCGTCACGGCCCATGGCACGCTGGAGGGCAACCAAGTGCTCCCGAACGCACGGCTCGGCGCTCACACGACTTACCAGTGCCGTAACATCGGGCTGCCGAATACGGTCCGAGACATCCACGCCGTTGAGAAGTGTTCGTTGCCCACGCTCGTCGGTTCGCAATTCGATGGAGATCGTTAAGACCAACGCGCACAGGCCACTGGTGGAGATCGCTGTGGCCGACTCGATGGCAGCAAGGGTTACTGCCCGGTACATCGCACCGGTATCGATGTAGATATACCCAAGGTGCTCTGCTACTCTGCGGGCCGTGGTGGACTTCCCTGCTCCGGCAGGTCCGTCGATGGTAATGATTATTGGTACGGGCATCGTGCAAAGATAGCTGGCATAGTATCTTTGCAGCCATGCGTCCCATTCTTGAAGTCGTAGATGTATCGCACACCTACCCCAATGGGGTTCACGCGTTGCGGAATGTGTCCCTGACGGTTCACCCCGGGGAATTCTTGGTTGTCATCGGCCTGTCCGGCAGTGGGAAGTCTACCCTACTGCGCACGATTAACCGGCTTCTGGAGCCATCGGACGGTCGCATACTGTTTGATGGCACCGACATCGCACACATTGGCGGCGAGGATTTACGGCGCCATCGGTCGCGGATCGGCATGATCTTTCAGCACTTCAATCTCATCGACCGACACTCCGTCCTAAAAAATGTCCTCTACGGCTCGCTGGGTGCCACCGGAACGATGACATCCATCCTAAACCGGTTCTCACGGGAGCAGGTTGCCGAGGCGCTTCACAACTTGGACATCGTGGGCATTGCCGACAAAGCCGAGATGCGTGCCGATGCTCTCTCGGGGGGGCAGAAACAGCGCGTAGCTATCGCGCGAGCGCTCATGCAACACCCCAAGGTTCTCCTTGCTGATGAACCGGTAGCCTCGCTGGATCCGGCAACATCGCACTCCGTGATGCAGTACTTAGAGAAGGTGAATAAAGAGTTGGGCATGACGGTTATCTGCAACCTGCACTTCCTCTCACTGGTTCGTCAGTATGCCTCGCGGGTTGTGGCCCTCAAACATGGTACTCTCGTCTTCGACGGTCATCCAGAAGAGATCTCCGATGAGTGGTTCGCCGCTATTTACGGCGAAGACGCACGGGAGGTAGAAATCCGATGACGACCTTCTCGCCGATGTCGCCGCTGTCCCGAGTGTTTGCTGCCATGCTGGATGCCACGCTGGGGGCGATGCTATGGGCCTCGCTCTGGCGGGTGGTCCTTCCCGCCTTCGTCGGGAGCACGCCGCCAGCATTCGGAATGCCCGATGTTGTGGGCATGATTGCCCTAGCTGTGCTCTTGATTGTCCTCGGCGTCACCACGGAGGGGTCGCTCGGCCGAGCATTCATCCGCGGTGGAATGCCATCGTCGAACGCCGGCCGGGCGATTGTCCGACACCTCGGCTGGACGTCGTTTGTGATCACCCTCTGGACAGGGTGGATCATCACAAAGATCTCCCCCATCGAATTTTTCTCGTCCGAGGGGCTGCAGGGGGCTGGCCGCATTTTTGGCGCACTGGTGCAGCCGAACGTAAGCATTATCCCGCAGGCACTGGAAGCCATGGTGGTGACCGTGTTTACGGCACTAATGGCAACGGTGGTGGCCGTACCGCTGGCATTCCTGATCAGCTTTCCTGCTGCTCGGAACGTGATGTCGGCTACGGCAGGTGAACGTGCGGTGTATACGTCGATTCGGGCCGTCCTGAACATTGCCCGTTCGATGGAGCCCGTGATCTGGGCCGTGATCTTCTCGGTGTGGGTTGGCATTGGCCCGTTTGCCGGGATGTTGGCCTTGGTGGTTCATACTGTGGCCTCGCTAGCCAAGCAGTACAGTGAGCAGATCGAGGACATCAACGACGGCCCCATCGAAGCCATTGCCGCTACGGGTGCCAATCGGCTGCAAAACATTTGGTTTGCCATCGTTCCGCAAGTGGTTATTCCGTTTCTCAGTTTCACCATCTACCGATGGGATATCAACGTCCGCATGGCCACGATCATCGGCTTTGTTGGCGGTGGCGGCATCGGAACGTTACTGACGCAGTACCAGGGACTGGCCAAGTTCCAGGAGGTCGGTACCCTGGTGATCATCATTACCCTTGTGGTTTGGATTCTCGACGTTGCCAGCGCCCGTATTCGTGAGGCGCTGAAGTAGGTGTCCGTGGGTGCTGCTCGCCTGCAGGATGTTCATGCCATCACGATGTCGAGGGTTGAGGCACGTCGCCGTATTGAGGCCTACCTCACAGATCACCCGTTCCTGAAAGAAGTTCTCCACACACGGTCGTGGACGGAGGGAGATGGCACGGACGTGTTGCACGCAGACAGTATCTTCGGAACGGGTTCCATCACCCTGACGGATGGCACGATTGAGATCGATCTGCAACTCAGTCCGCTGGGTCAAGCAGCGCGAAGCAAGATCAGCAGTGTGCTCTCCTCGGCCATCGTCCAATTGCTCTCCGAATCTCCCTAAAGGTAGGCTGCCATGTCGTTCGTGCACCTTCACAATCACACGCACTATTCCCTCCTAGACGCCGCAGCGACGCCGGACCAACTCATTACCGCAGCCAAGGCCGATGGTCAGACAGCACTAGCAATCACCGATCACGGTGTGATGTTCGGTTGCTTTGAGTTTTACAAAAAGGCCAAGAAGCAGGGTATCAAGCCGATCATCGGATGCGAAGTCTATCTGGCCGTCAAGAAGCGCACCGATCGTGAGAAGGTGGTAGAGTCCGGAAAGGCACGGAACTACTATCATCTGGTGCTCTTGGCAAAAAACGATGTGGGGTATCGCAACCTTGTAAAGCTCACCTCTCGGGCCCATGCCGAAGGGTTCTACTACAAACCGCGGATCGATTGGGAGTTGTTGCGTGAGCATCATGAAGGATTGATTGCAACGTCGGCCTGCCTGGCGGGCCCCATCAATGCTCCCCTGCTCTCGGGTGATGTGGACTTGGCGCGAGCCAATGCCATCCAGCTCAAGGAAATCTTTGGAGACGACTTCTACATCGAGCTCCAGAATCACGGTCTGCCCGAGGACCGTGTTGTGATGGAACAAGCACCGAAGCTCGCTCGGTCGCTCGGCATCCCCCTCGTGGTGAGCAATGATGCCCATTACGTCAGCCAAGATCATGCCGCTGCCCACAACGTCCTGCTGCACATTACCAAGGATGCGGCCTTTGCCAAGGAGACCGCCTTCGATGTTCGACGCGATCTACGCTACCGTGTTCCTGAGATGTACCTCAAGACGCAGGAGAGCATGAAGCAGCTGTTCAAAGATGTGCCCGAGGGTATCGACAACACCGTTGCCATTGCCGAGAAGATCGATCTGACGATCCCTACCGATCTTCAGATGCCGCAGTTCCCGATTCCCGACGAAAGTGATGCCACCACACTCGAGGATTACCTCGAGGAGCTCACGATGAAGGGGTTAGAGCGGCGATACCCTGTTATGACGTCAGAGATCCTCGATCGCATCGGCTTTGAGCTGCGGGTGATCAAGTCGATGGGCTATGCTGGCTACTTCCTCATTGTACAGGACTTTATCGCCGCCGCACGTTCCATGGGGATCCGCGTTGGTCCGGGACGGGGCTCGGCTGCCGGATCGCTTGTTGCCTATGCTCTGGGAATCACCAACATCGATCCGTTACAGTACGATCTGCTGTTCGAGCGGTTTCTCAATCCCGATCGCGTATCGATGCCAGATATCGATATCGACTTTTCCGACGATCGTCGTGCCGATGTGATCGCCTACGTCAAGGACAAGTACGGAGCCGATGCCGTTGCGCAGATTATCACGTTTGGTACACTCTCATCTCGTGCTGTTTTGAAGGATGTCGGGCGCGTGCTCGGCATCGACTTAAGTACCATCAACAGCATTACCGAGAAAATTCCTGTGGTGATGGGGCGCGTGCATCGCATCCGTGAGGCGCTCGAGTTGCCGGAGCTGAAGTGGTTGAAGGATACCAAGGATACCAAGCTCAAGGACCTTCTTGAGTTTTCGATGGTGCTGGAAGGTATGGCCAGAAATTCCTCACTGCATGCTGCTGGGGTGGTGATTGCTCCCGGTCCGATTTCCGACTACGTTCCGGTGTACCAGACGCCAACCACGGAGCCGGCAACGCAGTACAACATGAAGGATCTTGAGGATGCCGGCCTGCTAAAGATGGATTTTCTTGGCCTTCGCACGCTAACGATCATCGACAGGACACTTGAGCTCATTCGGCAGAATCACGGGCATTCATTGGACATGGATGCCATCGATTACGCCGATCCCCGTACCTATGCGCTGATCGGTGAAGGATTGACTCTGGCGGTGTTTCAGTTTGAATCCGAGCCAATGCAGAATGCCCTACGCCAGCTTAAGCCGGAGCGGTTGGACGACCTGATTGCCATGAATGCCCTGTATCGGCCGGGTCCAATGGATAACATCCCGGATTTCATCGAGCGCAAGCACGGCCGCCGGGAGATTACCTACCTTCATCCGAAGATGGAGCCGATCCTGCACACCACGTACGGCATTATTGTCTACCAGGAACAGGTGATGCAGCTCGTCCAGCAGTTAGCAGGCTTCACCCTTGCGCAGGCCGACCTGATGCGTCGAGCTATGGGTAAGAAGGACGCCGCGCTCATGGAGGAGCAACGGCAGTTGTTTGTGCAAGGAGCGATCGCCACGTCGGACATCAACGCCGAGCTGGCCGGGGAAATCTTCGACCTGATTCAGAAGTTCGCCTCCTATGGCTTTAACAAGTCGCACTCTGCGGCCTATGCCTACCTTGCCTTCCAGACGGCATGGTTGAAAGCTCATTACCCGGCGGAGTTCCTTGCGGCGAACATGTCGGCGGAACTGTCCGATCAAAAGAAGATTGTTGCGCTGATTGAAGAGGCTAAGCGCAGTCACATTCTGGTGCTTCCCCCAGATGTCAATCGCTCCAAGGCCACCTTCGTTGCCGAAGGTTCGCTGATCTACTTCGGGATGGCCGCCATCAAGGGAGTCGGCGTCAATGCCGTTGAGGAGATTGTCAAGGCCCGTGCCTCGGCACCGTTTACGTCGATGTTCGACTTTGCTGCACGTGTTGATAGCCGTGTTGTGAATCGCCGCGTGCTCGAGGCCCTGGTGTACTCCGGTGCGTTCGACTCACTGCAGCACGGTCATCGCGCTCAACTCTACGCGGCCATTGATCCTGCCATTGAGTACGCACGGCGTGTTCAAGGTGCCTCACAGGACCATATGGACTCCTTGTTTGGCGAGGAGGTCACCAAACCGTCCGAGCCTGCACTACCCCCAGCACAAGAGTGGGCAGAGAAAGAGCGCCTCCATCATGAGCGCGATGTTCTCAACTTTTACGTGACCGGTCATCCGCTGCAGGAGCATGCGCTATCCGTGCAGAGTTACTCGACGATCACGCTCGGCACCGAGCTGTCGGACAAGCACGAGACCACCGTGCGCGTCTGCGGCCTTGTCAGCGACATCCGAACGCGGCTCGACAAGCGAGAGAATACGATTGCGTTTGTCAAGGTCGAGCAGTTCAATGGATCCTGCGAGTGCGTGTTTTGGAGCGATGCCTTCAAACAGTACGGTCCCCTGCTGCAGACCGATGCCGTATTGGTATTTGTTGGGCGGTGTGAGGTTCAAGGTCAGAGTGTCAAAATCTACGTTGACTCGGTGTTATCGCTCGAACAGGCCTCAGCACAACTTGTTAAAGGCTTTGTTCTCCGCTTGGATCCAACGAGGGTTACGCCACAGGATCTCCAAGTCCTGCGGGACCGCTGTAACACTGCCGAGGCTACGCGGTCGGTGAAGTTTGTCGTGGACCGACCGCAGGGTCGTGTGCAGTATGCTACAATGGTGAAACTCGATACCTCGGAAGCCACCGTTGCCTTCCTCGTTGAGATGTTTGGCGAACAGAACGTTCTGTTCGATTCTGAATCGTAAGGAAACCATGGAACGCCTGATTTCTGCCCTTGGTATTGTGGTCCTGCTGGGCATCGCATGGGCCTGGTCGTCGAATCGTCGCGGTGTGCCACTGCGTGTGGTCGTGTGGGGAGTCCTGCTGCAGCTGCTGCTGGCACTGTTCGTTCTGCAGGTGCCGGCTGGAACGGCTCTGTTTCAGAACATCGGACGGAGCGTCACCTGGCTTCTGAGTTTCGCAAATCATGGTGCCGTGTTTCTGTTCGGCAAGATTGCCGAACCTACCGATGAGAACCGCTTGGTCTTTGGAATGCAGTTCGCACTGACCGTGCTGCCGATCATTGTGTTCTTATCCTCCATCACGGCAGTCTTGTATCACCTTGGCCTCATGCAGCGGGTTGTGCGAGCCATGGCCTGGGTGATGCAACGCACCATGCGAACCACGGGGATTGAGTCGCTGGCCGCTGCTGCTAACGTGTTCCTCGGGCAAACCGAGGCGCCGCTGCTGATTCGGCATTACCTGCCGTCGGCAACCACAACCGAGTTGTTTGCCGTGATGGTAGGGGGCTTTGCCACCATTGCTGGTTCGATCATGGGAGTCTATATCGCCATGGGAATCCCTGCCACGGCGTTGATTGTTGCAAGTCTGCTGGCAGCTCCCGGCAGTCTGGTCCTCGCTAAGATTGCCGAACCTCCAGCGGATCAGCCGCCGGAGCAATCCACCAATGATCGTCGGTCTTCCATCGAACTCGAGGACCCAGTGGTACCGTCACAAAACGTTGTTGACGCGTTGTCACGAGGCGCACTCGACGGATTTACCATTGCAATCAATGTCTTGATGGTTCTGTTGGCCTTCACAGCCGTTGTGGCGCTTCTCGATGCAACACTTTCAGGCGTCGCCGATACGGCTTCGTCGTGGGGCTGGTCGGCCATGCCCCGCTCGCTCAACGAGATATTTGCCGTGATCTTCTATCCCCTGGCTTGGCTCACGGGAGTTCCTGCTGAGGAGGTCTCGGCGTTGTCCGGCCTGCTTGGTGTCAAACTCAGTCAGACAGAGTTCTTGGCCTACGACCAGCTATCGACGCTGATCGCCAGTGGCCAACTCTCCGAGCGTACGGTGCAGATTGCAACCGTTGCCCTTTGTGGCTTTGCCAATGTGATGTCGATCGGCATCCAAATTGGCGGCTTCGGAATCATGGTCCCGGATAAACGCTCGGAGGTAGCTCGACTGGCGTTCAAGGCGATGTGCATCGGGGCACTAGCCAATCTGTTGGCAGCATGTGTCGTTGGTCTGGTTGCCTAAGCGCTCACCGCGGCGTGCGCCTACCTCGATTCTGCATGCGCATGCGTTCAACCAACATCTGTTGGAGTTCGTCGCGAAACCGCGTTTCGAAAAGTACGTAGCGCGCATACTGCGAGGGGCGTAGCACCTTTTCAATGGCACGGAACCGCTCCTGAACAAGCTCTTCTAACGCAGCTACCCGTGTGAGCACTTTTGCAGTGAGTGATTTTAGCTCGGACTCTGATGCCCCATCATCGATTGCCCGCTTCAAGTCGCGTGTTGCGTCATCCAGTGTTCGGCGAACGTCCACGTGACGCTTTTCAAACGTATTGAACACGCTAAAGAACATCTCCACCTCGTTGCCCTCTAAATCTAGAACTTCTAAGAGCTTCACCTTCCGAAGATTCATGATCTTCTCCTGAAGGTCGGCTTTGTTTGGCTGGGCAACCACGTTTTGGGGTGCAGCACCCCACACGAGGAAAGTTGTCACCAGACTCATCACCAGCCATAGTAATGCGCGGTAGGTCGTCATTCTTGGTTCTCCGAAAAAATGATGTCAAGATCGGTGGTACTCAGGATCATGGTCTCGGACGTTTCAACATCGTTGAAGTACGATGTGGGGACGGCGTCGAACGAGAGGATGTCGTGCGTCTCGGTGGTTGCCGGCCGGCTAAGCCAATAGATGCTGCCGGCAGCTACCAGAATCATGCCGGCGGCCACGCTGAACCGCACTGCCTGCCTGCGCTGTGAACGACGTGATAGCGACGCGCGCACACGATCCTCCAACAGTGGCAGTGGTGGTCCCGACGCCTGAGATCGAACGCCGTGGAGGAAGGCCTCTATTTCGTGATGATCGTCGAGGTGGTCGTCGAGGTGGTGTTTGCCGTGTTCCATTGTTGATAGTACTCACTTGTCCGTAGATGTTCGGCTAGTTTTTTGATGGCCCAGTGATAGTTTGCCTTTAGTGCTCCAACGCTCGTGCCCAGCATCGCGCTCATCTCCTCGTAGGACAGCTCGTCGAAGTATCGCAGACAAAACGTTTCCCGTTGTTTGGCTGGCAGAGTGCGCAGGATGGCATCAAGGTATGTGTGGAAGTCTTGGTGCTCAACAGCGCGATCTGGTCCGGGATCAGAGCTGATCACATCGGTCTCCCCCTCCGACTCACCGACGGAGAAATACTGGAGCCACCGTCGTTTCCGTTGAAGCGAGATGCACGTGTTAACGGTGATACGATACAGCCACGTTCGCAGTGATGCCTGTTGGGTAAACCGTGGAAGTGCCTCAATCACCTTCACGAGCACGTCGTGTGTGACGTCCATGGCGTCGTCGCGGTTGCGCAGGTGACGCAGGGCGACTGACGTAATAAAGGCCTGATGATCCCGTACGATGGCCGAAATGGCATCGTCGCGGTTACCGGCACGGAGGGCCGTCAGGATATCATCGTCGGCTGTCACGGGGGTATAAACGCCTACGGTGCGTAACAGTTTAATCCAGTGGCTAGCGTTGCTACACCGACGCCGTGCGCCAGAACGGTCTTCGGTGCACAACAAGTGCCACCAGCGCAAAAACGGCATAGCCCACGACAATTCCAATCCAGACCCCTGTAGGCCCCATACCAGCGAATCGAGATAAGGCATAGGCCACCGGAAGTTGGAACCCCAGCAGACTGCAGGCCGTGATCAACAGACTCGTCAGGGCTGCCCCGGCGCCACTGATCGACCGCACCGTCACCAGACCAATGGCAAAGAAGACGTATCCAATGACGGCGATCTGCAGATACGTGGTGGCAGCAGCAACGGTTGCTGGTTGTTGCGTGTAGAGCTTTACGAACAGGGATCCAAAGGCCAGCACCACCACGCCGAGCACCGCCATCAACACGGCACCTTGTTTGATGGCCGAGCGGTGGTAGGCTTCAGCACGCGACCAGTTTCCTGAGCCAATGTTCTGTCCGGTGGCAACCTCGACGGACACGCCAAGGGCAAACACACTCATGAAAACGGCCATGTCCACGTTCAGTCCTAGGGTGTAGGCCGCGGTAATCGACGTGCCATAGCCCCCTACCAGCACAAAGATCAGGGCGCGATTGATGCTTACTGACAGCATCTGCAACGACGCCGGCACTCCCAGTTTGGCCACACGTAGGATCAGTCCTCCATCCAGACGGAATCGTGCAAACCGCAGTCCAAGACCAGTTTTACCGGAAAGAATGGCCCACAGTGCCAGGACCGTACCAGATACCTGCGCGATGGCCGTGGCTAACCCAGCACCTGCCAGCCCCATGGCGGAAATCGGTCCGACACCAAAAATTAACACGGGGGCAATCACAGCATTGAGCACCGTGGTGGAGATCAGGACCATCATCGGGAATACTGGATTTCCGGTTGATCGAATCACGGAAAACAGCTGGAAGTTTACCAGGTTTGCCGTGAAACCCACATAGAGCATCTGCATGTACTGCATTGCCATCGTACCTACTGTCGACGGCATGTTCATCAAGCGTGGAACCGATGGAAGAACACTGTAGATCACGGCGGTGATGACCGACCCAATCAGGACCATCGCAACAAGGGCCTGCGCTGCAATACGACCCGCCTCTTCGAGATCGCGCTCCCCGAATCGGCGTGCAACGATAATGCCTGTACCAACGGAAAAGCCACTGGCAAGCGTAAACACAAAGAAGGTCACCTGGTCGCTGGCGCCAATGGCGGCAATGGCATCGTCGCCGAGGCGCGAGGCATAATACCGGTCGATCAGCGAATAGATCATATTGATCATGAAGCTGAAGGCCATGGGGATGGCGAACTGTCGAAGCGACCGATCGATCGGGTCGTGTAGTAGGTCAACAGAAGAAGAGCGAGAGAGCATGTATTCGTAAGCGACGCGTGAGCGTCGTCATGGATGTTATCAGTTCTTGTTGGGAAATCTGGGCCATTCCGAGCCATTCGTTGCCGTTCTTTGCACGTCCGACGGTATCATTGTGACAAATGCCTGCTGTGTCCACCATTGTCGCGCTCCTTGCTGCACTCTACGCTGCTAGAGTTGGGCTCTTCATGATCGGTTTTCGTCGCCAGCGCACGCGATGGAGAACAGCACTGTACACACCGTCGGTCACGATCGTCGTTCCAGCTCGAAACGAAGAAGCTACGCTTGAGCGTTGCATTACCTCGCTTATGCGCGTTGATTACCCGGCATCGCTGCGAACGGTTGTGGTTGTGGACGACCGCAGTACCGATGGGACGGCGCAGGTCCTGCAGCGATTGGCGAGCGAGTTTGCAGAACTACGGGTGGTGTCGCGCACAAACGAGGACGTCGAACGCAATCTACGAGGAAAACCCGGGGCACTGCAGCACGGCATTGATGCGTCGGCGGGCGAACTGATCCTGATGACGGACGCCGACTGCAGCGTGTCGCCTGGCTGGGTGCGCGGTATGGTCCAGCAGTTCTCCGATCCCAACGTTGGGTTGGTGGCTGGGTTGACCTCCATCACTGGTCCAACGCTCTTTGATCGCATTCAGGACGTGGAGTGGACATACACTCAGGCGATGGCAGCCGGTGGAATTGGTCTGGGCATACCACTGGGCTGTTTTGGGAATAACCTCGCTGTTCGTCGCGACGCATTCGAGCAGGTAGGGGGCTATCGGCGTATTTCCTTCAGCGTGACGGAGGACCTGGCCCTACAGCAGGCGATTCACGATGCCGGCTGGCGCGTACGCCATGCGATCCATGAAATGACGTCGGTAGAGAGTTTGCCGGCGCGATCACTACGGGAGTATATCACGCAGCGTCATCGTTGGGTGCGCGGCGGAACGAGTCTGGGGTGGCGCGCTGTGGCGTTTGTGGCCACCAGCGTTGCACTCTGGCTAGCACTGGCACTTGCCCTAAGTCAAACCCTATGGTGGTGGGTTGTGGCGCTACTACTCCTGCGAATCGGTGCTGATGGCCTACTGATCAGTACGGCCGTACATGCCGTTGGTCGCTACCGATTACTGCCGTTCATCCCCATGTCGGTCGTTGTGTTAATGATCACAGAGCTGTTTCTCCCCTTCTTGGTCCTCAAGAAAAACGTCACGTGGAAGAATCAGGTGTTTCGACCGTAATGGTCTCAGGACGTTGCACGATCGAGCAGCTCCCAGACGGAAATCCATGGTCGGTCCGTGTGGTGGCGTAGCGCCGATTGGCAGAGAGGATTCATGCTGACATAGGCATCAATAGGTCCCTCTTCTTCAAGGACTCGAAGATCGTCGACTTCCTGTCGCAGTGCCCCTTGGACCACATGTGGATGACGAAGTCCGTGATCGCCGGCCATTCCACAGCATGCTGCTGTTGCCGGAATCGTAACGCGGTCAGCAACCCGCTCAAGAACGGAGCGTAGCAGATCGGTGTGACCCAAGCCGGCAACACCACAGCCCGGATGAAGGACCACGTGGTGGTATCGCTGTGTCCACGAAAGCTGTGGTGCAATCAAACGATGCACGATGTCGATGGGCGACTGCATGGACGTGTGGCATGCATGCGCGCATGTGCTGACGTCGGTGAACACACGATGGTTGTCGCCCACGCCGTGTTGCTGCAGCGCATTGGCGGCGTTTGCACGACACGTCCTGGCTGCGTCGGTCAGACCCTTTGATTCGTACACCTGCCCGCAACACCACGACCCATCGGCAATCGTAGCAAGACGTAGACCGGCTCTTCGCACCACGCGCTCGATGGCTTCCTGCTGTGAGGACCCATCGGCAGCGGTGCCAAACCAGCGGCTTGGACAGGCCGGCACAAGAACGATGTCGGCCTCCTGAACCGATGTCCGATCATCATAGATCGTCACCGGACGACCCACACGATGCGGCATCACGGCCGATACTGCAACCGAACCAAGTCGCGCTGCGGCATCGGTCACGCGTGGAACTGTGGCGGCTACCCGAGCAAGGAGCTGTGTGGCGGAACTGGTGGTTGATGATCGGTGGTGTTTGACCAGCTGACCGGTATTGATCCCAACGGGACAGGCACTGCTGCAGATGCCGTCGGCGGCACACGAGTCGAAGACCTGCCAGGAGCGATCCCGGAGCACGTCATGCCGCACGGACTCTGGGTGGTCCAGCAGTAACTCACGTTCCAATACGATGCGTTGTCGCGGCGTGGTGGTCGTTTCCCGCGTAGGACAGACGTGTTCGCAGAATCCGCACTCGATGCAGTCGTTGACCGAAGGATCCACCACCGGTACGGGCTTCAGGTGCTGAACGTGAATGTCGGAGTGCCGGCTTAGGATCACATCGGGGTTGAGAATACCGTCCGGATCCAAGAGGTTCTTCAGCCTCCACATCAGGGCATAGGCCGTTGCTCCCCACTCCTGTTCGACGAATGGTGCCATGTTCCGACCCGTTCCATGTTCGGCTTTGAGCGAGCCGTTGTAGCGGTCGGCAACGATCTCCGCGATGTGGTTCATGAAGTCCGTATAGCGGGTCACCTCGGCGGGTTGTGAAAAGTCCTGGTAGATGATGAAGTGCAGATTACCATCCTTGGCGTGGCCGAAAATCACAGCTTCGTCATAGCCGTACCGAGAGAACGCCAGCTGGAGGTCTCCAACAAGGCTGGCGACGTGCTCTGGAGGCACGGCAACGTCCTCGTTGATCATCGTTGATCCTGCAGGCCGCAGTGCACCAACCGTTGGCATGAGCCCCTTTCGCAGTCGCCAGAGTTCTCGGCGTTGCGCCGCGTCCGTGTACCACGGTGTGGCGAACTCTGCCGCCGCTGTAGCCGAATATGGAATGCTCGGAAGCGTGCCGTGAAACTCCACCAGCAAGGCAGCACGTCCTGAGCGGGGGCCGTCTGTCTCGAAGCGATACATCTCAGGGGTATGCACAAGACCAGAGAACGAGCGAATCGAGGCGTCGTCCATCAGCTCTACGGCGGCCGCGCCCAGGGCCTTCCACTCGGCGATGGTAGCACAGGCTGCGTGAATCGTCGGATACAGGAACAAAGCTGTATGCTGAATGGCAGGGTCGTCGATGGTTCGGTACGTGGCCTCTTCTACGAAGCCAAGCGTACCTTCACTGCCAACCATGAGTTTACAGAGGAGACGCGCCGGGGTGTCCTCGTCGAGAAATGCATTCAGAGAGTACCCCATCGTATTCTTGATGCGATACTTCCTACGGATCAGCGCTGTAAGGTCGTGATCCGCCCGAATTGCCTGGCGCAGTTCATCCAAGCCGTGAACGAGATCTGGTCGCAGCTGGTGCAAGAGTCGGTCGGCGTTGGCGGCTCCGGTATCAAGGCGCGTTCCATCGGCCAGGATCACCACCATCGACTCAACGGTGTGGTAGGAGTTGTGTTCGGTACCACAGCACATGCCGGAGGCGTTGTTGGCGATGATTCCACCAATCATTGCCGCAGAAATCGAAGCTGGATCAGGTCCGAGCTTCCGGTGGTACGGAGCCAGACGCGCGTTGACGCGTGCGCCGGTCACCCCCGGTTGAACACGTACCTGCGCTCCATGGTTGAGCACCTCAACCCGATCCCATCCTCGTGAAAGGTCCACGAGAATCCCGTTGGTGACGGCCTGCCCCGACAGGCTAGTACCACCGGCCCGAAAGGTGATCGGCACCGCATGTGTCCGGCTGTAGTCGAGCAGGTCGATGATGTCCTGAGAAGTCCGCGGACGAGCCACGGCTTGGGGTACCATCCGATACAAGGAGGCATCCCTGCTCAGGGCGAGTCGGTCGATCCATGCCGTGGAGATCCAACGTCCACAGCGCCGGACAAGATCGTCGAGAGCCCGTGGAGCCATGGTCCTCCTTCCTTACACCTGAAAGACGCCATTCCGAGGTTCAGGAATCTCCTTCACGTGGGAGGCAGCGGCGATTCCACGGGAGATGACGGCGCGTGTATCGGTAGGGGCAATGATTCCATCCACCCACAGCCGCGATGCGGCATAGACGGGCGTCGTTGTACTGTCGTACGATTGTTGGATGTCGGCGAGGAGCTTTTGCTGATCGGCGTCGCTGAGGGATTCTCCCTGCTTTTCCAGCTGCGCGACCTTGATCGTCAGGAGTGTTTTAGCCGCTTGCGCGCCGCCCATGACGGCGATCTGTGCAGTGGGCCAGGCATAGATCAGTCGTGGGTCGTAGGCCTTACCGCACATGGCATAGTTACCCGCACCGTACGAATTGCCCATGATGATCGTGAACTTCGGCACCACACTGTTGGCAACGGCATTGACCATCTTCGCACCGTCCTTGATGATTCCACCCTGTTCGGATCGCGTTCCAACCATAAATCCGGTGACGTCCTGCAAGAATACCAGTGGAATGCCCCGCTGATTGCAGTTGAGGATAAACCGTGCCGCTTTATCGGCGGAGTCAGAGTAGATCACGCCTCCGACCTGCATTTCCCCACTTCCTGTGCGAACAATCTCGCGATTGTTGGCAACGATTCCCACAGCCCATCCATCGATCCGGCCGTACCCACAGATGATGGTGCTGCCATAGCCGGCCTTGTATTCATCGAACGTGGACCCATCCAAGAGGCGGGCTAAGATCTGACGGGTGCTATATGGTTTGGCACGGTCAGCTGGAATCAACCCCCACAGTTCCTCTTGATCATACAGAGGCTCTTGGGGATCGATCCGAGAGAAGTGGTTTTTTTGACCCTTAGATGGAGCAAATTTCTCGACAAGCGATCGGATGGTCTCGAGAGCCTCAGCGTCGGAATCAACGCGGTAATCCACAACACCGCTGATGGTGCTGTGCATGGTAGCTCCGCCAAGAGGTTCGATACCCGTCTTTTCCCCAATCGCGGCTTCTACAAGGGCAGGACCAGCCAAGAAGACACTGCCGGTGCCGTCGACGATTAGGGCCTCGTCGCTCATAATGGGGAGATAGGCTCCCCCTGCCACGCAGGGGCCCATGATGGCAGCGATTTGTGGTACCCCCATGGCCGAGAGCACGGCATTGTTGCGAAACTGCCGCCCGAAGTGCTCCTTGTCGGGAAAGATCTCATCTTGCATGGGCAAGTAGACCCCAGCAGAATCTACGAGGTAGATAATCGGCAGCTGGTTGTCGATGGCGATTTCTTGCGCCCGAAGGTTCTTCTTAGCCGTCATCGGAAACCAGGCTCCAGCTTTCACGGTGGCATCGTTGGCCACAATGACACACTCACGCCCGTGGATGATTCCGATGCCACACACCACACCAGCGGAAGGAGCTCCTCCGGCTTCGGCATACATTCCTTCGGCAGCGAAAAGACCGATTTCGAGGAAGGGGCTCTCAGCGTCGATGAGGTTGGCGATACGCTCACGCGCTGTCTGCTTACCCTTTGCGTGATGCCGCTCGATCGCCTTGGTGCCACCACCACGACGGATGCGATCGGCAACCCCCTCAATTTTGCGCATCGACTGCTTGTTGGCATCAACAGTGGCATCGAAGGCAAGGGTATGCTCGACGGCGGATCCGAGAGTGCTAGCCATGGGCTCCTGCTGTGGGATTAGTTCCCTGCTGGTTGGTCGGCTGGAGCTTGTTGTGTCGGAGTCGGTGCCGGCGGTGTCGACGTCGG
>CAZBOW010000001.1:179646-181990 GCA_964493635.1 uncultured Hyphomicrobiales bacterium
GTTGGCGTCGACGTTGGCGTCGAGGAAGGCTGCGGAATCGACACACCCTGTGTTACCGGAACGCGACCGGCCGAACCTTCATCGCCAATAAACAGGCGATTGACCAACAAGGCCATCACCATCAGGCTGATGGTAAGTCCGATGGTCAGATTCTGGAGAACATTGCGCGACTGGCGCACACCAAAGAGGTTAGCCGCCTGTCCGCCCAGTCCACCCATACCGGAAATCATCTCTGACTTCCCTGGCTGGATCAGTACAACAAGGATGAGGAGAATAGCCGCAAATAGGCTCAAGAGGATCAAGATTGTTGCCATAGGTTACAAAGATACAGCATCTGGCAGCTTAGTCGCAACCAATGCCAACACATTGAGGTTTCGTGAAATCCAACCCAGGTTTTGCCGAGAGGTAGCCTAACATGGTGTCGTAGCGCTCCGCATCCGCGCGGTAATGCTCGGCTAGCTCCTCTGGATCTCCAAAGGCGTAGATCCACCAGAGGTATTCGTCAAGCCATCCGGCCGACAATAGCTGGTCGTGCCACCGCAGGAGGTCATTGGGATACAGCTCCATGTATCCACTGGCCTTCCAACCGCGAATAAAGTTCATGCGTATCTCGATCAGCTCCCGTATCGTGAGTCGCTCCTTGATACCCGTTTGAGGAATCAGATGCTGGGCCGACGTTGCCGTTGTGAATTCGAAGGCTGTCGGAAAGTTCATCACCGCCGGTCCGTGAGGCGACAACTCTTCTAGAAGCGACTCGGAACAAAAGTTGATCGGATCATCCGGATGCCCCAAGGTGATGGCCTTGTTCCAGGTTTCGAACAACAGCGCGGAAATTTCCTTGGTACGTCGCGAGTTCGGCTCAAGGTTCATAAACAGCTCACCGTAGAGAACTGCCCAGATCTTATTTGGTGATGCGGCAAGCCCCTTACAAATCCAGTAGTAGTTCGTTGCATACTTAGGTTCCGCCCGTGTTCCGCGCACCCACCAACGGAGAGCGTCGGGAAGGTTCCGATTCAAGAAGGCTCGAGCTCCCATTTCATAGTGCAACCGGCCACTGGCTGGGCACGCCTGGAGACCCTCGGTATAGGCTTCCAGCGAGCGAACCGTATCTTCGAGGTAGTCGAAGCAGTTACCGAGGAGTTGATAGCCACGATCCAAGATCATGGTGTCGCGATAGATGGGCTGGAGGGAGTCGATGGCCTCTTGGTAGCGTCCGGCCATGGCAAGGCAGACGGTTCGTTCATACCGGTATGGCGTAAACGTCGGATCGATGGCAACAGCACTGTCCCACTGACGGATCGCTTCATCTGGGAGGTTCCGATCCATGTAGTCCATGGCCCACTCGATGTGGCGAAGCAGCCGCAATGAGTCGGATTCCTCGGCGTGAAGACCACTGGAAAAACCAGCATGAAGAGCCAACACCACAACACCGACTACCATCCCAACGATTCGTGCGACGATTCCCTGCATTCTTACCACACCTCCTAATTGAACGACGTGAACGACGTGAACAACCTGAACAACATGACCAACTCTGCAAGATACCGGATTCTTCTCGTCGTGATCGTGCTAGGGAGCCTTGGTCCGCTATCGCTATCGGCTCAGTCGCTGCTGTGGCGCATCACCTCGCCGACCGGGGTCACGAGCCACCTCTTTGGCACGATCCACCTGCCGGACAGCGCCGTCTTCCATCAGCGTGATACCATTCTGGCTGCCGTACGTAGCAGTGCATGGTATGTTTCGGAGTTGCACCTGGATTCGTTGATGATGCCCACTGTGCTGACGCGCCTGATGAAGCGGCCGGCATTTCTGAAGATCATGACGCTGCAGCAGAAACTCTGGGTGTCGTCTCGACCCGCTACGACCACGATCGATCAGTGGCTCTGGACCTACGCCAAGAAGCGGTCGATCCCCCGTGGAGGTCTTGAGACGATCGATGAGCAGCTGGCGATCTTCGATCAGTTTCCGGATTCCGTTCTCACGGCCGCACTCACGGATTCGGAGTCGTCCGCGGCCGAGCTGAAACTCGACGTCCTGGTGGATGCCTACGTGCGAGAAGATTTGGACGCGATTGCCACGCTACTGGACGAGGCTAGCGCAGCTGATGTCTCTAGTTCGTTGATCGAAACGCTCGCCGGAGATCGGAACCATACCATGGTGGACCGACTCCAAACGCCCCTGACCACAACACCCACCTTCATTGCTGTTGGTGCTGCCCACCTGCCAGGACGCGATGGAATGATTGCCGTACTTCGTCAGCGAGGATTCGTCGTCGAGCCAGTCCTGGGATCGCTTCGTACGAACTGGTTGCAGCCGTAACGACCCATAACGACCAATGCCGACC
>CAZBOW010000001.1:182090-184820 GCA_964493635.1 uncultured Hyphomicrobiales bacterium
GTTGGAGTGATCGAGGCGCACTCACTGCGCGCTATTGGGCATCGCGTGCGAAATCCACAGCCCGACGGCTTGTTCAGTGGCGTTGGAATATCCCCCTTCAGGACGATCCGTTGTTTATTCCGTGCTGCTGGGTCGGGTTCTGGTACGGCGGAAATCAATGCCTTGGTATACGGATGCGTCGGATGGAAATACACCTGATCGGCTGTCCCGATCTCGACGATGTTGCCAAGGTACATCACGGCAATACGCTGTGAGATGTGGTACACCACCGACAGATCATGGGCAATGAAGAGGTACGACATCTTAAACTCTTCGCGTAGATCCTCCATCAGGTTGATCACTTGCGCCTGCACGGAGACGTCCAGCGCCGAGACGGGCTCGTCACAGACGATCACATCTGGGTTGGTTGCCAAGGCCCGGGCAATCCCGATCCGCTGGCGCTGACCACCGGAAAACTCATGAGGAAACCGAGCTGCATACTCGGGCTGGAGACCAACTTTTTCGAGGAGCCACTCCACACGATCACTGATCTCGGCCTTCGACATTTCCGGATGATGGATGGTAAGGGGCTCGGCAATGATTTGGCGAACCGATAACCGCGAATTCAGCGACGAATATGGATCCTGAAAAATCATCTGGATCTGCGAGCGGTACGGTAGCATCGCCTTCTTGGACAAGTGCAGCAGGTCCGTCGATGCTCCATTCTCATCAACGTAGGCCATCGAGCCGGACAGATGAACATCCGGAGACACGTGTTTGAGAACGTTGACGATTGCGCGCCCAACGGTAGTCTTGCCACAGCCGGACTCCCCAACCAACCCGAGCGTTTCACCGCGCATGACATCGAAGGAGACACCATCGACAGCCTTGACCTCAGCTACACGCCGGCTGAACACGCCACCATAGACGGGAAAGTGCACGTGCAGGTCGTTCACCTGTAAGACATGATTGCTCATTGGACACCCCCGGACGAAATCAGATGACAGCGCACTGAGTGACCAGGAGCAATCTCGACGAGATCGGGTTCGGTCGTGTCGCAGATGTCCAGCTTCACCTCGCATCGTGTGCAGAACTTACACCCTTGCGGAAGGTTGCCGATGCTGGGGACGTTCCCAGGGATGGCCTTGAGGCGTTCGTGAGCCATGCCCTCAGCTGCTGGCCGCGGAATGCTGGCCATCAGGCCCTTGGTGTAGGGATGTTGCGGTGCATAGAACAGATCATGTACCGTGGCCACCTCTTGAATCTTGCCACCGTACATCACGATGACGCGTTGACAGAGCTCGGCTACCACAGCAAGATCGTGCGTAATCAGGACAATCGCTGCTTCCTCACGACGCTGTTTCAGCTCCAGCATCAGCTCAAGAATCTGGGCTTGGATTGTTACATCCAAAGCCGTCGTCGGCTCGTCGGCGATGAGAATTGCCGGATTGCACGCCAAGGCGATGGCGATCATTACCCGCTGGCGCATTCCACCGGAAAACTGGTGCGGGTAGTCGCTATACCGCTTTTCAGGGTCGGGAATGCCCACCTGGCGTAGCATGTCAATGGCTCGCGTCTTCGCCTCGGCTTCGGTGACGTCAAAGTGCGTTTGAATGACTTCCGCGATCTGCATGCCCACGGTGAAGACGGGGTTGAGCGACGTCATCGGCTCTTGGAAAATCATGGCGATTTCCCGTCCCCGGATGGAGTACATGTCCTCGTAGGATACCTTGACGATGTCCGTCCCTTTAAACAGGATCTCACCGCCCATGATCCTACCCGGAGGGTCGGGGATCAACTTCATCAACGACAGCGCAGTTACGGACTTGCCCGAACCGGACTCTCCGACGATGCCAAGAACCTCGCCCTTGTAGATGTTGAACGACACACCGTCGACGGCCTTGGCCCACTTCCCTTCAATATTGAAGTAGGTTTTTAGGTCGCGCACTTCTACGAGTGGTTCTGCGGTTGTTTCCTGTGACACGCTATGAACTTCCTGTTACTCAGCAACTAGCGAAGGCGCGAAAACACCTTCGGATCAAATGCTTCACGAACCGACTCTCCCACAAACACCGTTAGCAGGAGCGTGATGAACATGGCACCCAAGGGAGCAGCAACAAGCCACCATTTGTTGGTGGTGATATACTTCAAGCCCAAGGAGACCATCTCACCCCATGATGGAGTCGGCGGTGGCAGGCCAAAGCCTAAGAAGTCCAGACTCACCAGTGCTCCGATACCGGCCACGATGGCAAACGGGAAGTACGTGATGATCGGCACCAAGCTATTCGGCAGAATATGCTTCAGCAAAATCGTACGTGTGGGCACCCCGATGCTCACGGCTGCGGCAACGTAGTCCTTCGATTTCTCGCGCAAAAACTCAGCTCTGATGAGCCAGGTAATGCCAATCCACGATGTAATCGACAGGAGTCCCAGCAGCAGCATGAAGCTGGGCGTGAACAGCGACACCACGATGATGATCACGAAGAGAATGGGAAGTGTACTCCAGATCTCAATAAACCGCTGGAGGATGATGTCGAACCAACCACCGCGAAAACCGCTGATCATTCCTAGTGGGATACCGATGAAGTATTCGAGAATCACCAAGGCAAGGGCAAACGACAATGAAACGTTAAAGCCGTAGGCCATACGGGCGAACACATCACGCCCACGGTCGTCCGTACCAAATAGCCGTGCGTTGCCAGCCTCATCTGATTCCAGCGGAGCCAAGAATTGGGTGTTGCCGGACTGCGT
>CAZBOW010000001.1:184920-196025 GCA_964493635.1 uncultured Hyphomicrobiales bacterium
CCATGAGATGGCATAGGCCGTCGAAATGATGATCAGCGAGTAATACCCTCGTTTCAAACTCTTGAACTTGGCCCATCTCCGCTGGAACACCGTAAGGGGCTTGGGAGTCGCTGATGATCGCCAGGAGGTAAATAGTCCCATAGTGCTTACTTGAACCGAATGCGAGGATCAACAACGGCGAGAATGAAGTCCGAGATGATATTGCCCAGCAAGAGCGTTGTAACACCAATCACCGTGAACGCAAAGACGATTGGATAATCACGAGAGAGGATGGCCATATACGAGAGTTTGCCGATCCCCTCGATGTTGAATACATACTCAATCAAAAACGACCCAGCCAAGAATACTGTAATCACAAACCCGGCTCGTGCTGCAAGAGGGATAATCGAGTTACGCATGGCATGCATCCAGATCACACGCTTTTCTCGCAGTCCCTTGGCAAATGCGGTGCGCACGTAGTCGTGCCCGAGGTTCTCCAACAACGAATTCTTCATCAGCATGGCCAACGAGGCAATCCCTGTCACGGAGTAGGCAATGATCGGCAAGATGAAGTGCACTGCACGATCGGCGATTTTGGACCCGATCTCAAGCATATCATATTCCGAACTCTGAATACCCCCAAGCGGTAAGAGCGGCAGGAAGGAGTCGGTAGCCAAAAACATGAGCAGAATAGCACCAATGGCCCACCCTGGCATCGAGTTGAGAGCAAACATGCCGACGCTCGTGATGATATCAAATCGAGACCGGTGCTCAAGCGCTTTCTGGATACCCAAGTAGAGGGCTACCACGTAGGCAATGATGAAGCCGATCACTCCAAACTGGATCGACACGGGAAGTCGTTCCTTGATCAGGTCGATGACGGGCTCGCGGTACTGGTAGGAGTTGCCAAAGTCGCCCGTGAGAATGCCGGCAAACTCCGACTTGTACACGTAACGGTTCGGGCTGCCATCTTCGTGCGTCAAGTCGGCAACCAACCATTCAGCGGCACGTTCCGTTGGGCGATCTGCATCATAGACTACCAAGCCGGACTCTTCCCGCCGAACGAGAACGCTCTTCCCACCCGTCACACGCCGTGGTTGATCGAGTTCCACCGAATACTGGTCGACTTCTCGAGGCCACACGCCCAACCAGATCAGGTAGCGTTCGAAGATCGGCTTGTCGAAACCGTAGTATCGCTTTAACTCCTCGAGTGCTTTCGGCGGTATGGAGGTTTCCCCTTCGCTGGCGATCCCGCCCACAGTTCCGCCTTCGGCAGCTGCAGCCTGAAGCTGGCGCTTCTGTTGTTCGAGCGGTCCACCCGGTGAGAGTTGGACAATCGAGAACACGACAATCGTGCACCCAATAAAGGTTGGAATTGCCAACAGCAGACGCCGAAGAAAGTACGTTAGCACTGATCGGGCCTCTTATCGCTTGTAGGTTTTCCAGAACGTATTGACAACCACTCCGGACGATCCCTCTACGGAGGTGCCGGCCTTCTTGGCTTCTTCAAGCGCAGACTGCTTGGCAGGGTCGATCCACCATCCCGTCATGATTGCAAGGTCCTGGTCGCCCACCTGGGTGTTCTTACTCAGGATGCCCTTTGGCATGCCGAATTTGTTCCATGCTGCGATTCGGACACCTTTCGGTGCCCACCAGAAGGCGATGAGATGCTCAGCCGAAACGATCTTGTCGATTTCTTGGATGATGCGTACCCGGTCGGCCTGATTGAAGGCCACGCGGTACTCCTCGATCAGTTGATCAACCCGGGCATTCTTAAATCCGGTAACGTTGTTCGTGTTCTTGAGGTCGGCCAACTTACTGGCCAGAGATGTCTCTGGATTCGGGAACACCAGACCGCCGTAGTTACCGACCGTCAGCGAGAAGTTCCGCTCCATCATGTTTTCGGACATCGTATTGCCGTCGACGTACTTGATTTGAACGTCGATGCCAGCATCCTTGGCCGTTTGCTTGAATGGCGTGACAAACTGTTCCAAAGGCTTGATAATCGGCAATTCCACCACAAACGGCTTACCATTCTTAGTGAGGAATCCATCCTTGTTCCGCGACGTCCAACCGGCTTGCGTTAACAGTTCGGCCGCCTTTTGAGGGTTGAAGTCGATTTTTTCGTTGCCTGGAAACTCGTACACCGAGTTGCCGTACCAAGAGTTCATCGGGACATACTCGTCGAAGAGCAGCTTGCTGATAATGGATTCGCGGTCCAGCAGATGGGCAAATGCCTTACGAACGCGAATGTCGTCGAAGGGGGCCTTCCGCGTGTTGAAATAGTAGCCGTACGTTCCAGCCGGGCCATCGGTGATCACACGATAGCGCTGAATCCAGTGCTTCTGCAGTGCATCGTACGACGTGTCCGATACCCACTTATCCGTGGTCAGAGAGGTAAAGGAGAAGTAGTCGGTCTCCCCTTTCTTGAACATCTCGTACTCCAACGTTGGATTGTCCTTTACCACCGAAAAACTCAGGTAGTCGAAGTTGTTCGAGGCTTTTGCCAGAACGTAGTCGATGGCCCAATAGTCGGGACGGCGCGTGAACCGATACGACTCCTGCTTCTTGATGTCCTCCGGAAGGATGATGTACGGACCGGATCCAACGGGCATGGTGTACTGGAACTTGTCAACAAACTCCCGTCCTGTAAGGCCACCAATTTCGTCGCTTTGCAGGATGCTCAGGCTGGCGCCAAACGAAAGGAAATTGCGCCAGTTCTGCTCATTACAGGAAACTTGCACCAGGTATGGGCTCAGGGCAACCGGGGTGTTGTACCGGCTGAAGCTCTGCTGCATTGATGGCGATTGAATGGACTCATCCATAATCAGATTGAACGTAGCCACCACGTCCTGCGCCGTCACGCGCTTGCCGTCGGACCAGCGAGCATTCGGGTCGATCCGGAAGGTGAAGGTCATCTGATCTTCCGAGATCTTCCAGTGCGACGCCAACGCCGGGATGAAGTCCAAGGTCACGGGATGGACGCCGATCAAGGTTTCATAGACCAGCGAGCTCATGTGCGAGTTTTCCGTGAAGTTCGCGCTTGGGCCGTAAAAGAACGGACGGAAGCTCAGCGGGAATCGCGAAATCGTGCTGGTAATGGTTCCACCTTTGGTCACCGGATAGACAAACAGGTCCAAGTCGGCCTGCGTTGGTGTCCATGTTTGGAAGCCCATGGATTCGGCGACGTTCTCAAACCCGGCACCTCCTAGGGTGTCCGGGACGCTGGGATCGGCCCCAGCGGGAGTATCGAATTTCTTCCACGAAACCTTAACCGTGCTGATGTCGGTTTCTGCCGACTCCTTGGTTCCACAGCTCACCACCAGAAGGCTGGCAATGATCACAACAGTAGCAAGGCGACTCTTCAACAACATGCGTGTCTCCACGAACAGATTCCAGAAACAGTGATGCCGGTACAGTGAACAGCAAATATACACTCTGAGCCCTACCGCTTGGACATTGCTCTTGCTCTGGGCATTTTCGTGCGATGAAAACCATCCTACCAGCCGATCTGTCTCATCGTGACCGCCATCAACTGCTCCTTAGTGGTGTGTCTCCACGCCCCATTGCCTTCGTGGGATCCGTCGATCGCAATGGCATAGCTAACCTGAGTCCGTATTCGTTTTTCAACGCATTTGCCTCGAATCCCCCCATCGTTGCCATCGGCCCGGCAATTGCCGCCAAAACGGGGCAGACGAAGGATACGTGGCGGAACATCATGGAAACGGGTGAATGCACGATCTCCATGGTGAGCTTTGCCATGGTCGAGCAGATGAATGTGGCCGCCGCACCGTATGCCGCCGATGTCGATGAGTTTGCCAAGGCCGGGTTTGCGAAGGCATTGTCGCAATTGGTGCAGGCCCCCTATGTGGCCGAGTCGCCCTATGCCCTGGAGTGCCGACTGATGGAGAATATCGAACTTCGGCGCGACATCGGAGGAAATGGTAATCTGATGCTGTTGGAAGTCATCGCCTTTCACGTTTCGGAGAGCGTGCTGGTTGACGGCATGGTTGATCCCGGGAAAATGGATCTGGTCGGCCGCATGGGCTACAACCACTACACGCGTACAACCGACAGATTTCAGACATCACAACCCGCTCTGCCGTGTATTGGGGTTGATGCCCTGCCAGACCATATTCGCACCAGCGAGATCCTGACAGGCAACGATCTTGGTCGGTTGGCATCGGTGGCGATGCTACCGGCGTTGGATGGCTCGTTTCCGGACTTTGATGCCGCCTACCACGCAGATTCTGTGGAGATTGAGTTGGCGTCGAACAATCCGATGGGGGCCCTCTATGCCATGCTTCAGCAAGGTCGGCAGCACGATCGAGGGCTGCGTCACCACATCGCCCGTGCGTTTCTGCAGAACAACGATGTGGAGTCTGCCTGGCAAACGCTCCTACTGGAGTAGATTCTGGAGTAGATTAGGGCGTCTCGGCCGTCGGTTCCAGCATACACAGCACACTCCCCTTCTCAACGGCGGTTGATTCCACTGCGGCTACACTCCGCACGATGCCGTCCATAGGAGCGGTAATCGCGTTCTCCATCTTCATAGCCTCCAACGTGAACAGCGTGGCTCCTTTGCGAACCACGTCCCCTTCGGCCACAAGGATACTCTTGATCAGGCCGGGCATCGGAGCGTTCACCTTCGTCGTACGGGATTGCATTGCCGGTGAGGCACGCAGGATGGAGAGCAGTTCATGGTGATGCTGATCGTGAATGGTAACGTCGTAGCGATAGCCCCGTAGGTCTATCGTTAGAGACGACACACCGTCGGTGGAAACCACAACCGGCAGATCGCCATTCCAACGGTAGCTCGTTCCAGAGCCTGTCCCAGAGCCCGTCTCAGAACCAGCCCCAGAGCCCGTCCCAGAGTTAGGGACAACCGCTGTTGTGGTTACCGTGGAGGCTGTGCCTGATTGTACCGTGACGCTATACTTCTTGGACGTACTCATGCTGCAAACTTACGCGGAACGATCACGGAAATCATACCAACGTTCTTCCGTTGCGATGCGCTGCAACGGTTGGTCGTGCGAGCACGGCTCTACCGATGCACAGCGCTGAAACTGGTAGGCCAGACCAATCGTAGGTGCCGCGGCGTGCTCCAGAAACCGATCATAAAAGCCCCCTCCATACCCCAGCCGATAACCGTGGTGATCGAAGGCCAACAGCGGTACAACGATGACGTCCTGAGGTGAAAAGTCGTGATGCGTACGAATGGCCGCCTGTTCTTGATCGTCTAGCTGTGGTACCGGCTCCATGATGCCAACGTCAGACTGCACCCATACCGTGGCTGGTGTTACCCGGACGTGCTCCATCGTGCCGTGCTGCGCCGGCCCGACGATCCGCGGACAGTACACTTCCTTGCCAAGCGCCCAGGCATACTCGATGAACGGTAGCGTCTCGATTTCCTCAGGCGTGGAGCGATAGATGTGAACGGCGCGAGCTCGTTGAAAACGTCCATCTTTATGAGCCCGTTGGAAGATCAGCTGATCCCAGAGCTGCTTGGTCGATGGGGCTAGCTCACGGCGGTGAGCCTTCATGCGTTGACGTAGTTCGGCGTGTGTGGTCATGCAGATTCCCGTGTAGTTCGAGCAAGGATGAGATCGGGAATGACCACGGCCCCTAGGATGACGATAGCTCCGGCCACATTTCGCAGGCTCCACGACTCGTCCAGCAGCAGCACGGCCACAACCGCAGCGGCGATGGGCTCCATGGCGTAGATCACACCGGCTCGGACCGGATGGGTGTAGTGCTGGAAGCGTGTCTGAACCCACGTTGCAAACACCGATGCCAAGAGGGCACAGTACAGAATGGTCCAAACAAGACTCGACGACCATACCGTACGCTGTTCATCGGCATGCGAGTCAAACAGCACAGACCCCACGCCAGCAAGGGCTGCCGTAACTACGAATTGTAGGAGAACCAGGGCATGGTGGTCGTCCGTCGAGGTAGAGCCCCCGCCGGGCGACGTCCACCGATCTAAGATCACGATGTAGACGGCCCACTGCATCGCCGCCACGAGGGTCATCACGTCCCCGAGCGGCAGACCGTGGATTTCAGGAGCCGTGAACAACCACAGGCCAACGACGACAGCCAGAACGGAACCAAGATGCAGCGGACGGATTCGGCGTCCGGCAATGATCCAGTAGGCAAACGGTGTGAACACAACCAGCGTACCGGTAATGAAGGCCGATGTCGACGCCGACGACGACTGCAAACCCATCGTCTGTAACACGAAGCCCGGGCCGTACAGCAGACCGAGCATGAGTCCACGAACGATGGTCTGGCGCGACACTCGTTGAAGTGCACGTGGCCACAGTGCGAGGGAAACGATCGCTGCAAGGGCAAATCGGTACCACACCAGCAACAGGGGTGAGGTGTCTACCACCGCACCCTTGATGAGCGCAAACGTACCGCCCCAGATCAGCGTGATCGCCACGAGCAAGAGCTCGGCACGGAGAATGGTCATGCTGGATTCGTTGCCGTCGGAAGGGACGTCATGGCATGGTAGAAGCGAACGGTAGCATCCATCCCCTTGCGGAAATGCTCCAGCGAGAAATGCTCATCCGGAGAGTGTGCGTTCTCCGTACTCAGTCCGAATCCCATCAGGACCGTCGGCACGCCGAGTGCAGAGCTAAAAAGCTCAACAACCGGAATCGATCCGCCTTCGCGTTGATACAAGCACGGGGTTCCAAATGTTTCGCGCAGGGCCCAATCGGCGGCAGCCAGTGCCGGAGCATCCAGGGGCACCAGAACGGGATCCGCGCCGTGCAGATCCACCACACGGGCCCGAACGCCTGCTGGTGTCACGCGCGCAACATGTTCGGTGATGAGCTCCACAATGCGCTGATGTCGCTGGTTCGGAACCAAGCGCATACTAACCTTGGCCATGGCCGTTGCCGGCAGAACAGTTTTTGCCCCCTCGCCCGTAAAACCGCCGATCATGCCATTCACATCAAGGGTTGGACGCGTCCACAGTCGCTCAACGATCGAATAGCCATCTTCTCCGCCGGCATCAGGTTGCCCAACATCGTTCATGAGCCGCTCGGACGTGTAGTCGAGAGCACGGAGTGCCTCACGTTCCTGATCGCTGATGGCTGGCACATCGTCGTAGAACCCATCGATCGTGATGCGTCCGTGCTCGTCCTTCATCGAGGCGATGATAGAGCAGAGAGCGTTCAGCGGATTGGCCACGGGGCCACCATACGACCCGCTGTGGAGGTCACGTCGTGGTCCGTCGACATGGATCTCGACATAGGCCAAGCCTCGCAGCCCATACACCAGGGATGGCTGTCCGGGAGCAAACATTGCCGTATCGGAGACGACAACGGCATCGCAGGACAGCATTTCGACATGATGTCGCACGAACGGTGAAAGATTCGGACTACCAATCTCCTCTTCGCCCTCGATCAAGAGTTTCAGGTTGACCGGAAGGGGCTCGCCAGTGCTCAGCATAGCTTCGAGCGCCGCCACATGAATCCATACTTGCCCCTTGTCATCGGTTGCCCCACGGGCGAAGACCTTACCGTCACGAACGGTAGGATCGAAGGGGTCGTTGGTCCAGAGGTGGAGCGGGTCAACGGGTTGCACATCGTAATGACCATACATCAGCACGGTGGGAGCGTCCGGACCTGCCGTCAGATGCTCGGCGTAAACAATGGGATGCCCTTCGGTTGTATGGACCGTAACCGTGCTCACGCCAATTCGTCGCAAGTGGTTGGCTAGCCACTCGGCGCATTCGGCAACGGCCGGTGTGCGCTCTGGATCGGTGCTGACGCTAGGAAATCGTAAAAACTCCAAGAGCTGTTCACGGGAGGTGTCGTAGTGCTGATCGAGATACTGAAGAGCAGCAGTTAGGGACGGTGTTCTTGGTGGTTGCACGGTAGTATCCTTTCAGGTTCATGAACGGGGTGACGGCTGCTGCAGGCAGTGCGTCACAGCTTTCTGGTAGAGCGACTCATACTGTGGCACGATCAGGGAAATGTCAAACTCGTCCACCGCGCGGCGGCGTGCCTGCACGCGGAAGTGTTCCAGTTTCTTGGGGTGTAGAAGCAGTTCAAGTGCGTAGCGTGCCATCCGTTGGATGTCTCCCAATTCTGCAAGGTAGCCGGATTCGCCATGCTCGACAACCTCGCCAATACCGCCGATGTTCGTTCCGATCACCGGCACGGAACACGACATGGCCTCTAAGGCAGACAGACCAAAACTCTCCTGTTGTGACGGTAGCAGAAAGACGTCGGCAACGGAGAGGATCTCCGGCAAGGCACTCTGTTTGCCAAGAAAGACCACGTGGTCGGACACACCAAGTTCCCGGCAGAGACGCTCGGTTTCGGATCGATCCGGACCATCCCCCACCAACACCAACCGTGCATCAATTTTCTTGCGAACCTCGGCCAGAACCCGCACGCAGTCCTGAACTCGCTTCACGGGCCGAAAATTCGACACATGCAGCAGAATTGCTTCACCATTCGGCCGTAAATGACGTTGCAAGTCAGGGTTGTCGCGACGCTGGTAATGCTCGGTGTCGACGAAGTTCGGAATGACGTTAATCGAGAGTTCCGATCCGAAGTTCTGTCGGGTACGCTCCTCAAGAAATCCGGATACGGCAGTGACCACGTCCGATTGATCAAGGGCAAATCGGATCAGCGGATGAAACGTTGGCTCTAAACCAACCAGGGTGATGTCGGTTCCGTGCAGCGTGGTGACCAATGGTAGAGCCTGTTTCTCGGCAAGTACCTGACGGGCAAGGTAGCCGCTTACGGCATGTGGGATGGCGTAGTGTACGTGCAGGACATCGAGCGATTCATATTTTGCAACATCAACGATCTTCCCAGCCAGCGCTAGTGGATAGAGATCCGACTCCAACAGGGGGTAGCTGGGGGTTTCAACTTCGTGGTAGTAGATGTTGTCTTGAAACCGATCAAGGCGCATCGGCATGTCGTACGTGATGAAGTGCACTTCGTGGCCTCGCTTCGCCAACTGGTGGCCGAGTTCGGTTGCAAGCACCCCACTACCGCCGTACGTCGGGTAGCACACCATTCCAATCTTCATGATCCCTTTCGGTACCGTTAGAAACGCTTCTGACACGCACAACGCTCCATGACTGAACAACTTCCGCCCGACGAACGTTTCCCGACGACTCCTGCCACCGAGAGTACTGCCGAACTGATTGTGCGGAAGTCCAGGTTCCTTGCCTTTCTTGCTCCATGTCGGTCCAAGGAAGAAGCGCAATCATATCTCAACGTGTTGAAACAAACATACTGGGATGCAGGCCATCATTGCTACGCGTATCGGTTAGGAACGGATGGAATGGAGTATCGGATGAGCGATGATGGTGAGCCAAGCGGTACCGCTGGCAAGCCGTTGTTGTTCTGCCTACAGCGTGCTCGTCTGACGAACTGCATCGTGGTGGTGGTGCGCTATTTTGGGGGCGTCAAGCTCGGTGTTGGTCCCCTAGCCCGTGCGTATGCCGACGCAGCGCATGCGGTTATTGATCAGGCCGAGGTGGTCACCATGGTTCCGATGACGAGTGTGGATGTCTACTGTTCCTACGACGACATGTCAATGCTGATCGAAGGTTTGCAGCAGCATGGCTGTAGCTACGAGATCTCGTATGGAGACGCCGTGACGTTCCACGTGCAGATGCCCGCACATGAGCAGGAGCGTATCACGACGTTTGTTGTTGAGCTGACCAACGGCAGAGCCGGATTCTCAAAAGTCAGCGCCTAGCGAAAACAGGTAGACCGGAGCCGAGAAGCCCCCTGCTGGCTCCTGTCGCCAGGCGATGTCGAACCGAAGAGGCAGACCAAGCGCTAAAGAGCGAATTCCGATGCCAGTGCTGTAGAGCAAAGGATTGGCTGCCTCGAACAGAATCCCGCCGCGAGATGTCCAGGCATAGCCTTGTTGATCCCATGCCCCACCCATGTCGAAGAAGATCTGGCCTTGAAGACCCTGAAAAAGCGCTGGAATCGGACCAGCCTGGAAGGCGAACAGGAGTGGGAATCGGAGTTCCGCGTTGGCTACAACGTATTGGGTACCGTTGCGTTCATTCAACGCGTAGCCACGAATCGGAAAACCAGGACGGATGAAGGCAAAATCCTCCGGATTCTGGAAGGGCCAACCCTGATCGCTGAAGAACCGGTTGAACCAGTTGTCCACCCCACCGATGAAGAACTTTTGCGGGTTTGCCCCCATGCTCATTCCACCACTGCCTCGCACCGCAATGGAGTAATCGCCACCGAGGTGGATGTAATGACGAACATCCGTGCGCAGCGTGGCAAAGGAAAGCCCTCCACCACCGATGGGAGGCGAGGCCTCGGCCGTGAAATTCAAACGGGTGCCGTCGATGGGTGCCCACAAGCCGCCAACGGTATTATCCAAGACATACGACACACTTGGCATCGTGACAAACCGTGAGAGTGTCGGCATGGTGGGCACGTCGATGTTTTCGCGCGACATGGCCTGAATCTGCAGCCCGACATCGAGGCGACTATACCGACTGAAGGCGTAGGTGCCATAGAGAATGCCACCGTAACTGCGCATTCGTGCTAGATAGCTGCCTCCAAGGTTGGGGTCGTTGACGAACGTATACCCGGCATTGTGAAAGCCCCCTACCGACCAGTCGATCAGTTCCGGGCGATAGGTGTACTGCAGAAAGAAGTTGCTGTTCGTCAGATCAAGGAAAAGATTCGCCATGAAGTAGATTTCGTGGTCACCCATCATATCGGAGAACAGCATCTGCGTAGTTCCTTGAGCGCCGTACCAGTTGCTGTACCCTGCATTTCCGGTGATAACATCCGGTGTGAAGGCTACACGATACTCACGTGGCTCCAAGTCGATGCGTGCTACGGAAGAGCCGGATCCGGACACGTTCTCTGGACTGATGTCCTCATTGGGCTCTACGATGCTCGCGTCGGTTAGCAGAATATCGAACTGTCCGTAGCCGACGGCCGTCGGCTCCGTCGAAGGACGATTGACATCCGAGAGGATTCCTGCCAAGGAATTCTGTTCATCGAGTTGCTGCTGCCGGAACTTGGTGCGCGGAAGCGTATCGCGCGTGGGAGCTTCAAAGGGAAACTTCAACAGGAAGAGATCGTAGCCCACGCGGTTCTGGGACGCAAATG
>CAZBOW010000002.1:0-11079 GCA_964493635.1 uncultured Hyphomicrobiales bacterium
GTAGCAGCAGGAATGAAGGGGCTATTTCCCGAGCCAAGCGTGGTAGCGTCCAGAACACCACCGCCTGGGCCGGTGTTGTCCAACGACCAGTGATCGGCCATCATGCCACGGGCGATTGCACCGTACAGGTGACCGTAGAACACACCCTCATCGCATTGAGCTGCATCTTCAGCATACGTTGGGGAGTTCTCATCGAGAGAAGCCTTGATGCTCGTGGAGCGAGCAATCAGGTTGTCGGCCAAAAAGCGGAACTGCGTCAGTGACCGCCAGCCGTTCTGCACCGTGTTGTTGGCCGGTACCAGAACTCCCACACCACCGTTGTCGATCTGGTTGTACGTAGGGAACGTGGCACCACGCACAGCTGTGGTGAAGATCAGTTCGTCCGACAGACCGCCGTTATTCAGTGATCCCTCGCCGTAGACTGCGGCGAAGCGGGTTTCCATACCACGGATGAACGGAATCACATCCGATGGCGAATTGAGCTCGGCGTCCGAGACGGAGCCGATTGGTTGTTCAACGTTTTGGACATAATCGGAACATCCCACCGCTACGAAGGCGATCAGGAGGGTTCCGACAAGTCCTTGAGTGAGTCGTTTCATGTCAGTTCTCTCCTTGAATTAGAAGCTAAAGTTGAGTTGGAAGTTCACAACGCGTGGCTGTGGCAACGTATTGAACTCAACACCACGATCCACGCCCGAGCTCTGACCACCGTCGGCGTTACCCTCTGGGTCGATGCCGTCGTAGTTGGTAAAGAGTGCAAGGTTCCGCACCGACAGGACGGCATTGACACCTTGCAGGCTGTTACCACCAAAGAGATCATTGAGCCAGTCGGTTGCATTGATACGCAAGCTCAATTCGCGGAAGCGAACCCAGTCTGCGCTGTTGATGAAGTTTGTCGAGAACGTGTTGTCCAAGCGAGCCAGCGTTGCAGCGGCATCCTTGTACTCTTGCGAGTTCACGTCTGCTTCCGGTGATCCAACAACGGCTTCAGCGTTTTTGTACTCGACGTCGTTCTGGAAGCTCACCTGGAATTCACGCGACAGGTTCAGGACGCTCATGCCGCCAGCCCACTCAACCAAACCATACAGCGTGAAGTGCTTCAGGAAGCGGAAGGTCAGGCCGAACGAGCCGGTCCATGTTGGAACGGCCGTGGCCAAAAACTCCAGCGAGTCCGAGTACTGAGCACCCGTGAACACACCGTTGGCATCGAAGCCAGGACCCAGATTGCGGAAGTTGAACCAGCTCGAGCGGGGCGAGCCCACGCGGATGAACTGATCGCCATAGCTCGAGCCAATGGGCTGAGCACCACCAAGGTCCGTGACTTCGTTGTTCTGATGGTTCAGGATGAAGTTCAGATCGAGGCCATACTCCTCCGTACGGAAGATGTTGGCATAGGCATTCATCTCGAAGCCCCAGTTCTTGATACCACCCACGTTACGTGGCACACCCGTTGCCGTCAAACCGGTCGACGGGCTGTTCGGGAAGCTCACGATCGAGTTCGTAGCCGAACCCATGTAGTAGGTAAAGTCCATGCCGTAGCTGTTATCGATTTCGAACTCCATACCGAGTTCGATTTCGCTGACGCTTTCGAGCTCTACATCGGGATTACCGATCGAGCCAACAACGTATCCTACGCCAACGCCGGAGCGGGCCGTGGACCAGCGCAGAGGATCAGCGGCGGTGGTTCCCGGTGGCTGACCCGACAAGCCCCATGCCGCGCGAACCTTGAACAGGTTGAAGGCCTCTGGCATGAAGTCGAACTTATCCAGACGCACCATACCCGAGGCGCGAGGGAAGAATTGCTGCGTAGCAGAGGCACCCAGCAGCGTGGTGTAGTCCAAGCGTCCGCCCACCGAAACAAAGTATGTTTCGCTAAACACCAGTTCCTCCTGCAGATACAAACCAGCCTCGCGCGACTGTCCAACACCATCGGACGTGGAGAGGAACGTGGCCGCCGACTGCTGGGCACGGATCTTTGGCGAGGCAAAGCCTTGCATGTCGATCAACGCACTGTTCGAGCGCGTATCGAAGGACTGCAAGCCAAGGCGCGTTGTGGAGTTGATGTTCGTGCCAAACGTGGTAGCGTAGGAGGCACTTACATCGTAGTTCAAGCGATTGATGCTTTGCGTACCGGTGGTACGGTTTCCGTCGAATCCGATACCGGTATAGAAGAATCCCGGTGGCTGATACGACTCTTCGGTGTAGACGTTTCCATCGTAGCCCACAACGCCACGGAACGTGAGTCCCGGAGCCCAGTTGGGGCGGTAATTCAACTGTGCCGAGGCCGTAAAGCGCTCGGTGTTCAGGCGGTTTTCAATCTTGGACATCGCGATGGAGTCCACGCCAAAGATGTAGCTCGATCCCAACCAGTTCGGGTCCACGAGATACTTCACGGCATATTCCGAGAAGATGTTGTTGTCGCCTTGCGGACGAGTGATATCGGCCGTGCTGTAGCTACCGTTCAGGCTCACCGAAACTTCGCTGGTAGGCGAGAAATCGAAGTTCGCACGAACGTCTTCACGCATCAGCTCGTTCATATTCACGATACCCTGTTCGTTCCGACGGCCGTAGGAGATCCGGTAGCCCAGTCCACCGCTGCTACCATTGATGCCCACGTTGTATTCCTGAATCGGTCCCCGGCGGAACACATCGTTATTCAGGTTGGCAGCCGAGGCAAACCGTGTCGAATCAAAGGTGAAGGGATTGTCGTTATAGCCCACAATGGCCTGTGCCGTCACGTTGATGCGGTCCTGCACGCGGGAGCCACGCTTGGTGGTAATCAGGATCACACCGTTGGAGCCAGCTGTACCGTACAGTGCGGCACCGGCCGGTCCCTTAAGGATCTCGATGTCCTCGATGTCGGCAGGGTTCAGGTTGGCAAGAGCGGAGAAGCTCTGGCCACCCACATCTGTTTGAGCAACTTCACCGGCAAAGATGCGGGCACCGTCGACGAAGATCAGCGGGATGCCGTTGCCATTCAGGCCACCGCCACCACGAATGGTGAACCGCATGCCACCACCCACGTTACCGGAACCCTGCTGAATGTTCACACCAGCGGCCTTACCCTGCATCAACTGAGTAACGTCCGTGTATACGTTTGCTTCCTGGAGCTGGCCGGCATCGATTCGGCTCACGGCAATCTCCGACTCCGTTTTTGGATGTCGAGAGGCCACACCGGTGACGATCACCTCTTCCAACTTCTTCGGGTCGAAGGTCAGGGCAAAGTCAGCCTGAACCGTTTCGCTCTCGACGATCGTGACCTTACGCGTGGACTGTTTGTAACCCACGAAGGTCACTTGAACTCGCCATTCGCCTGCCGGTACGTCATCGATGACATACCCTCCATCAGCGCCTACATAGGCGCCAAGCGTCCGTTCGGACGCCTGGGCGCCCTCCAGTGAAACGAGAACGACCGTGGCACCGCGCAATGTCTGCTTGGTTTCACGGTCGGTCACGGTGCCCTTTACAGTGCCCACCTGGGCAAGGGCTTGCGTTGCCATCACGGCACACAACGCTAACGCAGTTAGCAATACCCGCATAGCATTTCCCCGTTAAATGATGAATAAGTGATACCGTCCCTTGTATCAAGTTTCGGTAACATACAACCTAACGGGGTTGTTTCGCAAGACCCAGGATGTTCGTCGTTGCGATCGTCTTCTAGGCCTGCTCAGCCACGATACGGTTGACGGCCGTCCACGGACCACCGTTATGGGCGTCATAACCAGCGGAGCGGGCCATACTTGCTGCCTGGCCACTACGTCCACCGGAGGCGCAGCAGAACACTACGGGCTTTGATTTTGGAAGGCTGGACAGCGCGCTGCCAAGCTCGTTCAGGGGAATATTCTTTGATCCTGCCACGTGACCGCCGCTATACTCAGCCCGTGTGCGAACGTCAATAATCGCGGCTCCGTTCTTGATGGCTTCGGAAACGGCCTCATTACCGCCACCAAGCATACTCTTTAGTGCTCCGAACATTGTAACTCCTATTGGTGTGTTGTACGTGTGATTACTTTTTCTGCTCTACCGGCAAGCCCGCTGCCTGCCAGCTGGAAAATCCACCCATGTTCGCCACCTTGAAGCCAAGCTTCTCGAACGTGGCTGCCGCCGTACTCGCCCGTCCGCCGGATCGGCAGAAGAAGATCAGTTCCTTGTCCTTCTTTCCGTCAGGGTTGATCTTCTTCAGAAGGTCCTTCATTTCCGGACTGTCGGAATGAAGCTTCGACATTGGAAGCCAGTAGGCACCCTTCGCCGTACCAGACTCCGCCAGCTCGCCGGCCTCTCGAACGTCAATCATCACCGCCTGTTTTTTGGCAACCAGGGTGTTTGCCTCTTTGGGAGTGACCGACCGTGCGTTTCCGGCTCGCACGGTGGTGACAACCGCCACCGCCAAGATGGCCAGCACGATCAGGCCAAGTGTTTTTAGGTTCATCGCACATCTCCTATACAATCGTTGAAAAAGACAGAATTGCCCATAATGAAAGGATACTGATGGCCACCCATAGGGTCACGGCCAGGATCACCGATGATCGTCCCATCACCTGCAGTGAGGACGTTGTAATCGAGGCGCCAATGAGGAACAATACCAGAACTAGCAATCTCTTTCCAGCGTCCGCCAACAGTGCGCCAACGTGTCCGTATTCCGGAAACACGGTGAAGAAACCGGCAAGAGCAACGAAGGTGCCGATGAACCACGGCAGTTTTCCTCCGCCCTTCCCAGCATAGATCCTCCCAAGCACGGCTGCTACCGGGATAATCCACAGTGCCCGTGCTAACTTCATCGGCACAGCCACGGCCTCGGCGCCATTGCCATAGGCTACGGCCGCCGCTACCACCGAGCTGGTATCATGAATGGCCATGGCAGCCCACATTCCGAACTGCTCACCGTTCAGGCCCAACCATGTTCCTACGGGAGGGAAGATGAACACGGCGAGTGCATTCAGCACAAAGACAATCGCCAGAGCAATGGCTGTTTGTTCAGGTTTGGCCTTCACAGCACCCGAAACCGCTGCAATAGCGCTACCGCCGCAGATCGCTGTCCCGCTGGAGATTAAGGTACCCACGTGACGATCCACACCCAGTTTGCGGGCGAGCATGGCGCCAGCGAGCAATGTTCCCGCAATCAGTACCAGCGAGAACCCTAGCCCCTTACCACCACTACTGATCACTGTGGTTAACGGTATTCCCGCGCCAAGGAGTGATACGGCTCCGCCCAACAGATGCGACGTCCATGGCTTGACAGCCACGGGCAGTGAGAGGCGGAACAGCAGCGATGCTACGATTCCGGCAATCAATGCCATTGGTCCCGTCACTGCGGGCCACAGTAGGGCAACGGCAGCGAGAATGTAAAACACAGCGTTGTGCATCGCTACAAGGATACGGGAACTACCTACGGTGTATTGGTGATGATATCACCGTTCCACGATACTGTCATCACGATGGTACGGGGCTCCGCCGGAATGATGCCGGGGCCGGGATAGGATACAGCCCTGCGTGTGAAATACGATCGGTCGAGGAAGTTGTTGATCGTGGCCGACACGACCACCGACTCCCACTGATATCCCAGCGTTACGTCGGCAACCACATAGCTTGGAATTACGCCCGTCACCGCCGTGGCCGTCAAGGTAGTATTGGAGGCATCGGTGAAGTGCTCCCCCACGGCGTGAACCATCACCGACGCTGAAACACCCTGCCACCATGATCGTAGACCGGTGCGGATGGTATAGGATGGCACAAACTCAACCTGCTTACCATCCACGGCCGTGTTCTGAGAGGACACATACCGACCGGTCAGGTAGGAGGCGTTGAGCAGAACGTGAACCTGTGGAGCCGTCGACTCCCATCCCACAGCTCCTGAAAGGTTAACATCGATCATGCTTTCCATTCCGGTGGTATAGGCATCGGCGATGTTGGAGCGATACCGATAGGGCAGGTACAATGGCGCACGGTCGTCACGCAGGATCTCGCCAATGCGATCGTTGTATAGCAGATAGAAGCCACTAATGTCGAAGGCCAACCACGGGGCGAGCCTGCCTCGTGCACCAAGGTCGAAGGTTGCCCCACGCTCGTCACCGATGTTCGGATCAATCACCAGATTGGGATTGTCCAAGCGCAGATCACTAAAGGTGATCGAGCGGTAATTCTGCACGGCATTGGCATAGTACTCGACCGCATCCGTGGGCTTCCACGACACGCTTACGCCGGCAAGGAGGATCTGCCGACTGCGCGACCGGGACTCGTTGATGGTTGTATCAGCGACGATGTTTCCGGCAAGATCCCGGACGGTCTGCCGGTACCATCCGTTCGCACGGGTGACGATGTGTTCCAGGCGGACGCCGGGCACCACGCTCCATCCTCCGCCCAGTCGCAGGATTCCCTCGGCAAACACGGCTGCATTACTGTTTGGAAACGAATAATCCGACACTTCAAGGCGGTCGGGATTCAAAAAGAAAAAGTCCGGTCCGCTGCCGTCGGATGCATCACCCTGTTGCTGGGTGGTAGTGCCCTGAAACAACCGAACACCGGTGACAAACGACCACGGTAGATCTAAGGGTTCGGCATCCCAGGCGACGGTAGTTTCCATACCGATGTTTCGGAAGGTACCGTCGATCATTGTTCTATTGCGGCCAAGATCGACGATCGTGATGCGATCGAGATTCCCTAGGGATGTCCTGCGGCTATGGGTTCCAAACCACTGCGATCGAAGGGTTGTGGTTTCACCGAGCAGATAATCCAGTCGCACGGCAAACAGATTCCAATCCACGGTAAACCAGTTCCGCGCCCGGATCGACGTACCCGGATCCTGCTCGAACTGCCGATCGGTAAGGCCTCCTGCCTGGTGAGCAAGGTAGTGCATGCCAGTATACTCTGCGCGTACACGAAGGCGGTCGGTTACGTTGTGCTGAAGGTGCGCATATCCCGTATGCATGGTAAAGTCGCTATTCGGACGCCAACCAGTACCACGTTTGCCCTGGTAGAAGGCCAGATATCGGGTATCGTTCAGCGTGCCGGAAACGCCAACCATGGCGCTACCAAATCCAAAGGAACCTCCACTGAGAGCGGCACGGGCAGACATGGCAGCGTCGTGATCCGGCCGACGCAGGACAAAGTTGAGCACCCCGCCAAACTGCGTTCCATACCGGAGGGCTGCACCACCACGAACAACCTCGATCCGCTCTACCAAATCAAACGGTGGTGTGTAGTAGCTCTCCGGGTATCCAAGTGGATCCGCAGAGATATCATATCCATTCTGTCGGGTGGTAAAGTTGCTGGTGCGATCCGGGGAAAGCCCCCTACCACCGATGCCAAGCTGCAAGCCGGCAGCATCGGACTCCCAGATGTTCAACCCGGCTACGGAGGCGAACGCCTGACGGGCGTTATTGGTAGAGGTGGTCATCCAGCGAGCATCGATCGGGATCAGCTCCGTCTTTCGTCCGGCATAGATCGCATCGGCGGTGATTTCGTCCATGAACAGCACGGCCATACCAACATCTTGGCGCTGATCGCGCACCTCGACGGTCTTGATGTTAACGGTGTCCTGAGCCACCGCCACCATGCCCGTTGAAATCCATACCACCAGTGCCAGCAGTCTAGTCATCGGCATGCTTATCGGCATAGGGTAGCACCCAGGCATTTCGATGGAAACCAAGCCGCTCGCGCGATAGGTCTACCGTTGGGTCGACCAACTGCCGGCTGGGTTGCCCGTTCATGGTAACCCACACATCGGCCGTAACAATCGGATCGGACATGCCGGCCCTCTGGTAGTGATCGTGGAGAACGTGGGCGAATTGGAGAATCATGTCGGGCTGGAAGCTCATCTGCTTCTCCTGATGCTCGTTCAGGAACATCCGGTTGTCGACAATCCCCGTGCGACCGGTCTGTCGATCTGTGACCGAGAACGTTGCAGTACCGGCCTTCTCCACCAGCATCACCCGCCACGAGAAGCGATAGCCTTCTTCCGTCCAGTACAGATTGCCCGGATACAGCAGAAACCTCCATGGAATAAGGATCTGGAACACGACAAACACTCCGGCAACGACATGAACCACGCCAATCCTCGGTTTCGTCGCTGCAACGGTAGCCGGCCGTGGAACAAAGAATGCCAGGGTCATCGCCATCATGACCAGGGGGAAGACCCCGATCTGGAACATCATCCCCGTAACCGTGTGAAAACCGACAACGGCCGCGTAGGCAAACCATCGGGTGCGACGGTTCATCAGAAACCACGGTACAGAAATGTCGTACAGCATCCCCGCCCATGAAAACACCCACGGCATCCAGGGAATGGTCATCAACGGGCCAATCACAGGAAGGTCGTCGTGTGCCGGCATCCAGATCCTCAGTGGCATGGCATCAATCAACCACGCCTCGTTGATCTTTGCCAGACCAGCATAGACGTAGACCACCGTAAGCTGGAACAGGAAGATGTCGAACGTCCAACGAGGAACTGTTGCTTGGGCTAACGTTGGCGTGCGACGTGCATCAACCGACCATGCTCGATGCGCCGGTACGAGGCACAGCAGGAATGCCACCAGACTCACAGCGTAATAGTGATTCAGGTAGTAGGTCTTGTCGATCAACTCGACGTAGGTAAAGGTCAGCAAGAACATCACCGCACTGACGCGATACCACGCTCCCAGAAGGATTCCAACGGCCGCAGCAGTCATTACGGCAAAAACCAGGTACATCCCCGGAGAACCCAACGACACCACCCACTCAAAGCCGGTGTACGGAAAGTGAACCGTTGGCTGAACATACTGGTCGTCTACCCAGCCCAGCAGCATAAACCGCACGCAACTGATCACCATCGTAAGGCCAAACAAGATGCGAACAGCAGCAAGCGCTGTTGATGGCACGTGCTGCTGGAGGTAGGGGGCTGTAGGAGAGTGGCTAGTCGCCATCTCCGCTGGAGTAGGTGATGGCGATGCCGAGCAGGGACGACAGCTCACTCTTCAGGAAGCGCGTAAGCTTCAGGACCTCGGTGTGCACGTCACCGACGTTGGCGTCGCCGACCCGTACGAGGTTCGATAGCCGTTCGGACGTTGGGATACGCGCGAAGGCTTCCTCGACACGACCGTGCTGAATGAGCGTCTCATCGATCAATCGCTGACCGTTGGCGACGGTAGCGAGGTAGTCCTGAAATCCGAGGATCGTTGTACCATCTGGTAAAGCCCCTTGCCAGAGGCGCATGACTGCTGCATAGTGCCGCCGGAGAAGGTCCAGCGACCGACCACTATAGTACCCCTCCACCGCCGACGGCTCAGGGCCAGACTGCCCGGCTAATCGGCCGAGCGGTAAGCCCAGACCGTAGTTCTTCATTTGCTCGAAACTGTAGACCATTGCATTGAACAGCTGCGATGTTCCACTGCCGGGATCGGTACCGGTGCGTCCCACAACATCATTGCGATACCCTTGCTTCCACGCCTCCGCTACCGTGCGGATCTCGGCCTGCAGCTTTGCGACAACAGCCCGCAGGTACGACAATCTGGGTGTCGAGAGTGGATCGTTCCATAGCAGAAACTCTGCACCATAGATCCCCCAGGCGTCGCGGTCGAAGCCCCGCAGAGCGGTATCTCCGGCAATGATGCGCTGTTCGATCTTCGCAGCACTGATGGGAAAGGTGCCAACGTTCTCCGTGAGCGTTCCGAACATTCCCTCGGCAGGACCGAAGGTAAAGATGCGTGCTTCTTGCCACGCCTCTGCTACACGAATCCACGCATGTTGAGCATGCTCCAATTCCTTACTCGTGGAGGTTACGGATAGCACGCCAACGGCTGCTGCTAGGTGATCGGCCCGTTGAAGGAGCGTGTCGTAGGCTGGAACAATCACGCCATCGGCAACGTCCCGCAACATCCTCCCCCGATCGAACGAGTCCTCGGAGGGGGCGCTGGTGTCGGTACATGCTTGGACAACGGCAAGAATGCCCGCGACGGTAAGGATCAGAAACGTACGCATCACCGCCCCTGCACCGATACCCAGTTGTACCGAAAGCTCTCCATCTCGGCAGAGGAGAAACCGTAGATCTGCTGGATGGTGGCCATCACAGCCTGCAATTCGGGAAGAGTCTCGGAAGGATTCTGCCAGAACAGATACGGTGTCCATGCACCCGTGGGTGGCGTACGCATTTCCGTCAGGAGTACGTCAACCTGCTCTGCGGTGATAACGGACACTCCCTGTTCCAGACCTCGAAAGCCAAGCATGAAGCCAACGGCTTCCGAAAACGCATGCATCGCTGCGGCGCGATCATCGTCGGAAACTGTTGTCTTGGAAAGCTTTTCAATCGTGGTGTAGAGGTAGTTCACCACGGTGGCCATCTGCGAGCGCTCCCAGTTCTGGCGCATCACGGTCAGGCCCTCGCGCTGTCTGGTGAGGTATGTGGCACCTGCTGTAATCGCACCGTGGGCTAGCAATGCACCGTCGCGGAATCGGGTGTACGGTCCGGTGCCGTCGTTTTTGTCCCTGCGTGCAGCATACTTGGCCGCGAAACGATCCCTGTTTACGGCTGCGGCATCGCTATTGACAAATGCCGGTGTAGCCCCAAAAATGGCAACGACCGCATCCAGCTGAGGAATCGTCAGCGACGAATTCTTCATCAGTTGGACGGCATGGTTGTAGCACATCGATGCGAACAGCCCCTTTTCAATCAGTTGTTCAAGCTCGATGCCATGCTCGTCGAAGAGATATCCACCGTATACACCGCCCTGACCGTTCTCGGAGGGGGCTTTGGCAGGATCGTACGTACCACCACTGGATGCGGCCAGCTCTAGGGCATAGACGTCGGCCAAGGTTTGAAACGATGGAGCGATTGCGGAACGCAGAGGTGCCATGGCAGCAACCAGTTCCCCGTGGGAAACAGCACTCCCACTTCTGCCGGTCTGCATCAGATCAACCAACGCTTGCAGGTTGTCGAGGACCGTAAGCTCTGTTGCGGCGTTGACAGTAAACTGTTCGCCGGGATAGGTGGTGGGTACAACAAGCGAGTCGGGATTCGTGCTGTTGGTGTCGCAGGCAGAGAGCATCACGACTGCTGCCACGCCGAGCGAAACAAGAATCGCTGATCTCATCGCTGATCTCATCGCTGAT
>CAZBOW010000002.1:11179-20046 GCA_964493635.1 uncultured Hyphomicrobiales bacterium
TGCCACGCCGAGCGAAACAAGAATCGCTGATCTCATCGCTGATCTCATCGCTGATCTCATGACAGTACCTAGGGAACGATGGTGGTCATTAAAACGGACGATTTTGGTCCGAATATAGCTCTATTTGGACTAAGTCCAAATAAAGCGTCGGTAAAGCGTTGGCTAAGCGTCGGTAATGCGTCACAGTTTACTGCACTACGGTCACGATGGTGAAGCCCCCTACAACCATTCGTAAAGGTATTCCATGCAATCATCAACTGTTCACGCATCCACCCAGCACGGAGTTGGGATTGGTCTGCACCTGCTGTTTCTGCCCGCTACAAGCGCGATGCGTATTCCTCGACTCGCGCGCCGGGAGATCATGGATGTGGTGCTGCAGGCAGCAACCGAAACGTCCTGCATCTACATGGAGAGCTGCGTACGCGAGGACCATGTTCACATCTTGGTGGAAGCAACGCGGGAGGAGGCCGTTGCCCGATTCATTCACACCTGTATGGAGGGGATCATTGGCGTGGTGTCGTCGTACTATCCATCGTTTACCCTGAGCGACGGAGTACATGTAACACTGCTTCCAGCGTGGCACCTGGAAATCATGGCCAGTTTTCTGCGGGATCAGGACCGATACCATGAGTTTCGCACCGTGAACCAAGAAATTCGGGAAGTGTTTCAGCCACAGGAGTTGGAACCACAGGAGCGGAATGAAGCCACGTTTCACTAACAGATGGCAATGCCGCCCAAAAAAAAACGACTCGGCTCGAAGAGCCGAGTCGTCCATAACGGAGTTTTCACGTCCCCCGTTATGCCACGTCCCACCAGACAAGGTTAGCTACAGTCAATGTCCCGTTGAGCAGTAGCCACGCCAAAAGTAGTGCAGTGGTACGGTGATGTCAAGTGTTTTTTCATGATCTTTGCGCGTCAACAACCACGGACCCAAACCATGAAAAAAACGATCTTTCACCCCATTCACGTAGCTGCTGGCGCCAAGATGGTGCAGTTCGCTGGCTTCGAAATGCCGATCCAATATCCTACCGGTATCATCGAAGAACACCGCACAGTGCGGACCGGTGTGGGAGTGTTCGATGTGTCGCACATGGGCGAATTCATGGTGTCCGGGCCGCAGGCCTTGGACCTTGTCCAACAGCTTACCGTCAACAATGCTGCTCAGCTTGGCATCGGCCAGGCTCAGTACTCGGCGATGTGCCGTCTGCATGGTGGTATTGTGGACGACCTTCTGGTGTACCGCCTGGGCGACGATCACTACATGCTGGTGGTCAACGGCGCGAACATCGACAAGGACTGGGCTTGGGTATCGGAGAACGCAGCGCAGTTTCCTGATGTGCGCATTGCCAATGAGAGCGATGAAACCCATTTGCTGGCTGTACAAGGGCCGAAGAGCCTGAGCGTCCTGCAACAGCTTACGGATGAGAATCTTACCGAGGTGGAGTTCTACACCTTCCGCAGCGGAACGCTGGCCGGGATCCCGATGATCATCTCGCGCACCGGCTATACCGGCGAACTTGGCTTCGAACTGTACTTCAAGGGCGATGAGGCCATTGCCAAGCAGGTTGTCGATGCGCTGTGGTCGGCAGGTGCCGATAGCGGCATTGCCTGGATCGGACTTGGTGCTCGGGATTCGCTGCGTCTGGAAAAGGGCTACTGCCTGTACGGCAACGACATCGATGAAACCACCAATCCGATCGAGGCGGGGTTGGGGTGGATCACAAAGCTCAAGAAGGGTGCCTTCAACGGTTCGGAAGCCATCCAAGCCGCCAAGGATGCAGGCCCCAGTCGCCGGCTGGTTGGCTTCGTGATGAGGTCGGAGAAACTGATTCCCCGTCCTGGATACGAGATCGTCTCGGGAGGAACCGTCATCGGCAAGGTCACCAGTGGCTCACACTCTCCGGGCCTCGGTACCGGAATCGGAATGGGGTATGTAACCGTCGACCACAAGGAACCCGGCACGGCCATCGAGATTGCCGCACGCGGTACGACGTTCGCTGCTGAAGTTGCTAAGGTTCCGTTTCTGTAGGGACAGCATCAGGATCCGCATCGTTGGTAACAACCTCGATGCGTACACGGGCCGTGCCGTTCCGAATCATGCCAAGAGCATGGGCCGCTCCCTTGGACATGTCGATCAGCCGACCATGATGAAACGGACCGCGATCGTTCACGCGAACGATCACAGCGTTCCCATTATCGAGGTTCGTCACACGGAGACGGGTTCCAAATGGAAGCCATCGATGAGCACACGTGCTGTCGTGCATGTTGAACACCTCACCGCTTGAGGTTTTCTTGCCATGAAAGGCGTCGGCGTAGTATGATGCGATTCCCTCATCGGGATCAACCTTCATGACCTCGGCCGTAATGGTATCGCTGAGGGTTTGCCCCGATCGCTGTTTACCCGATCGCACGGCATCAACACGCGCCTTAATCGCTTCAAGGATCAGATCGTCGCTGGAGGGGGCTGAGTCCGCCGTAGCCACCGTGTCCGCCGGGGCCGCCGGGGCGGGAACGGCCGCACGAAGAGCCGCGGCCTGCTTTCGTAACTGATTGGCCTTCATCCGAATCAGCATCGATTCGATACGGAGACTATCGCTCCGTTTCCACAACACATCCCACTCGGCCTGGAGTGAGTCGGCTTTCATGGTAAGAGAGTCAGCCGATGGTGGGAGGTGCAACGCAACAAGCGCCAGGATTGCAACCATGATATGGGCCGTAGTTACTGGTGACCACCAATATGACGCCGTCGGAGAAGATCCACAAGATCACGAACGTCCGTTGTCTTGCCGCGGCTGCAGATCATCAAGGCCTGCTCGGTTTCGACCACCACCACGTTGTCGACGCCAACAATACCAACAAGCCGCCCCGTTTGGCTACTTACGAAGCAGTTGTGGGTGTTGACGGTTACCACGTTACCCTCGATCACGTTGTTCTTTCCATCCTTCATCGATAAGCGGTAGAGCTCGTCCCACGTGCCCACATCGGACCATCCAAACGCACCATCTACGACACAGACGTTTGTTGCTTTTTCCATCACACCCACGTCGAACGACACACTCCGCATCTGGCGAAACTGATACTCAAGAACTGCGTTGTACTCGTCCGTGCCCAAGGCCTTGCGTGCAATGTGCAACAACGGGCCGTGGTCGGGAAGATGCTCGTCGATGGCATCCATAATCACCTGCGCACGAGCAACAAAGATGCCGGAGTTCCACACGAAGTCGCCGGCGTCGATGAACCGTTGTGCCGTTGCAAGGTCTGGCTTTTCAGCAAACGTGCGCACACGATGTACCTTCTCCTTCAGCACAGGATTTTCCAACGCAAGAGCATCGCCAACCTGAATGTAGCCGTAGGCTGTTTCTGAGCGTGTCGGAGTAACACCAATCGTGACGATGGCATCGGTACTTTCTGCCGTTACACACGCTCGATCAAGCGTTACCTGGAACTCCCGAACGTTCATCACGAGGTGGTCACTGGGTAACACGACAATCACGACGTCTTCGTTATACGATGCTGTGATCACGGAGGCAGCTAGGCCAATCGACGGACCAGTATTTCGGGCAAACGGCTCCAGAATGACGTGCTCTGCCGGCACCAGCGGAAGTTGTTCCGCTACCAGAGCAGCTAGGTCGCGAGTGGTCACTACCCAGATATCGGACGTATCCACAAACGGGAGCAACCGCATCACCGTGTTCTGGATCAGGGTACCATCGCCAAGCATGTGACTGAACTGCTTCGGATGCTTTTCGGTCGCGCGAGGCCACAGCCGCACACCTAAGCCCCCTGCAAGCACACAAGCAACGATTTTCATCAAAGCAAACTACGCAAATGAGTCCGCCGAACCCACCCCCTGCCGACTTCGTATCTTTGCGCCACCGTTTCAATCAGGAGAACTACCATGGTACGTTGGCTCTGTGCCATCACACTTGTCGTTGCGAGTGTATCGTCCGTTTCCTCAGTGTATGCTCAAGATGATCGCCTTGACGATCTGTCGTTCGACGAATCCCCTCTCCAAGATGAGGTTGTCCCCTATTTCGCCGTTGGTCTGGGTCCGGTATTCAACGTTGCCTTCCCCAACGTTGACGACCTTAACGCCGCTGCTCAAGCCATGGGCTTGGACGCTCTGAGCACACCCATGATTCAATGGGGTGCCGAGATTTTCACGGCCGTGGGCATCGTTCCGAATCTGCGTGTTGGCTTCAGCTGGGTAGCCGGTTCAACCCAAACGTCGGCGTCGAATGTTGATCTCGGCAACGACGTTACCGGTACCAGAACCATGGCCTATTCCCTAAGCCACCGCACGATTCACGTGGATTATGCTCTGGTTCCGGTAAAAGGACTGGCCATTTTGCCCGGATTAGGTTTTGGCTTTGGTAGTCAGACGATTACACGCTACCAGAGCGCAGGCGAGCGGTCGTGGTCCGACTATACGTCAATCGCGACGGCGCCCGATGCTTTCTCGGAACTGGAGCGCAGTGCGCTCTACCTCACTCCCCGCGTGAATGTCGAGTATGCTGTAACGCCATTCATTGCATTGCGTGGTCAAGTGGCCTACAACTACCAGTTCGACGCCAGTGGCTGGCTGGGCAACCGTACGGCTACGATTGCCAATGTGCCATCGGATATCAACATGACGGCGCTGGGTGCACAGCTTGGGGTGTTTGTTGGATTGTTCAACTAACACGCATCGGAATGATTGGTAAGGGGCTCGTAGCTCAATGGTTAGAGCAGCGGACTCATAATCCGTTGGCTGCAGGTTCAAATCCTGCCGGGCCCACTTTTCTTGGTGTGCTGGTCCTTGCTGTTGCACTGAGCATCGGTACACTTCGATCGGATTCATCAGCACCCGCTCTTCGCACGATTCCGAACACCGCCTTCCATTTGGGTGAGCGTCTGGAGTACGATATCAGCTACGCCTTCATCAGTGCGGGTACAGCGGTGTTTCAGGTTGCGAAGCAGCCCGCAACCGTCTCTCGACGTCCGTGTTACGTCGTCCAGTTTACGGTGCAGTCGCACAAGTCCCTGGAGCTGATTTACAAGGTTCGGGATACGTACACAACGTGGATCGACATGGAAGGCATCTTCCCGTGGCAATTCACGCAACGAACCCGCGAAAACACCTACAAGCGGGACTTCAAGGCCGTGTTCGATCAGGTGGCCAAGACAGCCAGTACAACCGAGGGAACCTTTACGGTACCGCCCTTTGTGCATGATGTTGTTTCGGCGTTCTACTATGTGCGTACCCAACCGCTCAAGCAGGCCCGTCGTGGCGACGTCATCCGCCTTCAGAACTTCTTCGATCGTGAAACGCACGATCTGCGTGTGAAGGTCCTTGGTCGGGAGCGCATCACCGTCGAGGCGGGTACGTTCGACTGTGTTGTGATCGAACCGGAAATTGCTTCGGGAAGCCCCTTTGCCTTTGAAGGTCAGCTGCGCATGTGGATGTCGGCCGATGACCGAGCCATCCCCGTCAAGGTGCGAACAAAGATTCCCATCGGCTCGATCAATGCGGAGCTGACGTCCTACGCCGGTACACGAGGTCGCGTGGATGCACACTTACGATAGGTTCAGAATGATCCGAATGATCCGACTCACTCTTGTTGTAGCAATGGTGGTGGCATTCCTTCCAGCCACCATACCCGTCGTCGTCGCCCAAACGGCATCGCCAGCCATCGCGAAGTTCCGATCGATGTATGGTTCACTGAAATCTGTGGACGTCTCATTTGAGTCGCAAGGACTCCGCGGAAGGGTGCGCGCACAGAAGGGCGGCAAGTACCGCATCGAGGTTTCGGATCGACTGTTCATCTGCGACGGCACCACGGTATGGAATGTGCAGCCGCCAACCAAGACAGTGATCGTGAATCGCTATCAACCGCTTGCCGAGAGCATGTCGATCGATCGGGTGTTCTTTGTGCTGATGAACGTCTACGTTCCAACCGTCCTGCGCACGCAGCCCGCAACCGTGATCCGGCTACTTCCTCCGGATCCTACTGCGATGACGGCTGGCGTGAGCTACGCGGACATTGGTCTAAATGCGGCTGGAACCATCACCTCCATCACGGTGTCGGAGTCGGGCGTAGAATCGGTCTGGAACGTCACGAGGCTGCTTCGTAATCCTACGATAGCAGCCTCGACGTTTTCGTACACACCGCCCAAAGGCTGGACGGTGATCAATCTCCGTTAACGGACCACGATCACATGGCGAGCGGCCCGCACACTACCAGCCTGGAAGTCCACGAGGTACATGCCCGGAGCAACCTGAGCTGAACGCAGGTCGATCTGAGTGCGATGATTGCCCGATTCGATGACGCCGTCCACCAACGTTGCCACTGGCATACCCAGCGCATTGACGAGCGTGATCCTCACGGCCGTAGCCGAAGGAACAGCATAGGTGATGTGCATCATGTCGGTTGCTGGATTGGGCTGCGGCATGCCAAGGAGATATCCGCCGGTAAGAACGTCGGCCTCCTGTACACCTACCGTAATGCTTGCCGTAACGACGTTGGACGTATCGCTACCACACTGGTTCGACACAACGCAGAAGTACTCTCCCGCTTCGGTAGCAGCAACGCTGGCTTCCACCTCATACGTAGCCGCATTCGAGCTATCGAGAAGCGAATCGTTGCGGAACCACTGATAGGTAAGGGGCTCTTGCTCATCGGTCTCCACGGTAAAGCGCACCATATCACCGTCGAATACGGTGATGTCCTCGGGTTGCTTTGTGATCCGTGGAGCACGAATCACCAGCAATTCGAACTCTTCACTCGTGGATACACCACAGTAGTTTGACACTTGTACGGTATAGGTGCCCGAGAAGGTCGTACGCAAATTCACAAGGTCGAGCACAGCTTCGGTTGCCCCTGGGATGTTGGTGGTACCCACCATCCACTGATAGGTCAGGTCGTTGCCCTCCGCCAAGACTTCAAACCGCACGGAATCACCAACGCATACGGTGTCGCCTGCAGGTTGACGTGTAATCTTGGGCAGCTCGGCAATGCCAATACCAATCGTATCACTCGACACTGAAGTTCCTACACCCGTGTACGTCGCCACGCAGTGGTACTGGCCGCGATCTTGCTGTGAGGCATTGCGCACCACCAAGAACTTCGACGTCGATCCGGTGATCCGTCCATCGTCAATCAATGGTGCTCCGTTCATGAACCAGGCAAGGGTAACCGTACTGCCCTGCACCAGTTGTGGAATCACGGCGCACTCAATTGCAATGGAGTCGCCCTCGCACACGCGTGGAGTGTTCAGCGACAACAGAACCTGTGGGAAAAACAGGCGTGCCTCCCGAGAATCCACCGTACCGCAGTACCCAATTACTTCACATACATACGTGTCGGTTGTATCCACCATCTGAACGTCGCGGATGGTCAGTCGCGAAGAAGTAGCCCCTGAGATGCGGTTGTTATCAATCACGTTGGTGTCTACGTAGGCCTGGGCCGACGGATCCCAGTAGCGCTTCTTCCACTGGTACCGCGACGAAAACGTGAATGGCGAGCCAATGGCGTCGGCAATCACTTCGAAGGACACGGTTGATCCCGCTGTGGCTGGTTGCGATACCGGCTGCTCGATGACTTCGGTGGGTCGCACAACAAACAGCGTTGCTGGTTCGGACATCACACGCTCGGTGTGGAAGCCATCGGTTGCGATCACCTCACAAGAATACACGCCGGACACCGAGTACGTCACAAACGTGAACTGCAGGATCGGTCCGGTGGCACTCACAATGGGACGGCCATCGCGGTACCATTGATACGTTACCGTAGCCCCATCCAAGACCGTTGCCTCGATGCTGAACTGCATCTCCTCACCAATACAGGCATATCGGCCGAGGGGTTGCTTGGTGATCACCGGCACCGGAATTGCCTCGTCGGCACCCATGTAGGGGGCGATCCGCTGCTGGCCATCAATGTCCGTATTTGTCACGGCCATGCCACTGGATGCTCCGAGCAGGCCGGTGGACAGTGCTGCAAGGTGCAGGTCGTTTTCACCAACAAAACTCACGGTCTCCGACGACGAGTTGATATCGTGTCCGGTGGCAGCCCGCCAACTGGTGAGCGGATGACCGACGGTGTCGCGCGGAACGTCCGTTCCATTGAATCGACCAACCATCAGGCCGGTCGTCATCAGGTTGTTATAGTCGCACGTGGTGACATAATCGAGCTGATTCACCACAGCAAACCCGCCCGGCTCCGACGTGTTCATCAGGATGTTGTTCACAACAGTGTACGCTTCCCCTTGTGGCTGCTGCATGCCTGGAAAGAGATCACGACCGATCACCAGAGCTGTTGACTGATCGGCCGCTGCCGTACCCGAAACCAGCACGGTGTTGAAAACAATTCGTGTGTGGTCGCTGGCCGAGGACGGCACCACCATGATTCCGCGCACCTGCTCCGTACCCGACACGGAGATCATGTTGTTGTACACATCGATGCCGTGGTCTCCCCCCGAAGAACCATTCATCGAAAACACTCCCACGCCCACAACATCGGACCCGGAAACGCCACCCAAGTGTGCTGTCACGGAGTTTGCGCTCACCTGTCCCGCACCGATGGTCACAATGCCGTTGAACCCATCGGAGGTCGAGTCCGAGGTTACATGATTCGCGTCAACAACAATGTTGAGACCGGCAGCGAGGATTGCATCCGAACTGATCGACGTAAACTGTGAGCTGTCGATCACGATCGGATGTTCGTCGCTATCCATATTATCCACCATGATGGCCACATCCATGTTGCGTATGCTGCTGTTGTGAAACGCAAACGGTGTGCGGACAACAAACATCGACGTGGCATCGGCCACAGCGTTGGCGTAGTCGTTGACACCAACAAACTCGCAGTTCCGTACCGTCAGCCCCTTTG
>CAZBOW010000002.1:20146-24536 GCA_964493635.1 uncultured Hyphomicrobiales bacterium
TTGGCGTAGTCGTTGACACCAACAAACTCGCAGTTCCGTACCGTCAGCCCCTTTGCATCCAGAGCAAAGATGTGACCACCCCACGCGCCATCTTCCGGTAGTGAAAATCGGAGATCTTCCAGCACCACGTGGGCATGTTCGCCAACAACGTACACTTGGTACAACCCATGCTCAAGCTCGTCCAGCAAACCGTAGCCCGGCTGATTGGAGGGCGCAAAAACAAAGTTGGGGGTGTAGCCCTCGGCAGCAAACAACGTGATCGTATGATCGGATGCGGGGACATCAGGAACGATGATCTGCTCGTTGTACTCCGTTCCGAAGATGCGGAGCTGCACATCACCCTTTAGGCCAGAATTGGCCAGATGGCGGATTCCTGCGCTCACAGACGTAAAGGCTCCAGCCGCTCCATTTTGGATGACGTTCAGCATGCCCTCCACTCGCGGAGCCAGGTAGGCTACCAGTGCGTCGTTACCGGGAACGTTATCGGCACCACCGTTAGGATTCGTCGTGCTCACGATCACGGTATTAAAGCTTGTTGCCGTTGGCGTAAACGTGCCCAACTGCACTTCGATCACCTCGCCACTTTGCAGTGCTGGATTAGCATCGTAGGTAACGGTCGGCTGAGCAACACCGCTGATCGACCATGCCACCTGCACAGATGTCAGTGGTGTGGTGCCCCGGTTCATCACCATGGCTTTGACGGTCACCGGCTGTCCGGCATCGAACGTACCTACCGGCTGCGATAGAGCTACCACGGACGCGTCGATTGCTGCCGACTCCCGATAGGAGTAAGTGGTTCCCACCACAGGTGACCACCCAGCAATGACTTCGCTGTGGAGCTCGGATGCGCTCACGGTTGGCATCATCCATGAGCTATGCCAGTACGATGCCGACAGAAAGATGTTCTGCCCTGCCGATGTTGCGCCGATGAGCGGCCGAACGTAGGCCGACACGGTCATCGCACCGTAGATAACATCTACCGAGCCACCCTCGTGGATACGCACCTGGATGTTGTACTGGTCCTGCGAGCTTCCTTGGGGAGACCGCGTTGCATTGCGCCACTGAATCACCACAGTCCGATCGGGGGCGGTGCCCAGTGTTTGCGTTCGCAGCGTTCCGTTCACCGATGCCGAAAGCGGAGAGCCCCATGCGTAAATGGTGTTGGAACCAAACATCACGGCTCCGGATCCACCGGCGACATCCACCTGCGTGTAGTCGTCACCGCCCCACGTGTAGGTGAATGGGAGTAGGACCGTGCCGGTGTAGCCGTCAAGGGCGGCGCCAGTAGCCAACAGATTTCCTCCGGTGATTTCCTGGTAGGTCCCTTGGCTTACACCGTAGGTGATTGCCGTCCCTTGTGCTGCCGCGCTTGTAAATACACCACTACAACTAATGATGCACAAGCAGAGGAGCACGAATGCTTGCTGCCGCATGATTTGTTCCTATCGAGAGTGTCGAACGATCGAATGAATACTCAAAACTACTGACTTCATCGCAGTAGACGGTTCATGCGTGCGCGTTCCGACGAAGTGAGTTCCATGCGATCAAGAGCACGACGGAACACACCCTTCGCTGGATCCGATCCACTTAGTTGCGTGAGCGCAGCCGCAGCTCGATCGGCAAGTCGGTTGTTCGTGCTTAAGCAGGCCTGTACCATCACCGTCGCAACCGCTGGGGTAGCGGCTCCGATACGCACCAATGCCTCGAGTGCAGTTTGGCGTGTGATAAACTCAAAGCCTGGACCAGCATAGTCCACAAGCTGTCCCACGGCCAGCGTGTCGCCGTCGAGGGCCATGAACGCTGCACGGGTGATCTCGATGGCGGCATGCGGCGATGAGACACCATCGGTAAGGCGCAGGTACCGGTCATGATGCTCCGGGAAGGATAACCATAGCTTCTCGAATGCGTCACGCTGTACACCAAACGACGGATCCATCAGCAATCCTTCAACGGTGCCGCGGAGGGCTTCCGGAATCGTCTCTATTCCACGTAGTGCCGACCTCCGCACTTCAACATTGGCATCACGAAGCCCCAGATCTACCATCGTGACCGCATCGGCAGAACCTCGCTTCATCATCCCAACAGCCTGCTCGACAGCAGCCGATCGCATAGCGTGGAACGCTTCCTTGGTGTACACATCCATCAACACGGCCAGACGGTCGGCATCCGGCATCGCCACATCATTGAGCCCTTCCAACGCATCATAGCGATCGATCATGGCCGGAGCCATACGAAGCTGGGCCAGGAGTTCCTCGCGCGTCTTTTCGAACGTGATGTTCTTCAGCACCTTTCCCGCGGGATCGAAGAGCACGAAGGCTACTTCGCGTCCCTGCGGGTTCGGAAGATCCACTACTGTAAGCGGACCGTCGATCCATGCGGTCTGCTCGGTATGCGTGCCGTTGGTATACCACACGTCAATAGTGATCGGCATCCGGAAGTACCCGGTAAGGTTGTCCACGGCGTGAATCTGTTCAACCATCACGGACGTCACGGGCTGAGGAGCCGGTACCGAGCGATACTGCACGCGGTAGTGTGGCTCTCCACCGCGATACAGCCATTGATCAAAAAACCATCGCGGCGACATACCCAACGTATCCTGGAACATCTGATACAGGTCGTTGGTCTCCACTACGCTGTAGGCATGACGCATCAGGAATGCCTTGAGAACCCGTCGAACGGCATCTTCACCAAAGGTGGACCGCATCATGTCGATCACGGCCGCCCCCTTTGGATAATACCGGGACGATCCAGCGTCCGGATGCACGATCGGGAGTCGGTCCCGTCGTCCTGCTGCGAGCGACCGCTGCTGCAGCTGACGGCGACTCCACTGGTAGGCATCTTCCCCTTCGGCCGTGCGGAGGTACAAGTGGGGGTAAAACGTTGCAAACGACTCTTGCAGCCAGAGCGACGTGCGCGATCGACCCGTGATCAGATCTCCGAACCACTGGTGCACTAATTCATGGATGTTCACACTGAGATACCGGCGGTCGAGTTGTCCGCGCTCATCCGAATGGTAGAAGTCACCAAAGATGGTAGCTGTGGTGTTTTCCATGGCACCATATACATAGTCGGCCACTGGTACCTGCCGGTACGTGGTGCCCCATGGGTACGGCACTCCAATCTCGGTTTCGAGGTAGTCCATGATCTCGTTCATCGACTGGTACGTTGCCTGCACAGCCTCTGGCTTCCATGGATACCAGTAACACTCGGTTTCCACACCCCGGCTCGTGCGAAATGTAGTGGATGAGTACTGTCCAATGGCGAGCATCAGCAGATAGTTGGAATGGGGCTTGGTCATGGCATAGGACCACGTGCGCGTCCCGTCGCTGTTTGATACCACGCTGGTGCGATCACCGTTGGAAACCACGGTGTAGGTCGAGTCGAATGTGACCGTCGTTGTGGTGATCATCTTGTCGTTCATATCGTCGTACATCGGAATCCAATGGCGATGATCGAACGCCTGGCCTTGCGTCCAGATCTGCCGAATCATCCTGCCGGACGGGTCGTTCCAACCAATGAAGTACAGTCCCTTACGGGGAGCTGCCTCGTACGTGAACTCAACAGTTCCTGTCTGATCCCACTCCAATGCCGGCTGACAGTACACAAGGACCGATGTGTCGGTTGTGCGGAATCGAGCTGGTTTACCATTGATGAGGGCCTGCTTAACCGTGAGGTTGATACCATCGAACTCGAGACTGTCCACCTGTGGTCGCAGCACAGTGTAGGTGTGAACGACCTTGCCGATCACCGTTCCCTCAAATGGAAGAAACGATACGGTAAGGTCCATCTGGGTGATATCCAGCGATCGCTCACGTGGCTCGGTTTCCGGAACCACGACATACGTGGTTGTGGGAATCGATGTGGGTTGAGCCATCATTACGATCGACATCGTGATCGACATCGTGATCAGCTGGAGTGCGGTCGTGAAACGTATCATGGACCTTGGCTTTGGGATGAGACAGATTGATGCGAAGATACCGCAACCATACGACCGCAACCATACTAGCGCAACCAGCACACCGTATCTTTGCCAATGGTTCAACACCTGCTGATTGCAATGTGCGGTGGTGCCATCGGCACAGGACTGCGGTTCCTCGTTGCACAGATCCTCGCACCGTCATCTGGGTTTCCTTGGCAGACGTTTGTCGTGAACCTGCTTGGAAGCGCGGTGCTCGGAGCCGTGCTGGGCAGCGCCGAGCGCGGAGGGTGGTCGTCTGCTTCGCTGATCTTCTTGGGAACGGGAATTTGTGGAGGGTTCACGACGTTTTCTGCCATATCAGCGGAAACCTTTCACCTCCTTCATCTAGGACAGTACACCATGGCATTGACGTACTCTGCTCTTACGCTGGCCGGCGGCATCTTGCTGAGTGCGGCGGCATGGCTGGCCGTG
>CAZBOW010000002.1:24636-27869 GCA_964493635.1 uncultured Hyphomicrobiales bacterium
CGCCAACAACCACAACCACTTCCCCCGCGGAGATTCACATGGATACCGATACAACCTTGCAAACGGCAACCGTAGCAGGAGGATGCTTCTGGTGCGTGGAAGCAGTGTTTCAGCGCCTCGAAGGTGTCGATACCGTCATCAGCGGCTACAGCGGTGGCACAAAGGAAACGGCTGATTACAAAACGGTCTGCACCGGTACAACACAGCATGCGGAAGCCTGTCAGATCAGCTTCAATCCGGCGGTGATTTCGTACGAAGAGATTCTGCAGGTGTTTTTCTCTGCACATGATCCCACAACGCTGAATCGACAGGGAAATGATGTTGGACCACAGTATCGCAGTGCGATCTTTTACCACTCCGATGAACAGCGTACCATCGCCGAGGCCTACATCCAACAGCTGAATGCCTCGCATACATGGCCAGATCCTATCGTAACGGAGGTTGTGCCCTACGAAGCCTTCTACGTTGCTGAGGACTACCATCAGAATTACTTCAACCAGAATGGTGCTCAGCCGTACTGTGCGTTTGTGGTACGACCCAAGGTCGAAAAGTTCATGAAGGCATTCAAAGATCGCGTTAAGCCCAGCTACCGCGCAGAAGAGTAACGCATGAGTAACGCATGAGTAACGGAGAAACCAGCATCCGGCACATCGACATTGCCGGCATGCATTGTTCGGCATGCGTATCATCAGTCGAGTCGGCCTTGCAGCAGGTCCAGGGACTCGAACACGTATCGGTGAATCTCATGCTGAATCGGGCAACCGTTACGGCATCGGACGCCGTGACCGATGATACCCTTCGATCTGCCGTCGAATCGGCTGGATACACCGCAGAGGCGATCTACGGTGATCAGCCCCCTTCCCAGCGAGAGAGCATTCCACAGCGCCAGCTGATTGTTGCTGCTGAGTGGAAGCGGTCCCTTCTACTCGCCGCGCCATTTGCCGCTGTGGTCATGGCCGTGTCGATGGTGGCCATGGTTACCGAGATGAGCCACGATAGCGTTCTGTTGCTCAATGCTGTTCTCTTAGTTCTGACCCTGCCGGTGCTCTACAGTGGTCGGCGGTTCTATGAGGGTGCATGGAGAGCTGCCGTGCATGGGTCGGCAACGATGGATACGCTGGTGACACTCGGAACGGGCGCAGCGTGGATCTATAGCGTGGCTGTTACCATCGCACCTACCATCGCACCACATCTTGTTCTGAACCTGAACGCCGGCAATGCCGTTCATGCCGGAGCGTACTTCGATACCACGGCAACCATCATCACCCTGATCCTATTAGGCAAGTGGTTGGAGGCTCGAGCCAAGAGCCGCACGGCAGATGCCTTGCAGGCACTGCTGCAGTTGCAGCCGGCAGTAGCACTGGTTCGCCGAGATGGCGTGGACGAGGAAATCCCATCCCACGACATCCGAATATCCGACACCGTCATTGTGCGTCCTGGCGAACGGATTCCAACCGATGGCGAGATCGTTACCGGCACAACCACGGTGGACGAGTCGATGCTCACAGGCGAAAGCCTTCCGGTTGAAAAGGCACCGGGAGCACGCATGACCGGAGGAACGCATAACCTCACCGGTTCGGTCATCATGCGCGCAACCGCTGTTGGGGCGCAAACCGTTCTGGCGGGTATCATCCGCGCAGTGGAGCAGGCCCAGGAAAGTAAGGCACCGATCCAGCGGCTCGCCGACAAGATTGCATCTGTCTTTGTTCCGGTGGTCCTTGCCATTGCCGGGGTTACCTTCGCCGTGTGGTACGTAGCAGGCCCCGACGGCCAGGAGTGGTCGTTTGCACTCCACACAGCGATCACCGTGCTGATCATCGCCTGTCCGTGTGCCTTGGGACTCGCCACGCCCACAGCCGTTGTTGTAGGTAGCGGCCGAGCCGCACAGGAGGGCATTCTCTTTCGATCGGCCGAGAGTCTCGAATCGCTTCAAACCTGCACCGTGGTGCTGTTCGATAAAACGGGAACCATCACCGAGGGCCGACCATCCGTCCAGAACGTATACTACGCCACGCATGCCAAGCAGCTGGATACAACAACCATCTGGGAGCTGGTAACGGCTCTGGAGTCACGATCGGAGCATCCCCTTGCTGAAGCCATCGCAGCGTATGGTCGGTCGCAATGCCAACCGACATCCACCGTGGAGTCGTTCACGGCTGTTCCGGGGCAGGGGGCCTACGGCAAGGTGGGAACCCACCATGTGCGTGTTGGCAACGAGACAATGATGAGTGGTGCCATGCTGCTGATTCCGGCCGACATCCAGCAGGCACTACACGATGCCGACCAACGAGGTGAGACCGCCGCTCTGGTTGGCATCGATGGACGCATTGTGATGGCGGTCTTTCTTGCGGACACCCTTCGCGCCGATGCCCAGCATAGCCTTTCGGCGCTGCGGGATCGAGGCTGCGAGCTTGTCATGATTACGGGTGATCGGCCGGCAGCCGCACAACGCATCGCTCAGGCCGTAGGAATCACGCAGGTTGTGGCGGAGGTATCACCAACGCAAAAGCTGGTCGAGGTAGAACGATGGCAGCGACGAGGCCACCGTGTTGCCATGGTTGGCGATGGTATCAACGATGCACCCGCCCTTGCCCAGGCCGACGTGGGTATCGCCGTGGGCAGCGCAACGGATATTGCGAAGTCGACGGCTGATGTCACGCTGGTGCGAAATGATATCTCCACTCTTGTTCGCGCCTTCGACATTTCGACGTCAACGCTGCGCGTCATCAAACAGAATCTGTTCTTCGCCTTCTTCTACAACGTGTTGGCTATTCCGCTTGCCGCTGGGGTGTTCTATGGCTTCACCGGATGGCTCCTCTCGCCCATGGTCGCTGCGGCTGCGATGGCGCTGTCGTCGGTGACGGTTGTCACCAATGCGATACGCTTGAAACGATCGGCGTAGTTCTCCCTAGCAAAAAGTGTGCTATTTTTCTGGCGACATGATTTCGCTGGACCATCTCTTGATCGACAACCGCGTGCTCACGCAGACGTTCTCCTGCGATGTAGCTCGCTGTAAAGGTGCCTGCTGTACCCTACCAGGCGGTGCGGGCGCTCCCCTCTTGGACCACGAGGTGGAGCTTGTTCGACAGAGCATTCCAGCAGCCCTGCCCTACCTCTCCGATCGATCACGACACCATCTTGATTCGCAGGGGGCTGTCGAACAGGGCCCAACAGGCTGGTCCACTACGTGCATCGACGACGCCGACTGTGTATTTGTCACCTACGACGGCGAC
>CAZBOW010000002.1:27969-40260 GCA_964493635.1 uncultured Hyphomicrobiales bacterium
ACGAGCTCGTTTCGGAAGCCCCTTTCCTGCCATCTCTTTCCCATCCGCATTGCCAACTTCGGCGGGCCGTACTTGTACTACGAGCAGTTTAGCGAGTGTGCACCGGGGCGCGAGCGAGGAAAAGCCGAGGGGACCCTCCTTGTAGAGTCCGTCCGTGAGGCCTTGGATCGCGCTGTTGGACCGGAGCTCGCCCAGCGAATCGTTGCGATGGCGTTGGCCACGAAAGCAGGAGGTTCGCCGTGAAGCTCGGACTGAACCTTCAGGCATCGCTGCAGCAAACGCTTACTCCACAGCAGATTCAGTACCTAAAGCTGCTGCAACTCTCGGCGCTGCAATTCGAACAGCATGTCCGCTCGGAGGTGGAGACCAACCCCATGCTCGAGGATGCACGCGAGGCCGAGGAGCGCGATGAAGCCACCGACGCCACCATCCAAAGCCAATCGGAGCGATCGCAGCCCTACTCCACCGAAACACCAACGGGTGGTGAATCAGCCTCCGAGCCCAAGGCGGAGGCGCTCATTCCGGACGACCGCGATGGGTTCGAGTTCTACAAGTTGATTTGGGGCGAGGACCCCTCATCGGCGCGTACCAACGACTTCTCCTCACCCGATGAAGAGGATGAGGAAGGGGGCTTTCAGTTCCGCGATGTCGAGACGCTTGAGGACGATCTTCTCGAACAGATTCGCTACCTACCAATCAGTGCCGAAGAGCGGTTATTCGCTGAGTACGTCATTGGCAACGTTGATACCGATGGCTATCTCCGACGCGACCTGGATGAGCTTGTCAGCGAAGTCAACGCCATGATTGCCGGTCACAATCTGGCACTGCAGGCACCAGAACTTCTTGGCACACGAAACACCGGCTTTGAGCGCGACCGCATTCCCGGTATTGATACGGTGCTTGAGCCCCTTACCCTGAAGCTAGCCGATACCGTGATTGGAAGAGTTCAGGCACTGGATCCACCCGGCTTCGCATCACGATCGGTTCAAGAGTGTCTCGTGGCCCAACTGCGAGCGCTACCCCGAAAGAATGCTGCCGAGAAACTGGCACTGTTAGTACTCACAAAGGCCTACGATGCCTTTGCCATGAAACACTACCACGTCATCGAGCGCCAACTGGAGGTTACCGAGGAGTACCTTCGAGAAGCGATCGACGTGATTCGCAGGCTGAATCCGCGGCCCGGTGGTGGTTCGATCGGACCGGAAGTCAACACCCTGGTACCCGATTTTTCCGTGGAACGCACCGAAGATCGAACGGACGTTCAAATCACGGTGAATGATAGCCGCCTTCCGACTCTGCGTGTGAGCAATGCCTACGAAAAGCTCAAGCAGGAATCCCGGAATTACAAGTTCAACAAAGAAACGCGCGAGTATCTGCGAAAGAAGTACGAGGACGCAAAGTTTCTGATTCAGGCGATTCGGCAACGCAAAAGCACGATGCTGCGGGTGATGACAGCGATCGCCGGACTGCAGCACGACTTCTTCCTGCGTGGACCAGAGCACCTACGCCCGTTGATCTACAGGGATGTCTCGGAAGTCACGGGCCTGGACATCTCTACGGTGTGCCGAATCGTCAACGGCAAATACGTGCAAACGGACTTTGGCACCTTCGAACTGAAGTACTTCTTCAGCGAGTCGATGGAAACGGCCGATGGCGACGAAGTATCTACGCGCATCATCAAACAGAAGCTCAAAGAGCTCATCGATGCGGAAAGCAAGAAGAAGCCACTCAGCGACGACAAACTCGGCAGTGAGCTTCACAAGCTTGGCTATAACGTAGCGCGGAGAACCGTGGCAAAGTATCGTGAGCAGCTTCGGATTCCCGTAGCGCGACTGCGCAAGGAGCTCTGAGGGACTACCGAGCCGTGCGCGGGACGACCAGCTTCATGGAGATGTCCACGGCCGTAGCACTGTGCGTTATGGCACCAGTACTGATGTAGTCAACACCAGTTTCGGCGTAGGCTCGGATCGTCTCGTAGGTGATGCCACCACTTGCTTCGGTTTCGATGACACCGTGTACCATCTCCACACCCTTGGCAACCATTTCCGGCGTGAAGTTGTCGAACATCACACGCTTGACATGCGTGCTCTGGAGAATCTCAGCAACATCTTCGAGCGACTGTGCCTCGACTTCAATGGCCATTGGGGCGCGATGCATCATCTCTTGTACACAGGCCTGAATGGCGGCTGTGATGCCACCCGCAGCGGTGATGTGATTATCCTTGATCATCACCATGTCGAAGAGCCCCATTCGGTGGTTGACCGCTCCACCAATCTGTGCAGCGTACTTATCTAGGACGCGCCATCCGGGAATGGTCTTGCGAGTATCCAAGATCTGAGCACGGGTTCCCGAGATGCGATCAACGTACTGTGCTGTCTTGGTAGCCACGCCGCTCATGCGCTGCAAGAAGTTCAACGCTGTGCGTTCTCCTCCCAGGAGAGCGTGAGCCGGTCCCTCAAGCGTGGCCAGCACGGTACCTGCCGGTACGCGATCTCCGTCGCGCACCAGCTCTACGATTTCCACATCCGCTGAGAACTGCCGGAACACCAGCGATAGCAGCGGCATTCCGCATACAACGCCATCCTGTTTCATGAGAAATCGAGCGGAGGCAGATGTCTCCTGGGGCACCGTCATTTCGGTTGTCACATCACCAGATCCCAGGTCCTCGTGAAGAGCAAACTGAATGAGTCGAAGAACTGCTGCATCGGTGAGCTTGGCCATAAACCCTGTGGTTCCTATACCGTAACAGAAACAAATTCAAACTGCTGTCCATTGAACAGTCCCCGGTCGCTGAGCTTTAAACTTGGAATCACCAACAGCGCCATAAAGGACAAGGTCATGAACGGGGCTCGCAGCGGCGAGCCACACGCTTTTGCTTGTGCGTCGAGATGGGTGTACTTCTCCGCAACCACATAGGCATCCTCCGTACTCATCAGTCCTGCCACCGGCAAGGGCAGAACGTGAACGTTATCACCATCGGCTACACTTAAGCCGCCCTGATGCGCCATAACCGCAGAAATCGCTGCAGACAGATCAACATCGTTGGTTCCAACGGCGATCACGTTATGAGAATCATGAGCTACGCTGGAGGCCAGTGCTCCACGCGTCAGGCCAATGCCCTTGATATAGGCCACCGCCGTCGGCGCTGCCGCGTACCGATTAACAACAACCAGCTTGAGCACATCGGGATCAGACGGTGTTCCATGATCTTCCGCCGTTACGAGCTGACCATCTTCGGCAACGATCACCCGGACGGTTGTTCCACCATCGATACCATCGTCCAGTTGGGCAGGCGTAATCGTTGTAGGAACAAACCGGTTGATGGCGGTTGATGGCCCACTAGAGAAGAGTGCCACACCATCACGGGCCACACACTGGCCACCGACCCACGTTTCCAGCACCTGCATGTCGTCCAGACTGTTCACCACGAGAAAGTCGGCTCGGTCGCCAACGCGCAGCAACCCAACGGGTAGTCCGTAGTGTTCAGCCGGATGCACACTGGCAGCGCGCAAAACGTCATAGACGTTGTATCCCAGTGCAATGGATGCTCGCACATGACGATCGATGTGGCCACCGAGAAGGTAGTCGGGATGGGCATCGTCGCAGCAGAACATCACTCGATCCGGATGCATCCCAAGTAGCGGATGTAAGGCATCGTAATTCCGCGCCGCCGAGCCTTCTCGAATCAGAATCTTCATCCCTGCCGCAATCTTGTCGAGTGCCTCGTCCAGCGTGAAGCACTCATGATCGGTAGAGATTCCATGCTGGGCATAGGCGTGCGCCTGCTCTGCGCGTAGCCCCGGCGCATGGCCATCCACGGGTCGGCCGGCCTCACGCGCCACGCGCAGCTTTTCCATCACCACCGGATCGTTGTAGAGAACGCCGGGCCAGTTCATCATCTCTGAGAGGTACCGCACGCGCTCATCCTGGAAGAGCTCGCGGATGTCGTTGGCGGTGATTTCCGCGCCGGCTGTTTCGAAGGTGGTGGCCGGCACGCAGGAGGGCGCTCCAAAGGCAAAGGTCAGTGGTACGTGCTCTCCGTTGTCCAGCATGTACCGCACCCCTTCCATCCCACACACGTTGGCGATTTCATGGGGATCGCTCACCGTGGCAATGGTCCCATGTGGCATGGCCAGTCGTGCAAACTCCGACGGCACCAACAGCGACGATTCAATGTGCACGTGGGCATCCACAAAGCCGGGTATCAGGTACCGATCACCCACCACCGTAGGATCCTCGGTGATCTGCGCAATGCGTCCATCAGCAATGGTGATGGTTCCTGGATACTGCCTGCGCTCGTGGACGTCAACAATGATGCCACGGACAATCATGGCAACTCCTTTCGTGTTGCATCGGCGGACCACAAGAGCTTCTCACGGAGAAGATCGTAGTACGTACTGTTGGCACGTTTCACCAGCTTCAATGAGTGAAGCCCCTTGCGAATCGTGACCGTACTGCCAGAGCTGATATGAGCCACCACCGTACCATCGGCAACCACGGTGGCCTCGGCACGGTCGGCAGCGATAACAAATCGTACCTCGGAGCTATCCGGAACAATCAATGGTCGCAGCGTGAGGGTATGGGGAGAGATCGGAGTAATGCAAAACACATCTGCCGACGGAACAACGATGGGGCCGCCGGCGGCAAGTGAATACGCCGTCGATCCGGTGGGAGTAGCAACCATCACACCGTCAGCGCGATAGTCGGCCATGTGATGTTCGTCAACGAAGGCCCGCAGTTCAAGCAAATGAGCACCACCGGCCTGCGTTACCAGAACCTCGTTAACAGCACATGCCTCGCGATCATCCACCGTAACGTGCAGGGTGGAGCGGTTAACAATGCGATACGAGCCCTGAAGAACCTGCGCGAGGGATTCATCGATCGACTGCGTTGGGAACTCGGCAAGAAAACCCAGTTTACCCACGTTGACGCCCATGATTGGGATGTTGGAGCCCCGACCGGTGCCGATGAGTGTTCGAGCCACATTGAGCAACGTGCCGTCTCCACCAAAGGTGATGACCATGTCTGCATGTTGCTCTACGTGCGATAGCTCGCAGCTCGAGACGTTCGCACTGGCTACGACGTCTGGGTCCAGACGAGCAGCCAACGCCGATTCCACAATGACGTGCGATCCCGCAGCTAGCAGACGCGTTGCCACGTGTTGGGCCCAATGGATGGCATCCGGTCGGTCGGTGTGGGCTACCAGAGCGATGCTGCGCATCATGAGCCCCCTGCCGACCCTGCGTCCTGATCCGTCTCGTTCTGCACAAAGTTGAGTTGAAGAGTGCTGATCGTTTGCAGCAGGAACCGCTCATCCTCGCTGGTGAGGTTACCGGCCGTTTTTTCCTTGAGCACTTCCAGAATGTCGATCACGTACCGGGCGTGATCCTGATTGGGAGTGAGTTGGTTTGTGGCAGGGTTGAGCATCTTACCAAGAGCTACCATGCCCTCCATCTGAAACATCTGGACTAGAGTGAGGAACGTCGGTTTCATGATCGAGCCATCATCGTTGTGATTAAATCAATAACGTGGACAGGTCAACAAGGTAGCTTGGCACCTTCTTGCGTTGCTCCCACGTGCGTTCAAGCGGAACTTGGACAACATTCCCTTGATGCAGGCCAATCATGACGTCTGTTGCCCCTTCCATCAAGGCATCAACGGCGGCTGCACCAAGTCGGGCTGCCAGTACACGATCGCTTACCGTCGGCGATCCACCACGCTGAATGTGTCCGAGAATGGTCACCTTGGACGATAATCCATATCGTCCTTCAATTCTGCGCGACAGCTCCAGAGCACCACCGAGTTCGTCGCCCTCGCCCACGATCACAATCGTGCGCTTGTCCAAGCCCTGAGCAACAATGCGTTGGTACAACACCTCAACGTCCGTCAGTGTTTCTGGCAGGGCAATGAACTCCGCACCACAGGCGATGCCAACGTCCATGGCGATAAAGCCGGCATGCCGACCCATCACCTCGATAAAAAACAGCCGTCCGTGAGAGTCGGCGGTATCGCGAATCTTGTCGATGGCCTCAGCGGCGGTATTGATCGCTGTATCGTAGCCAATCGTGACATCGGTACCCCAGAGGTCGTTGTCGATCGTTCCGGGTGTTCCCACAATGGGAATGCCATGCTCCTGCCAGAGAGCATGAGCTCCGTGAAACGTACCATCGCCGCCACAGGCCACGATCCCATCAATTCCATGCTTGCGGAGCTGTTCGGCGGCCTTGCTACGCCCCTCCACCTCCATGAATTCCGGCGAGCGACTGGTCTTGAGAATTGTGCCGCCGCGGTCGAGAATGTTGGCCGTACGAATGCGATCAAGGACCTCGAAGTGTCCGGCAATCATTCCAGAGTAGCCGCCAATGATGCCAATGACTTCCAGACCACGCTTATCGGCCACACGTTCAACAGCCCGAACGTGGGCATTCATACCGGGGGCATCACCCCCGCTGGTAAACACTGCAATTCGTTTCATGCGAAGCGAAAATAGGGTGTGCCAGTATTACAATCAGGTAACATTCGAAACATGCGATGATTCGGTGGGTAGGTCGTCAGTAGTTTCGCCCTCGATAACGATTCGGTAATGTCATTACAGTTTGTTTGCAGTTTCTTCACACTGGTATGAAATTCCTGGTACTCTCGGCCTTGGCCATCGCGTTGTACGCCCCCCTGGCAATGTTCGGACAAGCGTCAACACAGTCCACGGGTAGTTTCGACTTCAGTTCATCGGGCATCGTGTTTCGCACGGCAGATAGTGCAAATGCCATTATCATGCGCTTCCGAATGCAGAACTGGCTCACCTATAACACCGTGAGCACCAGCGACTTATCTGCGGCAAGTACGGAGATGGTGGTGCGGCGTCTGCGTCTGCGTTTTGGTGGCCACGTGTTTGATCCCCGGCTGACATTCAACCTCCAACTATCGTTCTCGCGATCCGACCAGGACTATTCCGACACGCAGTTTCCCAACATCGTTCGGGACGCCATGGTGTTCTGGAACTTCTCGCCCCGCCTGCAGGTCGGCTTCGGACAAACAAAACTACCCGGAAACCGCCAGCGGGTGATTTCATCCGGCGACCAGGAAATCGCCGACCGCTCGATCGTCAACGGTGCGTTCAACCTCGATCGTGACTTTGGACTGCAAGGGTTCTGGCAGCCGATCCACGGCCCGGTCATCATGAACCTGCGCGCGGCGATCTCGTCGGGCGAAGGCCGAAACGCACCAACAATCCTAGGAGGTGGCTTTGCCTACACCGGCCGCGTGGAGATCCTGCCCATGGGTGCGTTTTTAAACGGTGGCGATTACTTTGATTCCGACCTGATGCGCGAGCCAACTCCAAAGCTATCAGTAGGCGTCAGCGCCCAGTACAACGAGGACATGAACAAGACGCGCGGCGAAGTTGGCAAGGCTCTGTATGCTCCTCGTACGGCCACCGTGCTGTATGCAGACGCTCTGTTGAAGTACCGCGGCTTGGCCGTCTACGGAGAATATGCGCAGCGCAGTGCCGATGACCCTATCACCGTAAATCCATCGAACGCAAGCGACAAGCGGGCCGTGTTTGTCGGACGTGGCTACATGGCCCAGGCATCGTACCTCCTTCCGTTCAATCTGCTGATTGGTGGCCGGTACGCCGTAACCGAGGCCGGGGATCAGCTGGTAGGTCTGTCCGATTACGCCCGTGCAACGAATCTTGCCGGCGTGCTAACGTACTACGTCAATGGCCACCGCATCAAAACCAACCTCGAGCTGGGGCTGCGCACGGCTCAGGACCTCAACATTCCCGACTCGGAAAAGTCTTCGCTGTACGGGCGCGTAAACTTGGAATTCGGCATCTAGCATTATCGACTCATAACATCCGCAGGTCGGTATCTTTGCCCCTGTACCGTTTATCACCGTAGTTCCTCTGGTAATCATGCAGAACCTCCGCACCGCAGCGTTGTTCTTTGTTGTGTTCACCGCGGCAGCCCTGGCTGCCCCGAAGGAGCGGATCACCATCAAGGGATCCGATACCATGGTGATTCTCGTGCAGAAGTGGACGGAACTCTATCCCGACCGGACTATTGAGTTTCAGGTCACGGGAGGGGGCTCTGGCACAGGCATTGCCGCACTGCTCAACGGCACAACGGATATCTGTTCATCGTCGCGCCCCATTAAACCCAAAGAAGTGGCCATGCTTCGCGAGAAGTTCAACTACCGTGGTATGGAGGTTCGCATTGCTCGCGATGGATTATCGGTGTACGTCAATGAAAAGAATCCGCTGCGATCCCTCACGCTGGAGCAGATTCGCCTGATCTTCACCGGAAAGATCCGTAATTGGAAGGACGTGGGTGGTCCGAACGCACCCATCATCTTGTACTCGCGTGAGAATAGCTCGGGTACGTATGAGTTCTTCAAGGAGCACGTGTTGAAGAAGCAGGACTTTGCTCCGCATGCTCAGCATATGGCCGGTACCGCAGCCCTGATCAATGCTGTTTCGAAGGACCGTAACAGCATTGGCTTTGGTGGCGCTGCCTACTTGGCCGGCGTGCGCGCCCTCGCGATTGCTCAGGACGCATCCTCTGCTGCTGTGTCGCCAAGCAAGGAGACGATTTTGGATGGATCGTATCCGATCTCGCGCTTTCTCTACTTCTACCTGAACAAACGACCGTCGGGATCGATGAAGAAGTTCATCGATTGGGTGATTTCACCGCAAGGCCAGGCGATCGTTTCCGATGTAGGGTACTACCCGGTAACGAAGTAAGGTACACCGTGCTGCACCCGTTTCAACAACAGCAACGCCGTCCGCTCGAAACGCTCGCAGAGTGGTCGATTCGCGCCGTTGCATCGGTCTCGATCATTGTGATCTTCCTGATCTTTCTGTTCGTGTTTCGGGAGACGCTGTCGCTGTTTGTGACGGCAGATGCTGATCGACCGGTAGCCACCAGCGTCGCCAGCGACGTCGAGGAAGGACCTGAGATCTATAATCCAACCCCACTTGAGGCTATCGAGGCCATTGAGGACCTCGACACCCCCGAAGTGTACAATCCCGAAACCGGTGGACTGCCCGAGACTGGTGCCGCTAGCAGTCGCGAACTCCCACCCGATGAGCGTACCGTATGGGAGAAACTCTTCAGTGGTGTGTGGCAGCCGGTGGGTGAGCAGCCAAAGTTTGGTTTGCTTCCACTGATCATTGGAACAGCCAAGACAACCTTCATTGCCATCCTGCTGGGTGCACCACTGGGAATCTTAGCAGCTCTGTACACAGCCTTTTTTGCGCCCCGTCGGCTGCGAAACATTGTCAAGCCAGCCATTGAGTTGCTTGCTGGCTTCCCCTCGGTGGTCATTGGCTTTTTCTGCCTTGTGACCGTTGCCACGTTTGTCCAGAATACGTTGGGCGTTGAGTTCCGCCTGAATGCCCTGGTAGGGGGCATTGGACTCTCCCTTGCGGTTATTCCCATTGTGTATGCTATCACCGAGGATGCTCTCAGTGCAGTGCCGAAGTCGCTGCGTGCAGCATCCTTGGCGTTGGGATCCAGCGAATGGCAAACAGCCTACCGCGTGATGCTTCCTGCCGCGGCACCGGGTGTAATTGCTGCCGTGATTCTTGGTGTTGGTCGCGCCTTCGGTGAAACGATGATTGCCATCATGGCTACCGGCAATGCTCCGATGGTTTCGTGGGCTGCTGCAACACCGGCACGAACCTTTGCCGCAACGATTGGTTCGGAGATGGGCGAGGTGGTATGGGGCTCAGAGCACTATGGTGTGCTGTTTCTGCTGGGAACACTCCTGTTTGTGGTGAGTTTCAGCTTGAATGCACTTACCGAGCTCTACGTCAAGAAGCGCCTGATCAAACGTTTTCAAGGCAAGTAAGTCGGAACCCACCACCACATGAAGCATACCTTCACACAGGATCACGGAATCTCCAAACGGCTGCTTGGATTTGTTGCCGTAGCTACGGCTGCTACGGCCGCTGTAGCTGTCCTTGGCATCCTGCTAGGCATGTTCGGTCAGTTCTTAGCCGAAGGTGGCCCGAGCATCACGTGGGATTTCATTACCGACTTCCCACGCAACAGCAATACCGAGGGTGGCATCTTCCCCGCTTTGGCGGGCACAACGTTTCTCGTGTTATTGATGACGCTGATGGGTGTTCCTGTGGGAACGGCAACAGCCATCTACCTGACCGAGTTTGCTCGGCAGGACTCGCGGTTTGCGCGTGGTGTGCGTTTTGCCGTGAACACCCTTGCCGGTGTACCCTCCATCGTGTTTGGACTGTTCGGCGTTGGATTCTTCGTGCAATTCGTTGGTGTGGGAATCGACGCAGCCACGGGTTCGGCCTCGTTTGGCGACGGATCATTACTGTGGTCGTCGGCAACGTTGGCCGTTCTTACCCTACCAGTTGTGATTGTGTCGGTCGAGGAAGCACTCCGTGCCGTGCCGCGCGAATTGCGCGAGGCCTCCCTGGCATTGGGTGCCACACGATGGCAGACCATCACGAAGGTGGTGATTCCCAATGCAACATCTGGGATCCTCACCGGTTCCATTCTAGCCGTGGGACGCGGCGCCGGCGAGGTTGCAGCGATTCTCTTCGTAGGTGTTACCTATTCCTCCGAAGTCCTGCCCTCGGCCGTCACCGATAAGTTCATGCACCTAGGCTACCACCTGTATGTGCTAGCAACGCAGTCGCCGGACGTGGAGGCCACGATGCCACTCCAGTACGCTACGACCATTGTTCTACTCGCCTTGACGTTTCTCTTGAATTTCACGGCCATCTTCGTCCGGTCTCGACTCAGCAACCGATAGCCCCCTACGAAGAGGACCTCCAGGATTACCCCGCTATGGCAAAGGAATACCCAACGAAAATCAGCGCCCAAAACTTCTCCGTGTTTTACGGACCGAAGCAGGCACTGTTCGACATTTCCCTGCAGATTCCACAGCACCGGGTTACCGCATTTATCGGGCCGTCGGGTTGCGGTAAGTCCACGTTCCTGCGATCGATCAATCGGATGAACGACCTGATCGACGGTGCCAACGAACAAGGCACGCTCACCGTAGATGGGATCGACGTCTACGACAAGAGTGTCAACGTATCCGTGCTCCGCCGAAAGATCGGCATGGTGTTTCAGAAGTCGATTCCATTTCCGAAGTCGATCTATGAGAACATCACCTACGGTCTAACGCTGTTGGAAAACGTTCATCGCTCGGAGCTCGACAACGTTGTAGAGCAGAGCCTCCGACGCGCAGCACTGTGGGATGAGGTGAAGGATCGACTCCATCACTCCGCGATGGGATTGTCGGGAGGTCAGCAGCAACGGTTGTGCATCGCGCGGGCTGTGGCCGTCAACCCAGAAATTCTTCTGATGGATGAGCCCTGTTCGGCGTTGGATCCAATCTCAACGGGTAAGGTGGAGGAGCTGATCACAGAGCTCAAGGATACGTACACGATCGTCCTGGTGACACACAATATGCAGCAGGCCGCCCGCGTTAGCGACTACACCGGCTTCTTCCTCATGGGAAGACTGATCGAGTTTGATCGCACGCGCACGTTGTTCACCAGTCCGGCAAAGAAGGAAACCGAAGACTACATTACGGGCCGATTCGGCTAACACCTATGAACAAATCCTTTGAAGAGAATCTCGACAAGCTGCGCACGCGCATCATCCGAATGGGCAGCTTGGTGGAAGAGCAGGTGGAGTTTGCCATCCGTGCATTGCGTGACGGCAATACCGAGTTAGCACGTATTGTGATCGAGCGGGACGACAAGGTCGATAAGCTCGACCTGAAGATCGACAAACAATGCCAGCGGATCTTTGCGCTGAACCAGCCCGTGGCTTCCGACCTGCGGCTACTGCTAACGGCAATCAAGATTAACAATGAGCTTGAGCGCATCGGAGATATGGCAGCCAGCATCGCCCACGCGGTAATCAACCGTCCAGAGGCTGTAGCGCTGTCCCAAATGGCCGGTGTTGAGCGGCTGGCCTCGGCTGTGCATACCCTTCTGAAGGCGAGTATTGATGCCTTCATCAACAACGACCCCGATCTTGCAACGCACCTCTTACCTGTGGATTCGTCGATCGATTCGCTTTCGACCGAAACACAGAGTAGGCTGGCCGCGTTGATGCAGGAAGATGTGGCCCGTGTACCCGCCGGTGCGCTACTGCTCATCGCCATTCACGACCTGTCCCGCATTGCCGATCATGCTACGAACATTGCGGAGAATGTGATCTTCTTAGTCGAAGCCAAGTTGGTACGGCATCAAAATGTTGGGGGTGAGGCCATGTCGATTCGTGATGTACTCGACGAAGCTGACGACAC
>CAZBOW010000002.1:40360-67290 GCA_964493635.1 uncultured Hyphomicrobiales bacterium
GCCGACGACACTGCCGACGACGCTTCGTAGATTGCGGGATGGAGAGCGTTACAAAGGGCATCATCCTAGCTGGCGGAAGTGGTACGCGATTGCATCCCATGACCTCTGCTTTCTCGAAGCAGCTACAGCCGATCTACGATAAGCCCATGATCTACTATCCGTTGTCGACCCTCATGATGGGGGGTATACAGCAGGTGATGGTCATCTCAACGCCCCACGACACGCCGGTGTTCGAGCGACTTCTTGGAGACGGTTCCCGTTTCGGCATCAACCTGCAGTATGCCGTCCAAGAACGGCCCAACGGGATCGCAGAAGCATTTGTTATTGCCGAAGACTTCATCGGTCAGGATCAGGTTGTGCTGATTCTCGGCGATAACGTCTTTTACGGTAAACTGGACTTTCTACGCACGGCCATCGACGCCCATCGTAGCGGCGAGCGAGGTGCTACGATCTTTGGCTATCCTGTCCAGGACCCCCAGCGCTACGGCGTTGTGGAAATGGATGCTGGTGGTACCGTCCTGTCGCTCGAGGAGAAACCTGCCGCGCCCCGCTCGAACCTTGCAATACCCGGCCTGTATGTGTATGATCCGTCGGTGTGCCAGATTGCAAAGGGGCTTCAACCCAGTGCACGTGGCGAGCTAGAAATCACAAGCGTCCATCAAGCCTACCTTGACCAATCACGACTCCACGTGGAGTTGATTGGCAGGGGTATTGCTTGGCTGGACACGGGAACACCGGAAAGCCTGTTGGAGGCAAGTACGTTCATTCATGCGATCGAAAAACGCCAAGGCTTGAAGATTGGCTGTCTGGAGGAAGTCGCTCTCACGCGAGGATACCTCTCCCACGACGCCTATCGCCAATCGGTGAGCCAGTTGCCGGCGTCGCCCTATCGCGAATACTGTGAGAGACTACTGCACTAATGGCAAAGGCTGCAAAACTGCGCGACTTCACGACGGTGATTCAATCGTCGTTCCAAGAATTCTTCCAGCGATCGTCATCGGCTGGAATCGTGATCCTCATCGCAACAGCGGTGGCGATGCTCTGGGTGAACTCGCCCTGGGGTGAGAGCTACACCCACCTCCTGCACGAGCACGTGCATATCACGACCTTCAACCAAAGTTTCACCTTCTCGATCGAACATGCCGTCAATGACGGCCTGATGGTGATCTTCTTTCTGTTGGTAGGCCTGGAGATCAAGCGCGAGATGCTGATCGGAGAGCTCTCAACACGTCGCAAAGCGATCTTACCCATGATCGCGGCGCTGGCCGGCATGGTTGGACCTGGCTCGATCTATGCACTCTTCAATTTGAACTCCGGATACTCTCACGGCTGGGGAATTCCCGTAGCCACCGACATTGCTTTTGCTCTTGGGGTGTTGGCGCTGCTAGGTAATCGGGTCCCTCTCTCGCTGAAGGTATTTCTGGCTGCCCTGGCCATCGTGGATGATCTTCTGGCTGTACTCGTGATTGCGATTTTCTACACGGCATCACTGAACACCGTTGCACTCTCCATGGCAGCCCTGCTGGTTGTGCTACTGTACATGGGGAATCGTCTCGGGATCCAGTCGGTGAAGTTTTATGGATTTCTTGGCTTCTTCCTTTGGCTAGCCGTGCTGTATTCCGGCATTCACGCTACGATTGCTGGCGTGCTCTTGGCCTTGACGATTCCTGCCGATGCGCGCATTGATACTTCGAACTTTGTGCGAAAGGCACGGAGTATTGTTGATCGTCTTGCCGTGACATCCGAGGACACGAAGCAACACAGTGTACAGTACGATCAGGTTCATGCCTTGGAGGACATGTGCGAGGAAGTACAGTCGCCGCTGTCCCGAATTGAACATGGTCTTTCTCCATGGGTGTCCTTTGTAATCATGCCGATTTTCGCGGTTGCAAATGCGGGGGTACTGCTGCAGCCAGAGCTCATCGTCGAACTCGCCGATCCTGTGGGACTGGGCATCATTTTGGGATTGTTTCTTGGCAAGCAACTGGGGATCTCGCTGGCGGTATGGGGCTCTGTAAAACTGGGCATAGCAGACCTCCCTGAGCGAGTCACCATGAAGCAACTCTACGGAGTAGCCGTGCTCTGCGGCATTGGATTTACCATGGCCTTGTTTGTTGCAAACCTTGCATTCCCAGGTTCCGAGGTTCTATCGCTTGCAAAGTTGAGTGTGCTTGTTGCCTCGACACTGTCGGCTGTCATCGGCTCGGCCATGCTGTATCGCTGGTTGCCCAAAGCACGAACAGAGGTGAGTCTTGGAGGTTAGTGGTGGAGCCTGAGCGGGCATTACGGCGCACCAATATCCTACTGCGTCGACTTGGCAGAGCACTGTCGGCACTGATCAACCGTGCTACTCTGTACCGGTTCACCGATGATGCCCTTCTGCTAAGCAGCGCGTTGGCAGGAATCGTAGTTGGACTGGCCATTGTGGTATTTCACAAGGTCCTCGAACTCTTTGAGCTCGGTTGGCGTATGCTTTCTCCGGAGGCATGGCAGGCCACGGGTATCGATCATCTATCATGGACTACGTTGCTAGTTCCACTGATTACGGCCGCAGGCGGTTTCGTCGTTGGCCTCTTGAAGAGATCGGTGCTGTTTCGCGATGTCCACCACCACGGCCTGCATTCCGTTTCCGAGTCGCTGAGCGAAAAGGCAAGCCCCTTAACCTGGAAACACTCCCTGCATGCGATGATTCTCTCCAGTGTGTCTATCGCTTCGGGCGGGGGTGCCGGACGAGAGGCACCCACGGTGATTCTGGGAAGCAGTGTCGCTTCTGGTTTGGCACGCCTCGGTCAGCTGGATCGCCGTCATATTCGTGTGCTTGGTGCGGCCGGCGCTGCAGCCGCGATCTCGGGAATCTTTAACGCGCCTCTTGGCGGGATTCTGTTCAGTGTGGAGGCCATTACCGGTGAGCTTCGGGCCAGGACGTTTCTTCCGATTGTGATCGCTTCGGTATTGGCAACCACGACGGTGCGTACCATTCTTGGGAACGATCCCCTGCTTGTTGCCCCGCTCGAGCACGGTGTGTCGCTCATCGACTACCCTTTACTGGCCATTGCTGGTATCTGCAGCGCCTTCATCGCGGCCTACTACCTGCGCACGTATAAAGGCACATACAAGCATGCGGCCCATCGCTTACAGCGCGTACCGGAACTTGCGCGTCCGGCACTGGGTGGGCTGCTCGCAGGCCTGCCACTGATGGTGCTGCCATGGTTGTTGGAAACAACGTACCGACCGATTAACATGGCCTTGAGTGGATCGATGAATCCAACGTGGTGGGTGGGTCTTCTGTTGGCAACCGCCACCATCGTCCTCAAACCGATCACCAATGCCATCACCCTTGCCTCGGGTGGTGAGGGTGGCACCCTTGCTCCGGCTATGAAGGTGGGCGCACTCTTTGGCTTTGTGTTTGGTACGTTACTAAGTCTGATTCTACCAGACACGTCGGTGGGACTGTATGCTATTGTGTGCGCTGGCGCTGTGTTGTCGGGATCCTTCCGGGCTCCGCTCACTGGCGGACTCCTGCTCTTTGAAGTATCCGGCAACTACGAGCTACTTCTCCCGCTGCTATTCTCGGCCGTTGTTTCGGTGTACATCATCCGCCGATTACGGGTCACGACGTTCAATCCTCTTGACGATCTGGATCGACACGTACCTGGTACCGCTCAACAGGCTGTCCGCCAATCAGATGTTCCTGGATGATCGTTTCCAGGACTTCCGGCGTACACGAGTGATACCACGCGCCTTCGGGGTACACCACCGCAATGGGCCCCATGACACACAGCCGTAGACAGTTTGCCTTGGTACGGAACACCTTACCCGGAGCGGCCAATCCGAGCTCCTGTAGGCGATTCTTCAGGTAGTCCCACGATGCTAGTCCCTGTTCCTTCGAACAGCATTTTGGCGTTGATTGATCAGCACACAGAAAGATGTGGTACTGGTGACTGCCTATTCCCAGAGCCTCAATGCGACGTTCCATGATGATGTTGTGGTGTGGACGATGCGATATGAACGGTACGTGTCGGGAAGGCGAACTCAACGCCACAGTCAGCAGCAGCCTTCATGAAGGCAAGGTTCAATTCGTGGCGAGCCTTCAGCTCATCGTGCCAATTCGTAACCTCAAAGTAGGTATTGACCAGTACGTTCAGGCTTGAAGCATCAAAGCCATGAAAGAATACCATCGACTGTGTTGTATCCTTGAGCGTTGACGGGTGGTGTTCAATCGCCACGCGCAGAGCCTTCACGAATGCGTCAACGCGATCTGGTGGCGTATCATACTGAATACCCAGCGTGGTTTGATACCGACGCATACGGCGCAGACCCATGTTATCGACGGCCATATCTGCCAGTTTGCCATTGGGAATCGAGATGACGCTATTGGCAAAGGTTCGAATGCGTGTGCTGCGGAATCCGATGGCCTCTACGGTACCGTCGTTGCCGTCGACCTTGATCCAGTCTCCGATCTGAAACGGACGATCCACGAAGATCATCGCCGAGCCAAACAGGTTTGCAATGGTGCTCTGTGCAGCAAAGGCGAAGGCAATACCTCCGATTGAAACGCCGGCGAGGATAGCCGTGACGTTGAAGTTCCACGACTGCAACAGCACTACCAACCCGAAGAGCACAATCAGGAACTTTGCTGCCTTTTCCACCAAGGGCACAAGGGCATCATCGACAGGCGACTCCGTTTGCGCAGCACGTTGGTGGAGCCGGAACCACAGCACATCGGACAGGCGCAGGACAATCAGGATGGAACACAGAATGGCCAGGCCGTCGATCCCAAACTGCAGGTACTGCTGCCACGCATCGGGAGCCTTAACAAAGGGCAACAGCATGCGCGTGAACATCAGGCCAAGAACGGCAGCCAGAGGTCGCAGCGCGGTATGGATAATTGGAGCAAGCTCCGCAGTGGCATTCCACGGGCGAAAGAACCGACCAAAGAGCTTCAGCAGTACCCAGCTTAACACCCAACCGACGGCGATACTTGCTGCCAGAATACCGGCGATCAGCCCAATCGATTGTATGTCCGCGTTTTCTACCACTGCAACAGCTACTCCTGACCTGGTTGATTAAGGCGCATAAAGAGAGCATCCACCTCCGCTATCGGCATCAGGCCAAGATCTCCCTTGCCATGCTGCCGCACGGCCGCTGCGTTATTGTCGATCTCCTTACCGCCAATCACCAAGGCGTACGGAATCTTCTTCTGTTCGCTCTCGGCAATCTTGCGGTTAATCTTTTCGTTCCGCAGATCAACATGAACTCGTAGCCCCTTTGCCTCGAACTCTGCGGCAATATCCTGAGCGAAGGACTGATGCGCATCAGCGATCGGAAGGATTGATACCTGCACTGGTGCCAACCAAAACGGGAAGTTTCCAGCGTAGTGCTCGATCAAGATCGAGATGAAACGCTCCATTGAACCGAACGGTGCACGGTGGATAATCACCGGACGATGTTTTTGGTTGTCGGCTCCCATGTACTCAAGATTGAACCGCTCCGGCATGACGTAGTCGACCTGCACGGTGCCGAGCTGCCATTTTCGTCCGATGGCATCCCGAACGATGAAGTCGATCTTCGGACCGTAGAAGGCTGCTTCGCCCTCTCCGATGAAGTACTCCAGGCCCATCTCATCGGCCACTTCCTTGATCTCTTGCTGCGATCGCTCCCACAGAGCCAGATCACCACCGTACTTCTCGGAATTGTCATCGCGGAAACTCAGCCGCGTGGACACATCCATGTTGAACGTGCGGAACACCAACTGCGTGAGTTCCACCACATTCTTGATTTCTTCCTTGAGTTGGTCCTGCGTGCAGTAGATATGGGCGTCGTCCTGCGTGAAGCCGCGCACACGACTCAGTCCATTCAACTCACCAGATTGCTCATAGCGATACACCGTTCCGAACTCTGCTAACCGCACAGGAAGGTCTCGGTAGGAATGGGGCTTGTTGGCGTAGATCTGGTGGTGATGCGGACAATTCATCGGCTTGAGCAGGTACTGCTCGTCCTCGACGGTAATTGGATCGTACTGCGAATCGGCGTAGTAGGGATAGTGGCCCGAGGTCTTGTACAGTTCCAGGTTGCCGATGTGCGGCGTGATCACTTCTTGGTAGCCACGCTTCTTCTGTTCATCGCGAAGGAAGGCCTCCAAACGGCGCCGGAGCGTAGTTCCATTGGGCAACCACACTGGCAAGCCCCCTCCCACCATTGGCGTAATGGTATAGATTTCCAGCTCCTTGCCCAGCTTGCGGTGGTCGCGCTTCTCGGCTTCCTCGCGCTGGTGCAGGAACTCCTCGAGCATCTGCTTCTTGGGGAAGGTTACACCGTAGATGCGTGTGAGCTGCTTGCGCGAGACGTCGCCCCGCCAGTATGCGCCAGCCACACTCAGGAGTTTCGGAAACTTCAGATGCCCGGTGTGCGGTACGTGCGTTCCGCGGCACAGGTCGGTGAAGTCGCCCTGACGGTAGAAGGTCACTTCCTGCCCCTTAAGGCCGTCCAGAAGTTCCAACTTGTATTCGTCGCCCTTCTGCGTGAAGTAGTCAACGGCATCCTGCCAAGAAATCTCGATCCGCTCGTACGCCGACTCGCGCTTGGCCAACTCCTTCATCTTGTCTTCAATGGCCGGCAGGTCGTCCACACTGATGCGCGCATCACCAGGAAGGTCCACATCGTAGTAGAAGCCGGTCTCGATTGGCGGTCCGATTCCGAACTTGATCCCGGGATAGAGCCCTTCGAGGGCTTCGGCCATCAAGTGTGCAGAAGAGTGCCAGAAGATCTCCTTGCCTTCGTCGTCGGAGAAGGTTACGATTCGGATGCGAGCGTCCGCAGTGATCGGACGCGATAAATCGTACGGCACATCATTGACGATGATGCCCAGAGCATTGCGGGCTAAACCCTCGGAGATGTCAGCGGCAATCTGTGCACCAACAACACCCGGGGAGTATTGCCGCACATCGCCGTTCGGAAGCGTAATCGAAATCATGTGCAAAGTTACGGAAGCGCTGGCGCTTCGGCATCGGCTCTTCTGGTACCTGAATACAGCTCGTATTGAAACAGCCGACATTCAACGTCGGCCGACCAGAACGGCGTCTTCTTCGAGGCAGCGAGCCCAACCTTTTTCGCCAGCTGCAGGTTTCCGGTAAAGATGTAGCCCGTGTAGCCCGTACATGCCTTCTTGAACCAGTCTCCAATGGCAGCATAGGTGTCCACCAACTCCGACTCCACGCCGAGTCGCATCCCGTACTCAGGATTGAGGATAACAATGTCGTGACCGCTGGGCTCCTTCGGTAGGCGCGGCAGGGGGCTTTCGCGAAAGTCGCACACCGTGAAGCGCACGTCTCGCCCAACACCTGCTGCCATGGCATTCTGTTTGGCCTTGTCTAGCACCCAGGCGTCGTTGTCGCTGGCTACGATTTGCATTCCCTCGGGGAGGCGTTGGCGAGCCTGCTTCCGCGCCGTGGTTCGGGCTTCATTCCATGCCTTCACATCAGTCGGCAGAAGATGCAGCAAGCCAAAGTTGCTGCGAAGGGTGCCTGGAGCAATGTTGCGTGCCATCATCGCAGCTTCAATCGCCAGCGTGCCGCTGCCGCACATGGGATTGATCACGTGTCCAGCCCCCTTCCATACCGTACTCATCAGGACAGCTGCTGCTAACGACTCCCGCAGAGGAGCCTTCCCAGGATGCTTCCGGTAGCCACGGTCGGACAGGGGCGTGCCCGATGTGTCCACGTAGACCATACATGTTTCATCGTGCCAGTAGAGAAACACCACGCTGCGGTCGGTGCGAGGCCCCGCATCAGGGCGGCTTCCATGCACATCGCGCAGCCGATCCACCACGGCATCCTTGCACTTAAGATTTGCAAACGCTGTGTTGGTGATGCTCGGAGTTCGAATGCTGCTAATCACGCACAGGTATCCATCCACTGGGATCCACTCTTCCCAGGCAACGGTGTGCACTAACTCGTACATCTCCTGTGCAGTACGAGCCGAAAAGTTTCCTACCCTCCACAGCACGCGATGTGCCGTGCGCAACCACAGATTCAGGTGGTAACAGGCCTCGTACGGCGCATCGATTTCGACGCCAGCGGGCAGGATCGCGGTGACGGTGTATCCGAGAGCCCGAACCTCTTCGGCAAGCAGATGCGGAAGCTCCCGCGGACAAGTAACTAGAATCATTTGGTAAGGATGATGAACTCAACGCGACGATTTAGCTGTCGTCCTTCGTCGGTCTCATTTGTGGCAATGGGTTTATTCTTTCCGTAGCCCTTCGCCACGAGGCGGTCCTCGCTAATGGTGCGCGTCTGCACTAAGTATGCACGCACGGCTTCGGCTCTCTGCTTTGAGAGACGCTCATTCAAGGCATCGTTGCCGCGAGCATCGGTGTGGCCGGCAATCTCCACACGCATGGTTGGCGTGGATGTCATCGCCTGTGCAAGACGATCCAGTTCCGGGTACGACTCCGGACGCAGCTGGAACTCGTTTCGATCGAAAAAGATGTTGTTCAGCTGCAGCACCGCACCCTGCTCAATCGGCACAAGGTACAGATCCTGCGTGCGTTCGTTGAACTCGGTCACGTCCGTCAGATCAAGGTTCTCATTGACGGAGAGGTACCCTTCGGCCGACGCTCGGAAACCATATCTCTCCCCCGATGGCAAGGCAATCTTATATGCTCCGGTTGTGGGCGTTGACCGTGCCGTCCCAACTTCCTTCCCCTTGGGCAGCAGTTCATACGAGATCGTGGCTTCTACCGGTTGCCCGGTAACCTTGTTCAGCACTCTACCGGCCACCATCGTTACCGGACGGGGTCGAGCCACTTCCGGAAGTTTGATCCTGAAGATGTCGCCAGCACCGTAGGTGTTGGTATACGACACATAATAGGCGTAGGCACCATCGGCAGGAATCGTGTAGTACAGATCCCACCCGGACGTGTTGATCGTGGGGCCAAGGTTCTCCGGCGTACTCCACGAGGTCCACGTAGAATCCAAACGCCGACTCACAAACACATCAAAGGCTCCAAAGCCTCCGTGGCCATCCGAGGCAAAGTATAGCGAGGTGTTATCCGAAGCGAGAAACGGCGTTACCTCGCTCCCAGTGGAGTTGAGAGTTGCTCCCATGTTTAGGGGCTCCGACCATGTACCGTCGGTCTGGACAAACGACACGTACAGATCCTTACCTCCCTTGGAGTCCTCGCGATCGACGGTCATCACCAAGGTCTTACCATCGTTGCTGAGAGCGAACTCCCCGTAGCGGTCGTTGTTGTAGAAGTTCTTGATGGTAAGGGGCTGTGGCGTGCTCCACCCGGAGGCCGTGCGGTATGCCATCGCTACACTGCGTGGCTTGGACCGACCGTCGCTGTAGCCATCTCCGACCAAGGCCGTGTTACCGTCCGGAGTGATCGAGCAGAGATAGTTGTTGTCGCGATTGTTGAGTGGGATGCCAATGTTCACTGCCTCGCCCCACGTACCGTCGGCTTGAAGCTCGCTCAACCAGATATCTTGCCGGCCGCCACCAAAGTTCTCGGGAGCGTGACTGCGGCAGAAGTACAGGGTTTTCCCGTCCGGTGAAATCACCGGCAGGATGTCGTCGTACTGACTGTTGACCGCCGGCCCGAGGTTCTCTGGTTGGGCATATGCCAACCCAACCGCCGTGCACACCAGGATACTCAGAGCGAGGTGCTTCATGCGGGACTACTTCTTCGTGATTGTCATCTCGATCTTTTCGAGCGGATTGTCGCGACCATCGCGTGGGCTATTGACGATGGCATCAGCTACTTCCATTCCGCTGATCACCTCACCGAAGGCCGTGTATTGATTATCCAACCATGGCGAGTCGGCCACACAAACGAAGAACTGACCACCAAAGCTGTTCGGGTCGTTGGTGCGAGCAGCAGAGATAACACCACGGGCATGCTTGCGATCGTTGAATTCGGCAACAACCTTCTCAGGGTATCCACCCGAGCCCCATACCTCCTTTGGTCGGTCCTTCGAGTTCGGATCGCCACCCTGAATCATGAAGTTGGGAATCACGCGGTGGAAGGCAGTGCCGTTGTAGTAGCCTTCTGCTACCCGGGCGTCAAAAAAGGCACAGTGCTTTGGCGCAACATCGGGCCACAACTTGATGACCATTTCACCCAGCTCCGTATTGCCTTGCACAACCTTGATCACGTACATGTATTCTGATGTCATTGTAGCGCTACCTGTTGATTTCTTCTTCGTTGTTTGTGACGTCTGACTGTGGAGAGATACCGTGCTCACCATCGTAAAGACAACCGACCATACCAGCATGAAGACAATGCGCATTGCACACAACTCCTGTTCTACAACCTGTTCTAGAAAATGTTTCGATTACTGTTTGCGAATTGAATAGACGCGAATCGGACGCTTGGGCAGACCGTCACCCTCTCCCAGAACGCCGGGTTCGACGTCCACGTCACCGATCCGGTTTACCACATCCATCCCATCGATCACGCGTCCAAAGATCGTGTATTGTAGCGGAAGTGTTGATGCCGAATCCAAGCAAACGAAGAACTGACTTGTGCCCGTTCCAGGTGCCGGCTTTCGCGCCATGGCCACCACTCCCTGCACATAACCCATCTTGGCCGATTTCGTTTCGGGATCGAGCTCCTCGGTAAGGGGCTCACCCGTTGCGGTTTGCCCTCCACGGCCCCACTCTCGGCGCGCACGGCGCTCCCGCGTCCGCCGATCGCCCATCTGAATCACGAAGTGATGCGCGACGCGATGAACCAGGATGCCATCGTAGTACCTCTTGGCGACCAGACCAAGGAAGTTCTCCACTGTCTTCGGAGCTTCGGTTCCATACAGACCAATCGAAAACGACCCCATCGACGTGCGTACATCTACCACGTCGGTGATCTCAGCAAGGTGATCGTTGGTGATGCTCAGTGCTTCTTTGACGGCTGGTGTAATCACCTGCTCCGCTGGTGCCTGCTCCGATGGTGCCTGCTTCGATGATTGCCCTGCAGATACCTCGGGGGCCTCGCGTGGTGGGTCTGGCTCCGGTGTGCACGACGTAAATAAGATCACCGCACCAACGGCTACGCGGTACAGCACAAACGACTTTACACTGTGAGTGCGTAGGTAGCGCAGCAGAAACGCGATCGACCAGTAGCCACTCAGCCCAGCGGCAATCGTGGCGGCCAGTAATTCGGCTCCTCCCTGGTCCCACTGGAGGTGATCAAGTTCACCAACGAACTCCAGCACCCCCGCACCGCCAATGGCGGGAATCGACATCAGAAATGAAAATCGTGCGGCATGCTCCCGGCTCAGCCCGCGAAACAGTCCAGCCATGATCGTTGTGCCACTGCGCGACGATCCCGGTATCAGGGCCAGCACTTGGGCGCAGCCAATGACAATCGCGTCCATCAATGTCATCTGTGAGGACGTCTTGGTGAATCTGGCCGTGGTATCGGCCCACCAGAGAAGGACACCAACACCAATCAGGCCGGTGGCGATCACCGTGAGCTCCTTTGTGAGCGATCCCTCGATCACATCTTTGAGCGCCAGACCGACAACAACAATGGGAATCGTTCCGACGATCACAAACCATCCCATCCGGGCGTTCGTACCCTGCTGGGAAAACGCAACACGTTGAGAGCCAACGTTCTCTCGCACAAAGGCAGCCACGATTGCCACGATGTCGCGCCGGAAGTAGGCCAGAACCGCCGCAAGGGTGCCAAGTTGGATTGTCGCCATAAAGGCCGTCCAACGCTCGGGATGTGCAGGGTCGATGACGTCCAGCCATGCAGCTGCAATCGTCAGATGGGCCGTACTGGAGATTGGGATGAATTCCGATAACCCTTGGATCACTCCAAGCAAGAGCGCAACGAGCATACTCATAGGTTAGTGAGCCTCATACCACGATTGTCCCCATCCGGTGTCCACGACGATTGGCACGCCCTCTAGTGGCAACGCCCGCTCCATCTCCTCCCGCACGAGCTCGGTAACCTGCTCTCGTTCCTCATACGGAACCTCCAAGAGGAGCTCATCGTGTACCTGCAGCATCAGCAAGGCTTGCACCTGCTCGTGCCGCATCCTCCGATCAACATTGACCATCGCGATCTTCATCATATCAGCAGCCGTGCCTTGAATGGGCATATTCACCGCCGCTCGTTCGGCGGAAGCCTGCAACTGGCGGTTTTGACTGTTAATCAACGGGAACAGACGACGGCGACCACGCAATGTGGTAGCAAATCCCCGATCACGGGTGGTAGCAATGGTGGTGTCGATGTAGTGCTTGATTCCGGGATACTTCTCGAAATACTGTGCAATAATCTCCTGTGCTTCGTGACGTGGCAGCCCTAACTGTTGTGCCAAGCCGAAGGCCCCCTGCCCGTACATGATGCCGAAATTCACGGTCTTGGCAATCCGGCGCTGGTCACTCGATACGGCATCCATTGGAACGTCGAACAGGGTGGCAGCTGTGGCTGCATGGACGTCGGCTCCTTGAGCAAAGGCTTCCAGAAGGCTGGCGTCGCCGGACATCGAGGCCATAATGCGCAGCTCGATCTGTGAATAGTCTGCTGAGAGAATACCCCATCCCTCGCGCTGTGGTACAAAGGCCTTTCGAATCTGCTGGCCCAACTCGGTACGCACAGGAATGTTCTGGAGATTCGGTTCCGTACTCGAGAGTCTTCCGGTGGCTGCTACCGTCTGATTGAAGGTGGTATGTACCCTACCCGTCCGCGGGTGAATCATACGAGGAAGCGCTTCAACGTAGGTCGATCGGATCTTCTCGACTTGACGGTAGTCCAGAACCATTCGGGCAATGGGAAAGGTCTCCGCTAGCTCACTGAGCACACTGCTGTCGGTGGAGTATCCGGTCTTGGTCTTCTTTGCCGACGGCAGCATCATCCGATCAAAAAGGACGGTGCCAAGTTGCTTCGGCGATGAAATCGTAAACTCTTCACCAGCCTCCTGCCAGATCTCTTGCTCCAGGCGGCGTGCCTCCGATCGTGTAAAGTCGGCAATGGCTCCCAAGGCCTCTGGATCGACGCAAATACCATTGTACTCCATCGTAACCAGGACGGACACGGCCGGGAACTCAATCTCCGTGGCCAGCGTCGACAACTCCTCACGCTCAATCTCGGGCTTGAGGATCCGTGCCAGCTGAAGGGCTACATCGGCATCCTCACCCGCATACTCCGAAACAACGCTCGGATCAACATCGCGCATCGAGATTTGCTCACTGCGCTTTTCACCAATCAGTGACGTAATGGAGATTGGTCGGTACTGGAGCCATCGCTCTGCCAGTGCATCAAGGTTGTGCTTTTGATCAGGATCCAGCAGATAGCTGGCCAGCATCGTATCGAAGGCGATGGGGTGGAGCGTGACGCCGTAGCGACGCAGAACCAGAGCATCGTACTTCAGGTTCTGTCCCAGCTTACCGACCGATGAATCTTCAAAGATGGGCTTGAGTGCTGCGATCACATCGCGTACCGGTAGGCCATGCCGATCCTCATCTCCGAACAGACTGCCGGCCGTATCACCGGTGGACGAATCGTCCACGTCGATGTACCACGCCCGCCCAGGATGGTCGCTGATGGCCACACCCACGATCTCGCAGCGCATGGCATCAAGACCCGTGGTTTCCAGATCCACGCTCAACTCAGTACTTCCCTTGATCTGCTCAATCAATGCTTCAAACGCGCCCGGTGTGTCCACCAGCGTATAGTCGTGGGGGGTGTCGGCCAGCGTTCGCAGTTGATCGGTGACTGCCACAGCACCCTGGACGTCCACACCCGACTGCTGGGCATAGTCGGCAAACTTTCGCCGCAAGGAGCTAAAATCAAGTTCCTGGCATAGCTGATCCAGTGCTGCATGATCCATGGGTTTGCGTGTTAGGGCAACCCGCTTGGCGTCGATGGGAACGTCGGTATGAATGGTCACCAACTGCTTGGACAACATGGCCATATCTCGGGAGGCTTCAAGCTTGGTCCGAACCGACGCCTTCTCGACTTGATCAAGATGTTCGTACAACTGCTCGATCGATCCAAACCGTTCAATGAGCGGGATGGCGGTCTTTTCTCCTACGCCTTTCACGCCCGGTACGTTGTCCGAGGCATCCCCAATCAGGGCAAGGACGTCAATCACGTGATCCGGATGAACGCCAAATTTCGCACGAACTTCCGGGGCTGTGTAGAGGTCGTACTCACCAACGTTTTTACCAGGTCGCAGGATCGAAACCTTATCGGTCACCAGCTGGAAGTAGTCTTTGTCGGACGTTACGCACAAGATGTGGTGTCCGTCGTGCGACTCTCGGCGTGCGATCGTGCCGATGATGTCGTCGGCCTCGTACCCCGGCAATTCCACCTGTTCCAACCCCATGGCTGTGATCAAGGACTTAATCCGTGCCAGCTGCGGGACTAAGTCGTCGGGGAAGGCATCGCGATGTGCTTTGTACTCTGGATACAGCTCGTGCCGAAAGGTTGGCTGGGCCGTATCGAATACCACAGCAATGGCATCGGGATGATGTTTCTCTAACAGGGACGTTAGGATGTTGGCAAAGGCGAACACGGCGAACGTTGGTTCGCCCGTAGCCGACTTCATCCCCGTGCGCTGGAGAGCATGGTAGGCGCGAAACACCAGCGAAAAACCATCAATCAGGATTAGGGGTCCAGGCATGGGCTCAAGTTAGGCAGGTCGTACATTTGCTGATGCATTCGCGTGAGGAATTGTGATCGAATTGGCTGAGCTCCTTCCCTGGGCGGGATTCCTGCTTGTTGTAACCATCCTGCTGGCGCTGGACCTTGGTGTGTTCAATCGCACACCCCATGTGGTAAAGCTCAGCGAAGCCCTTGGCTGGGTTGTTGTGTGGGTGAGCCTTGCGCTGGCATTCAATGGATACGTCTACTACTCGCGCGGTGCAGAAGCTGCCACGGAATTCTTTGCCGGCTACCTGCTGGAGCAATCGCTTTCGGTGGATAACATCTTCGTTATCATCCTTATCCTGCGGTATTTCAAGGTGGCGCCCCAGTACCATCACAAGGTCTTGTTCTGGGGAATCATCGGTGCTATCGTCATGCGTGGTGTGATGATCGGTGTGGGAGCTGCGCTCATCAATGCCTTCGACTGGATCTTTTACGTCTTTGGTGCCTTCCTGATCTTCACAGGTATCAAGATGGCCCTGTCGTCCGAGGAATCCACCGACATGGAGAACAACACGGCCGTCAAGCTCTCGCGCCGGTTCCTACGCATCACCAACGACTACCATCAGGATCGGTTCTCCGTGGTGAAGGATGGGGTTCGGTACTTCACGCCCCTGTTTGTCGTCCTTCTGACGATCGAGTTCACCGACCTGATCTTCGCCGTGGATTCCATCCCCGCCATCTTTGCCATTACCGACGACACCTTCATCGTGTTTACGTCGAACATTTTCGCGGTGATGGGTTTACGGTCGATGTTCTTCGCCGTCTCTGGTGTGATGAACCTCTTCCACTACCTGAAGTACGGGTTGAGTCTCATTCTCAGCTTCATCGGCGTCAAGATGTTCATCAGTCATTGGTACCACATTCCAGTGGAATATGCCTTGGGCACCATTGCTGTGATTCTAGCCATATCCATCGTGGCCTCGATCATGTTTCCGGCTGCCGACCAGCCTACCGACCACAATACGGACACGTAGGGTGTTCCGGCTCTGCGGGGGTGGGCTTCTTCCACACAAGTTCGGCAAAGCCGCTCACCAGAATGCCTGTTGGGATTGCGAATAACCCCAAGCCGAGCACTGCCGTAAGTGCACCCAACACCTTACCAGCCACAGTGATGGGATAGACGTCGCCGTACCCTACGGTGGTGATGGTCATCACCGCCCACCACATGGTAGCAGGAATACTGTAGAACTTGTCGGGCTGAGCAGCGCTCTCAAGGTCGTACATCACCGCCGACGATAACACCAGCAAAAAGCCAATGAAGAATACTGAGCTCGCCAGAGGGTGCCGCTTGGCAATCACCACATCACGAATTAGCTGCAGAGCCTGAACGTAGCGCGCCAGCTTTAACAAGCGCGTTAGTCGTAACAGCCTGGCCAAACGGAGCGTGCGCAGGGAGTAGCCAAAGAATGGCACGATCGATGGTAGGATCGCCAACACATCGATCACCGCCATTGGCGTGGTGAGATAGCGTATCCGGCCCAACACGGGATGACGATACCGAGGGTCTTCCACACAGGACCAGAGACGCAGCAGGTACTCCACCAAGAACACCACAACGACGAAGACGTCGATTCGGACCAGCCACGGTGCATACGTCTGTCGAATGTCAGGAATCGAACCGACAACGACGACGGCTACTGATGCAACAATCACGGTGATCAAGCTCCACCGAACGAGAAGTGCCGACACGGTCGGACTCCGCTCATCGAGCATGGTGTGCGTCCACTGACGGAGCGACTGATACTTCGACATACCACCTACCTTTGTTGAATGCGTACAGCGAATCTACATGTTCACGGCGTGCTGATGCTGATTACCATCGTAGGTACGGCGTTTCTCGCAGGCTGCGCATCGTCATCGTCGACAGCGTCCTCACTATCAACAAGCGTGACGAAGTACGCCGCGGAGTTAGATGGAACGCCGTACTGCTACGGCGGAACCACTCCGGACTGTTTTGACTGTTCCGGGTTTGTAAACCATTGCTACCTGAAGATGGGTGTCGTGCTTCCGCGAACCACCTTGGAGCTCTACACCATGGGAGAGCGGGTGATCGACGGCCTACGCCTAGGGGACCTCGTGTTTTTCAAGACCAACGGTCGGACGGTATCACACGTGGGGATCTTTCTGGGCGACAATCGCTTTATCCATGCCTCTACGTCCAGTGGCGTGATGGTATCGAGCCTAACCGAGCGCTATTGGCAGCAACGGTACCTTGGTGCTCGACGTCTACCATGAGGTCTACCATGAGGTCTACCATGAGGTCTACCATGAGGTCTATCATGCCGACTGCCATTTTGGCGCGCCATTTTCGCCGATTTCTCGCCATTCTGAATCAGGCGTGAGACATTCTGGCAGCTTTTTGGGTTTGGCACGGTATTCCAAGAGGTATCGCCGTACCCAAACAAGCACATTCGAACGCGAAAGGAACAGCAATGGGAAAGATTATCGGAATCGACCTCGGAACAACGAACTCCGTGGTTGCGGTTATGGAAGGCACATCGCCCGTGGTGATTGCCAATAGTGAGGGTGGTCGTACCACTCCGTCGATCGTTGGTTTTACCAAGGGTGGTGAGCGACTTGTTGGTCAGGCGGCAAAGCGCCAGGCGGTTACCAATCCGAACAACACGGTATACTCGATCAAGCGCTTCATGGGCCGTCAGATGGCGGAAGTCAGTGAAGAATCCACGTCCGTCCCCTACAAGGTGGTGGCCGGTGATAACAACACAGCTCGCGTAGACATCGACGGCAGGGTGTACTCTCCCCCCGAGATCTCGGCCATGATTCTGCAAAAGATGAAGCAAACCGCCGAAGAATACCTTGGCGAGAAGATTACCGAAGCAGTCATCACGGTGCCAGCGTATTTCAACGACGCCCAGCGTCAGGCAACAAAGGATGCTGGCGAGATTGCCGGTTTGACCGTCAAGCGGATCATCAACGAGCCCACCGCGGCAGCCTTGGCCTATGGCCTGGACAAGAAGGGCGTTAATCAGACTGTTGCCGTCTACGACTTGGGTGGCGGTACCTTCGATATCTCCGTGCTGGAGATCGGCGACGGTGTGTTTGAAGTCAAGAGCACCAACGGTGATACCCACCTTGGTGGTGACAACTTCGATCATCGACTGATCGAGTTCTTGGCCGATGAGTTTCAGAAGCAAGAGGGCATCGATCTTCGGAAGGATGCCATGGCACACCAGCGCTTGCGGGAAGCTGCCGAAAAGGCCAAGATCGAACTCTCCGGCGCATTGCAGACGGACGTCAATCTGCCGTTTATCACTGCAACGCAGGATGGTCCGAAGCACCTGAACGTGAACATCACGCGGGCAAAGTTCGAGTCGCTCTGCGCCGACCTCTTTGACCGGTCGCTGAAGCCTCTCGAAGCAGCTCTGCGAGATGCAAACCTGACGCCATCGCAAATCGATGAGGTGATCTTGGTAGGGGGCTCGACGCGTATTCCCAAGATTCAGGAGCTGGTGAAGAACTTCTTTGGTAAGGATCCGTCCAAGGGCGTCAACCCGGATGAAGTTGTCGCCATCGGTGCGGCCATCCAAGGCGGAGTGCTGGCCGGAGATGTAAAGGACGTGTTGCTGCTGGACGTCACACCGCTGTCGCTCGGAATCGAAACGATGGGATCTGTGATGACCACCATGATTCCAGCGAACACGACCATTCCACACAAGAAGACGGAGACGTTCTCCACGGCCTCGGACAGCCAGCCCAGTGTTGAGATTCACATCCTGCAGGGCGAGCGCCCAATGGCAACGGATAACAAGACGCTCGGAAAGTTCCACCTGGATGGTATTCCACCGGCACCACGGGGCGTTCCTCAGATCGAGGTGACCTTTGATATCGATGCCAACGGCATCCTTAGCGTAACCGCCAAGGACAAGGCCTCGGGTAAGGAGCAGAACATCCGCATCACGGGCTCGAGCGGTCTGGACAAGGCCGAGGTTGAGAAGATGAAGCGTGAGGCTCAGGAACATGCCGCCGAAGACAAAAAGCGCAAGGAAGACATCGAACTGAAGAATCAGGCCGATAACCTGATCTACAGCACCGATAAGCAGCTCAAGGACTTCGACGACAAGCTCGATGCCGACACCAAGGATCGTATCACGAAGGCCAAGGATCGTCTGCAGGATGCTGTCAACAACAATCCGGCCGATGTTCGTCCGGCGATGGATGCCTTGAACCAGGTGTGGAGCGAGGCCTCGACCAAGATGTATGAGCAAAGTGCCGCCAGCGAGGAGCCGGGTGCACAGCAGTCCACCGCCGATGCTGATGCTGGTGTTGAAGATGCCGACTTCACGGTTGTCGACGATCAGAAGTAACATCAGCTCTGAAGAGCGATCAAGCGCGAAGCATACCACAAGCCCCCTGCAGCCTGCGTGCGAGGGGGCTTTGTGTTATTTTCCCACATGGTAACTACTCGCTCTCGCGTTGTTGAGCTCAGTGAGCACTCGTCCGTTCAAGTGTTCGGATTTGTTGGCATTGCCGTGGTGGTGGCAACACTTCTGTTCACGTTTGTGGCCTGTCCGGTGCTCGAGCTGTTTTTCGAAAACTTCCTGCGCAGTGCCGTGGTGCGCGATGGTTCAGCCGTGGTGTATCGCATCGCTGAGAACCGGCAGGATGAAATCCTGGTGACGTCGGCCTACACCACGTGGGCGCTGGTTGACCCCTTCACGGTGGGGAAACTACCGTCCGTGCGCGTCGACGAGCTGGGAACACTGGTGCAACCCACGCATCGAGCCGAGTACGTCTTTCGGCCACTCATTGCATTAGCTCCATTCACGCTGGTAGGGGGCTTTGCCTTCGCTGCGCTGATCACCACCGTGTTTGGTGGGGCGCTGGGCTTTCTGTCGCAGAAGATTCAGCGTGAAGTACTCGTAGCCTTGGACCGCCTTGCCTTGGCACAATTCGGAGAGCATACACCTCAGGAGGTCCAGCAGCTTCAGAGGGATCTGCTCCGCGCTGATGTTCGCAGGTTGCATGATCTGGCCGACGTCTACGGAGTGTCCTTCAGCGACCTAGAGTTACTGCAGCAGGCGGTGCTCTGGATGGAGGCCACTGGTATCGAGAAGTCGCGACGGGCCTTGGTGGCCATCAAGTTTTACATGCGCGAGTACTTTACGGACCGGTATGCCAACACCATCCTTGGTTTGGTCTACATGGGAGCGGCCGTGTTGATCATCGTGATTGGTATCCGCGGCTTGAAGTTCCTACCGGCCACCGATCCCAGTGTGGTGCTTAGTGCGTTGGCACTGGAGTTTATGCTGCTCATCACCTATGCGGCCGTCCTCATGTACGGACGTGCCGAAGAGAGTCCAGGGCTGCGCATCCACGGTGGCAGTGGTGCCGGCAGTAGTACCGGCAGTGGATCCGATGCCGATGCCGAGTCGGAACAGCTTCTACGTGCCTTCCTTGCTATCCGCCGATCTGGATCAACCGGCTCGCAGGGAGATGCGCCATGACGATTCCTGCCAGAGCAGATCTCGCACAGGTACTCAACCGTGCATTAGCTGACCTGCGCACAGGGCGCGGCTCGCTACTGTTCCTGCGTGGCGAAGCCGGCATGGGTAAATCGCATGCCGTATCCACTCTTGCCGAAGCGGCAAAGTCCACGGGACAACCGTGTGTGCGTGTGGATTGCACGCCTCCGATCGGTTCGGTGCAGCTCGCGTCGATCCAACCACTGCAACCCTTTGGACGCGCAATCGAACTGCTCTACATGGAGAGTGAGCAGGCTGCCAAGAAACGCCTAGCCATGAACATTGGCATGTCGCTGTTGGCTTCGCTGCCGATAGCTGGCGATATCTTCTACGCGGTGAAGGCCATCACGCAGGATGTTGATGAATACAAACGTGAAACGGCTGCACTGCAGCAGAAGAAGCGGACGGCCGTGGTGGAGTGCATCGAGGCTCTGGAGCGGGCGGCACACCAACAGGCCTTTGTTCTGCTGGTCGACGATGCTCATTGGTCCGACCCCCAAAGCATCGAGGTCCTCCGACTATTAGCCGCGCGGATTTCCGAAATCCCCATGCTTCTGGTCTGTACGGTTACGTCCAGCCTTGCTGAACGAGCGAACGTTCCCCTTGCCACGCTACTTCGTGATGTGCCATCACTCGTCCACAATCTTGCGCCACTGAGCCCTCAGGGTGTTGACGAGGTTCTGACGTCGATCTCACCGGCCGTAATCGCCACGGAACAACAACGAACCTTCCTATACGAACGCACAGCAGGCAGTCCGGGTATTCTCATGGAATACATCCAGTACCTGCGCCGAACACAACAGATCGCCGCCGATGGAGCCATTGCACCGTCGGCATTGGACGACCAAGGCCTCAAGCTCAGTGATCATCCGGCAACCGACATTCTCCTGCATGACGTACCACCGGACGATGCGATGATACTCGCGCTTTGTGCGGCCGAGGGTCGGGAGTGTACGGCCTTTATGGTGGCTGCACTGATGAATGTGGATGTGCTCACCGCCATACGCACCCTACGACGCCTCGAACACAGCACCGGGATGATTCGAAGCATCGGTATGCGAACCCGGTACGGCGTAAAGACTACGGTGTATGAGTTTTCTCAGTCGGTGGCGTATACATTCTTCCTGCACTACCCCGAATACGAGGAGCGTCGGCATGTCCATCAGCGGATCGCAGAGATTCTCACCCGTGAGCATGACGCATCGGCCATTCAGGAAGTTCGTCATCAGCTCGCAGCCGTGATTGCCGCTCATAGCCTGGAAATCGACGACACCGTAACAGCCGCACGGATGCTGCAGGAGAGTTACGATGGCTGTCTACAGTACGGCAGCCCGGAAACAGCGCGGGTCATCCTGCAGGAGTACTTGCAACAGCCCACCTTCGCTGAACTGCGCATAGAGCCGACTGCCACCGAACCGCTGGGTCAAGGGAGCTCGCCAGCCGCAATCAACGAGCAGCTGCGCTCTGCCGCCACAGCGCTACTGGATGGGGCTGCCGATCGCTGTCTGTCCCAAGCACGGATGGTTCTCGACTACCCTGCCTGTACCACGTCCGAACGTGTCGAGGCACTCTGCCTTGCCGCTCGAGCCAGCAGTGAAATGGGAGCCGCTGCCGACGCAATCGCCTACGTTGATCAGGCAAGTCAACTGCCGGATGTGGGATTGCGCGATCAATGTCTGCTCCTGAACGTCCGTGCAGTGCTGGCGATGCAGGCAGGTGATGTGGAGTTAGCGCGGATGCTTCTCCACGACGCCGCGCAGTTTGCCCAACGCCTGTCGGCCTCCACGAGAATTCTCACACTGAGTAACATCATGCTTCTTCAGCAACAGACCGGCGAACCAGTCGCTGAGCCGTTTCAACGGACCGTACGCACAATGGTGGAGGACCGTTCATGGTCGGGATTCAAGCGCGATCTGTCATCCGCGCTCGGCATGATTTCGGCAGTACTTCTCGTGCTGATCAGCGTTGCGACTGCCCATGCCCAAGCCCCCTTCAACCCACATGAGCGACACATGGAACGGGCTCATCCCACACCGGTGCAGCGTGCCGAGCGGATGAAGGACGACATGCCGATGGTGCCGTTCATTGACGAACCGGCTGTGTTTCCATCGATGTTCACGAATGTGCTAATGATCACCGAGGAGAACGACCCCCTACCGGTGCAGAACGAGTCGTCCATTGCCGTCAATCCGCTCAACCCCCGCAACCTCATAGGGTCGGCCGTCGACTATCGGAACAATTCCTCAACGAAGGTCTACTGCAGCAGCGATGCCGGCCGTACGTGGGCGAATGTTGATCTTGGCCAAGCCCGACCGGGTTGGAGATCCTCGAACGATCCGTCCGTGTGTTTCGATCATTTGGGAAGGGGCTATCTGTGTTATGGCGGATTCAATCGCCAGGGTAATGCTCAGTTCGGTGAAAACGGTGTGTTTGTATCCATGACCGACGATGGCGGAGCTACGTGGGCCACAACCCATATCGCCGTGATCATTCACACCGGTCAGCAAACGGCAGACAGTGCCTTCGAAGACAAGTACTACATCCACGCCGACACGGCTCAGACCTCCCCCTACCGTGGCAACCTATACATTCCGTGGAAGCGCGTGATCAACAGCGACTCCTCCACACAGATCGTGATTGCTCGGAGTACCGACCGCGGACGTACATGGCTGCCTCCCGTGGCGGTGAGTGATCGGTTCCCACAGACCAGTGAGCACCCAACCTTTGGCCAGAGTTTTCCGCTGGCGCGTACCGGTCCGGATGGAAGCGTCCACTTGGTATGGAACTCCGGTACGGAGCAGGCAATCCGCTATGCCCGCTCCACCGACGGTGGTCAAACGTGGACAGTACCCCGAATCCTGCATCGATACAATGCCTTTGGCGAAAAGAGTGAGGTGGCTGGAAATGTGAACTCGCGTGTCAAGGGAGTGGTACGGGCGGAGGCCTATCCCACGTTGGCCATCGACAACACCCGGGGCCCCTTCAATGGCACCTTGTATCTGTGTTGGTCGGCCGATAGCCTTCCCAACATCTACATGTCGCGTTCCACCGATAATGGGCAGACGTGGTCGGATCCGATGATGATCCACCCCGACGACCGTTTCGATCAGTTCTGGCCATGGACGGCGGTGGATCCCGTGACGGGACATGTAGCAACCATGTACTTCGACAGTCGCGACGACTCGGCCAACATCTTGGTGAATGCCTACGTCAGCCTGTCCACCGATGGCGGCACAACATGGATCGACCGACGGGTGGGTGATGATCAGAACGACCTCCGGCGCAATCCTTTCTCTGGGAACACCTTTGCCGGCGACTACAACGGTTGCGACTTCTACAACGGCATCGTCTACCCATCGTGGATCGATACCCGATCCACGACGCCAACAAACGCTTCGGACAACGATGTGTTTACAGCAATTGTCAACACCCGTGCTCCGGAAGCTCCATCCACATTTCGGGCAACAACGATCGCCGAGGTTCCGACCGAGATCGACCTGACATGGTCGGCCGTGGATCGGCGTACGTTTGGTCAGCCCCTTGCCACGGACGAAGCATCCTACATCCTGACACGCGACGGCATCGAGATTGCACAGGTACCGCTTTCGACGCTGTCGTACCGGGACACGGGGCTTACGATCCATCAGGAGTATAAGTATACACTTCGGGTTGTGGCCGCCAGCGATACAAGTGCCGTTCGCCGTGCCTCGGCCTTTGCCGGTGGCTCACGGCAACCCGACCGCCCCGTGGTTGTAGGGGTGGCCGGGCAGGAAGATGGAAGCATCGTGGTGACAGCTACCCTGCCAACGCGTCGGCGTGACGGTACAACACGCCTAACCAACCTTGCTGCCGTTGATGTGCACGCTGGTGCCTTCACGCAGCGATTTGATGTGGCTGTTCAGGACACAGGACGAACCATGGACTTTCGCCTGCAGGCACCGGCCGATGGCTGGTACCATGTGTCGGCCCAGGCACGCGATGCCAACAATGAAACAAGTCTGCCTGCCGATACTACCGTTGTCTTTACCGGTTCTCTGACATGGCAGCAGGAAACCTTCGACACCATGCCCAACCTCTACGTGATTAGCGGGTCGTGGGATCGTGTGACCAACTTTGCCTACTCGGAGCCGGCGTCCCTGCACGATACACCGCAAGGCGATTATGCTGCACGCTCACGCGATACGGTGATGCTCTACCCTCATCGCATCATCACCACCGCGGGCACGTCCGGTGTACTGTCCTACCGCATTGCTGCCTTTTACAAGGATCGCGACTCGGCGATCGTTGAGTATGCATGGGATGCAGCAGGGCCATGGATCCTGGCAAAGGCCTATAACGAGACCACCTACGCTCGCTGGGGCAACCCCACCCTTGGTGACGATGCATGGCTGTTCGATGCCATCGTTCTGGAACAGCAACCAACTCGCGACGACACTCTCTACATGCGTCTCCGCACCTATGCCAACATCACGGGTCAGGCCGACGGCGTGTACATCGACGACGTTTCCATCGATGTCACCTCGTCTGTTCAAGAGCGAACGGCCACGATCTCGAACGTCTATCCACAGCCGGCTCGAACCCACGTGGTGGCCGACCTGTCCTGCGATCTACCCATTGACCACTGTGAATTGATCGATCTGACGGGCTCGGTTGCCAGCTCTCAATGGCAGCAAACCGGACGCACGCTCTTGCTGGATATTCGCAGCGTCCCACCAGGTGTGTATACCCTCGTTGTTCGCTCTGGCCGCACTCTACAGCGCAGGAGCATTCAGGTGCTGCGGTAGGGACGGTGTTGTTAAAACCTCTGGTTCCCTCTACTCGCCCTGCATTCCTTTGAGCTGGAAGGAAATCGTTGTGCCCACGTTGGGTTCGCTCTCCACCGTTAGGGAGGCATTGTGGGCTTCTAGGATGTGCTTGACAATGGCCAAACCGAGGCCGGTGCCACCTACGGCACGGGAGCGATCTTTGTCCACTCGGTAGAAGCGCTCGAAGATTCGGCCGATAGAGTCGGCGGGAATGCCCACGCCCGTGTCTTCTACGGAGATGCGAACACGGTTCTCGCGATCGGTGCTGCGATCGGTGCTGCGATCGGTGCTGCGATCGGCATGGACTGTAACCACGCCACCCTCACGATTGTACTTGATCGCATTGTCGATCAGGTTCGTCATCACTTGGATGAGTCGCTCCTTGTCGCCAAATACGGTGAGTGTGGTGTTGGGCGGAAGGTCAAGGATCACCGACACATTTCGCTGCGTTCCACGGATCTCCATCGTGTGGACGATGTCGTGCAGCAGGTCGGCCATGTCGAAGTAGCGAAAGGACATGCGCAGCTCCCCACTCTCGATCCGCGAGATGTCGATCAGATCACTGAGCAGGGCATTCAGTCGGAGAGCATTCTGATAGGCCTTTTCTAGGAACTGTCGGCTTACCGAGGGATCGTCAAGTGCGCCGTCAATCAGCGTTTCAAGATATCCCTGCACAGAGAAGATCGGTGTGCGAAGCTCGTGCGACACGTTGCCAACAAACTCACTTCGAACGCGCTCGAGGCGCTTCATTTCGGCGATGTCCTTGGTAGCCTTTTGGGCAAGCGTGTTGATGGCATCAGCCACGCTGGCGATTTCGGCAGCGGCATGCGCAGACACATCAATCTGCGACTGCTGAGCCCCCTGCACAATAGCCCGTGTGGCCTCCTGAATGCGAAGCAAGGGCTCCGTAACGCGCTTTCGCATGACCCGCTGAACGCCGGCATAGGTAATGGCACCAACCACAGCCACCACACCAACAGCAAGGGTGATGGTTGACGTGGCCACCTCGGTCGTAGGTTCAACGACGAAGATCACCATAGCCACTCCCACAGCCACAGCCATGGAGCTTGCAGCAATACTGCGTGAGAGGAGGTGCGATGCGGTTGTGCGCGTAGACATGCCTCCAAGTTAGGAGACTTGTTCTCGAAAACGATAGCCCACACCCTTGACCGTTTCGATCCATGAGGAATAGGCCCCGAGTTTTTCGCGAATCTTCGAGACGTGGACGTCCACCGTGCGGTCGATGACGTAGACGCTCTCGCCCCAGATGCGCCGCAGGAGCGACTCACGGGTAAAGACCTTGCCACTGTTGGCTGCAAGAAAGGCAAGCAACTCGAACTCCTTCTTGGGGAAGAAGATCTCCTTGCCATCAATCTTGACAGTATAGTTCTGACGATTGATTTCAAGGGCACCAACCCGTAGGATCTCGGGCACGGCAATCGTTTCGGTACGTACCGTCTCGCCACCACGTCGCAGAATCGTCTTAACACGCGCAATGAGTACACGGGGACTGATGGGCTTTTGAATGTAGTCGTCGGCACCCAACTCCAAACCGAGGATCTGGTCGATCTCACCGGACCTCGCCGTCAGAAACATGATTGCCGTCGTGGATGTTGCCGTATTCTGGCGCAGCGCTCGGCATACCTCAAAACCATCCATGCCCGGCATCATAATATCCAGAATCACCAGATCGGGGAGGTGCTCCACTGCCTGCTGCACGGCCTCCGTACCGTTGCTTGCTGTGACAACCGTATAGCCCTCCTTACTCAGGTTGTAGGAGATGAGATCTACAATGTCCTGTTCGTCGTCAACAACAAGGATCTTTTTATCGAGTGCCATAGCAGCCGTCCCTCTACAGAGGTGGTGGTAGTCATCAAAACTATGGCAGGTATCGCATCACATTACCGTAAAATACTCGTTACATAGGGCCTGCGAACCCCGCTGAGACGTTGTATTTTACTGCGTGTCTCCCCTTCAACGATCCCT
>CAZBOW010000002.1:67390-71627 GCA_964493635.1 uncultured Hyphomicrobiales bacterium
GCGAACCCCGCTGAGACGTTGTATTTTACTGCGTGTCTCCCCTTCAACGATCCCTTCAACGATCCCTGCTCGTGATCCTTTCCGCTGCCGCGCTGTGCGCGATGGCTAGCGAGGTTCATGCTCAGCGCCGATCGTGGAACTGGTACTTCGGTGATCGAGCCGGCATCACCTTCCGCAATGGAGTCGTAGAGCCCCTTACCGATGGACGACTGCAGACGGATGAGGGCTGTGCGACATTTTCCAATCCGGCAAATGGTCAGCTGTGGTGTTACACCGACGGCGTGACGGTATGGAATCGGAATCATCAACCGATGCCAAATGGTAGGGGGCTCAACGGGGACGCTTCCACCAGTCAAAGCGCCCTGATTGTCCAGATGCCAGGGACAACCGATAAGCTGGTGATTATCACCCCTGCCCCCATTACTTCGAGCGATGCCGGTACGAAGTGCTTGTGCTTGATGTATTCCGTTGTGGATATGCAGGCCGACGGCGGCCTCGGCGACGTGATTGAGAAAAACATTGTGCTCATCGACAACGTTACCGAGCATGTTACGGCAACGGCCACGTGCGACGAAACAGGATGGTGGATCATCGCTCGTCGCAGCTCGCTATCCGAGTTTGTAAGCTTTCGACTTACGTCTACTGGCTTCGACCCCGTTCCAACGGTTTCTCCAGCCGGCATGCTCCCGGCCATTCGCGACGTGGGGCAGATGCACACTTCTCCAGATGGTCGTCGCCTTGTGATCACGGCACCGTCCGGCGAGGTGCACCTCTATCGTATTCTTCGCACCACCGGCCGACTCTACGACGGGATCAGTCTCTTTGCCGGAGAGGGGGTTGGCACCACGTATGGAGCTGCTTTCACCACGAATAGTGCGTACGTGGTCGTGGGAGCCACCGAGTCCGGCCTTCGGAACGGCACGGCATTGTATCGGTTCCGCATCGACCGTGATGCCGCCAGCTTGATTCGAGCCTCGCGCGAGAACATCGGCTTTGTGCCGGGCCTACCAAAGTATGCCGCCCTACAGCTGGCAGCCGATGGTAACATTTACGTTGCCAAGCCAGATCAGCCGAGTTTGGCTCGAATAACTGCAGCACAGTCGGCGTTGCCCGTGGTGGAGGACGAAGCCGTTGCACTATCGGGTGTGTGTCGATCGGGATTACCCAACATTGTTGGGTGGCTCTTTGGCTCGCATCCGCCTGGCGACCAGACCTGTGCTCTGCCTGATGCATTGGTGAGCGATACCACCATTTGCGTAGGCTCGTGTGTTACCCCAGTGTCCCGTTCGGCCGGAGCCATCACGGGTTGGGAGTGGTCGATGCCTGGCGGCCTACCCTCAACGAGTACCAATCGCACACCACAGTTTTGTTTTCCGGATCCGGGGAGGTTTACCGGCACGCTGATCGTGCAGAATGCTAGCGGCCGGGATACCACGCAGTTCACCATCCTTGTGCGCACCGGCCCCAATCTTGACGTGCCCTCGGAGGTGGAGATCTGCAATGGTGATACGATTGGGATCACCGCTAACGGCGCAGTGACGTATCTCTGGAAACCCAGCATCGGTGTGTCGGATCCCCGATCACAGAGCCCTGTGTTCTTTCCGCGTACTGAAACCGTGTACACACTGATTGGCACTGATGCCTTGGGGTGTACCGATTCGACTACGGTTCGAGTCAAGGTTGTCCAGCTCTCAGCCGGACCCGATCGTACGATCTGTCCGGGGGATACCACCCAACTCACGGCCGACGAAGCCGACACCTATCTGTGGCAACCGCCCGATGGGTTATCGGATCCAACGGCACGGCGTCCGCTAGCCTTCCCGTCGGAATCAACAACCTACACGGTTCGCATGACGAACGGTGCCTGCACCGTTGTTGACACGGTAATGGTGGACGTTTCATCAAGCCTGACGGTAGAGATCCGCACACCGGCCGAAGCCTGTGAGGGCGAGCGTGTCGAAGTGAGCGTTTCCGACGACTTCGATACCTATCGATGGTCCGGCGATGGAGTGGAGTCATCGACGCGTTCCAGCACGTGGGTGGTCGTACAGCCAAACGGGCGCATCGTCGTTGAGGTGTCATCTGGAAACTGTACCGCAGTGGATACGGCCTTCATCACCATCGGAGGTGGGCCAACGGTGATAGCCGGTAGCGATACAACAATCTGTGCCGGCGAGATTGCGACCCTCAGCGCCACGGCATCTTCTGGCACAGTCACTTGGCAGACAACCTCGGGTACCATCGTTGGATCCGGCTCTGCCCTGGCAATCGCACCCACCGTGACCACGGCATTTGTGGCTACTGCTACAGTGGGTGAGAATTGTACTGGCAGCGATACCGTAGTGGTGGTGGTCCGAGACGGCCCTGTCGTATCGGCCGGGCCGGACCTTGGGCTGTGCGTTGGCAGTAGTGTACAGATCCAGGCACAGGGCATAGCTGATGGCTATCGCTGGCAACCAGCGGATGGCTTGAGCGATCCAACAGCAATGGCTCCCGTTGCAGCGCCCGACCAAACCACGACCTACATCGTGACGGCTGAGCGCAATGGCTGTGCAGCCTACGACACCGTTGTTGTGGAAGTATCTACAGGCACCGTTCGGATCGTTGAACCCCGTCCCATCTGTATCGGTGAAGTCACGGAACTGGTGGCCACGGGCAGTAGCTGGTACGAATGGTCTCCAGCAACGGGTCTTAGCGATCCAACGATTGCCAACCCACTGGCAAGCCCCGTAACAACTACAACCTATCGCGTTGTGGGACGCGACCGGTTCGGGTGCGTCGACACGGCATTTGTGACGGTATCTGTGCTCGACACCTTGGGGCTTACGCTGCGCGTTGGCGAGGTGGTGGCCGAAGCTGGTGCTACAAACGTTGGCATACCCGTGTACGTGGACGTCGATGCGGGGTCGTTGCCGGTACGCATTGATGAGCTTCGGGCAACGCTGGTGTTCGACGCCAGTGCCTTTATTCCGGACTCAGCCGAACGCGGGTTGATCGTAACCAGCCAGCGCGGAACAGAGCAGTTGGTGTACCTTCTGATGCGGGACATCCCTATTGTGACCACCGGCCAGCGAATCACGCAGGTTCGCGGCACGGTGCTTCTTGGCAGGCTGGAAAACGTCCCCCTACGGTGGGAGGATGTGTCATGGTCTGGCCTGACGTGCCCACGCGAGGAAACGATCAGTGGTCGCCTGGTGGTAACAGGCTGTAACATTCGCAACCGCGCCGTCCAGCTCTTTGCGCCAACATCCGTGCGCGTTGATGCACGGGCAGATGATGGCGTGATCGACGTTTCGATTGAAGGGGGCCAGCCAGGCGAGTTTCAGGTAGCTGTCGTTTCCATCAGTGGACAGATCTGCGCACGTGCGACGATTCTGCGATCGCTTGGCCAAGATGTGACCGGTACCGTATCGTTATCGATGCGAGATGTTGCTCACGGTCTGTACTACGTAACGATACGGACACCGTCCGAAATTCAGACGGTGCCCGTTGTGTGGATCAACCAGTAAGGGATTACTCGCCGGCGATGTGTGCCATCAGCAGTGAGCCCCCTGCCAAACCGAAGTCCTTGAGGATGGACATCAGCGACATCTGGCTTTGAGCAGCGTCGGCACCCATGAAGCCAGAAAGATGGACGGTAAGAATGTAGATCAGCATCAGCAGAGCCGACAGCTGACCTGCAAGCTTTGCCTGCTTCCCGGTGATGAAGGCAACGCCAGCGGCAATCTGTGCCGCACCCGTGAGATATACCCACAACACGCCGCCAGGAACCCAGGTTGGTACTAACCCCGCCATCTGATCGGCACCCATAAAGTGCAGTGCGCCGAACACGATAAACGGTATGGCAAGGAAGATTTTGCCAATCATCAACGTCGGAAGATTCATGTATCCTCCACCCCAGTAGTGAAACAAACCACGGCGATTGCCGGCTGAGGCCAATTTAGCAATCCCCTATTTTTGAGGATATGGTTCTTTCTACCGCCCGATCTATCCGATGGTGCCTGCTAGCGCTGCTGGCAACCCAGGGTGTCCACGCCCACCAAGATTCGTTGCGCGCACGCCACGTTACCGACAGTCTGCGTACCATCGAGGCACGCCAAGTGGTGGTGACGGGCACACGGAACGAAGTGCTGCTCAAGGACTCTCCCGTCCGCGTGGAGGTGATCGGCAAGGAGAAGATCACCACCACGGCCATGGTGACCTTGGGTGATATTCTCAAAGAGCAGACGGGCCTACT
>CAZBOW010000002.1:71727-132898 GCA_964493635.1 uncultured Hyphomicrobiales bacterium
CCACCACGGCCATGGTGACCTTGGGTGATATTCTCAAAGAGCAGACGGGCCTACTGATGACAGGTACCGTGCGAACCGGTGTGCAGATGAATGGCCTTGGGCCGGATTACACGATGATCCTGATTGACGGCCAGCCCATGGTAGGGCGCGTGGCTGGCGTGTTGGATCTCGACCGCGTTTCTGTTGGCAATATTGAGCGGATCGAAGTGGTCAAGGGGCCCATGTCGAGCATGTTTGGCAGCGAGGCACTGGCCGGCGTGATCAACATCATCACTGCCACACCCGATGACGGACTCACTGGATCGGCAACCGTCCAGGCGCTGAGTCGCGGACCTGTTGATTCCCGCGTTGAGCTAGGATATCGCAGCGGTGACCTGCAACTCTCTGGCTTTCTGAACTACCGCACGGCTGCTGCGTTTAGTTTGCCACTGGATACGTTATCGATTCCGTACTCAGGCTACCAGGACGCAACAGTACAAGCAAAGGTGGAGTACCGCGCCAGTAAGCACTGGAAGTTGCGCGGTTGGATTCGGGGCTTTGGCACGGAAACCAAGGGGACGTTCATCGAGAGTGTGTTCGGTCAGATTGCTTCAAACACGGGGAGTGTGATCCAGTCCGACCTGTCCACAACGCTGGGCGCCGAGTGGATCAAGGGCCGTGCGCGACTTACTCTCACAGCCTATGCGTCGGCCTACAACGAGCGGTATAACTTCGACGTGGCTCAGGGCCAGGCCGGTGAGACCGACGACCTTCTGCGCCGTATTGCCCGGATGTATGCTCAGTACGACCTAGTCCTCGGTGAGTCGAACCGCATGACGGTAGGGGGCGAGTTCCTGTACGACGACATCGCCGGAACTCGATACGAGGATCCAAGCAATCCCGGGACCAGCCCCTTCTATCGCACAGGTGTAGCCTTTGCGCAGTGGGAGGGTCAGCCTACGTCATGGATTTCGTACGTGTTAAGTGCCCGCTTCGATGGCAACAACGTCTTCGGCGAGGCCCTCAGCCCCCGATTCTCCCTCCTCTGGAAGCCTGGTGATCATCTACGCGTATCGGGGTCGATCGGCACTGGCTTCAAAGCGCCGGACTTCCGACAGCTCTTTGTGACCTTCTCCAATCGACTTGCCGGAGCGGGCTACGACCTGATCGGTGCGGCGCGACTGGGAAACAGCCTCGAGCCGGAGCGGAGCGTATCCTACGACCTTGGCCTGCGGTACGAAGATGGGCAACGCGATTTATCCAGCACCGTATCGATCCTCTACTCAGGGGAGCTGCGCGCCTACCGGAACAACCTGCGCAACTTAATCGAGTTCTACCTTGCTGGTGAGGTCGATGGGCGCAACGTGTATAGCTACCGGAACCTGACCAGCGTGTACACCCAGGGCGTCGAGGCCAATCTGCAACTCGCACTCGCCATTGCAGATGTTGGGGCATTCTCCGTGCAGGGTGGTTACCAGTTCCTGGATGCAAAGGATGTGCAGGTTCTCGAGGCAATCGATAATGGCCAAGCAGGTACCATCGACGAACAGCTCACACGGGAGACCTACGGTGGATTGTGGAACCGCTCCCGGAATAGTGGCACACTCCGACTACAGTACGACAGCGACGACCGAGCGTGGAGCACTAACGTGCGTCTGCAATTCATCGGCCGCTACGGTGATGAATCCCTCGATCGAAATGGAGTGGTCATCAGTGATCCGGCACGCAAGGTATTGGATCGTCCAGACGAATACGTTGATGGCTACACGGTGCTGAACCTTGCTGCCACACGCACGTTCCAGATCGACGATCTACGCCTGAAGGTGGGTGCCGGCATCAACAACGCCCTCGACCGCTTCCATCCTACCCTGATTCCGGGGCTGGTAGGGCGGCAGTTCTTCGTCCAGACGGCTCTGGAGTTTTAATGGAGTTTTAATGGCGTTTTAGTGGAGTTTAGACGGGTTTGAACCCTTCAAACGCTTGTTTACAGGCGTTGCAATAGTGCAGCGATCGGCACAGCGTTGGCCCAAACGGCGACTTCATCGTGGTATTACGGCTGCCGCAGTATGGGCAGGCCGTATTGTTCAGCACGTCCAGATGGAGCTCGACGGTGGTATCGAAGGGTTCTGGCGGCGCTAACCCATGCTTGAGCAACATCGCCCGACCATGCTCCGTGAGTCGGTTTGTTGTCCACGGTTCGTCGAAGTTCACTTCCACCGTCACGTTGGCAACACCCAAGGCTCGAACCGCAGCCTCGGCCTCGGACCGCATGACGTCGATGGCAGGACAACCCACGAAGGTAGGCGTCATCGTAACATGGACAGATCCATCCTCCGCCACGGTTGCACCCGTGATCACTCCCATATCTACAAGGGACAGGGTGGGAATCTCGGGATCCATTACCTGCGTTAGGGCTTCCAGGACATCCGTGCGCGTGATGGTCATACCACAGCCCCCTACCATTCGGCCGATGGATCGATACGGTATACCTCTGTCATCTCGTCCAGCATCGGCTGGAGGTATTCGGTGTGAAAGCCGTTACGACCGCCCAGCATCACCGCACCATCAGCGGGAACAACCAGCGATGCCTTCGCACAGACATCAGCCACCGATGTGCGCCACGCGTCTTCTAAGGCCTTCTCCCCGGCAAACACCCCCTCGGCAATGAGGGTTGCATCATCGTCCTTGGGATCGAACATGCCCAGCGCATAGGGCCACGCCTCGTTCAATGCCGACTGCATGCGCGCCTTGCTCTCCTCGGTGCCTTGGCTAGACAGCTGGATGATCCATGTTTGGGCATGGTACAAATGGTACTTCAGCTCGCCATGTACCTTACGGGCAAGTTTGGCAAGGGGCTCAAGCGTGCTGGATGCCAGCATGCCATAGCGCAGGTACTCGGCAGTATCGAACAGGAAATGCCGGACGAGGGAGAAATCATACTCACCATTCGGCAGCTCAACGAACTGACAGCACGTAAAGGTGTCTTCGTTACGACCGAAGGCATGGGCGTCCGGAGCGGGAGCTCCAAACTGATCATGAAGAATCTGGTAGAGTGCCTGGGCATGACCCAGCTTATCCTGGGCAATCGACGAGAATGCAATGTCTTCCTCTAGGAGCGGCCCCATGCCGGTCCACTCTGAGTGACGGTGGGCCAAGATCAGTTCATCATCGGCCATGCGCAGTAGTAATCGCTGGGTGGCAGTACTCATGATTTGCTATCCTCCCCCTGCGCCTTCTTGAATGCATCAACCTTGTTCCGAACCATATAGGCCGCTACGTCGCGATACTTCTTTTCCGGTGTGGTTTCAAAGACGTCGGCATCACCCGACGCCATGGTAATGACATGGGCAGTACTCACAACCCACAGGTTGTACGTTTGTCCGCGTCGGGCGTACTGTTCCTTTGCCAGCAGGAGTGCCAGCTCCGGTGTTGGGGCATGTACCGAACCAACGTGCACGTGATGGGCACCGCTCTTTGGCTGGTGGAAGACCTCGTAGGTCTGAAACTGGTCCATCTCTGGTTTTGCCACCTGCTCTGCAGGAGCGTCCGCATCAATGGAGAGGCGCGTCACGCGCGGGTCGAGGGAAATGATCGTTGCCATACGTGCAAAGTTAGCGAAGAGCGTTAACGAACGATCAGCACGGGATACGTGCGCACCTGCTCGTTGTCCACCGTGACGATGATCTGATACATGCCGGACGGTAGATCTCGGGTATCGCAGTGCAAGGTAGACCTGTCAGCACCGGTCGCAACATCAAGGTCGCGTACCGGTCGACCAACGGCATTCAGCAGCACTCCGCGCACGGGGGCAGGCGGTGTCAGACCCATTTCGAAGGCCTCTGTGGCCGGCATTGGGTAGGGGGCCGACAGCCTGTGGGCCGTTCCTGCACGGTACACCACAGCGTCTACGGGTACATCGCACCGCGACGTACTCTCAAACAAAATCTCGGTACCTCGCGAGCGAATGGGCACCAGCGTCGGTGAACAGGTATCAGAGAGCACGAGGGTGTCGCGTACCAATCCCGTATCGATGGCCGCGCAACACACCGTCAGCTCGGCTTGGGCCAGTGGTGCAATCGTGATTGGAAACTGGCCAAGGGGAGCACTGCAAAAGACGTTCCCGAGCATCGTCGGCGAGGTAATCACCAGGTTCTCCGCCGTGGATCGATTTCGAACAAGGACGGTCGTGCAGGACAGGTCGCCTACGTGGTGTTCCGGGACAACTACGTCGTTGCCTGCCGAGAATTGGATGTCGATTTTGTTGCGCGTGTTCAGCACTTCAACCGTTACCGGTTCCGAAGTTCCCACGCAGCCAAACGAATCGACAACCGTGACCGTGTAGGTTCCTGCCTCACCAGTGGTGATCTCCCTGTCTGTAGATTCGTTCGACCATCGATACGACACGAAACCCTCGGGAGCAGACAGCGTGATGGTTTCATCCAGACACAGCGTGGTGCGCCGATTGGCCGAGATGACCGGATCGGGTGTAGGGTGTACCGTGATCTGGACGGGTTGCGATTCTTTGATGCAGCCGCTGATGTCGATGGCGGTGATCGTGTACTGCCCCGACGCGTCAACCGTGATGGTGGAACCCACGTCGCCTGTAGACCACTCCGTGCGAAGGAAGGTGCCTCGCACGGTCAGTGTGACCGTTTCTCCCTGACAGACCTCCGTTGCCGACGCGACGATCTCTGGAGCGTCACCGGGCTTAATCTGGACGCGCACGGTATCAAACGACGTTTCGCAGGTGAACTTGTCGTAGGCTTGGACAACGTACTCCCCCTCGGTGGTCAGGAGCCTACCCTGCGAGGTGACGCCATCATTCCAGGTGTACGACGTAAATCCAGTGTTCGCCTCAACATATACCGAGTCGCCATCGCAGAGCTCAATGACAGGCTCGGGTGGCCAGATGGACACTGTACGGGATGATGCACCGAAGTTGGTTTTATAAATGCCGTCGCCACACACCCAACCGAGGGTATCATTCACAAACCAGATGTCGTCCATACTGCCGTTGATGCCACAGTTGCGGAGCTCCCACGTGGCACCAGCGTTGGCGGTATAGTACACTGCGGCACCATCGCCCGCTGCCCACCCTGTGCGCTCGTTCAGCAGAAACGTACCGAACATGTTGGCCGGAACTTGGGTTTCGCGAAACGATCGGCCACCATCCACCGAGAACCGCATCGAGCCGATACCTCGTGTCTGTCCATCGCAATCCAGCCCGGATGTCGGCAGGAGCATGCTGTTGCGGAAAATAGCCAGCTCCTCGGTCCACACGCGCGTACCTGTCTGGGCGTACACATCCCACGTTTGCCCGAAGGTTGTTGTGCGCCACAGCACGCCGGAGCTCACGGCAAAGCCGGTGCCGTTGTCGTAGAGAATGGCATCCGACAGACCACTATTCGGCACAGCACCGTAGTACACCGTCCAGCTGTCGCCACCATTCGTTGTGTGGTAAAAGGCCTGTAACCCAGTGGCACAGCCCCCTACCAAATACACGCCGACGTTTTGATTCAGAAAGTAGCAGCCCCATCCCTTCTCACCGTTGGGATCCTGCGGAGTGATATCGCGCCACGATGCGCCACCATCATCCGACCGGTAGATCCCGGCGGGACCGGAGACGTACCCTACCTGTGGCGTGAGGAATTGGATGTGTTCTAGGAAGTCGCGGGACGTGCGGGAGCCCCTCCAGGTTTGCCCGCCATCCGTGGTGCGAACAACATACCCCTCCATACTGCACGCCCACCCATATTGGGGGTTGCTGGGAAGGAACATGATGTCAAGGTAGTATCCGGCATCGTAGGGGGCTGGCAGTGTGGCAGGAAGCCATTGAGCTGCAGCAACCAGTGGCATGGTTACCCATACCACGATCATACCGGCGATCGACCGGAACCATGAACGTGCTATGGAACATCGTGGTATCACGTGGGGATTATCGTACAATCAAGGCTCGTCCGAACACGTTGGTGTTTCGACCAACAATGGCAACCATATACAGTCCGGGTGGAACGGGACTGCCCATCGTTGACCGACCTGACCAGACGAACTCGACCTGCCCCATATTGGACGCTAGGGGACGACTGAAGACAAACTCGCCGAGTTGGTTCGTGACAATCACATCCACAACGTCGTCCTGGGTGGCAGCCGAGATGGTCACATCTCCATGAGCGGGAACGGGATAGATCTTCAGGTTCCGTGCAATCCCGGAAGCCTCGATAACCGAGACGGAATTCGAAACGGTAATCTCGATGGGTTCCATCCAGTTCCATTCGTCTCCGCCGGTGCCACCGTTCCTATTTACAGCATTGCCGATAGCATGCAGGAAGTACGTGCCTTCCGTGCTTGGAGCGGTCCACGTGAATTCGAAACTCACCACACCATTGGAACCACTTCGCGGACTCGCATGCGTGAGCTGACCCTGCGTAAGCCGTAATCCACCATTGCTAACCGCAGCAAGGGTCCCAGCGGCCGTGGTGCCGTTACGCTCCGTATTCACCGAAATGTTTGCTCCCGCATAGGAGAGCGAAGTATGCTCGACACGCAGGGATAGTTCTAGGGTGCCACCCGGTTGAACGGCCAGCTTGCCATCTACCGCTTGCGGCACCGTCACACGTGTACGTGACGACGGGCTGCCTCCGTGACATCCACCAGGCCCACAACCGGCGGTATTCAGTGTGGTGCGTCGGGTAACACCACTGGAACTTCCAAAAGCCGTGGTGCTTACAACAACAAGCAATAGGATCGACAAGATCGACAGAATCGAGAGGTTGGGCATTCTTTTCATGTGTCAAATCTACCTGTGGTGTACATAAAAAACGAAGGGCACACCGTATGGCGTGCCCTTCGCAAGAGTCAGCTGGTTAACGACAGCTGGTTGTCAGTGGATTACTGACGAACCAGACGTACCGTCCAGCGGTGGTTCTCGGTGCTCACAACAACGTTGTACACACCACTAGCGAGTGTTCCCATGTCGACTTGCGACGAGAACGAACCACCATTTGCAATTTCATTCAGGCTGTAGACCGTCTCACCGAACATGTTCACCAGTTCGATCTTCACATCACCGGTGACGTTGACGTCGCCCTTGATTGTGAACTGACCGCTGGTTGGGTTCGGGAAGACAACGAGTGCAGCACCAGCTACAACGTCTTCGTCGACACTCGTGAGGATCACATCGAAGCCGTCCGATACCGAGGAGCAACCGTTCTCATCCGTAACGCGGACGAAGTAGGTTCCTGGCTCGTTCACGGTGAGCGTTGGATCTGTGGAGATACCATTGCCGTTGACATTCGACTTGAACCACTCGAAGCTAGCAGCTACTGCGGAGTTTGCCGTCAGGACGTCACCCGAACGGGTGATGACTGGACGCTCAGGCAGTGGGTTGACAACAACGTTGATTGGATCAGAGTTGTAGACGCAACCAGCTGCAGTTGTGGCCGTTACATAGTACGTACCGCTTTCGCTTACCGTCAGGCTTGGAGCCGTCGAACCAGCACCTGTCCAGTAGTAGGTAGCGAAGTCACCGATGTTCTCTACAGCGAACGTTACCGATTCGCCTTCGCAGAACGTGGTTGGGCCGCTTACAGCGATGCTAGCAGGTACGACTGGTGCAACCGTGATGGTGATGGCGTCGGATTCACCTTCGCAGCCATTGGCGTCAACCACGCGTACGAAGACCGTTTCGGTTTCCGTTACGATGATGGAGCGCGTAGCTGGGTAGATGGCACCCGAGGTACCAACCCACTCGTACGAGATGTAACCGAGTGGTGCACGGACTTCTACGCTGTCGCCAGAGCAGATGTTCGAGTTACCAACAACGGTGAGCGATGGCGTTGGCTTGGCATTGACGAAGACGTCAACGACCGTCGACATGCCCGTACAGCCATTGCCGTCGGCAATCGTTACGCGGTAGCCACCCGTTTGGGTAACAACCAGCGATTGCGATGTACCAACCGTTGTCCAGGTGTCACCGGCGTCAACACTACGCTCCCAGAGGTAGGCTGCAAAACCGGCAGGACCAGTCAACGTTACGTTCTCGCCTTCGCAGAAGGTGGTTGGACCACTTACAGCGATGATTGGCAGCGTGGATGGGAAGACGTTCACCGTGATGGTGTTCGACTTCGCCGAGCAACCATTAGCATCCGTTACCGTTACGTAGTAGTCACCACCGGTGTGAACTACGATGGCACGGCTGGTTTCACCGGTCGACCAAGCGTAGGAGTAGCCGTTGCCTTCTGGAGCGAAGAGCGTTACGCTACCACCTTGGCAGAACGTGGTGTTACCCGAGTGCGTGATGGTGATGCTTGGCAGCTGGTTTACCGTGATCGTGCGGGTGTTGGTAACAGCGCAGCCAAAGGTGTTACGCTCAACAACCGAGATCGTGTAGGAACCAGGCGCGTTCCAACGTACCTGTGCATTTGGCGTACCCTGACCGTTTACGATGGTGTTGCCACCGCTTACCGACCATGTGTACGTGTTTCCTGCAACACCGTTGGTGCTGTACTGCGTTACGTCGTTATGACATACGGCAGCTGGGCCGGTGATGCTTGGCGTTGGATTAGGATTGATCGTTACCGACTCGGTGTACGAGCTCGTGCAGCCAAAGCTGGACGTGAACGTCAGCGTGATGGTTCCGGTCGTTTGAGCGTTGGTTGCATTGAACCAGCGTACGTTCACGCTTGTACCATTGGCCGAACCAACGATCGAACCGTTAGCCGATACCGTCCAAGCGTAGGCAATCGTACCCTGAACACCAGCATTCTGTGCCGGAGCCGTGGTGGTGTACGTTGCTTGGTTGTCGGTAGCTGGCGTGGTGTTCAGATCCGTAGCGCAGACTGCAAAGTTGCCAGAGATGGTTGGCATTGGCGTAACCGGACGAACCGTGATGAACAGCGTGTTGCTGTTGATGCACGACTGCGTTGGCAGTACGTCCGTTACCCATTCCGTAACCGAAACCGAACCGGAGACCGTGTTTGGCCAGTTGGTGTTCACCCACTGAACCGTGATCTCGTTGGTACCCTGACCGCTTACGATTGTACCACCCGTAACCGCCCAGTTGTAGGAATTACCTGCAACCAGTGGCGTGGAGTACGTTTCGATGCTTACGGCACATGGATTCGTGTTGCCGGCAACAACTGGCGTTGGTGTGCGGCGAACGTCGATCGAGTCGAGCAACTTCGTGATGCAGTCCGATCCTGGAACGGTTTCCGTTACAGCAATCGTACCGATTCCAACACCGCCCCAGATCACTTCCACCGTGTTGGTGTTCTGACCTGTTACGATGGTACCGTTGGTGACTTCCCAGACAAACGTGTTGCCAGGAGTTGCCGTGGTGGTGTAGGTGTGCGTGCTGCCGTTGCAGACGATACCTGGACGACGACCTACAGGATTACCGTAACCGGTGTTCGACGAGATGAATGGCGTTGGAACGTCGTTCACCTGTACGTCCATCGATACCGTGGTTTCACAGCCACCAGCAACGTTCGTTTCGGTGAGCGTTACGGTGTGGAGACCTGGTTGAATCCACTTCACTTCGATCACGTTGGAGTTTGGATATCCAGCGATAACCGAGAATGCGTTAGCAGGCGTGATTGTCCAGTCGTACGTGTTGCCGGCAACAGCTGGCGTCATGTAGACGTGGTCCTTGTTCGTACAAGCAACCGATGCACCGCTGATGTTTGGCTGAGGCGTTGGCGTTACCGCTACGTTCTCTTGAATCATCACCGAGCAGTTCGTGCCTGGCGTGGTTACCACAACGCTGATGGTCTGCGTACCTACTACAGTCCAGCGTACGGTAGCGGTTTCGCCGGTGTTGCCACCAACAAACTGACCACCCGTTACTGTCCACTCGTATTGGTAAGCAGCTGCACCTGGCGTGTTCGTACCGTAGGTATAGGTGTAGCCTTCACAAGCTTGGTTCAGGTTTCCTGCACCATTCAGTGTGATTTCCGTTGTGCCAGCAAGGTCGCTCACCGATACGGTCAAGGTTGCCGTTGCCGAGCAGTTGCCCGAAGCATTGGTTTCCGTCACCGTCAGTGTTTGGCTTCCGGCGTTGGTCCATTCAACCATCACGCTGCTGCTGGCTGCACCGGAGGTAATCGTACCACCCGTTACTGTCCATGCATACGTGCTACCGGCATTCGAAGCCGTGGAGTACGATTCAACGTCTGTTTCGCAGACCGTTGCGTCGCCGGCGATGGATGGCGTAGGCTGGTATTCAACGGTTACTGGTTGTGTGACCGTTGTGGCACAGGTCGTTCCGGTGGTGGTTTCCACTACCGTGATCGACTGGTTGCCCATTGCCGTCCACTGAACCGTTACCGAGTTGAGATCCGAGTCGGTGATGAAGTTACCACCAACGATCGACCACTGGTAGCTGCTCGAGCCATTCAGCGGTGTGGAGTAGGTGATGACTTCGCCTGCACAGGCCTGATCGACCGTGCCGGTACCGGAGTTACGAACAATCGTGGTGCTGGTTGGCGTCTTGCCAACGGTTACCGTGATCGTGTGTGTTGCTGTACAGTTGCCATTCGATTCTACAACCTGGACCGTGCGGTTTCCGGAGAGCGTCCACTCAACATCAATGGTGTTGCTTGTGGTGCTGGTCAGAATCGTACCACCAGCGGCTGGCAGCGACCATGTGTAGGTGCTACCGGCTACCGATGCCGTCGAGTAGGTGTAGGTTTCGTCGGTACATACCGTAGTAGCACCGCTGATCGAAGGCGTTGGCTGGTACTCCACTGCTACGTTCAGCGTGGAAGTAGCCGAGCATGTACCACCGGCATTCGACTCCGTAACGGTCAGCGTTTGATTGCCAACGGTTGTCCACAGAACCGATACCGTGCTGTTCGTTGAAGCTCCTACGAAGTTGCCACCCGTTACCGTCCAAGCGTAGGTCGAGCCTGTGTTGCTTGGTACAGCATAATCGATGGTAGAACCTTCGCATGCCTGACCGGCGATGCCACCACCCGTTACACGGGCGATCGTAGCCGTCTGAGGAGCGTAGTTAATGGTTACCGTCGTGGTTGCCGTTCCGACGCAGCCCGACAGGGTGTTCGTTTCGGTAACCGTGATGTTCGTTGTAAGTGTCGAACCTGCAGCTGGGCTTCCGAACATGATGGTTGCAGCGCTTGTGCTACCGCCACCGGTGATCGTGCCATTTGCGCCAGCCGACCAGCTATACGTGTTGCCAACAACGTTGGTTGTGCTGTAGGTGTGTTCTGCACCACCGCAAACCGTGGTTGGTCCAGCGATAGCCGGAGCTGGGTTGTTCGTGATTGCTACCGACTGCGATACGGTTGTCGAGCACTGGGAGCCGTCGTGCCACTTCGTCAGCGACACCGAGCCGGTTCCTACTGTACCCCACGTTACCGTTACCGTTGTACCCGTGGTTCCACCGGTTACCGTACCGTTGGTTACAGTCCACTGGTAGTTGTACGCTGGCGAAGCAGCAATTGGATCTACGTCGCTGTAGGTAACCGTTTGGTTCAAGCATGCGCCACCAATTGCACCCGTGCCGTCACGCGTGATTGTTGGGTTTGGAGCATCCAGTACCGAAACGTTCACCGTTGTGCTGGTCTTCGTGCAACCGGTTGCAACCACTGTTTCGGTTACCGATACCGTGAAGCCAGCAGCTCCCGATTGAATGGTAGCCGTTGCAGCATTAGCACCGGTCAGGATCGTAGCACCAACAACATTCCAGGTGTAGGTGTTGTTTGGAGCATTGTTTGCCGTCGACCATGTATTGACGCTGTTCTTGCAAACAACCGTTGGGCCGTTTACAACTGGGGTTGGCGTTGGGTGAACGGTCACGTTGTACGTGGTAACGTTCTTACAGCCAACAGCGCTGGTTTCCGTCAGACGAACAAACGCGTTCGTGCTAGCTACGTCGTTCCAGTCCACGTTGATGTTCCACAGGCCAACACCCGAGCGGGTAGCCGTGTCGCCAACAACGCCAGCACCGGTACCACCGTCGATCGTACCACCAATGACTTGCCAGGTGTACGTATCGGTTGGGTAGTTCGTAGCAGCATAGGTTACGTTCTGATCATTCTGGCACACGTTCGCTGGGCCGCTGATGGCCGGAGCAGGCAACGTGTACACCTGTACGTTATAGGTAGCCGTGTAGGAGCATCCGCCCCAAGCACCTGGCAGCGTGACCAAGCAGCTGACCGTTCCGGTACCGGAACCGCCGGTTGTGTTCCACTCACCAACGATGGCGGTGGTTCCCTGACCGCTGCGAATCGAGCCGCTTACCGTGCCAGTCGACATAGCCCAAGCATACGTGGTTCCAGTTGGGAAGACGCAGCCGGCACCAGCCGAGCGGGACAGGGTGTACGTTTCGAGGTGCTCTTCAAAGCCACCGTACACACATGCCGTTGCATCACCTTGGATGATAGCATCCGTTGGGGATGGGTAGAGTGTTACAGTGTGAACTGCCGTATCAGCGCAACCATGTACGTTGGTAGCAATCACGCGTACCGTTTCCGTGGTGGAAACTGGTACCGTTGGCGTACATGGAACGTTGAACGTACCCCATGTTACGCTGAAGGTGCTGCCAGTTCCGGTGGTTGGCGTTGTACCGGCAGGAGCTGCCGATGTAATGGCCCATGCATACGTTGCTGGAGATGGCGTTACAGCACCGGCGGTGTACGTGTTCGTACCCGAGCCGCATGCAACAGCCGATCCAGTGATCGATGCAGCTGGCTTCTCATTCACGGTTACGTTCGTCGAGCCGTACGTAGTAGCACATCCGCTGGTTGGAACCGGACGGGTGTACGTTGCATTGCTTACCAGCGTTGCAACAACTTCCACGTTGTTTACCACTTGCGAACCGGATGGGTTCGAAGCGAGGATGCGGTTCGAGTTGAACGTAGCCGACATAGGTGCACCGTTACCGGAGATCACCAGTGGCGTTGCCAGCGACACACCATTGACTTTGACTTCGTAGTCAACGCCTTGCTGCGTCGAGGTCATGTTTACGGTGATGTCATCGAACCAGCACACAGGGTTTGGCGTAAAGCTTACCGTTGGGTTTGCTGGCTCTTCGAAGATGCGTGCGTCTGGCATGTCCGTCATCGTGGTCTGGCAGAGAGGCACAAGGATGCCGCCACCAGGGGTCAGAGCAGGATCGATGTCAGCGATGACGCGATACTCGTAGTTGTCGACGTTCAACAGAGCGTTGGTTGAACCAACACCCGACGTGGTGTTGTCGGTCAGCGTGAGAACACCACCGTTACCGGAGATGTTGGTCAGCGGAGCAACAGCACCCCATGCGCCAACTGCTGGCGAGATTTGACGGCGCTCTACCGAGTAGCGAGCATACGTTTGGGTACCATTTGCACCCGAACCTACCGTCAGCGTTACACCATCGGCGTCGCACACGATTGGCGTCGTAACAGCAACTGGCTTTTGATCTGGTTGATCATATACCCAGATGGTTTCAACATCCGAAGCGGTCTTCAACCAGTCGCAGCTTCCGTAGGCAACGTCGCGAGCAACGATGCGGAAGATGTTCGCCGTATATGGGTTTACGTTAGCGACGTACGACAGGTCCGAAGCTGGAATGACAACGCTTACTGGGTTGCCGGTGGAACCGAGCGAGCTAACAGCCGACGTCATCACCCATGCCGAACCATTCCACTTCTGGGCATTGTAGGCCATGCCGGTCGTGGAGTTGCTCAGGGTGAGTGTTGCAGAGTTACCATCGCACACAGTGTTCGTACCGGCAGCGTCCGACGTGGTGAACGTCAGAGGAATAGCTGGCGTCATTGGCAGCGGAACGTTTGGTTCCGTCGACGTAGCAAAGCACGTGGTTGGTGGTGCTGGAGCTGCTGGGTCGGTGGTGTACACGAGGTACTTCACCTTACCTGGCGATGGACCAGTCCACATTACCTGTACCGTGGTTGCGTTCAGAGCTGCTGGTGTGGTGGTGATACCTGGCACTACCGTGTAGGTACCAGCACCGCCCGTTACAATTACACCGTTGGTGACGTTCCACTGATAGTAGTGGTTGTTCAGAACCGATGCAGTTGGTACTTGATACGTAACAATACGCGTTGGCTGTGGGGAAAGAAGACCAGCAGCAGGCGTTGTACCGAAGTAGGTCGAGTCAACACACTCTGCACCAACGGCAGCACCGCCCAGTTTCACTGGAGCTGGCTGTGGGTTGGCTGGAGGAGCTACTACGTTGATTGTATACGTGCTTGTGCGGGTACAGGATGCATTGGAGTGCGTTACGGAGATTGTCTTGGTTCCAGCAGCTCCCCAGTTTGTTACGGAGAACGTACCGGCACCTGCAACGGCACTAAAGGTTGCACCACCCGTACCGGTTACGACTCCACCAGCACCCGTGTAGTTGCTGATGGTGTAGGTTGATACGTCGGTGTTACACACCAGTGTTGGGAAGTTAACCACCGGACGCGTTGGCGGATTGAGTACGCCATAGCCAGGGTGGTTATTGTTAACCGTGCAGGAGGCTGTTCCTTTTGAGTCTGTAATTGTTACAGTCAACATGAACGTACCGCTGGCAAGAACATCAGCCAGTGACGAGTCGCCGATTACAACAGAACTTGTTGTATAGCTTGCCGCGTTCGAAAGAACGTTGTTGGCAAGCGTAATAGGAGCACCGGCACCAGTGTAGGAGACCGTTGGCGTCAGGACAACTGTCCAACGACGATTAACCAACGGAGCTGGAGCGGCCGATGCATTAGCCGTGAAGGAGGCTGATCCACCAACGCAAATTGGAGATGGTACCGTTGGTCCAATATCAGCCGGGTTGGCAATTACTTCAACGCCAGCTGTGAATGTTGCCGAGCAGCCACCAGCACCGGGGTTTGTTACCTGACAGCTAATGGTTGCCGTACCTGCAGCAATACCGGTTACTGTAGTAGAGGAAGCTGTACCGGTTGCTGTGGCTACGCCTGGAGCAGAGCTACTCCAAGCATACGTTGCACCGGCCAAGACCGTTCCACCTGGGTTAAAGGTGTACGTGGCCGTTCCGCCTACGCAGATTTCTGGAGTAGACGTGGAGACCGAGCCCGTTGGCTGTGGGTTTACGTTTACGGTGTAGACGCGCGTGGTAGCACATCCAGCACCCGTGGTTTCAACCGTTTGGAAGGTGTAAGGACCAGCAGCATTCCATGTTACGGTAGCAGATGTAGCCGTTGTGCCTGTGATTGTACCACCTGTCACGCTGAAGGTGAAGGTGTTACCGGTTGCAGGAACGTTGTATACGTGTCCAGCTGTACCAGCACATGGGTTCGTAGCCAGGTTGTTGATGATACCAGGGCCCGTCACCGTTGAAGGTGTGGCCGAGGTGTTCACCGTGATCGGGCTAACCGACGACGACGCAACGCAACCAGCTGGGCTGGTTTCTGTGGCGCTGACGGCTGATGCACCACCGGTAAAACGGGCTGTTACCGTTACCGTACCCGATCCAGGGATCGTGGTTGTATAGCTGTTGCTATTGTTTACGGTGAACAAACCGTTCGTCATCGTGAACTGAACGGTGTTGCCAGCTGTACCAGTAACAACATAGTTGTACTCGTTCAATGAGTAGCCAGTAGCTGGCGTACCAGAGATGTAGGTACATACGGTTGCTGGACCCGTGAGCAATGGCGTTGGTACAGCGTTCACCGTAATGCCCGTAAGAGCATTGTGCGTCCGCGTACAGCCACCCGAGGTGGTTTCCGTAAGGGCTACGCTATACGTTCCAGCTGTGAGCCACTGAACTTGAACTTGGTTGTTGGCTGGGTAGGACAGGTTCCAGTTAACACCGGACGTACCTGGTGTTACAGTCCAAGCATAGGTGCTTGTGGCTCGGTTCGTGATCTGATACGTGCGGGTGTCACCAGCACAGATTGCAGCTGCTGAAGTTGCGGCTACGTTTTCAGCGGCTGGTACACCGTTCACATTGATGGTGTAGTTGGCCGATACCGGACCAGCGCAGGAGTTGTCGTTACCGGCCGTACCTGTAGTACCGCCCGTACCGTTCGAAGCCGTGACGTTGATCGTAACAGCGGTGTTCGATGTTGCTGCACCCCAAACGATGCTCACGGTATTCGTGTTCGTCCAGAGTGTAAGTGCGCCACCCGAAACAGCGTTACCACCAACGGTGGTACCCGCTGGAGCACCCGAAATGCTCCACTTGTAAATCGTCGAACCACCTGTAGCGCCAGCAGCATAGTTGGCCGTATAGGTTACGGCACCGGCTGCACCAGCGCAAGGATTACCAACGGCACCAGCTGGCGTACCGATACCGGTACCGCTGATCGACGTTGCCGTTGCTGGCACGCGATAGATCGTCTTGGTGATCGTGTTGCTTGGGCCCGAGCACGACGTTGGCGTCGTGGTGGACTCAACAACACCGATGGTGACGGCCGTACCGTTAGCGCTCAGAGCAGAGTTGTTCCATGTAATGGAGGTGCTTTGAGCAGCATTGGTGCTGTTTGGCGTGAACGACGCAACCGTGCCAACAGGAGCAACTTCCGACCATGTGAAGATGTTCGGATTGTTGCTGTTTGGTACGGAGAACACCGAAGCGCTCGTGCCACACACATTAGATCCCGTTTCCGAAACCGTTTGTGCCGTTGGCAGGCCAACGATCGTAAACGGCACGGCAGCGGAGGTTACCGTTGCGGTGGTGTTGTTACAGCCGTTGAACGTATAGGTTACTTCGGCGGTAAAGCTGTGAACACCGGCGGCCTTGGCCGAAGCGGCCATCGAGGCATATGACAGCGACCATGTGGATGGACCTGCACCAGCTGGAGTGTGCGTCGTGGTTCCAATCGTGGTTCCGCCGTCTTTCCATGTAATGCTAATCGGAGCAGCACCGCCAGCGTTTGGCGTGCGGCCATACGCAGCACCAGCAATTCCCAGCGCTGCATTGTTAAGAATCGCGTTAGCCACGGTACCGCAGTCCGATTCCAGACCGATGGTACCAACAAAACCAGCAACAGCTGGCAGGTTTACGATCTGCCACTCAATGTCGCTCTCCGGGCCAACACCGTCTTCTGCGTAGAGGATCAATTGCACGGTAGCAAGATTGGCACCGAATGGATTCACGTACGGAACGTTTGCGAACGTGATGACCAATCGCTGACCGACGCCTGCACCACCGTCCTGTACCTGCCACCAAATTGCACCACCAGCACCTGGATCCAGGTCGGTGTTCGCAATATAGATGGCATTGTTCGGAGCGGCCGCATTTGGGATAGCCTGCGGGATGATACCCGTAGCGGCAGGGGCGTTATTAAAGGTGATGAAACCGTTCGAGCTGATGTAGAAACCATCATTCGATAGGTTAATCTGCTGACCCCAGTAGTTGAACAGGAAGTTTCCACCACCTGTGTACACTGGGTTCTGCTCACCCGACACCTCATCGTCGCCCAAAGCCACGTTGTTTACCGGACCGTTGGCAACACCTGCACCCTGTGCATATGCGCCCGCGGCTGGTGCCCAGTTTGCATACCCACCATTAAACTGGTGCGTAACGAGAGCATCGAGGTTAAAAACTGCAGTCGAGCATTGTGGCGATGCCACACTCGTCGACAACGTGACTTGCGCCCGTAAGCTTGGCGGCGCCATGACTCCTAGCAATGTGGCTAGAAGGAGCATGATCACCGCTGAGCCTGAACGCGAACTCGCGTTCCGGATCGCGGAACCAATGGACGTCATACGACCCTCCATAGAGATAATGTTATGATTGATACAGGTTATTCTATCGTTCATGATTGACGGAGTGATGGACAGCGTGGTGGACGGCGTTGGAACGGCTGAAAACACCGATAGGCGCTCGTGGCGCCTTGAATTTTTCTGGTTGTACGAATCGGTGTATGCCGACTCGGTTTCTACGTACCGATCGTTCATATGCTACTCAATGTCCGTCTCGAAGTCCGTTCTACCATACGTTCACATCCATGATTGAATCCATGTTGTGCACAACAGGAACGGCACAAACCACTCCCCACCCTGGAGAGTAGTACATGAAAATCAGCACGAAGATACCGCATGACACCGTATGTGCCAAACATGACTTTTGTCAGGGCCGGATCGTGACTGATGCTCATGAAATCTTGTACCTTCATATTCGTTCCTGTGAAGTTTCCTTCACAGCCTGACACCATCTGTGCGAACCGCAAACGCCGCTTTCCACACAAACCCAATACATCATGGGTTTCATGGCGCGGGTCTGGCTCGACAGGGTATGGTGTACAATGCTCGTGCCAAAAATATCACAGTATCACCACATATCGTCCGGGGAGGGGGCCTGCCGCCGGCGAGCCTCCTCCACGTAGGGCCACATCGCTTGGACAAGAACATCTAAGCCGTCCTGGCCGACAGCGGAGATACATATAGCCTGATGCTCGCGCACAAATGCGCTTGTCTTGATGTCCTGGAGCTCGTCGGGAGCCAACACATCGATCTTTGTGATACACACGATCGAAGCCTTGTCCATCATTGCCGGATTGTACCGAGCCAGCTCCTGCCGGAGTGTTGTAAGGTCGGCCTCGGGGTCCGGGGATTGGCAATCAACCATGTACACCAGCACGGCCGTCCGCTCCACATGACGTAAGAACTGATGTCCCAAGCCTTTACCTTCGGAAGCCCCTTCGATCAACCCCGGAATATCGGCTACCGTAAAGGATTTCCCCTCGGCTACCCGCACCATCCCGAGGTTTGGCACCAGCGTAGTAAAGGGATAATCCGCAATCTTGGGCTTGGCCGCCGAGATTACACTGATGAGCGTACTCTTTCCGGCATTGGGGAAACCTACTAACCCTACATCTGCCAACAACTTAAGTTCAAGTTCGAGGGTCAGCTCCTCGCCCGGCGTGCCCGGTTCGGCATACCGCGGAGCCTGGTTGACCGACGTTGCGAACTCTGAATTGCCCCTGCCACCGTAGCCTCCCCTGGCCAACACGACGCGCTGGCCATCGGTGTCGAGGTCAGCAAGTTGCTCGCCGGTGACCTTATCGCGAATCACGGTGCCGCACGGCACCTTGATAATGATGTCGTCCCCACTTCTACCCGTGCAGCGGCTTTTTCCGCCAGGTGCCCCGGCCTTGGCCTTATAATGGCGTTTGTAGGTAAAGTCCAGCAGCGTACCCAGCTGGTGGTGGGCCTCGGCAACCACGTTACCACCGTTGCCGCCATTACCGCCATCGGGCCCCCCTTTGGGTACGTACTTTTCTCGTCGGAAGGAGATATGCCCCTTCCCACCATCGCCGGCCTTGACCTCGATGGTGGCGGTATCTATGAAGTTCATCGGAATGCTCGATTCAAGGCGTGAGTAAACTCCATCGCGATGGCATTGGTGGCCGCAATTCCGCGCTTAACCAGCCATCGATCCAACTTCGCCGCGCCAATCTTCCAGGTTTCGCTGCCGAGCACGTCGCCAACGACCATTTCCATCTCGACGTCATCGGCATCGAAGAGGCGCTTCAGGAAGCGCTCCCGTCCGCTCGATCCGATCTGGGCTGAATATCGCTCATAGCGAGCGTCGTAGGCACTGGGCGGCGCAGGAAGCGGCGCCGGTTCGTGCGCCGGTTCGGGTGACGGGCTGGGTGTTGGTTCTGGTGTTGGTTCAGGTGTTGGTTCAGGTGCTGGGGCTGGTTCCGGTTGTGCCGCGAACACCGGTTGCTGTACGCCCTGTTCGATCTCCGAGATCACAAGGTCGATCACCTCGAAGAAGGCCGCCCGACTCAGGAACTTGAGATTTTCGCGGTAGAGCTTCCGCTCCAGCGTCTGCGAGAGTGGGATAGCCCCCTTATCATCCAAAAAGATGATCACAGCCTCTGTTGGGACGGTATCCGCCGGAAGATCGGTGTGATAGGTGGCAAACCACTCATACAACGGGTCGAGCAGGGCAACGAAGTCGTCCTGCGACAGATCCAGAATGGCATCGTTGTCGATCTTCTCCACCACACGCTCAAACTCAACAATCGAGAGGATCTCCAGCGAGCTGAGGGCGTCGGCGCGGCGGGTTTCAATCCACTGCCGCAAACCCTCCGTGAGGTAGGCATGCTCGTAGATGTAGTCCAAACGCAGCAGAACCTCGTTCAGCGGTTTGGTGGGCTCTCCACGAAAGACGAACCACTTCAGGGTGGTGCGTGGACGGCAGAGCATGTTCAGCCGAACCTTAACAGCAGCATCGGTTGCCGCCGTGAGTTCCTCGTGATCGAAACGGGCATGGCGCACATACGCCTCATCAAGGCGGGCAAAAAGCTCTCGAAATGCTGGTTCTAGTGTATCGAACCGAGGATTCGATGCTCGCAGGGCTCGCTCCTCATGAATCCACCACTGCACCTCAGCGCCAAAAAAGGCACGGTATGCCGGATGCAGATCCGGGAGTGCCTGCAGATTCTTCAGGGTAATGTAGGGGGCTCTGGTAGCCAGTTGTTCGCGCAGGCTCTTCCGGGCCCGTTCGAGTTCACGTTCGAACATGGGGCGAAGATACGCACCAATCCTACGTACAAGTTCAGTACAGCGAGCGCAGGACGTCGATCAATCGTTCAGCCGGTTGAACATGGTGCGTAACCGACTTGTTCGTTGATGGGGCAAAGATTGTTGTCAGACCCAAACGTATAGCCTCCTGCACGCGCTGCTCGAGATGTGCCACGCGACGGATCTCTCCGGTAAGGCCAAGCTCGCCCACGAAGGCCATGGTTGGTGGCAGGGGGCTATCGCGTACGCTAGAGGCAATCGCGACGGCCATGCCCAGATCCAGTGCTGGATCCTGAATCGAGATACCGCCGGCAACGTTGACGAAGACGTCTGACTGACGCGTTGAGATTCCTCCACGTTTTTCGAGTACTGCCAGGATCAGCTGCAAGCGCTTGCTATCGTAGCCCGTGCTCACGCGTTGCGGATTGGCGTATCCACTTGGCGACACCAGCGCCTGCACCTCAACCAAGAGCGGTCGAGTTCCCTCGGTAACGGCCACCACTGCCGTACCTGGTTCACCGGCCCGACGATTCGACAGCAACACTTCGGAGGGGTTGGTCACTTCTTCCAAGCCGGTTGAGAGCATGTCGAATACGCCAATTTCGTTGGTCGAGCCGTAGCGATTTTTCAATGCCCGCAGCACACGGTAGGAATACATGCCATCACCTTCGAATTGCAGGACGGCATCTACCATGTGTTCAAGGACCTTCGGTCCGGCTAGCAAACCATCCTTGGTGACGTGACCGATGAGAATTGTTGGGATGCCGGAGGACTTGGCGATCTTCGTCAGCAGGGCTGTGCACTCGCGCACCTGAGCTACGCTTCCAGCCGACGACTCCAACTGCTCGGTAACCATGGTTTGAATCGAATCGACAATCACGAGCGCAGGTGACGTTTGCGTGATGAGTGCACCGATCCGCTCGATGGACGTTTCTGATGCCACAACCACACCGGACGCCGCAACGCCAAGCCGGTCTGCGCGTTGTTTGATCTGATGCAGGCTTTCCTCGCCCGTAACATAGAGGGCTGTTCCCGCGGCTGTACCAACGTTCGCTGCAAGCTGCAGCGTAAGCGTACTCTTGCCCATACCGGGATCGCCCCCTAACAACACGATGCTTCCAGGTACCAAGCCCCCACCAAGGACACGATCTAACTCGTTGATTCCTGTTGGGCGTCGAGGAGCCTGATCGGCATTCACATCAGGAAGGGCCACGGCGTGCACAGTAGCCGTCGAGATGGCTTTTGCGGATGTACCTCGCTCCTGGACCTCTTCGACAAACGTTTCCCATTCACCACAAGCTGGGCAACGGCCCATCCACTTTGGCGAGGACTGGCCACACGAGGTACAGCGATACAGGGTTCGAGTCTTCATGGTAATACGTGGCTGCAAAGGTAGTACATTCGTAGTCGTGTCTATGACTACAGCCCCACCATCATCACTTGGCCACAATGATGTTGCGCATGACTACGAGGTGTGCCGACAGGTCACCTTCACCCATGCAAAAACATTCTACTTCGCCTCCCACTTCATTCCCAAAACGAAGCGTGCTGCCTGCTACGCTGTTTATGCCTTCTGCCGATACGTGGACGATATTGTCGACGTGGCGATGGAGCAGGGAGATGTGACACGCGACGATGCCTGCCGATTGGTTGAGCAGTGGCGCACTGCCGTTGGACACCTCTACGATGGCACCGCTACCTCGAGCGACAGCGAAGTATCGCACCATGTTCTGAGAGCATGGGAACACACCCTCCAGCAGTACCATATTCCGCGCCACCTACCGGAGGAACTCATCGAGGGTGTGCTCATGGATACCGAGGTGTCGCGCTTCGCCACGTTTGATGAGTTACGGGAGTATTGCTACAAGGTGGCGTCGGTTGTTGGACTGATGACATCCGAGATTTTCCAATACTCCTCGGCCGAGGCGATACCCCATGCGATCGATCTGGGGATAGCCATGCAACTGACAAACATCATTCGTGACGTTCGGGAAGATGCTGCCCGCGGACGTATCTACCTTCCCCAGGACGAACTGGCGGCCTTCGGCGTGACGGAGGACGACATCCTGATGTCGCGGTGGTCCGATCGGATGCAACGCCTGATGCAGTTTCAGGTTGAGAGAGCCCATGCATACTACAACAGTGCCGATCACGGCATCGCCTACCTTGAGCCAGATAGCAGGCTCACCGTGCAACTCATGAGCACGAACTATCGCAACATTCTCACAGTAGTAGAGCGTGCGAACTATCACGTGTTTAAGGGCCGGGCCAGCACATCGCTCTGGCAGAAGGTGACAACCATTCCACGGGCCTGGTGGAGGGTGCGACGGCTGCCGGATTACCGGAAATAGTACGACACGTCCTTGAGCGTGAAGTGCCCGTACTCGAAGTCTCCATCGGGAAGGTTCCACACAAAGGTTACCTGCGTGGGCACCTGAACACCATCGATCCGTTGGTAGTTGGAACACCGCATGGTGAATTGCGTTTGCTCAAAGCCACTGCGATGATCGCGGTACTTGCTGTTGGTGGTAATGCGTTCTACCTGACCGTCGCCATTTACGTGGAAGAGGGCCTCGACCCGTGTTGGACCATCGGAGAGAATGGCTTTTGCGGTACTGCTATCGACGGCCTCCCAGCGCAGCGCCTTTGTGGGTAACAACCCTGTGGGAAGCCACACCAGATCACTCAGGAAGCGGAACAGCATGGAGTGATTCGTTTCAGCCCCCTCCAGTTCGCGGAGTGTGATGGCGCCAAACAGTTTGAGATGTCCGTGCCCCTCGCCGTGAAGGAAACTGAGCTTCGCCGTGCGCCACCAAAAGGCATGATGTTTCAGAAAGGCATCCCAGACAAACCCAGGTTCCATGCCTGAGAGGTATTCGGTGGCCGATACGGTAAACCACGGACGGTCGGCTCCGTGTCGAAACCGTGCACGAATCTTTAGGATGGCGTACCGGATATTCTGCTGTCCTTCAGCAAGTGCGTAGCTGAGGTAGCGTTGGATTGGTTCCGGAAGCGCCGCTGTCCGTTGAGATGAATACGCCGGGAGTTCGTTCTTGCCAATCGAACGCAAGAGTCGTTTGATCCACCGCCGCACGAACAGGCGGGAAAGGACGGCGCTGGCTGCCCACAGCACCAGCAAGGTTACCAGTACGGTACCAAGAATCAAAGGAAGTTTGGGCAGCTCGGTCATGACGCTGCCTTACTTACCGCTCAACGCTTCGGCACCACCAACAATCTCGAGCATTTCCTTGGTGATGGCGGCTTGGCGCTCACGGTTGTAAATCAACTGGAGCGAAGAAATCAGGTCACGAGCGTTATTTGTCGCATTCTCCATGGCCATCATCCGCGCAGCCTGCTCAGCAGCATTGCTATCAAGCAACGAACGCCACACTTGCATGTTGAGGTACTGCGGAAGCAAGGCGTCAAGGATCTCAGCACGCGTTGGCTCGAAGATGTAATCGGTAGCCGACGAACCTGCCGAAGAGGTGTCCGTGGATGGGGCAATTGGGAGCAACTGCATGGCGTTCACATCCTGGCGGATCACGGATACAAACTCCGAGTGTAGTACTTCAACGCGATCCACCGTGCCGGCAAGGAAGGCATCCGAAGCCATGGTGGAGATCTGAAGCGCCGTAGAAAAGTTCAAGCCGGTGAACACATCGGGAAAGGCACGAACAACATCCTTCGACTGTTTGAACGAACCCACGGCACGACGACCAACCGGTACAAGCTGTATCGTCACACCGGGGAACTCACGATGGAGTTGCTCCATACGCTCGCGTGCCGCACGCAAAATGTTGGTGTTGAAACCACCACAAAGACCGCGGTCCGAGGTAACCACAATGAGCATCACCGAACGCAGCTGTTCCCGAGATTCAAAGTAGGGATGGACAAAGTCCGTTTCAGCCGTTGCAAGATTGCTCAGAATCTTCTGAAGCTGGTTGGCATACGGACGAGCAGCCGTGATTGCATCCTGTGCCCTACGAAGCTTTGCCGCAGCCACCATGCGCATGGCCTGCGTGATCTTCGACGTGTTGCGAATCGATACAATCCGGGTGCGAGTTTCTTTTAGGGTTGCCATAGTTCAAAGACAGTGCGTTCGTAGTGCTTACGATGTGGTTTCGAGATACGGCCAGCTGGTATGCAGGTAGCCATTTACGTAATCGGAAACGGCATCTTCCAACGGCGTGAGCTCCAGGTCCGGCAGCTCGTTGCGCAGGAGAGTCATGTCCGCCTGCGTGTAATTCTGGTACTGCCCAGCGAGATGCTCCGGCATCGGTATGTAGGAGATGGAAGGGGGCTTGCCGAGTGCCGAACAGACGGCCGTGGCCAAGTCGTTCCAGCTTCGCGCTGTTCCCGTACCAAGATTGAACAGACCATTGATATCTGTGCGATGCACCAACTGCATAATCACCCGAACGACATCCTTCACGTAGATGAAGTCCCGTAGCTGACCGCCATCGGTGTACTCCGGATGACTCGAGGCGAACAGTCGCACCGTGCCCGTCGACATCATCTGATGGTAGGCCTTGTACACCATGCTGGCCTGTTCACCCTTGTGGTACTCATGGGGACCGAACACGTTGAACAGCTTCAGTCCGACGGCACTGCCCAGCAGTCCTTGGTCGGCCATCCACCGATCGAACAGATGCTTTGAGTACCCATACATGTTCAAGGGGCGCAGGTTGTGTTCAGCTTCGCTGTAGCCTCTACTACCGTCTCCGTACGTCGCTGCCGAGCTGGCGTAGACGAACCGCGCCTGATGATCGGCAGCGAACTCGGCTACATCACAGGAGAACTGGAAGTTGTTGTCGTACAGGTAGTCGGCATCGCGCTCCGTGGTTGCCGAGCAGGCACCCAGGTGGATCACCGTATCCACACTTCCAAGATCGAGCTGCTCCCCGGAAGCCATGATCTCACGAAAATCCTGTTTGCTGACAAGATCGAGATACGACCGCCCGACAAGGTTCCTCCACTTTTCACCGTTACCCAACGAATCAACGATCAACACATCCGTATGGCCGGCACGGTTGAGTGCATCGAGCACACAACTGCCAATAAATCCGGCGCCTCCGGTAAGGATGATCATAACAGGTGGGCGGGGTTAGGCTGCAACTGTAGCTGCGAAACGCTCCGTGAAGGACGTCAGCAGTGTGTTGAGCATTTGAACAATCTCGTCGGTAAGTGCTTTGTCGCGCTGAAGTTTCTGGAGCAACTCCGGAGACGACACTTTCACTGTTTCTAGGAGCTCCTGCTCGTAACGCTTTACTTCTGTTACCGGCAGTTCGTCCATAAAACCGTTCGTAGCGGCATAGATCGTAACGATCTGTTCCTCAACCGGCACTGGCGAGTACTGCTGTTGCTTCATTACTTCCATCAAGCGAGCACCACGACGAAGCTGCTGCTGTGTAGACTTGTCGAGGTCCGATCCAAATTTGGCAAATGCCTCAAGGGCACGGTACTGCGCCAATTCGAGCTTGAGTGGACCGGCGACCTTCTTCATAGCCTTGATCTGGGCGTTACCACCTACACGGGATACCGAGATACCAACGTTGAGAGCCGGACGCACACCTGCGTTGAACAGACTTGGTTCGAGGTAGATCTGACCGTCCGTAATCGAGATCACGTTGGTGGGAATGTAGGCCGATACGTCACCAGCTTGCGTTTCGATCACCGGAAGCGCCGTTAGCGAGCCCCCTCCCAGCTTATCGTTCAGCTTCGCCGCACGTTCCAGCAAGCGGCTATGGAGATAGAAGACGTCGCCGGGATACGCCTCGCGTCCTGGTGGACGACGCAGCAGCAGCGACACCTGACGGTATGCAGCGGCCTGCTTGGTAAGGTCGTCGTAAATCACCAATGCATGACGTCCGCTATCACGGAAGTACTCACCCATGGAACATCCGCAGTATGGAGCTACGAACTGCAGCGGGGCTGGATCGGAGGCCGAGGCCGTCACGATCGTGGTGTACTCCATAGCACCATACTTTTCCAGTGTAGCCAGAACGTTGGCCACGGTGGATCCCTTCTGACCGATGGCAACGTAGATACAGAACACCGGCTCGATGCCATTGGCTTTCGCCTCTTCGGTGTGCGTGTACTTCTGGTTGATGATCGTGTCCACAGCGATAACCGTCTTACCTGTTTGACGGTCGCCGATGATCAGCTCACGCTGTCCACGGCCGATCGGAATCAGCGAGTCAACCGCCTTGATACCGGTTTGGAGTGGCTGCGTTACGGGCTGACGATCAATGACGCCCAAGGCTTTACGCTCGATGGGATACACGGCTGATTCCTTGATCGGTCCTTTGCCGTCCAATGGCTGACCCAGCGGGTTCACCACACGACCGAGCAGACCTTCACCAACCGGTACCGACGCAATACGGCCGGTCCGGCGTGCTTGATCCCCTTCTTTTACCAGGGAGTCATCGCCAAAGAGAACCACACCTACGCTGTCCTCTTCAAGGTTGAGTACCATTCCCACAACGCCGTTGGGGAACTCCACCAACTCGGAGGCCATCACGTTGCTCAGGCCGTATACACGAGCAACACCGTCACCCACTTGGAGCACGGTACCAACTTCGTACACATCGGTTTCTTTTTCGAATCCTGCGAGCTGTCGTCGGAGAATTGCTGAAATCTCTTCGGGGCGAACATCAGCCATGGTTGTGATCCTTCTTCAGTATTCGGTCGGTGTTGATCAATTGTATTCTTAGTTCAAAATCTCGGCGGACAATCTGGTACGCAGGTCCTCCAGCTGATGCTGCAGGGTTCCGTCGTAGACGTTGTCGCCGATGGCAATCCGCATTCCACCAATGAGTGAGGCATCTACCGTGTAGACGGCCTCGACGGTCTTTCCCGTTCGTGTTGCAACGGCCTGTTGCACACGATCTCTGGTTGGTCCGTCAAGTTCGGACGCCGAGGCGACCGCGATACGCAGCACGTTGTTCCGTTGATCGAGCAAGTCTGCGTAGGATTGGATGATTTCCCGGTAGAATCGCTCGCGACCTTTTTCGATCACCAACTGCAGGAAGGTAAGTGTAAGGGGGCGTACCGAGTCGGCAAATGCTTCCTTGACAATCGCTTTTTTGCGCCACCACTCGATAATGGGGCTTCGCAGGAGCATGCGCAGGTCGGACGACGCATCCGCTGCATGAAGTACCCGAACCAGGTCGGCTTGCACAGCTTCTTCAATACCCTGAGATACAGCTTCGCTGAGCAGGGCAGAGGCATAGCGATCGGCAATGGCTTTAATGGACATGATGCAAGTCTGTATGGGTTCGGTTCAGGAGAATCAGTTCTTCGACAATTCGTTCACATAGTCCTCGGCCAAGCGCTTGTGGTCGGCATCGTTGATGGACCGGCCAAGCATCTTCGATGTCGCATCAACAACCATCACCGATACCTCGGAACGAAGCTGCTGCAGGGCAAGGTCGCGCTGACGCTCGATCTCGCGGGTTGCGTCGTCGACCTTCTGCTTCTTAACAACCTCGGCTTCTTCAGCCGCCTTACGCACGATGGCTTCGGCCTGCAGCTTGCCTTCGCGCACGATGGACATCATCTCGTTCTGCGCATTTGCAATCTTCTCCTTGCTTTCTGTCAGCATGGCCTTGGCTTCTGCGTTCGCCGTTTCGGCGTTCCGCAGCGCTTCATCGATGGTGTTCGTGCGAGCAGCCAGGGCCGACATCATTGGCTTCCACGCAAACTTGGCAATGATGACGGCGAAGATGGTGAAGTTGATAAGCGTCCAGAACACAAGTCCTGGACTCAGTTGCAGAAACGCTGGTAGGTTACCCATGATAGTCTCGTGTTCACAGTTGTTGTTTCAGTGCAGGCCTGTTGGCTTCCAACCCGCCTGCACTGACCCCGACGTGCGGGGGCAGCTTTGATAGTCTTACTTCACGGCCAGAAGAATACAGATTACACCGGCCAGCAGAGCAACACCCTCGATCAGAGCGGCGCCGATGATCATTGTGGTACGGATGTCACCAGCGTTTTCTGGCTGACGGCTGCTTGCCTCGAGGGCGGCAGCGGCAAGGCGACCAATACCGGTACCTACACCGAATACAGTGATGCCCACACCAAGGCCGGCTGACAGGTAGGCGAATGCGGTTGAGAGTGCTGCGGTTTCCATTGGAAACTCCTGTTGTGATGATGAATTAGTGAGCGTGAGAGTGATGGTCGTCCGTTGCGTGATCACCAAGTGCTAACCCAACGAACACCGACGTAAGCATCGAGAAAATGTAGGCCTGCAGGAAGGCTACAAGAAGCTCCAGCAGGTAAATGAAGACCGAGAACAGTACACTTACTGGGGCTACGAAGGAGCCGACAAGTGCGCCCATGTCTTGCGAGAAGAAGAAAATCAGGCCTACCAGAGACAGCAGCACGATGTGACCGGCCGTCATGTTGGCGAACAAACGGATCATCAAGGCAAAGGGCTTGGTGATCAGCGACACGAGTTCGATCGGGATCATGATTGGCGCAAGGTACACCGGGGCACCACCAAGGAGGTGATGGAGCCAAGCCTTGATGCCGGCATCCTTGATGGCGATGTAATTCACCACGCCAAACGCCGTGATGGCCAGTGCCATCGTCACACCCAGAGCTCCCGTAGCGGCGTGATTACCGGGGAGCAGGCCAAACAGATTCAAGAACAGAATGAAGAAGAACAGCGACATGATGTACGGCATCAGTCGGTTGGTTCGTGCCGGAGTGCCCACGTTTGGTCCCACGATCTCGTCGCGGATATAGAGCACCACGCTCTCGAGCACGTTCTGGATACCCCGTGGCGCTGCCAACGGCTGCTTTTTGTACCTACGACCCGCCACCGAAAACAGCAGAATCACAACGGCCATGGCGATCCACTCGTACACAACGAAGTTCGTCACCGACAGGTCCCAAGCCGGATGCTCTCCGGTGTCCTTGCGCACAGGATGGCCCTCGTGCATCGTGAAGACGCCTGCATCCTCCATCGCATGCTCATTGGCATACACATGGACGCCGTTGTCGACCAGGATCACCGGGAGAACCGGCATGTGCTGGAAGAACATGTTCAGTTCGTGGTGATCTCCAAGCTCACCCATCAGCTCGGTGAATACGGACTTCTCCTCACCTGCTGCTGGCGACTCTACCGACGGTTGTTGTTGTTCGTTTTTCATGCCGAGGCTACTATCCCTACGATTCGATCAGGCGTCAGTCGAGCGTTTTTTTTTAGGAGGTCCGACACTGGACGGCGCACCTGTCGCTTGCTGAGCTCGTACGAGCGATGAAAAAAAAGGATCTCTCCCATCAACATCACAAAACACACCACGGCAAACGTAAGGCTAAACACCACCTGGTGCATCTCGGCAATGCTTAAACAGTACCAGGCAGCCGTTACCACAGCGATACCACGCACGGCCATGCTACCAAAGACAACGGCAAGGAACACGTTCAATTCCTTACCGAATGCCTTCTTGGTAACCACGTAGCCTAGCAAGGTGTTCACCGCGCAAATGGCAATGGCTGTTACCGCACCCACCCATGGACTTCCAACGTCCATTTCCGTTTATCCTTCGTGCCTTCTCGGCGTTGATGGTTCGTTGACGTCTTCGACCCGTTTCTGCTCCTGATCGCGTGCCAGCAAACGCTGCACGTTGCGCAGGAACTGGTAAAAGCCTGCCACACTCCCAAGGGTAAGTCCCCCGATCAGACCCCACGGATCTGAACCCGCGAGGTGATCCACAAACCACCCAAGAGCGCCCATCACAACAACCGATGCTGCCAGCTGCGTCCCCAACACAAGGTAAGGGGCTAGGCTTTGCATTACCGTCGGCATTACCCTCGATGGAGGAGGCATGGCAAGGCTCGTACAATTTCGCGCGCAAAATTAGCCGTGATCCGGCTAAAAACCCAATTCACGGAGACTTGTCAGAACGTCGTCGGCAAAAATGTTAGTGGTTTGGCCATACCACATGGCTGCAGGCACAAAACACAGAGATCCATAGGTGGACGGATTTAGCGGCTCGATTGCACTCGAGGCCACAACCGTGACCTCCTCGGCCCGAAAATCATTGTCGACGTCGTACAACGCAATCGTGCACCCAATCTCGGTGAGCTGCTGATCGCGGATCGGTGGGCGGTTATATCCGAGCAACGCAAAGGGGATCCGGAGCTTCACGATGTAGCCATCCGAACGCTGCGAGGTTACAACCCGTACCTGCGAGGCTGCCTCGTCCTGTTCGTCGGTGAGCGCATCCGTGGTGCGCACCTTGATCGTCGGCCGAATGTCCTGAAAGTCGCCAATCTTCACGGAGAAGGCATACAGGCCGGAATCCGCTTCGGTTCGCACATTCAACGTGCGCCCGGCAACCTTGGTGAGGTACCGGCTGGACGACTCCGCACCCGGCGGTGCCACATCCAGCCACAGCTCCAGACGGTCGGACGGACAGGTATCGCACCACCCCGTTACCACATGGGAGTCTAAAACGGCAATCCGTGCATACAGGTACTGTTCATCGTACACCAAACGAGCGCGAAACGAGGCATCCCCCACACCCGACCACCAGAAACTACCGCGACGCACATGATCGATGGTACCGACGCTTGCCTCCGGAATAATCCCGGCAAACACCTGCCGGCCACGTTCATAGCACGGAATCGTAATGAACGAGGTTTGGAAAGAGGGCTTAGCCTGGAGCAGATACCGGTCGCTGGTTTCTAGGGTCTGGTAGTTTCGGTACGATTCGTGGGCAAAGCCCTGAATGGTATTGCTGACGAATCGATCGACCATCACCACGCTGCCACCAACGTAGCGATAGCCCGTCATGATCCAGTCCTCTTCCTTGCGTTTCTGAGCCACGTAGCAGGTGGTGTTTTTGATCACCACACCCACTTCTAGGGGAAGCGTCACATACGGTACGCGGTAGGTAGCAACGTTCTCCAGAAATCCGTCGATGTCGGCAAAGAGGTATACGACACACTCCTTGCGCCGAGTACCGAGAACGTTGATGGAGAATGCAACATCCAGGTGGCCATCACCGGTAAAATCACCAGCATCCCAACCCCAAATCCGATAGTCCGAGCCCTTCGGCATCGCCTCTTGGAGGTCGTCGATGAGTTCGTCGGCAAAGTAGGGGGCTAGCCGCGCGCGGAGCTCGGAGAACGGTACCCCCGCCTGTGCTACAGTCGACGTGACTGCCAGCATCAAGAGTGCTACAAACAACAGGGTGGAGCGTACGGATCGCATAGACCGCAAATCTACGGCAGGATCGAATCTCGCACGCTGATGTGACTGGTTCGAAGTCGTGCACCATACTGGGCCACTACTTGTGCTGCCGCATACGATGCCAGCCGTCCGGCGTGTTCCGGGTGGTGGCGGTGTATCACACCGTAGAGGAAGGCCCCGGCAAACATGTCGCCGGCACCGGTGGCATCCACCGGTACGATTGGGTAGGCCGGAACCTGAACCTCGTGGCCGTTCCACGCGATGTGGGATCCTCGATCGCCCATGGTGAGCACCACATTGCGAAATCGGGAGCGGAGGGCGGCATGGGCATTCTCCAACGAGTCCTCCTGAGCAAGGGCCTGTCCCTCGACTTCGTTGCAAAAGACAAGATCGGTATGCTTCAGGATGCTATTCAGGTGATGACCAAACACGTCAATGACGAAGCGATCGGAACAGCTTACGGCGATGTAGGTACCGTGCTTCCGTGCATAGAATGCGGCGCGATCAACGGCCTCGGCACCGGAGTCGTCTGTGAGTTTGTACCCCTCGATGTAGAGCCACTCGGAGGCCTTAATCACGTCCTCATCTACATGCACTGGACCATAGTTCGAGTTCACGGCAAGTGTCGTGTTGAGAGTACGCTCACTATCGGGGGTGATCATCACCACGCATGTACCAGTCGTCTCACCAGGAATCGACGATGCCTGCAGATGAATCCCCAACTCATGGAACTCGTCAGCATAGAACGTACCGAAGGTATCGCTACCGAGCAGAGAACTGAAAGCCCCCTTCCCCCCAAACTGCGCAAAAGCAATCAGGGAGTTTGCCGCCGAACCGCCGGAGCTGCGATGGCTGTCGCGGTCGGCAAGGGCGCCGAGGATCTCCTGCTGACGAGCAGGGTCGGTGAGGGTCATCGCCCCCTTGGTTACGCCGAACGTCTCAAGTTCAGCTTCAGTTACACGGTATTCGAGGTCGACAAGGGCATTACCGATGCCCATGAGTTGTACTGACTTCACGGTTCTGTTCTTTTACGGTTCGTTACGGGGTTTCGAGTGACAAGCGGATGATTTCTTCGCAGAGATCGGCAAAGCCAATCCCAACGGCCTTTGCAGCCATGGGTACAAGACTCAACTCGGTGAATCCCGGAACGGTGTTCACTTCCAGGCACACGGGCAGTTGGTCTTCCGTCAACAAAAAGTCCACACGGCTATAGGTTGCACAGCCAAGTGCGCGATGAGCTGTCACAGCAAGGCTCATCATGTGATCACGAACGTGATCCTCAAGATCGGCCGGGCAGTGGTACTCCGTGCGACCCTTCGTGTACTTGTTTTGGTAGTCATAGGTCCCCTCATGAGGGACGATCTCAATCACAGGCAGTGCCTCATCGCCCAGAACGGCCACCGTAAACTCTCGTCCACGAACGTACCGCTCCACGATGATCGAGTTTGTGTACCTGGCTGCCTCCTGCACGGCAGCTTGGAGGTCGTGCAGATCACCACTCTCGACGATGGTCATCCCCACAGTGGAACCTCCGTCGTTTGGCTTGACAACCACCGGCCCTTTCAGCTCCTGCCGTACCTCTTCTAACAACTCCATGTCGTTGGCATCGGAGGCTTGCAGCGTTGCCCAGTGCGCCGTGGGAATGGAGCTCACCTGAAACAACATCTTTGCAAGTCCCTTATCCATGGCAATGGCACTGGCCGTCATCCCACTTCCCGTAAACGGCAAACCACGCAGGTGGAGGAGCGCCTGCATGTAGCCATCCTCTCCGTACTGACCGTGCAGAAGATTGAATACGATGTCAACGCCATCGAGCTGTCCCGAGGCAACGCACTCCATCAGAGCCTCTTTTCGGAATCCGGCCAGTTCCTCAGGAGCTACCGGCGCATTGGTTGCCGCATCCAGATCGGCATCCGAGAGTTCCGCATGTGCACCGCGCGATGGATCAAACGCCCGCACGGTATGGCCGCGCTCACGCAGTGCGCGTGTAACGGCCCGACCACTCAGGAGTGAAATGTTGCGTTCGGAACTAATTCCGCCCATCAATACGGCGATGTTCATGGGGTGTGCAGTAAACGAGCTAACTGTTGTACATCCTCCCATGTGGCCTTTTTCCACTCGGGATTGCGCAACAGTGCTGCAGGGTGATAGGTAACAACCATTGGAATCCCTTGATAGTCGTGGATGGTGCCACGAAGGGATGCCATGGACTCTTTATTTTTCAGGAGGGTATTGGCGGCGGTTAGTCCGAGAGCCAAAATGTACCGCGGTTGTACCAGCTGGATCTGCTTCCACAGATATGGCTCGCAAGAGTCCGTTTCGCTGGCAAGGGGCTTGCGGTTATTCGGGGGCCGACACTTCAGGATATTGCAGATATAGACGTCGTCCCGCTGAATCTCGATGGCCTCTAAGATTTTTGTCAGGAGCTGTCCTGCCCTACCAACAAAGGGCAGACCTTGGGCGTCCTCGTCGGCACCTGGTGCCTCCCCTACGATCATCAGATCAGCATTGGGATTGCCGGATCCAAACACAAAATTGGTGCGGCTGGCTCCCAACGGACAGTCCATACAGCTACAGATGCGTTCGTGAAGGTCGTCCAGCGTGGTCGCATCGGACCAAGACACGCTCGGTTGCGGGGGCACGATCTCCTCCTGCTCTCTCAGGGTGTTGTCCTGCAGTACTACAGTGGCATCTTCAATGACACGGGAGCGGTCGACATACGTGATGTTGCCGAACTGCTCCCGTTGTTGTTTCAGATACCGCAGAATGTCGGAATGAAGTGTCACTCTTCGTGTGTTTCAGCTTCTTCTGGTTCTTCCTCGCCAGGTTCCAGATTGGAATCGGCCTTGGCCTTGCTCAGAGCGAAGGCAATTGCAGCCGACTTCTTATCCAGTTTGCCTTTGATGACCGATCCTTCGGGGTATCCACCCTTCAGCATCTCTTCGGCCAGTGGATCCTCAACGAAACGCTGGAGCGTACGGCGCAGCGGTCGAGCTCCATACTTTTCGTCGAAGCCATGCTCTGCCAGAAACTCCTTGGCCGTCTTCGAAAGCTCTAGGCTGATGCCCCGCTCCGTTAACCGCTTGGTGAGATCCTTCAGCTGAAGATCAATGATCTCCACCATGTGCTCCTTCTTGAGCGTCCGGAAGATCACATACTCATCGATACGGTTGAGAAACTCCGGATTGAACAAACGCTTCATCGTTTCTTCAACCGTGGACTTCATGTTCTCGTAGGCGTCGCCAGACTCATCGGTGGTAAAGCCGATCTTACCTCCAGCCTTGACGTCTCGCATTCCTACGTTGGACGTCATGATGATAATGGTGTTCTTGAAGTCGACGCGTCGGCCGAGACCGTCCGTCAACTGACCATCATCGAACACCTGCAGAAGGATGTTGAACACATCAGGATGCGCTTTCTCGATCTCGTCGAGCAGGACGATGGAGTAGGGCTTTCGACGCACTTTTTCGGTGAGCTGTCCACCCTCTTCGTAGCCAACATAGCCTGGAGGCGCACCTACAAGTCGCGACACGGAGAACTTTTCCATGTACTCACTCATGTCGATGCGAATCAAGGCATCTTCGGAGTCGAACATATACCGAGCCAACGCCTTGGCAAGCTCCGTCTTCCCGACACCGGTCGGACCTAGGAACATGAACGAACCAATCGGACGACTTGGGTCCTTCAATCCTGCCCGTGCCCGACGAATGGCCTTTGCCAAATGTTCCACGGCTTCTTCCTGGCCAATCACCTGCCTTTTGAGCTCGGCAGCCATCTGGAGCAGCTTGTGTGACTCACTCTCAGCAATTCGGTTGACGGGAATACCGGTCATCATGGCGATCACGTCAGCGATGTCGTCCTCGGTAACCTCGTGAACAATCTCTTGGGCCGACTGCTCCCAGTTCTCCTTCGCCGACTCCAGCTCCGCCTGGTACTTCTTCTCGAGGTCGCGTAGCCGCGCAGCTTCTTCGAAGTTTTGCGCCTTGACAACCTGATTCTTCTCCAAGCGAACGTCCTCGATCTTGGCCTCGAGGTCCAGGACCTCTTTCGGGACGGTGATGTGCGACAGGTGCACGCGGGCTCCCGCCTCATCCATCACGTCTAAGGCCTTATCTGGTAGGAAACGGTCGGTGATGTAGCGTTCGGCCATGTGTACACAGCCACGAATCGCGTCGTCGGTGTATCGCACGCCGTGATGCTTCTCGTAGCGATCCGACACGTTCTTCAGGATCTGGATGGCCTCCTCGGTTGAAGGGGGCTCAACGAGAATCTTTTGGAATCGTCGGTCCAACGCTCCATCTTTCTCGATGAACTGTCGGTATTCATCCAGCGTCGTGGCGCCAATGCATTGAATATCGCCGCGGGCGAGGGCTGGTTTGAACATGTTCGAAGCATCCAGCGACCCTGAAGCACCGCCGGCACCAACAATCGTGTGGAGCTCGTCGATGAACAAGATGACGTCCTTCGCCTTCTCCAACTCATTCATCACGGCCTTCATGCGCTCTTCAAACTGGCCGCGATATTTCGTTCCGGCCACAAGGGCTGCAAGGTCCAGCGTGACAATCCGCTTCTCAAAGAGAACTCGAGAGACCTTCCGATCGATGATTCGTAGCGCGAGACCCTCCACGATGGCCGTTTTACCAACACCGGGTTCACCGATTAGTACGGGATTATTCTTCTTCCGGCGTGAGAGCACTTGGGCTACCCGTTCAATTTCCTTCTCACGACCGATAACCGGGTCGAGCTTACCTTCGGCTGCTAGCTTTGTAAGATCGCGACCAAAATTGTCCAGAACTGGCGTCTTTGCACGCTCGGGTACCGCCTTGCTCTTGGTCGATGAACCGCGTTCAGCCTTCTGGGCACTCGTGCTCGGCTTACCGCTGAGGTAGGCATCCAGTTCTTTGCGGACGGTGTCGTAATTGACCGAAAACTGCGCTAGGATCTGCGCAGCGATGTTGTCCTCGTCCCGCAGCAGCGACAGCAGCAAGTGTTCGGTACCGATGACATCGGACTTGTACAGCTTGGCTTCGAGGTACGTGATCTTCAGAACCTTTTCTGCCTGCTTGGTGAGCGGAATGTTACCGATCGTCAGCGGGCCACTCATGGCCCGAACCGTATCCTCGATGGAGCGCTTGAGTTTACTAAGATCCACCTCCAGGTTTCGGAGGATCTTGATACCAATACCCTCACCCTCCCGTATGATACCCAGCAGTAGATGCTCGGTACCGATATAGTCGTGACCTAACCGCAGAGCTTCCTCGCGGCTGAGGCGTATGACGTCTTGGACTCGATTAGAAAAGTTGCCTTCCATGGCATGGTTCCGGTGAGAGTGAGACAGTGCCAGTAAGACGGACGTGGTGGCGTTCTGTTACCTGCCAGGGAAATATAGCTGTTCCCCCACTGCACGTCTGGGCCAAGATTTCAACATCTACCACAAACGTTTTGTTCCGACTTAGTTACCGAAGAGGCGCTTGACTTCACCAATCACCACCGTGACGTTCGGTTCAGAGGCTGCAGGAGGAGCTGGTGGTGCGGCTTTTTTCTTCTTGGACGTAAGCTCCGCAAGAATCGCAGCTTCGTTCACAGGTGCAGCCGACCCACCTGCCGGTGCTACAAGCTGGTAGACGATCCGAAGTTCTCCGTTGCGAACATCCGTAAAGTACGCCTGCAGAGCGGCCTTCCGCTCGGAGGCCTGAACATCATTGCCAGATTCCGAGAACACCGGTCGAACCGGTGCGGTGGGAGGTTCGGGTTTTTGTTTCGACTTCTTGTACTTCTTCTCGTAGGCCTTCATGCTCTTGGCCCATTCCAGCGAATCCACGAAGTAGGCACGAAGAGCTGCAGTCTTCATCGCAGCCTCGGCACCGGGATCGGACGAAATGCGCACCACAATCTGCAATTGCTGATTGGCCTCCAAATCTGCCTTGAGGCCAGCGAGTGCCTGTTGCGATGTGGCGTTCAATGTTGTACTGCCGCGATCGAACGCAACACCGCTATAGAGGGGAGTACCTTGCTTGAACTCCCGCACGGTGAAGTCCTGCTTGACTTCTTGAAAGGACGAACTCTTGGGGACAACAACGCTGTAGTCTTTGCGGTAGACGTTGTGTCCTCCCAAACTGAACTTGTACGTGCCGGCTTCGTTCAGAACCGTCAGGTAGCTGCCATCGGTGGAGTTCGAACTCACGGTGCGAATCCGCTTCCCAGCTGGATCGTAGATGTAGACTTTGCACTCCACGGGCGAGCCGGTGAGCTCGTCGGTGATCTTGCCTTCAACGCGTGTTACCGCCTGAGGTTGGGCTATGCTAGCCGTAACAACGATGGCAAGAAGTAAAACAATGCGGGCAGAAGTACTCAGCATACAATCATGGTGTTGATGAGAGAAAACGGGCAATTCCAGTCTTGCAATCCTCTGTTTGTCGGGCCAAGGCATTCATCGACACGGCATATCGAAGGCCTGTTTCAAGCGTCATTCCATGGAGGGCATGCAACATCTGCTTGGTAAGATCCATGGCAGAACCACTATTCTGCGCGAGTTGTGCAGCCAAGCGGTACGTTGCGGACTCAAGGTCAGCATCTGGCACAACGTGGGCAATCAACCCCATCGCGCATGCTTCGGTTGCGGAAATGTTCCGTGCCGTGAGCACCAGCTGCCGAGCTCGCGTATCCCCGATCTTTCGGAGCAGGTACACCATGACGATCGCCGGGATGAAGCCAATCTTGACCTCCGAGTACCCGAACTGGGCCTTGTCCTCGGCTGCAAGCACGATATCGCAAACAGTGGCTAAGCCACAGCCACCGGCAATAGCAGGCCCATGCACCATCCCAACGACCGGCTTGGAGCAGGTCACGATTCGTTCAAACATGGCCATCAGGCGGGCCGAGTCCTCGGCATTTTCCTGGGGCGATAGCTCGGAGATCTGTTGCAGGTAGGCCAAATCGGCACCGGCACAAAACGCTGGTCCAGCCCCCTTCAACACCACAACCCGCACACGAGGATCGTTGTGCGCAGCATCCATGGCATGATGCACGGCAGCAATCAGCTCGGGATTCAGCGCATTGCGCTTCTCCGGCCGATTCATCGTAAGGGTAAGGATGCCGTCGCTCAGGGTTTGCAGCAGGGGTTCCATCGGCCGAAGATACGAGTCCGTTAGCGGAGGACCACGAGTGGAATGTACACGACGGTGCCAAACGCCGATCCATGCGCGCGTACGGCATAGATCCCAGGAGCTATGCTCCCGACGTCGATCATGACGATGCGATCGGAAGGCAGGGCCCGCTGCCGTATCACCTGTTGCCCCTGAAGGGTGGTGATGGTGATATCCACAGGATTGTTGTCGTTTGGCGGAAGAGACAGCCACACTTCGGACTGCGCAGGGTTCGGATACAGCAGCCTGCGATCGCGATGTCTCTCCGGAGCCGAACCGTCTACCGTGCGGGCCAGACGGATGGCATCCTCTGCCGCTGTTGCCAGGCTGATCACATACCGCAGTTCACGCCGGCCACCGGGTGGAATCGGGTCGGAAAAGTGGATGCCCGTTACCGTGGCAATGTCGTTGACTTCCGTGTATTGTTCCGTATGCTGATTCAGCAGTGCCCACTTCGCGGCCGTCGAGAAGCCTCGATACGTTGCGGTGTTGTCCATCGTGATGGTAATTGGCCGGGCATCAGCAAACACCGACGATACCCCAAGTGCTACGGCAGGTTCGTCGGGCACCACCGACGTCGCAATCTGTAGGCTGCGATTCGCGTCCCCATCAACGACATATCCGCGGTTTCGCGAGGGGTTGGTTCCCAGATCCCAGTCCGAGAAGTAGGCCACGCTCATGGTTGGCCACGTCGTATCACTGCGGTTCGTCACGGTCAGATCAATTACGATGGCTGCTGAGTCGGCACCGGCCATCCACACGCGTTGCTCTACCTCGACCCCACTGCGGAGACTGTCTGGTGCATCGCCATCGTTTACAACAGCTACCATCGTATCGGGCCGCACATAGCGCTTGACAGGACGGAAGTGATCATTGGTGCCGCGACTAGCACGCACGGCATCTACCACACGATCACCAACGGAGACCATCAGCCCTGATTCATAGAGCTGACCGCAATACTGTTTGAAGGTGAGGCCAGCCCCCTGCCCCCGGGACAGATCGGTATTCCCCATGCGGCCCCGATCTCCCAGCGATACCGTAAGGACATCATTGTGAATGGTTCGAAACTCCGGTGCTGGGGTAACGGGAAGGATGAGGTCAAAGAGTTCCGTATTGGCACGCAGCTGGGCATGAACAAAGGCCGACGCATCGGTTTGTTGCTGAACGACAAATGAAAGCGACGGCAGTTGAAGACTGTCACCCACTTCGATAACGCGGGATGTTGTATCCGTTGTACTTGGCAGCAGTCGAAGCGGTTGAAGCGGTGTGGGCCAAATGATATCGGCCATGGACAATCCTGCCACCGTAGCGGTTCGGAGTGTGTTGGCTATGACGGGTGTTACCGAGATGGTATCGCCAACCGTCCAGCGGGAATCCCCCAGGGCACGCACGTTCACCGACTGTACTTCCAAATCCACACGAGTAGAATCGGGGGTGACGGCCGCCAGCGCATCTACCCTGCCCTTCGGCAGCAGACGCTCATCGATCGTTGCCGGAACACTCGTCCACGGTGCAGGAGTGGCGGAGGCCTTCACCGTAGCCAATGCTTGCCGGGCGGAGTACTCTGGATACCGGGATCGCACCAACCCGACGATGGCAGCTACAATGGGCGACGATCCCGACGTACAACAGAAGCCGCCATATGTTCCATCGTTGCTGGTGGTAATCGTACCCTGGCCGGGTGCCATCACATCCACTGTTGGGCCGTGGCCGGACATGGAGATGACGTTATCCGCGGCATCGGTGACGCCTACGTTCAGCACGCCGGGATACGACCCCGGATAGAACGGCGTTGTGCTACCATGATTTCCTGCTGCGGCTACAATGGCAACATTCCGTTCGATGGCGTATCGGATGATGCTCTCGTTGATACACGACGGGGAATATCCTCCCCAGCTACAGTTCACCACCTGCACGTTGTTCAGGGCACAGTACATGATGGACTCATAGCCATAGACGATTCCTGGAACGTTGTTGGGCATTGTTTTCAACGGAACGATGGTACACGCACCAGCCACACCGGCAATACCAATACCATTGTTCACCGCGGCTGCGCAAATCCCAGCAACACCGGTACCGTGACCCTCCGTGGAATTAAAGGTATTGCCCGGAGGTGTGCCGTCGTCCGACGTGCAGAAGTTGTAGCCTCGGTAGTCATCGATGAATCCGTTACCGTCGTCATCGACGCCATTGTCTGGAATCTCCCTGTCGCGCATGAAGAGTTGGGGTGCCAAATCCTCGTGTTCCTGAAGGATGCCGCTGTCACTGATGCCAATGGATACCGTTGCCGAGCCCCCTTCCACATCCCAAGCATCAAAGGCTCGAATCGTGGCAAGCATCTCCTGTTCCGAACTGAGAGAGTCGTTGGGAACGCCGGCTAGCTGGTAGATGTGGACGGGCTCTGCAACCTCGATTGCCGAGCACCCAACACGCAGAAACGCAATGGCTTTCTCCGGTGGAATAGCATCCTGGTAGGCCACGACATACGTTCGCAGTAGTTCCTCCTCCAACTGCAGCGCTGCTACCGACGGGCGATCTCGTGCGGCGCGACGAGGCTGGTTACTCTGCAATTGCGCCGTGAGTGATTGCTCCCATGGAAGCACGGCATACAATACGCTACATCCGGCTTCGGCCAGCACCGATGCGTGAAGCTCGCGTGGAATACCTGGGGCCAACCGCACCTTGAGACGACCACCCAACGCCGGGTCCTGACGAAGGCCTGGCTCGGCAGGCCATAACACGGGTTGTGCAGCCGCCGTGCTTACGAGCACGAGGATGAGCGCCGCAACAGAAAGGATCTTCATCGTAGCATCACAAGTTGCTGAGCCGTACCACCGGCATGTACCAAATACATTCCCGGTGGAAGGGCACGAACATCGACCACAGTGGACGTACTTCCCGGCTGCGTAGCTTGATGATGCACGACGGCTCCCATCATGGTTGTTACAGTGATGGTGGCGGTTGTTTGGAGGTGACTCACCGTTACGTAGTCCGATGCAGGGTTGGGAAAGAGGTTCCGGCTGGAATGCTCAATAACCGACATGGGATCTGCAAGGGTTTCCCGAACCGCGACGGATGCTTCTTCGATACTCTGTCCTACACCGATGACCACCATTATTGTTCTCGTATCACCGGGAAGGAGCCTTCCGGGGAACCTCATTCCGAGGACACCACTCACATCACCCGTCTGCGTCGTCTGAATGGTGGTACCCGAGGACAGCAATCGCACCACATCGGCGTCGGTCATCCCATCGGTGTCGTCGGCAATGTCCCAGATCAGCATTCCGGAGGCCTGTGCCTCGGCAGAAAGGTCGGAGGTAGCAGCAGCACACACCACTGCCACCGGAAGCGACTCATGCGTAAACGCCTGTGCAACGGCACCACCCGCGATGTGCGTAGGAATTGCTTCTGGTGCCAATCGGGTGGAGTTGTTGATCACGGTTGCCACATCCCAGTCGAAGTAGTACCCGGCGGCAACATCCTGCAGGGGCGTGGTGGTCCGGTTTTCGATCGTGACCTCCACAACGGCTGTTGTTGACGTTACCGATGGGAAGGTCCAGCGCGTGGTAATGCGGATTCCGACATCTTTTCCGCTTAAGCTATCGGTCATCACTGCCGTGGTGGTGTCTGGAGCAACGAAGGGCCGTTGAATCGTGAATTCGCTCTGGGTGCCGACGTTGTTGAATGCCTTCACCACCCGCGATCCTCCTTCGGAGAAGAGCAGGCCACTCGGTGAGAGCAAGTTGTAGCGGCCCTTCCACACAAAGCCATTTCCGGTGCGGGAGATCAGCACATTATTGTAGCCAAAGGTGCCATCATCCCCGGCAGAGAACAGTAGCTCGTTGTTCTCAAAGGTACCCATGGTGGTCGATGGGTTGACGTAGTCCAGCATGCTTCGCTCAGTGCCGTCATTTTGGGCCGTAAGCTCCAGAATGCAGGGGGCTTGAGATTGCTGCTGTACCACAAGGCGGAACGGGCCAATGCGCTCCGACGCTCCAGATGCGAGGGCACCACCGCGCACAACGGTCGTGGAAACACCAACCTGCCAGCGATTTTCTTCTGCAATGCGAAGTCGATAGTCCAGTGTGCCAACCGGTCCCAGCTCGTTGCGGATGGTGTACCACAGCTGTAGGGTGTCGCCATTGGCAAAACGATCTCCGCGTCGACCATCCAGATGGCGACGCTCAACCGATATGATTCGCAGCGCCGGAACCGATTGAGGCGCTGTGCTCAGAGCTGCCTGGGCATCGACCCTTCCCGGGAGCACATTGGCGTACCCCGGATTACTACCGTCGATGTTGGTAGCTGTCTCCTCGATAAGGGCCGCGATTTGCCGAGGGGGAAGCGTTGGATATTGGGCAGCTACAAGGGCAGCTACACCGGAGACGATTGGTGCTGCAAACGACGTTCCTGTGATTCCCTGCGTGGCATAGCCGCCTCCGGCCTCGGTGGTCGTGGCACGGTTACCGGGTGCCATCACGCCAGCATTGATCCCCAAACCCGACGACTGTACCACTGCATCGCCGGCCGTGGTTTCGCCAACCCCCAAAACGCCACGGTAACTTGCCGGAAAATTCACGAGTTGCCAGCCCAATCCACCAGTGCCGTCGCCATGGTTGCCGGCCGAGGCCACAATCAGCGTGCCCAGCTCGGTGCAGTAGTCTACAATGTCCTGATCAATCACCGACGGCGGCTTAACGGCTCCCCATGAACAGTTTACAATCCGAGCACCCATCTGTGCTGCATACATCAGGGACTGGTATCCGTAGAGAATGCCATTCTGATCGGTACGCGCCGTCTTCATCGGAAGCATTCGGCAGTTCCATGCAATGCCTGCCATGCCGATACCATTATTCGTGGTGGCACAGGCGATTCCGGCTACTCGCGTGCCGTGACCGTTCGCACGGTAGTTGATGGTGACACCGGGCTGGGTTCCCTCCTCCTGCCAGGTGAAGTTGTAGCCCTGATAGTCGTCCACATAGCCATTGTTATCGTCATCGATCATGTTGTCCGGAATCTCACCGGTATTGGTCCAAAGCGAGCCCTGAAGATCCTCGTGCTGCTGGTCGACACCATTGTCGCTAATGGCAATCACAATGCCGGGATTCCCCTGTTGAAGATCCCAGGCTGCAGGCATGCGAATTGTAGCAAGTGCCTGCTGTGAACCCACAAGGGGATCGTTCGGCACCGCATGAAGCTGACCAATGAACCACGGCTCGGCCGACTCGACAGCAGGATCCTGCAGGGCAACGGTCACAGCCTTCCACGGATCCATGGGACCGGTATACCGCACAATGGCCGTGCGCAAGAGTCGCTCCTCCACAGCCGCTAATCGCGCATTGTAGATGCCTCGCGGTGCCAGACGGCCAAAGGCCCTGCACTGACTCGGCAGAAGAAACCACTGCGTAACGTCCATGTTCGTCTGCGGCGAGCAACTCGTCGATCCTGGCTGAAACCGCACGATCAGGTATCCGGGACGCACCGGCGACTGCGCAGCGAAGAGTGGTATCAACCCGGCTGTCAGGACCACGGTGGTGAGCAAAACCAGCGTCCGGAGCGTGTTTTGCAAGCTGTTTTGTGACATTGGCTTGGTAGGGGTCATAGCATTTCGCAGTTTTCGCACTTCATCCCAGGAAGGTTGTCGTAAAGATCATGTCCGACCAACAAAGTTTCATCGTAACGGCTCGAAAATGGCGCCCGCTCACCTTTGCTGACGTGGTGGGCCAAGAGCACGTAACCACTACCCTGAAGAATGCAATCGCCTCCGGTCGTGTTCACCATGCCTACTTGTTCACCGGTCCTCGTGGTGTGGGCAAGACAACCTGTGCCCGTATCCTATCCAGAGCGCTGAACTGCCAGCATCCGGTAAATAACGAGCCATGCAACACCTGTTCGTCGTGCGTTGATGTCTTGGAGGGACGCAGCGTCGATGTGATCGAAATCGACGGTGCCTCCAACAACAGTGTTGATGATATCCGGAAACTACGCGACAATGCGAAATACGCACCTCTGAGTGGGCAGTACAAGCTCTACATCATCGATGAAGTTCACATGCTGTCCACGGCAGCATTCAACGCACTTCTGAAAACTCTCGAGGAGCCCCCTCCCCATCTAATCTTCGTGTTTGCCACCACCGAGATTCATAAGGTTCCGGCCACGATTCTCAGCCGGTGTCAGCGCTTCGATTTCCGGCGTATGGAGGTCGAGTCGATCGTACAACACCTCGCTACCATTGCTGCCGCCGATGGGATTACCATCGACGAATCGGCCCTGACCATCATTGCTCGCAAAGCTGATGGTTCAATGCGCGACTCTCAGTCGATCTTCGACCAGGTCGTCTCGTACTGTGGCACCTCGATCACCGGCGGGGCCGTAGCGGATGCACTCCACCTGATTGATACCGAGTTCTACTTCCAACTCAGCGATGCTGCACGTGCCGGCGATGTGCGCACGATGTTCAGCCTAGCCTCGCAGGTTGTTCAGCGCGGCTATGATCTACAGGACTGCCTGCTTGGCCTTCTTGAACATTATCGGAATATCCTGACGGTGCTCACTACGGGTTCGACCGAGCTGATCGAGGGTTCCTCGCAAGAACGAGATCACTACAATACGTCGGCACCTGCGTTCAACCAGGCCGACGTCATCCGAGCCATGAACATTATTGTGTCGGGCGAAGCCGTCCTACGCCAGCATCCCCCGCAGCCACGGGTACGGTTTGAGTTCACGCTTGTCCAACTGGCATCGATGGATTCGTCCGTCGATCTCGGCGAATTGCTCCAGCGGCTTGGTGGGAAGGGGGCTTCCCCCGTGGGTGGTGTTACCATGGCCCTTAAGGTTGGTGCACGACCGGCACCAATGAAGCGGGAGCCGGTAAGCTCGCTGTCGTCGGGCAACCTACATCAGAAGTGGGAACATGTGTTGCAGGGATTGCCGGAACATCTTGCCTTTGTACGTTCGACGTTGCGTCAGGGACTCCTTGAAGCCGACCTCACCGAGGTTGGGATTGTACTCCGCCCGTTGGCCGAAGTGATCCATCAACGCTTGGCCGACAAACTTGCCGATCTGAAAGTGCACCTGCAGTCCGTCTACGGTGCCTCGATTGGCGTTCAGCTCATGCCACCGGGAATGGGACAGCAGGGTGCCGACATTCCACCGGCACCATCCGAAGCCGATAGCGCACTTCCAATCGAGGAAGTGTTGATTGAACTGTTCAATGCCAAACAGGTTCCTGTGTTCAAGTCGTAATTTTGAGCATCGACGCTGTTCCACCTACACGTGATCTGTTCGTATGGCACTCTCTCCCGGCACGAAGGCACCCGCAATTACAGCAGCACCTACGCAGGGAGGTGGCTCGTGGAGCTTAAAGCAAGCAAAGGGCTCTTGGCTGGTGCTGTATTTCTATCCCAAGGATAACACCTCGGGTTGCACCACTCAGGCCTGCGATTTTCGCGATGCCATGACCCGACTGGCAACCGCCGACGTTGCGGTGGTTGGCGTCAGTCCGGACAGCGTCAAGAGCCATGACAACTTCATCGCAAAGCACAACCTGAACTTCACCCTGCTGTCCGATCCTGAGTCGGGCATCTGCGAGGCCTACGATGTGTGGAAGGAAAAGTCGATGTACGGCCGAACATACATGGGCGTTGTACGGACCACCTATTTGATCAATCCAGCGGGAACGATTGTCCACGTGTGGGACAAGGTGAGTGTCAAGGGCCATGTCGACGATGTGATTGCCACGCTGGCTGAACATGGCGTCACCGTATAACGGCATGATTGACTCTCACGCCCACATCGATGCCAAAGCCTTTGATGCCGACCGACCCGCCATGTTGCAACGGGCCTGGGATGCTGGTATTGAAGCCATCATTGTACCGGATATCGAGCCGTCACGACGTCCGCACCTCCAACAGGTTGTTGATAGTGATCCGCGCCTGTTCCGTGGAATTGGCATTCATCCTCACCATGCTGGTTCCGTAACGGAAGCTGATCTTCAGGCCGTGGAAGCAGGAGCTGACGCCGCTGGCGTTGTGGCGATCGGTGAAATTGGCTTGGACTATCACTACGACTTCTGCCCTCCGGAGGTCCAGCAGCACGTGTTTCGGGAGCACATTCGCATCGCCAAGCGCAAGAATCTGCCCATCATCGTCCACAATCGTGAATCCGACGAGGACGTCCTTCGCATTCTTACCGAGGAGCAGGACGGCACTCTTCGCGGAGTGCTCCATTGTTTCTCCAGTGACGCAACCGTACTGCAAAGAGCACTGGACCTTGGCATGATCGTGTCCTTTACGGGCAATATCACCTTCAAGAATTCGACCTTACTCCCCGTGGTTGAATCCGTACCCGACGATGCCTACATGATTGAAACGGATTCACCCTACATTGCACCAGTACCTCATCGCGGAACACGGAACGAGCCGGCGCACGTTGCGCTTGTTGCGCAGAAAATTGCGGAGATTAAATCCATGGCCTATCACGATATCCTGCGAGCAACCACAACAACAGCCAAACGCTTCTTTGGCCTGACAGCGCTGATGATGGCGTTGGTGATGGCGCTGATGACATCGGTCGCCATCGCGCAGCCCACCCCACCGCGCGATGAGGACTACGAAAACGATTACGACTGGGAGATCGCTCTGGAAAACTACTTCGCCGACAGCACTGCCTATGAGCGCTGGGTCCGACCGCGGCGAACGAGCATTGGTCTTGGCATTTCCATCGGCTCGAACACGCAGGTGGAGTCGCAGACCTTCCGACAGCGCTACGACAACTCGTACGAGGTCAACGGCAACCTTGATCGCGGTGAGCCGCGTCGGTGGACCTTCTTCAATCCCGAGCAGGGCCCGAATCGCAGCTTCTCGTTCGAGGGTCTCACGGCCATTGGTGGTACCATCACCTATAGCCCCTTCACCAGCTTGATGTTGGAGGGAACGTTCACCCACAGCCAGAACACGGGACCGGCAGAGGACTTCGGCTTGGATCCAATTACGACGAACATCGTCGAGGTGACGGGTCTGTACAATCTCAATCCGTATAGCCGCGTAAACTTCTGGCCACAGTTTGGTGGCACGATGGCCTTCGTGGACGATGGTACGTCCCAACAGACGAAGTTCGGCATCAACTTTGGCCTGGGCATCGGCGTAAACATTCCAACATCGATTGGCCTGTTCTATCCGATGTTTAACGTGCGGTTCAATGCCATGCTCCAACAGGATCAGAATAAGCTTGTGCAACGCTACCTCGACGAAAACGGTACGGTGGCAACCAAGTCCGACGATCCGACCAAGATCTCGGTTGATCTGGCCGATGTCAACGTGTTGTATTCGATTCCGCGCCTGACCATTCTCTACTATCCACCATTCTAACGATCTAAGGTTCAGCGAGATGGTCACCGTGTTAACGGGAACGGGGCTGGCATCTGAGGTAGCGGCCATTCGGCAATCCTCTGCCTCCATGCAGGACTTTCGCATGGGAGTGCATCGTATTGGTATCCATCTGGCTGTAGAGGTGTCCAAGCATCTTCCCGGCAAGAGCACAACGGTCCAAACTCCTCTGGCGCCAGCTACTGCCACGGTGGTGGATGGCGAGGTGATCTTGTTGCCTGTCCTACGGGCCGGCCTTGGACTGCTTGATGCCTTCCTCCACGTGATGCCCTATGCCAGTGTAGGCTTTGCCGGATTGCGGCGCGACGAAGCAACCCTGGAGCCAACAGAGTACTACCGACGCTTTCCGGACTCGACGTCTACCACCACGTTTGTGATCATCGACCCTATGCTGGCAACGGCCGGAAGCATGATTGCAACACTATCGATGCTTAAGGATCTGCCGCATCGTCGAATCATGGCTGCCTGCCTGATTGCAGCACCCGAAGGCGTCGAAGCCTTAACCGCTGCGCATCCTGATGTTCCGCTCTTCATTGCGGCTCTGGATGACCACCTCAACGAGATGGGCTTCATCGTTCCCGGTCTGGGTGATGCTGGCGATCGTCTCTTTGGCACAACATGATTCTGTCTTTTCTTTGCACGTTCTCCGATTGACAATCACCTATCATTCACAGGAGTATCCCGATGATCATCTTTCACTTTGGCAAGCACAGTGTTCCTCTTGCGGACATTCACGACATCCGCGTTGAGTACAAGTACCAGGATAACGAGATCTACGTCGACCTTGAGATCAATGGTGGTGCACAGCTGAGCCTTAATCTTCCTGACTCCCTGACGTTCATGGAGCAGTTCATGGCTCACATCCGTGAAGTGAAGAACATTCCAGCAGGATCCTAACTGCTGACACTACAGGAGTCGGTCGAGTGCCGTCGACAGTGCATCAAGGTCCACCTTGCTCGTGTGGGCATGCGTACTGAATCGCAGCACTGCGTGATCGACGACATGGTGCACAACAACTTCGATACGATGGGTGTTGTAGAGCTCGTTCTTTAACCACTGGACATCAGTGGACGAGGGGAGCAGTACAGCACCCATTTGTAGTTCGTCGGCCTTCCAATCGCTGCATGCGGAAAGCCCCTTGCCCAACAACATGTGCATCCCGTAATCGCGGAGGTCACGAGCGTCCATCTGCACGAGGTTCCATTCGTTGCGGTCCATCCAGTGCAGAGCCGCCGGTACAGTGAGAAACGGACTCACATCTCGAGTACCGAGGTATTCAACGTCGTCAACAAAGGAACCGTCACCAGCGGTTGAAATCAGATTGCCCCAGCTCACAATGAGGGGTTGTACGGCGCGATGGAGCGACGGATGGACCCACAGAAAGGCAGAACCCTTTGGCGTGCACATCCATTTGTGGAAGTTCCCCGTGTAGACGTCGGCATTGAGGGTGCCAAGATCAAGTGGCAGGTGTGCCGGAGCATGGGCTCCATCAATAACCGTTAGGATGCCATGTTCGCGAGCTCGTGCACACAGACGCTCAACTGGCAACCGTATGGCTGTGGGCGAGGTGATATGACTCAGAAACAACACGCGTGTCTTACTGGTCACCGCCGACCAGATCTGCTCCTCGATCTGATCCATGGATGGTGCCGGAAGCGGGATGTGCGCTTCAACAACGTTGACTCCCGTCCCTTGCAGATGATGTCTCCACGCTCGCAGGCAGGCACCATACTCATGGTTCGTGGTAAGAACTTCCTCACCAGGTGCGAGCATTGTCCGCAACATCGCAGCTGCCATCGAGACACCGAACGTACTGTTCGTTACGTACACGAGGTCCGACGGTTGAGCTCCGAGGTAGGCCGCAACATCGCGGCGAGCCCCCTGCATGAGTTCGGCGAGCTCACGATGAAACAGCACTGGCTGACGCTCGAGGCGCTCCTGCCACGATCGCTGGACGTCCAGAAGTTCGCGGGGACAGGCCCCAAAGGACCCGTGATTGAGGAAATGGATGTCGTCGCGGAGAAGGAAGTCGGCTTTAGTCAGCATCTGCGAGAATACGAAGACGAACGCTTCGTTGCGCTATTCGCTCCAGCGGTGTCCGTGCCGGACGACGGTCGGTGTTCACCAAAATGGTGAGTCGATCCATACCCAACACCGTTCGAGCTGCCTCGGCACGGCGTGTGCGAAGCCGCTGATTGACGTCCTCCGCACCAAGAGCATCGGTGCTGGCAAGAACCTGTACTCTCTGACCGCGGGCCATAGCATCTTGTGCCGTTCGGAGTACGGTGGTGTCGATCAACCGGAACGTATCGCTGCCAAAGTCGAAGTAGCCCAGAATCATGTCGGATTCCTCGGCAGAGCAGATCACCGTGTCGATGGTACGACTACGTTCCTCGATACGCAGGAGCGTTGTTGCCGAGGCACGACTCGTCGCACCGGTAGTGTCGGTAGTTGTAATCCGAACATCAACCTCCACCGGACGGGCCGATGCCAGCGCCTTCCGATGAACCGTCAAACGAGCAACACTGCGTTCCAGTGAGGCCTGCAGGGGTTGTCCATCAGCTGTGGCCTCCACCTGCGACGTACACGGTCCGGCCTCGCACGTCAGCACATGAGCCGCGGACAGCTCAACCGGTTGGATCATTTCCACTTCGGTGGTTCGAAGGCTGGTAAGGGGCTGTAGAACATCATTAACCAGAAACTCGATGCGACGATCTTCTGAAGCTAACTCGGGATAGGGTCCCGCACCGTGCGACTCCATCAGGATCGTAACCTTGTTTTGATCAACGGGAAGATCACGAAGCACGGCATTGAGACGTGCTTTGGCAATAGCGCGGTCTTCGTCGGCGGACGTGCCCACCACGATTGTCAAACGATGTTCAGGATGCTCGACAATGTAGGAGCGGACAGCCTGGAGAATACTCGAGAACGGGCCGATCGGTTCCGTACTCTTTGCTGCAAAGAAGATCGCCGGATAGACGCGACGGACCGTATCCGTTTGCCGGACGTCGATGGCTGGAATTACAAGTTCGCTCGCAGCATCGCTGCCAACCTGGCGAGCACCCGGCATCGTAGAGGTCAGAACAACGGAGCTCTGGAGCAGGGGGACCTGCGGCTGCTGAACAACGGCTGGCGGTGGCGGTGGTGGAGGCGGTGGTGGTACCTGCTTGGGTTCCTGCTTGGGTTCCTGTTTGACGACTGGCAGGTTCCATCGCAGCTGCGCGCCGGCGGTGAGTGTAGAGACGGCCCACGGCACGGCCGTGGTGATATTCGTCACGGGATGCTGGTATCGGAGCATCGGCGATAGTGTTATGCTCGGTGAAAGCGGAAGATCATACCGCAGAGCAAGATCAAGAGCAACCACCAATCCAGCAGCATCAGGAAGGGCATCGTTGTATTCATTGCGAACGCGGCGTCCGTTCTCGAACGTGTAGCCTTCAGGGCCGAGCAGCACCTCCTCTTGGTGAATGCTCGTAGTAACCGGCACACCTGCCTGCATGCCGGCCATTGCCCACAGACCAGAAGCCACCGGGATGGCTACATAGGGACGCAGCGTCACCGCCGTGTACGACAACTCAAGATCGTGACCAATCACTCCCTCGCGCACGTCCTGACCATCGATGAGGTTGTAGCCACGTTGCTGCTCGTGCAGTGCCACTGGCATCATGGTAGCACCTACCATGAGGCCCACCGACAACGGACCGCCAGGAAGGCGCATGGCTGTTTGGTACTCAGCCCCGATCTCCAGGGATGCTGTCCAGCTCCACGTGTCCGTGAAGGTGACACAACACACCGGATGTGATGGAAGCTGGTAGAACTGCAGGGCATGCAGTGCCCCTCCGCCGCGAAGTTCAGCCGTTAGTGAAAGAGGACTGTGCTCCTGGGCCGACAAACCAAGGTGAAGCGTTGCAAGTAGACAGGCAAGCCAAACAGTAGCCTTCATCATCGTACAATCACCAGTGGATACGATGACATCCCAGCGGACGAGATTGCCACGAGTTGATACGTTCCGGGTAACACAGCCCGCAGATCCAAGGGCATGACGGAGCTTCCGGTGCTGGACACCGTAGCATCGTGTGTGACAACCTGCCGACCCATCGCATCAAGGATTCGGAGGTGTACCGGTTCGTTCGTTGGAACATGGAGCGTAACGAGCACGCGGTCTGTGGCTGGCTGCGGTGCAATCTGTTCAATGGTCGGAGCCGACGATCGTACGATCCGACGCACCGGATCATCGTGCTCGATGCGCAATGTTCCCGACCGATAGGTGATCGGTACCGTCGTGCCAAAGCCAACGGCCGACGTGTCGAAAACCAGTGGCGAAGTATCGATCTCTGCCATGCCGGGATAGCCAACGAGTCGGGCAATCTCCATCGTGCCAGTAAACACGCCGGTAACACGGAAGGTTATGGAACGCACGCCATTACGAACGTCCTGCGACAGAATACGAGCAGAACCAGCCGTTGTGCTGATGTCACGAGCGAGGTAGAGCCTCTCATCAACAGTAAGCGTTGCTTCTAGGAATCGCTCTCCAGCATAGGCCTGCTGCTCGGAGATGGTTGCCATAATTGGCAGAGCTGTGGTGTCTCCGCGGGGTGGCGCGCTTACGGTTGGTGCCACGAGCGTAGCCGTCCCCTTGTAGTTCGCCAGTCGTATCGTGCTGGACGCCGCACACGGTTCAACGGCAAACACCACCTCGGCAGCATCACTGATCGCACCTCCGGCATATCGCAGCGTAATCACCACCGAATCGCGTGGTCCGATCACGATGGGGAGTGCTGTCACCACGGTTACGGGTTCGCCCGCCCCAATCGATGCCTCGGTAATGGTAAGCGGATTATCCGAGCGATTTCGCAACACGACTTCGCGGTCCGGAATCTCCGGAATGAACGGCAGAACACTATGTGATAACTGCAAGTCTGCACCCGAACCGCGACCTTGCAGACGAATCGTCCGCTCGATGGAGCGCTGGTTCGCATAGCGAATCACCACCTTCGCCGAATCGGCACCCAAACGTCGGGGAGCAAACTCCACATCCAGCACCAGTGTCCCACCAGGTGGGATCACGGTATCCGGTACAAGATTTAGCACCCGGAATTGCGCCAATAAGCCCCGTTCAATAAAGACCGTGTTGATCACAAGGTCCACAGCATCATTGTTTCGCAGCATTGCCAGCGTGCGGACCTGCTGCTGCCCGACGCATACGTCACCAAAGTCTTCTTCTGCCACCAGTAGGCTAAGGTTACGATCGATCGATTGCTGTTCAACGGGAATGAAGAAGATCCGTCCACAAAACTCCAGCACCATCGTATCCCGCAGCAAACCGGTATCAGCAGGGACGCTGGTGAGCTGCACGTTCAGACAGGCCCCCGGCAGGACCGTATCGCCATTTACGTTGTTAGTGATACGCAGCCACGAACCATCGCGCAGATAACTACTGCGGATGATTGCCGGCACGGTACCCGTGTTGCACACCTCGGCCGTAAATGTCGCGATAGTCTGTTCGCCAATCAAGGCATCAGCGATGCGAAGAGGAGTCACCGACAGTTCAACCGGAGCGATCCGGAAGACGTCGTCGGACATGTCGGTCTCCGGCGCTGAAACGCGTCGGAGCAGTGCATTCCGTGTGCTATCGATCGACGTGCTCACGAGCGTGGAACCGTCGGGACTGAAGGCAAGGAAGGTCATGCGATTCTGGTGTCCGGCAGCCGAGCCCGTTGGCGGAAGCACCGTAGCCTGAGCCATGTCGTACACCACAAACTGAGGGCTGTACTCAAAGCCCATTGCCATAAAGGTGTTGCTCGGTGTGAACGACAGACTCACGGCTTCGCTTGTTTCGCGATAGATGATCTTTACAATCGACGATGATTCCATGTCGAAGACAAACGTGCGCTGCTCCTTGGCACCATTGGCGATATCCGTGCGACGCTTTCCGGCCAAGCCAGCCAACCGACCATCAACCGACGAAGCTACCCGGTGCACATACGGACCCACTGCCTCGAGCAATCCGGTGTTCGCTGTGCGCTCCTCGGTGCCTGTATCGGTGTTGTAGATACTGACCGTACCGTCTAACAACGCTACAGTAAACCGTGTACCTGCCACCGACGACGACGCAATGGGGTTTCCAAAGACAATCGATGAAGTCTCTTGCAATGTGGACGTCGTGTACCGTGCAACACGCGCCGTCTGTTGAGGTAGCACATACGTTGTTGCCCCATCGCTGCTGCTGGCTAGGGCTTGCACAAGGATATCCGATGGAAGGGCAACGGATTGTTGCGGCACCGCAGTAGCCTGTGCAAATCGCATCAAACTTCCACCGCGCCTTCCAACCTGTGCTGTACTGACAACAACGTCCCGTGAGCCACCCACGTAGCACATGGCTACAACGCTGGCCCCGGCCTCGAGTGGTGCCCGATACGAAGCCGTTTGCTGGCCCGTGGCCACATCCCATTCGTTGATCGTGCCATCGGTATAGGCTACTACCAGATGCTGCCCCGATCGTGAATAGGCAGCTGTTGTTGCCGAGGCTTCCGGCCCCGTGAGCCACCGGGGTTCAGACGCTTGGAATTTTTGCGATACGCGAATCCGTGCACTGTCCGTAAACGTGACAGGAACCTCCCACCGGTAGGTTGAATCCAGCGTGGAGTCGATGGCAACCCATGATTGACCATTGTCGGGGGTGAACTCCACAAAGGAGTAGAATCCGGGGATAGCCCCCTTCCATCGAATGTCAACCTCCTGGCACGGAGCGAAGGACTCCCCTCCATTGGGTGCGGTGATTTGCAGGATGGTGCGCTGTGGATAGGTACGAGGATTGGCCACCACCATCAGGGTGCGGCGCATACCACCCTCGAAGTACACGGAAACCACGCCAGCAATGGGATCGGTCGTGGTTGGCGTACAAATCACATCAATGCGGTACTCCAACGGGGAGATCACCATCACCGGTGGTTGTCCGGTACGGAAGGATCCCTTCCATACCACCGTGATCTCCGGATGGCTGGACGTGACGGAGTCGATCATGATCATCCGTTCCTGACCATTTTGAAGCGCAGCCTCGGTGGCCACAACCTTCAACTTCAAGGTGTCGGAGCGCCCCACCGGTACCGATTCGAAATCGGCATAGCCCGGCAGATTCCTACTCAGGCTGTCGCGGAAGACAACGTTGGCGCCAACATTTCTGCTCAGCGGGCGGCGATAGGCAAGCGATGCCGTCTGACCCTGATGCGTCACCAACAAATCCACGAGGAACGAATCGAACTGTGAATTCACCCATTCAATCACGTGGATGCCCTGTCCCTCGTGCGTTACGGAGGCCGGTCGCAGAGCGGTGTTGCTCTGAATCAACATCACGTTGGTAGCGGAGATGGTAAGGGGCTGTTGGTCGCTGGTAACTCTGCAGCGTACGCGAACCTTGGGATAGGCACTCAGGTCCACATCGCTGCCACCGGAGAACGCAACGCCGGATACCTGGAGCTGTGACTGCGCCGATGGTGCCCACGCAGTCCACGCCAGCACCATCAAAAGGATACAAACGATCCGAGGGTGTCGCATAGGAGTGTTAAAAACCCTCAGCTACGTAGCGTGCAAGGAAATCGACCACTTCAGGGTCGGTTGTTGCTCGTAGCGCTGGAACATCGCCCTGAAACCGCACGACTCCATCAACAATCATGGCTACGTTGTCAGCAATATTGAAGATGCTGAACATATCGTGCGTAATCACCAAGGAGGTTACCTGTAGCTTTTGTGCAAGATCACCGATCATGTCATCGATCTGCTGTGACGTCACAGGGTCGAGACCTGTTGTAGGTTCATCATAGAAAATGTACTCTGGCTGCCCAACCAGGGCTCGGGCCACACCAACGCGCTTTCGCATGCCTCCCGACAAGTCCGAGGGCTTTTTGTTACGCAGGATCGCATACTCGCGTTCGAACTCCGCGGACCCTTCACCAGTCAGATCGGGCAGAAGGCCTACAGAACTCAACACGCGTCGTGCCTCCGACTCCAGCATCGAGCGATCATGAATTCCATGTTCGACCAAACTGATCACAACGTTGTCGAAGACCGTCATCGAGTCGAACAGTGCCGCGCCTTGGAAGACGTAGCCGATCTTCTTTCGCATGGAGAACAGCTCTGCATGCGACAGCGACTCAAGATCCCGTCCGTCAATCAGAACCGTACCGGCGTCGGCCTTCAATAGGCCCACGATGTGCTTCAACAGAACACTCTTTCCGGATCCGGACTTACCGATGACACACGTTGTGCTGCCAGTGGGGATCACCAGATCAATACCCTTCAGCACTTCCTTCGTACCAAAGGACTTCCGTATGCCACGCAGTTCAATCATGGCTTAGGCTACACCCCGCTCCGCAGCGCGATCTCGGATTTGCTGAACAGTGCCTACCGGAATGGCTTCGATCAAGCTGCGCGTGTAGGCTTGTTGAGGATTTTCGTAGATCTCCGTGGCGGAACCCATTTCAACGATCTTACCGGCATTCATCACCGCAATCCGATCACTGATGAACTTCACCACACTCAAGTCGTGCGAGATGAAGATGTACGTCAGGTTGAATTCGTCGCGAAGCTGTACAAGTAGATTCAGCACCTGCGCCTGGACGCTGACGTCCAACGCGCTGACGGATTCGTCGCAGATCAACAGCTTCGGCTTCAGAGCAAGAGCCCGGGCCACGCAGATGCGCTGACGCTGACCACCCGAGAACTCGTGCGGGTAGTTGTTGAAGTGACGAGGAAGTAAGTCGACCTTATCCAGAAGGTACAGGACCTGTTCCTTACGATCGGCATCGTTTTCACCGATGCCGTGGACGCGCAGTACCTCCGTAATGGCGCTTCCAACGCTCAACCGAGGATTGAGCGATGAATAGGGATCCTGGAAGATGATCTGGAAGTCCTTGCGCATGTTCTTCAACTGCGCCGATCCCAGTGCTCGTACGTTGACTCCGTTGAACATGACCGATCCTGCCGTGGGCTCTACTAACCGCAGGATAGCTCTTCCGGTTGTGGTCTTTCCACATCCGGACTCACCTACCAAGCCTAGGGTTTCTCCAGGCTTCACATCGAAGCTTACATCGTCGACGGCCTTGACATATCCCGACGTCTTGCCGAAGAAGCCAGACTTGATCGGGAAGTGTACTTCAAGATTCTGTACGTCAAGCAGCGGTTGCTGCGCTGCCAGGTGGGTGTTGCGCTGTTGAATATCCTCGGCAGTGAATTCCAGCTGATGCACCAAAGCATCCACATTGTTCGCAGACCGCTCGGTGATCGTTCCATCGGCGGCTTCGTCCATGAAGTCGCGCACGGTAGGGAGAATCTTGAGCTTCTTATCGAGACGGGGCCTACACGCCAGAAGCCCCTTTGTATACGGATGCTGTGGATCTTCGAAGATCTGCAGGACTGGGCCTTGTTCCACGATGTTTCCCTTGTACATCACAATCACGTCGTCGGCAATCTCTGCGATCACGCCAAGGTCGTGGGTGATGAACATCATGGACATTCCATGGTTGTGTTGTAGTCCGCGCATCAAATCGAGGATGGTCGCCTGGACGGTTACATCCAATGCTGTCGTCGGCTCATCGGCGATCAGCAAATCTGGATTGCAGCTCATGGCCATGGCAATCATCACGCGTTGCTTCTGCCCCCCGGATAACTGGTGGGGATAGGATGTGAGCATCTGCTCGGGTCGCGGAAGCTGAACCTCCTTGAGCAGTTCCAGTGTGCGCTGGCGAGCTACCTGCTTATCCACGTTCTGGTGCAGTTGAATGGCCTCGATGATCTGATCGCCACAGGTAAACACCGGATTGAGGGACGTCATCGGCTCTTGGAAGATCATCGCAAGGCGATTGCCACGGTACGTGCGCATGCGATCTTCCGGCAACTGGAGCAGGTCTGTTTTTTGGCCATCCTTCTCATGAAATATGGCCTGGCCACCTACGATCCTACCAGGAGGCGTTTGAATCAGCCGCATCACGCTTAGACTGGTCACAGACTTGCCGGAGCCCGACTCACCCACGATCCCAAGTGTACGACCCTTATGAACAGTGAACGATACGTCGTTCACCGCCCGCATCACGTGGTGATCGGTGCGAAACTCTGTGATCAGATTGCGGACTTCAAGAAGCGGTTGCATACTGTCCTTCCAACCTACGTGGATCGTTGAGGCGACCATAAAGATACGTGCTTCTTGGCTGCTACCACGGAGTATCCGCTACCCAAGATCCGCCCAACGGCGATAGCAACAGCACCGGCTATCGCTCCATTCCAGGTGGTCGAGCCAACAAGTCCGGCCATGACCAGTGTAAGGCCCCCTACCTCGATCAATGCGGCAATCGTCACGTGAACAGTTTTCCGCTCCACAATGAGAACACTCCGCTGGAGCGAGAACAAGGCAGCCGTTGCAGGCATCACCAGTTGCACCAGGGTTGGCAGGTAGGCAACGTCCACGAGCGACGGACTCAGTCCAAAGATTCCCCCGAAGACCAGCCGGTAAAGGGGTGTCACCAGTACAACCAGCAACAGTCCAGCAGTACTGGCAATGGTGATGTACCACGCCACACGACGCACGGTGGCATAGGAATCACGCGACTCGCCAAGGTAGGCAATGCCAACTTCTTGGTACGAGAACCCGAAGCTGCGGAAGAGGAAGATCAGAGCATTCACTACGGGCAGTACCGCCAGCGATTGCACGGGAAACGGTGCTTTGCTGACAAAAAGAGACACAATTGGCATCGACACAAACCCAATCACGGAGGTCAAGGCCAGCGGCAGAAAGAACGTCAGGATGCTGCGGTTCGTGGGAGGGGGCTCGCAGGTGCTAAGGTTCTGTGCGCGGTAGGAGCGCACCACTCCGCGAGCCATCCAGCGGGTTGCCAACGCTTCGCCAACAACTCCCGCAGTGAGCCCGGCCGCACCGAGCGTGATTCCCTCGACGGATTCGGTGAAAAAGAAGACGACGGCCGTAATCAACATCGAAACCAGCCGCACCACCGTACCAAGTGCGACGTTCCGTGTTTGATTATTCCGAATCATCAAGCCTTGGTAGAATCGACGTACACCAATGGCCGCCGGCCACGGAATCAGTAGAAGCAGCCCCTGATGGAGCCGCCAGCCAATTTCTGGTGCAACGCCGATAACACCGTAGGCAATGGCATCGAACACGGGTGGTAGGCATACCGTGATCATTCCGAGCGTTACCACAACGTTGGTCAGCACCATGAATCGTCGGAGGCGTTCCTCAGCCGCACGATCCTTAGCCAGGGCCACGCTGGTACTCAGTAAGTGAATCACGGGTGACTCGATGAGCATTGCCAGCGCAATTGCTACGCCATATGCTGCCAGGTTGTAGGTTGCATCCGGAAGCCGTGCGATGAAGATCGTGAGCGTAGGACCTTCAACGGCCATCAGTAACCAGGTGAAACTGAGCGGGGCCCAAAAGCGTACAATCCCGCGTGTTGTGGTTACTGGTTTCATGTACAAACTTCGGCAGGAACACTGTCATGATCTATTTCGAGGAAGTTCAGCGCCCACCAAAGGCCATGAACATTGTTCTCTACATTGCGATGACGATGGTTACTCTGGCCGCCGCACTGAACGTCTTTCTTTCGTTCGAACTCGGTTCTGACGCATCGTGGGTTGAGCACGTCGTGCCGGCCCTGCTCTTGTTGTTGATTCCGATCTCCATTATGGTTCTGTTTCGCAGAAGCCGTCAAACGGTCATCATCAACGATACCGAGATCCGCGTGCGCCAGAGCCCCTTTCATCGAAAGGACCGCGTGTTTCCTTGGACGGACGTCACCACAGCGATCTACCGACCCATGAGCCCCATGGGTGAGTTTGGTGGCTGGGGCATTCGCTACAACATGAATGGCGCCTGGGGGTACGTCCTCGGGGGCGACCGCGGCATTGAACTACACCTTGCCAACGGCAAGAAGCGTATCGTCTCCATTGTAGATGGGCAAGGGGCTCGGGCGGCGCTGGAAGCCGTGCACACCCAGCAGGGAGTGAACATCCGGTTCTTAACACAACGGTAGCTGAAGCTTTACGAGAGCGTTACGACGCCGTAACACCTGTCGGATAGGTTTGCGTGCACTGCACAACACAAACCTTTTCCACCACCATCACACAGGTGTTCTCATGAAGCGGATGCTTCTCGGTGTATGCGCTGCACTGCTGACAACAGGCGCTGTAGCACAGAACTTTCCTCCTCGAATCGACCCCGTGTCGGTTGTTCCCTACCTCACTAACAAGGTTGTGGTTCCGGCCAGCCCGCTGAAGTCGCAGGTACTCTTCGTTGGTGCTGTATCCGACGTACAAACCACAGCAACGTACGGCAATGCTGCCGGTACAACCAAAGCCAAGCAGTGGCACGACTTTATCGGCTTTACGCCGGCCTCGGCCAGCGAAGGTGGTCTTGGCTGGGTGTCGGTGAATCACGAGATGATCCAAGCAAACGATAACATTGGCGACGGCGGTGGTATGACCGTCTTCAAGGTAGAGCGCGCTGCCGACGGCACGCTTAACGTAGTCGATCAGACGCTGGCCGATGGCCGCAAAGGCAAATTCTTCAACGTAGACTTTGCCAACACCGTAGGTGAAACCGGCATGAACTGCGGTGGCATCACGTCGCCTGTTGATGGACGGATCTGGACTGCTGAAGAGTGGTTCCAGTCCACAAATGCCGACATCTACGCTGATGGAGCCGGTTTCCGTGACACCTCCGACTTTGTCATTGGGGAAACAACACCTGCAGGCTTCCCAGGCTTCAATGGCCAGAAGATTAGCCGTGTACAGAACGTGAACTACATGGTTGAGATCGATCCGCGCCAAGCCAAGGCCATCCGTAAGCAGTACAACTGGGGCCGTCAGGGTTTTGAGGGTGGCGTTGTGATGCCAGACAACAAAACGGTGTACCTAGGCGAGGACGGTGCTACAGGACAGTCGTTGTTCACGAAGTTTGTTGCCGATGTACCTGGTGATTTTACCAAAGGCAAGACGTA
>CAZBOW010000002.1:132998-143160 GCA_964493635.1 uncultured Hyphomicrobiales bacterium
TGTTCACGAAGTTTGTTGCCGATGTACCTGGTGATTTTACCAAAGGCAAGACGTACCTCTACAAGCAGAACGAAGGCCAGTACACCGGTACGTGGGTAGAGGTGGACAACACGAGCCTCGAGACGATGCTCACCATTAATGCCGCTGGCGCCAGCCGTGCGGTAACTGGCTTTAACCGTCTCGAATGGGTTGCATACAACAAAACTGACGGTAAGGTATACCTTGCTGAAACCGGTCGCGATCTGGTAGGCAAGAACGTTGCAGCTGCCATTGCAAAGGGATTCACCATCCCGCAACACTTTAAGGATCATGCAGCCAAGCAGGGCGTTGAAATCACGAGCGAGGCATTCTGGGATTACTATGGTCGAGTTCTCGTGTACGATCCAGCCGACAACTCCGTTCGCTCCTACATCGAGGGTGGTCCGTTCATCGACTTCAAGGGCGATTTTGCTGCCTACCCTGACAAGCATCTTTCCAATCCGGACGGCCTAGGCTTCCTGCACGTGAACGGCAAGACCTTCATGATCATCCAGGAAGACCTCAACGGCACGTCAATGGGTCGTGTGCCACAGGGGATCAACGTTACAGCCTGCGAAATGTGGCTTCTGGATATGGATGCCCAGCCATCAATCGACAACCTGATTCGCTTGGCCATCACACCCATTGGTGCGGAGATCACTGGTGCCTGTGCTACGCCGGACGGTAAGACGGTCTTCTTCAACTCCCAACACCCAAGCACGTGGAACGAACCACCATACAACAACTCGCTTACAGTGGCGATCTCTGGCTTCGACCAAATCGTCACGTCGATTGAGGAAGACGAACCAACGGATGGCGACCGCCAAGAAGTCCGCATCTTCCCAAACCCTGTTTCCCGCGAGCTGAAGTTCTCCAAGGAAATCGACGCTGCGCTGTACGATGCTCAGGGTAACCGTGTGCGGGTGATCCGTGGCTCGCGCTATATGGATGTACGCGAACTCTCCAGCGGAAGCTACTACCTGATGACCACCGACGGTAAAACACAAAACGTCGTGATTCAGCACTAACAACTACACCTACACCACGAGGAGGATTGCCCGGTTGTACCGGGTAATTCTCCTCGGGTGTTTCTGTGTTCGATAACGAGGGCCGTTCTATGCATCGACTAGTTTTGATCTCGCTGCTCCTTGCTGTTGGCGCTGTGGTTACAGCCCTGCGACATGACCACTACACCGAACGCGTGACGGCAGCCCAATCGCTGATTCAACGCACCACTGGCAACACTGCATCGTCCTACGAGCGTTTTGAACGTACGCTTGCAACGGGTAATCCAGACTCGATCCGGTTAGCCTTCACCACAGCACGGTTAGCCTACAAGCAGGCGGAAGCCTTTCTTGAGTACACCGATCCGTTTGCTGTATGGATGACGATCAATGGGGCACCCCTTCCCAAAACTGATCCCAAGTCGACCTTCCTCGACATCATTGATCCTGTGGGTTTTCAGGCCATCGAGGAGTTGATCTGGGCCGATACACTCGACCGTGATGCTATAACAAAACTTTCCCGTGGCTTGGGTGGTGAGCTGCGTCGACTCTGCACATTTGCCTCATCCGTTCGTATAACCGACCGGAATCTGATTGAAGCGGCCAGAACCTCCATCATCCGAATTGCCACCCTGAGTATCACGGGCTTCGATACACCCGCATCTGGCAATGCTCTTGCCGAAACGGAGCAAGAGTGCATCACGCTGCAATCAATCGTTGACCTCTACGCCCCTGAGCTGGAGGCACGTGATGCCAATCTTCTGCGCAGAATCACCAATCGCCTTGATCGGATTGCTACCACGTTGCGACCGAACGGAACGCTTGCCGACTTCGACAGCTTCGATCGGCTTGCCTTCATCCGAGACGTCCTAGATCCTCTCTTCGGTGCTCTGGTTGACGTGCAGGGGGCTCTCGGCATTGAATTTCGCGACGAGGTTTCCCCAGCGCGGTCGACGGTGCAGCCCCGAGCTCGCCATCTGTTTTCATCCAGCCTATTGGACGCCCACTACTACACCGCAATTCCGCGCTCCATTGAAGGACCCACTCTGATCGAACTGGGCCGAACGCTGTTCTTTGATCCAGTACTCTCCAGCAATGGTGAGCGTGCCTGTGCTTCCTGTCATCTTCCTGAACGGGGCTTCACAGATGGAGCGACAACCTCGCTCGCAATCGGCAAGACCGAACGGATTTCACGGAATGCCATGACGGTTCTCAATGCGGTGTACGCCGACCGTTACTTCTACGATTTGCGGGCAGATCGCTTGGAAGATGTCATCGAGCATGTTGTGACCAACGAGCTAGAGTTTCACTCAACCATGGCAACGGTTGCATCCGTATTGAATCAAAGTGCCGAGTACCGACGTCAGTTTCAGGAAGCTTTTCACCGACCAGCTTCCGCAAGTATTCAACCAACCGATGTTCAGCATGCGATCGCTGCCTACATCGCATCGCTGTCGTCGTTTAACACCAGCGTCGATCGCTACCTGCGCGGTGAATTGGACGCGCTTCCAACCCACGTGCAACGGGGCTTCAATCTGTTTCACGGGAAGGCTGCCTGCGCTACCTGCCATTTTCCTCCGACGTATTCAGGACTCGTGCCACCAATGTTCACGGACTCCGAAAGCGAGATCCTTGGTGTGCCTGCGCGACCTGTTACGGAAAACGGCGTGTTGGATCCCGATCCTGGCCGGTACGGAAAGCACGTAAAGGAAGTAGCCCCCTTCCACTTGTACTCGTTTAAGACACCCACCGTGCGCAACATTGCGCTAACAGCCCCCTACATGCATCACGGAGCCTATAGCACATTGGAGCAGGTCGTGGAGTTCTACAATGTGGGTGGTGGTAAGAACATCGGAATTGATGTAGAGTACCAAACTCTACCGTTCGATAACCTACAACTCTCGGAGCAGGAGCAAGCGGATCTGATTGCCTTCATGGAAGCACTAACAGATACCACGCACCTTACGCGTCGTCCTGAGCGCCTGCCGGCATTTCCTACAGCGGCGTTGAACAGACGGGTTGTCGGAGGCCTATACTAGAACGTACCACAGACGATTCGCCTACCACGCGATCCCGGGGAGATGGTTCAGAGGCTGGTGCCTCTCCCGTCTCCCCGTTTTTGTTTTGGTGGAAGACCCCCCTACGTTTGTGCTATGAGAATCCTACGATACAGCGTTGTTGCCCTACTGACTGTGAGCTTCGGTGTGGGCTTCGGTGTGGGCTTTGGTGTGGTTGACAGTTACGCTGCTGATACCGTGCGCGTGTGTGCCTACAACGTGCTCCGCTATACGGCCGACAACGAGGATGGCCGCATCCCACAGTACCGGACAATCATGGAGCAGATTCGTCCGGATCTACTCATGTGCGTCGAAGTGGCCGATGGAACGATGGGACCGCGGTTCGTGGCGGACGTCCTCACGTGGGGGCAGTATGCTTCAACGCCCTACATTGATGGGCCCGATATGAACGCTCAGGCCTATTACGATCAGCGGCAATTCACGTTTGTGAGCCAGCGACGGATTCGTACCTCCCTGCGCGACATTGCCGAGTTTGTCTTCGTTACCAAGCCCGCGTCGGGGTTGCTTGCCGATACCGTGGTGCTGTATGCCTTGCACTTGAAGGCCTCCGACAGTCAAAGTGATGCCGCTCAGCGAGCATCCGAAGTACGCGCCATGATGCAGTCGATGACAACGGCAAAGTATGTGGTGGTTGGGGGAGATCTCAACATTTATGCTCCAACGGAGCAAGCCTATCAGCAGTTGGTTGGCTCGCAGGCCACACCGCGGCGATTTATTGATCCCTTGGGTACTGTGTGGCAACGCAACGTCTCAGCATTTGCTGGGATGTATACGCAGTGTACCCGTGCAACGAACATTGCCGGCTGCGGTGGCGGTGTCACCGGTGGCATCGACGATCGGTTCGACTATCTGTTCGTGAGCCAGGAACTTGAGCCGCGTACGCTGATGAACACGTACACGGCGTTTGGAAACGATGGTGTAGCTCGGCTGAACAAGGCGATCAACAATCCACCGAATCAGATTGTGTCGGCCGACGTTGCCGATGCCCTTCTCTGTGCCTCGGATCACCTGCCGGTGTACGTTGATGTGATCCTCGGTGATCTGCCTGCCTCGGTTCCTCTACGAACGACGGCTCGGCTTACGATGGAGTCCGACACTGCCATCCTTACTGGATGTACGCCTGGGCAGATGATCACGGTCCATGATCTGGTGGGGCGCGAGGTATATGCACGGCCAGCGCACGACACCACGGTGCGGTTAGATCTGAGTTCCCTTAAGAAGGGGCTCTACCTGATCACGCATGCGGGATTGTCGCAGCGCGTGGTGCTGTAAGCCGTCAGCCTGTTACCAGCGGAGAATCCACGCAAAAATCAACGGCGCTACGATCGTGGCATCGCTCTCCACGATGAACTTCGGTGTGGAGATGTCCAGTTTCCCCCACGTGATTTTCTCGTTTGGCACCGCGCCGGAGTAGGAACCATACGAGGTGGTCGAGTCGGAGATCTGACAGAAGTAGCTCCAGAACGGCACGTCGTGCCACTCCAGATCCTGATACATCATGGGCACGACACAGATGGGGAAGTCACCGGCAATGCCGCCACCAATCTGGAAGAAGCCAACGCCCTTGCCTTCGGAGTTGGTGCGATACCAATCGGTGAGCCACACCATGTAGTCGATGCCACTCTTCATCGTGGTGGATTCTAACTCACCTTTGATGACATAGCTGGCAAAGATGTTGCCCATGGTAGAATCCTCCCAGCCTGGGCAGACAATGGGAAGGTTTCTCTCGGCAGCGGCCAGCATCCAAGAGTTTTTGGGGTCGATCTGGTAGTACTGCTCAAGATCACCGGCCAGCAGCATCTTGTACATGAACTCGTGCGGGAAGAATCGTTCACCACGCTCCTGAGCCCCCTTCCACTGCTTGACAATCTGTGCCTGAATACGGCGGAATGCTTCTTCCTCCGGAATGCAGGTATCGGTCACGCGGTTGAAGCCGTTCTCAAGGAGTTCCCACTCATCCTGAGGCGACAGGTCGCGGTAGTTGGGCACGCGCTTGTAGTGGTCGTGCGCTACCAGGTTCATGATATCCTCTTCCAGGTTCGCACCGGTGCAGGAGATGATATCGACCTTTCCCTGCCGGATCATCTCGGCCAGCGAGATGCCGAGTTCGGCCGTGCTCATCGCACCCGCCAGGGTAACCATCATCTTGCCACCTTCGGCAAGGTGCGTTTCGTACCCCTTGGCGGCATCCATCAAGGCCGCAGCGTTGAAGTGACGGTAGTGATGCTCGATGAACTGCGAAACCGGTCCGCGGGAGGTATTGGGTGATGTGCTCATGAGCGCAAAGATACCCAGCGTACTAAAAGCAACATCACGGGGACCTCGATCAAGGGACCGATGACGGCGGCAAAGGCTTGGCCCGAGGCAAACCCGAAGGACGTGATCGCCACGGCGATGGCTAGCTCGAAGTTGTTGCTGGCAGCGGTGAACGCAAGGGTAATGCTTCGCTGATGATCCACACGGGCCTTCCGCGACAACCACAGGCTAAGGGCAAACATCGTAACGAAGTAGATGAATAGTGGAAGCGCTACCCGCACCACATCAAGGGGGAGCCGCACAATAGCATCACCCTTGGTGCTGAACATCACGACGATCGTAAACAACAACGCTGCCGGTGTGAGATAGCTCAGACGAGGTAGAAACACCTCCGTATACCACTCGTCTCCCCGCAAACCACGAACAACGGTACTGAGGATTATGCCGATACACAGTGGAACCCCAAGGTACAGCATCACGCTGACGGCAATTTCTGTGATATCCACACTCAGGTGAGCGCTTTCGAGTCCAACGAGGGGTGCCAGAAATTCGAGAAAGAACCATGCGTAGGCCGAGTACATCACCACTTGAAACAAGCTGTTAAAGGCAACAAGGCCAGCAGCATATTCTCGATTGCCACAGGCCATGTCGTTCCACACAATCACCATCGCAATGCATCGTGCCAGGCCGATCAGAATCAACCCTTGCAGATACTCGGGCTTGTCGGGCAGGAAGACCGCTGCCAGTACAAACATCAGCGTAGGGCCGATCAGCCAGTTCTGGACCAGCGACAGACTCAACACGCGCACATCGCGTACCACCGGACCCAGCTGGTTATAGCGAACCTTTGCTAGTGGCGCAATCATCATGATCACTAAGCCCAGCGCAATGGGCCAGTTTGTGGCACCGGTACTCATCGAAGCTATGGCCGATGGAATGCCTGGTAACAGCCACCCAAGGGCCACACCAATGACCATGGCCAGACCGATCCACAATGTCAGATAGCGATCAATCAGGCTCATGATCGCTCCGCGGGCAACAAGCTCTGCGGCAGCTGCTCTACCCACACGCGGATCTCGTCGCGCACGGTCCGATAGATCTGGAGCACGTCTTCATCGGTGGGGTCCTGGCCGGCGGCGTAGGGGTCGGGAAAGCTGTGATGGATCGCAGTGGGGATGCCGGGTACGTGCGGACACGCCTCGTGAGCACTGTCGCATACCGTAGCCAGAACGTCGATCTGTGTGATGTCGAGATCATCGATTGCCTTCGATAAGTGACCGGCTAGGCTGATCCCAACTTCGGCCATCACGGTAGCGGTGATTGGATTCATCCCCTGCGGATGGGTACCGGCCGAGAGGGCCTGGTAGGGGGCTGGCCACAAGGCCCGAGCCCATGCCTCGGCCATCTGCGACCGACACGAGTTGCCGGTACAAAGAAACAGGATCGTCATCGTGAGGTGCCTCTTGGCTACATTGCAACGTCATGGATCGACCAAGTGTAAATATCGTCCTTCCCCTCGTGATTCTCAGCACCGTGGCCGTCGGCACGGTGTTAACTGTTCTTCATAGCATTCTGGTGCCCCTGATCTTGGCAGGGTTTCTGTCGATCATCTTCAAGCCCCTTGTAGCGTTTGTGCGCCGACTTGGTGCACCAACGTGGGTTGGGTTGCTCGGAGTGCTGATCGTGACCGGAGGCGCGATCTACGCAACCAGCGTGATCGTCTCCTGGGGAGTGGCCTCGGCTGTTGAAAAGGCACCGGAGTACAGCGATCGCGTGATGCGGATGATTGGTCGCGCAGAGTCCCTGATTGCACAGTACGGCGGCTCGGTTGATGCTACGCTCTTGGAGCGCCTACAGGAAGTTGTCAGTGCCGAGAAAGCCGTTGCACTGGCGGGGTCGTGGGTGGGATCGGCCTTGACGGTGCTCACCGATGGAACTCTCGTGCTGCTGTTTCTGATCTTTATGGTCCTGGGCGGCGACACGTTTTCCCGCAAGCTGCAAGCGGCGTTTCACGGATCAGCTGTGAATGCACTGCGCATCTACGAAACGCTGAATATGAAGGTGTTGCGCTACCTGCGCCTCAAGACCATCATCAATCTGTTCACTGGTCTGGTCGTGTACGGTGTTCTTGAGGCCTTTGGGGTGGACTTTGCCCCTGTGATGGGCTTACTGGCCTTCCTGTTCAACTACATCCCCAACATTGGCTCGTTCATCATGACGGCTCTTCCCGGAGTGATTGCTGCCATTCAGTTCGAGAACGTTGGCTATGCGCTGATCATCGTTGCAGTGTTGATCGTGGTGCAAAACCTGATCGGCAACATCTTGGAGCCAAAGCTGATGGGATCCAGTCTTGACTTGAGTCCTGTTGTGGTACTCTTTGCCCTGGTGTTCTGGGGATGGATGTGGGGAATCGTGGGCATGATCCTCTCCGTCCCGATCATGGCCGTCATCAAAACCCTGATGGAGCAGTTCCCAACCACCCAGCCCCTTGCCATCTTGATGGGAAGCTCAATACCCAAAGAGTTCCGCTAACGGGACCGTATCTTCGCACATGCAGTTCCGCTTAGAGCGTGTTACCGTGGAATATGCCGGAATACCGGCGATCCGAAACCTGTCGATCGACTACGATGGCACGGGAGTGCTCATCCTAATGGGTCCAACTGGTGCCGGTAAAACCACCCTCCTGCGCCTCCTCTATGCCAATATCCTGCCAACGACTGGTCAGGTAACGATCGACGGCGTGGCAACGGCATCCATGTCCTTGGGTGCGCGTCAGAAAATGCGCCAGCGTATGGGTATCGTCCAGCAAGATGGACGCCTAATGAGCGACTATACCGTGTTCGAGAACGTACTGGTGCCCTTTGCGCTACGAGGATATGGCCGCAGGCAGGCCGAAGAGGCATGTCTGTCCCTACTCGCCGACCTGAACATCAGCTACGTGCGTCAGAAGTTTCCCAAGGAACTCTCCGGAGGCGAGCGTCACTTAGTTGCCCTTGCGCGTGCCCTGGCCGTGAACCCCGAAGTCGTCATCGCCGATGAACCCACGGGTACGTTGGATCCAGCAACCACGCTCGAGGTAGCGCGCGTATTCCAGCGTGTGGTAGATCAGGGCGTCGGGGTGGTGGTATCAACGCACAATCCTGCATTCGCCGAGGCCTTTCCTGCAGCCCGTACGATCACCCTTGCCGAGGGAGAATTGCAGGGAGCATTACAGTGAGCATTGCAGTGAGCACTCCCACGCGAATTGTTGTCATCGGTACAGGCCAGATGGGTGCGGAGCTCGTCCGACTGGCATCGGAACATCACTGTCAGGTGGTTGCCCAGTGCAACCGGGCCACCCTCTTTTCGGAGATCGACCCAGACACCTACGACGTTGCCATTGATTTTACCCAACCGTCAGCCGTTGTGGATCATGTTGCGGTTGCCGCGCGCCATGGTCGGAACCTCGTCATTGGTACCACAGGATGGGCCAGCGACCTGCCCCAGGTTCGCCAGATGCAGCAGGAGTCCAACATTGGGATTCTCTATGCCAGCAACTTCAGTCTTGGTGTGCAGATGTTTTTCCGGATCGTAGAAGCAGCGGCCGCCATGGTGAATACGCGTGCCGAGTACGACGTTACGCTGCATGAGTGGCACCACGCGCGAAAGCGTGATAGCCCGAGTGGGACGGCACTGTCGTTGGCCAACGTCGTGCTGTCGCAGGTGGACCGGAAACAGCAAATCGCCACGGAAACTCAGCATCACCAAATCAATCCGGCCGACCTTCACGTGACCTCTACTCGTGGTGGTCACGTTGTGGGCACACATGTTGTCCAAATCGACGGCCCTGCCGACACCATAACTCTAACGCACACGGCCCGCAATCGATCAGGATTTGCGCAAGGGGCTTTGGTAGCTGCCCATTGGTTGCACGGGCGCACGGGATTCTACAACGTGAGTGATGTTCTGGATCATCTGCACGAGGGTCCCGCCCAATGAACATCGGACTCATCGTTACGACGGCACTTTTCCTGATTGCTGGAGGGCAGTCATCACTGCGCGTTTGGCCACCCGTGGTGGATGTCGTGCGAGACTCCACTGGCTACGTGCAGACCATGATCAGCCTGTACAGCGTGCAGGGCGACTCCGTTCGCCTCACACGGGTTGACGGATCGTGTAAGTGCGCTAACGGCTCCGTGCAGCGGCCCGTTGCCTACGACTCGGTTCCGGCAAAGATCTACCTAGCGATCAATGCACAGCACTTTGTGGATTCGGTGAACTACGTCGACTACACCATCCAGCACACGGGTAGTGATTCACCGATGATGTACCGTGTGCTTGTACGAGTACCGTGAAAGCAACTATGCAGTACTGGCTAGCAAAGACCGAACCGGATGTGTATTCGTGGGATCAATTCACGGCCGATGGTTCTACGTTCTGGGACGGTGTACGGAACTACGAGGCCCGGAACAACATGCGCGCCATGAAAAAGGGTGATCTGGTAGTGTTCTACCACACCGGTGATGAACGTCAGGCCGTGGGTATCGCCAAGGTGATGAAGGAGGCCTATCAGGATCCAACCACGGACGACACCGCGTGGGTGGTTGTTGACCTCGCACCGGTACAGCCCCTTACCACTCCCTACACGCTGGCTCAGGCGAAGGCCCATCCCCTACTACGCGAATCAGCCTTGGCGAAGAAGGGACGTGTGAGCGTCGTCTCCCTCACCAAGGCTGAGTACGAGGTTATTGCCGGGATGTAGTCGGGGTTGCGTCGGGGTTGCGTCGGGGTTTATCCCTTGAGCATCTTCTTGAGGTGATCAACATC
>CAZBOW010000002.1:143260-152889 GCA_964493635.1 uncultured Hyphomicrobiales bacterium
GTCGGGGTTGCGTCGGGGTTTATCCCTTGAGCATCTTCTTGAGGTGATCAACATCGCCACGGATCTTGCGATCGGTGTCGATATAGTTCATGATCTGCTGACAGGAATGCAGAACGGTGGTGTGATCCCGACCGCCGAAGTGCAAACCGATGCTCTTCAGGGAGAGCTGCGTCATTTGCTTGGCAAGGTACATGCACATTTGACGAGCCAGCACCACTTCGTGCTTTCGCGTTTTCGCCGACAGGAGATCCACCGACTGATTGTAGTACAACGCCACTTCCTTCTTGATCTCTTCGATGGTCAGCTGACGCGACGCTCCGGAGTTCGACACGGTACGAACAACGTCCTTGGCAAGATCGAGCGTAAGCTCGCGGTTGTCCAGCGTAACCTTTGCAAGCAGCGAAATCAAACAGCCCTCGATTTCACGAACACTGGTCGTTACGTGACGGGCGATGTACTCAAGGATGTCTCCGGGGATTTCTACACCCTCTTCCTGTGCCTTCTGTTGAAGAATGGCCATCCGCGTTTCGAAGTCCGGGGGTTGGATGTCGGCCGTCAGTCCCCACTGGAATCGCGAGATGAGACGCTCGTCCACATCGGCAAGGTCCTTCGGCTGCTTATCGCTGGTAAGGACAACTTGTTTGCCGGCCTGATGCAGGGCATTGAAGGTGTGGAAGAACATGTCCTGTGTACGCTCTTTGCCACCCAGAAACTGGATGTCGTCTACCACGAGCACGTCAACCGTGCGATAGAACTGTGTGAACTCCGGCAGACGGTTAGTTTGAATGGCGTTGATGTACTCCATGGTGAACTTCTCGGAGTTCGTGTAGAGTACGCGCGCATTCCGATTGTGCTGTAAGACGCGATTGCCAATGGCTTGTACCAGGTGCGTCTTTCCCAGACCCGTAGGTCCGTAAATCACTAAGGGGTTGTAGCGCGTTTTTCCTGGATTGTCGGCAACGGCCATGGCAGCCGACGTAGCCAACTGATTATTCTCACCGCGGATGAAGTTCTCGAACGTGTATCGGGGATTGAAGTACGTTGGATAGTGTGCTGTTGGAGACGGCTCGGGAGCAGTCATGTCCAGACGCGCTGACGACGGCTCGAAACGCAGGGGTTGTTGCGATTGCCGGCGGAAGGCTGGCAACTTGATCGTTCGCTGATCGCGATCAGTTTCGTGATCGTCCACAACGACCTGGTACTGCAGCTTCGCCGAAACGCCCAGTACTTTTTGCACCGTCTTCTTCAGCAGCGGCGTGTAGTGTTCCTCGATCCACTCGTAAAAGAACTGACTCGGAAGATCCACCGTGAGCTGCGTGCCATCCCAGCTTTGCGGACGTATCTGTTGAAACCAGGTTTTGAACACCTGTTCAGAGACATTGTCGCGAATGATATCCAAGCACCGAGCCCAAAGGGTCTCGGCGTCTGAAGATCCGCCGCTTGTGTCGGTACGTCCCATGCTCTTGGCGATCACGTCGCTTGTGTGGCCAGCGTTGGTGCTCGACGTTCCGCCAGTCTGTACACCTGTCTGTCCAGGAGAAGAGGGAAATAGGTTCAGTGTCTCAGTCTTTTTCACCCGGCGTGTGCTCCTGATTCCGCATGAGGTTCATAGCTGTGAAGCTGGCTGCGGGCACAGCGCGCTCCGTGATCTGTAGGGGGTGCAAATTTGACCGCTGAGGGTACTGAATCACAAGTGAAAAAAGTGGTTCATGTGAAGATTTTTTGCTTGCATATCTCGGAAGGGTTCTAACCCGTCTACAGTTCAACAACTTCACCCATTCCACGGCTTGCGAGCTCCGTATCTTGCGCTCTCTATGGCAGACGAGTCGTCACACTACTCCGGACAAACTACGGATCAGCCCACAATGGGCCGATCCGAAATGGGATTTCTGGAACATTTGCAGGAGCTGCGCTCCCGAGCCTTCAAGGCCATTGTTTGGATCCTTGTGGGTGCAGGCGTTGCTGCCTACTTCCGCGACTGGATCATGAACGACGTTCTGCTCGGTCCAGCGGTGCGCGCGAGCATTCAGCTCCAGAATCTGGAGCCCTTCGGCCAGGCCTTTCTGCTGTTCAAGGTCATCTTTTTCGCTGGAATCGTACTGGCCTCACCGCTCGTGATCTGGCAGATCTGGGCTTTCGTTGCGCCAGGACTCCACGAGCATGAAAAACGCTGGGCACGGTGGGTGACCATCCTCACCACGCTGTGTTTTCTGCTCGGGATCAGCTTTGCCTACTTCCTGTTGATTCCAAGCATGATGGACTACATCAATGTGGTGAAGAACCCCAACATTGCCGATAACATCTCCACACAGGCCTATTTCTCGTTCTTCATCAATATGATGCTGGCGTCGGGGTTGATTTTTGAACTTCCGATGGTCACGTGGGTGTTGGCAAAGGTTGGGATCGTGTCCTCCGAACTGATGGTCCGGTACCGTCGGCACTCCATCGTTGCGATTCTGATCATTGCCGCAATCGTTACGCCTACGCCCGACCCTGTCACGCAATTGATGGTGGCCATTCCCCTCTACATTCTCTACGAGATCAGCGTGCTGATTGCCCGCACCACGTACAAGAAGCGCCTCTAACCATGCCCGTCCAATCACTCTCCACGATCAGCGGTCCGGTGCTCGATGAACTCGAGCAGTTGGATGGCTACATGCGTTCTACGCTCACGTCGAAGACGGCCCTTCTCGACACCGTAGTCCGCTACATTCTTCGGCAGCGTGGCAAGCGGGTTCGACCAACCCTGGTGTTTCTGAGCGCCGGCATGTGTGGCGGAATCAGCCAGCGCGCCTATGTTGGTGCGGCCATGGTGGAGCTCCTGCATACGGCAACCTTGGTGCACGACGACATCGTCGACCAGTCCGAGGAGCGCCGTGGCATGGCCAGTATCAATGCCGTCTGGAAAAACAAGGTAGCAGTGCTCGTGGGCGACTATCTTTTGTCGAAAGGGCTGCTGATTGCGGTCCAGCACGACGAGTTCGACTACCTGCGCGTGACGGCCGAAGCCGTGCGCCGTATGAGCGAGGGCGAGCTACTCCAGATCCAGAAATCCCGACAAAAGACCATCGACGAAGAGACCTACTTTCGCATCATTTCGGACAAGACGGCCTCGCTGATCTCCACCTGCTGCGAAGTTGGAGCCATCAGCGCGGGTGTGGCCGAGCACGAGCGCGACGCTCTGCGACAGTTTGGCGAATTGGTGGGCCTGGCCTTCCAAATTCGCGATGACGTCCTTGACTACACCAGTCGCAGCAGTATCCTGGGTAAGCCCGTCGGCAACGATATCCGTCAGCAAAAGATCACGCTGCCGCTGATCTACGCCTGCCGGGAAGCCCCCTCCAGCGAAGCCCGCCAAGCCATCCGAACCGTCAAGCGTGGCAAGCTGAAAGATGCCGACGTGGAGGGCGTCATTGCCTTTGTGGATCGCTACAACGGAATCTCCATGGCCAATGCGAAGGCCAATGAACTACGCGACCAAGCTGTTCGTCTACTGGAGCCGTTTGCAGCGTCGGCGTACCGGCAGTCGCTGATTGATTTTGCTAATTTCGTCGTGTTACGCAACTCGTAGGAGTATCTTCACATGCAGTCGTACAACGCACATACCATCGCCTCGGCAGTGTCGGCCGATACCCTTCGAACCTACGTCCAGCGTGTGTATGCGTGGATGGTAGGGGGCTTACTGATTACAGCCCTTACGGCAGCTGGCGTGTCCAGCTCGCCAGCCCTTATCCAAGCCATCTTCGGCACCCCACTGATGTGGGTTGTGATGCTGGCGCCGATCGGCCTTGTCTTCTTCTTGGGGGCAAAGATCGAAACGATGCAGACCTCTACCGCCGCTAGCGTGTTTGTGGTGTTCTCGGTGTTGATGGGAATATCCCTGTCGAGCATCTTTATGGTGTATGCGCTCGGTAGCATCTTCCAGGTATTCCTCATTGCTGCCGGGATGTACGGGGCAGCTGCTGTCTACGGATATACCACCAAGCGCGATCTGACCGGTATGGGCTCGTTTCTGTTCATGGGCCTGATCGGCATCGTGCTGGCATCTGTTGTGAACTGGTTCTTGGCATCCGATGCCCTGTCGTTTGCCGTATCGGTGATTGGTGTGCTGGTCTTCACGGGTATGACGGCATGGGAAATGCAGAAGATCAAGTCGCAGGCCGTAGTGATGTATGCCGGTGAAGCCCTTGCAACGAAGAGAGCCATTCTGGGTGCACTGTCGCTCTACCTGAACTTTGTGAACCTGTTCCTGTTCCTGTTGCGCCTGCTTGGCGACCGCCGATAGATGGAATCCGCCGCTGCTGTCTCACCAACGTTCGCCCTCGATGCGCTTCGACTGCTGCAGGAGGGCGATGTTCACGCCGCGCTGACCTTGGCGGCCGACGGTGTGCGCAGCTTCCCGACGTATGTTGGGGGATATGTTGTCCTGGCTGATTGCTACTCGCGACTCGGTGCCCACGACGATGCCACGGTGATCCTACGCGAGGCAGAGCGGCGCTTTCCCAACAGGGCCGTGCTTCGCCACCGGCGCGTTGCAGAGGCGCCACCGGTGCAGCCGCTAAGGATCATTGCCCTATCCCATCCGGCGTCCGATCAGCGCACCATTCGCAGTACCACCATGCGGCTGATTCCCGGACTGGAGTATACCTCCCTACGGTTCGAGGGAATTCGGCGATCGGGACGGTCAGTAAGTACGCTCCCCGAGCCTCCGGCGTTCCGAAGCTTCCACCCAACAGCAACTCCGGCTGCACCACGGAAGGTCTCCCTCGAGGAGCTTGCGTCACGAATCGGCAAGGTGCGAATTACCGCCGAGGAACTCGAAAAGCGTCCCCCTGCCCCCGATCCCTTGGCAAACAATCCGCGGACGGCCTTTGTGACGGAAACACTGGCAACGATTTACCTGAATCAGAAGAGCTACGCCCAGGCTATTGATGCCTTTACCCAGTTGATGGAGCGGCACCCAGATCGTGCGGCTTTTTTTGCCGAACAGCGAGCGAAGGCACAGGCCTTGCTGGCTTCGACAACATCCTAACGCACCCTGACCGATGGCGCCGATCCTTCTCTGGCGATACATCCTGCGGTCCATGGTGGGCCCGTTCCTGTTTGGCACTGCCATCATCATCTTCATTTTTCTGTCGCAGTACATGATCAATTACCTGCCGAAACTGGCAGGTAAGGGGCTTGGCCTTGAGGTGATCGGCGAGTTCATGGTGCTGAACATGTCGTGGATCATTGTCCTGGCAGTTCCTATTGGAGTACTGTTTGCCAGTGTGATGAGCTTCGGTGCATTATCAGCCACGCACGAGGTTACGGTCATGAAGGCCTCAGGGATGGGTCTGATCCGAATGATGGTGCCGGTGGCCTTGGTTGGTGCCGTGCTATGGGGAGCGACGTTCTGGTACACCGACAACGTTCTGCCCGATACGAATCTGCGCCTCAGCTCGATGATGCAGAACATTCAACGGCTCAAACCAACGTTTGCCATCGAGGCCGGACAGTTCACGACGCAGATCGATGGTTTTACCATTCTTGCCAGGCGCATGGATAGTGCTGGCGTGATGCAGGGCATCACGATCTACGATCGCACGAAGCCGGACCGCCTGACCATCGTGAGTGCCAATGTTGGTCGGCTGTCCTTTTCACCGTCCTATACACGGCTGATCGTCGATCTCACGCAGGGCGAAGTTCATCAATCGCGAATCTCGGATCGGAAGCCCTACCGGGTTGTGGAGTTCGATACGCATCGCATCGTGATGCGAGCCGATCGGTTTTTCTACGAGGAACCCGATGTCTCGGGGTCGTCGCGCGGCGATCGAGAGATGCGCATCTCCGATATGCAGCAGATCGTTGACCGCAGCGACTCCATCATTACGGCAGCCCAAGCGGCGTTTCGGAACCTTCTGCAGCACCACGTGCGTACGGTACTCCATGCACCGTCAGCGGTGGCCGGAAGTGGCAATGTCGTCCAGGTCGATGAGCCCTACAACCGGGCGCTTGGCTTTGTAACCACCGAGCGTACGGCACTGGAAACTGAACTGTACCGTGAGGATGCTGAGCAGCGGATGTCCAGTCGCTACGAAGTGGAGATCCATAAGAAGTATGCGATTCCCTTTGCGTGCTTGCTGTTTGTTTTTGTAGGAGCTCCCCTGGGTATCCTCACCAAGGGTGGGAATTTCGGCATCGGCGCTGCCATCTCGCTTGCCTGTTACATTGGCTACTGGGTAACGCTCATCGGCGGAGAGGAACTGGCCGACCGCGGAATGCTGGCACCGGAAATTGCGATGTGGACTGGAAATGCTCTATTTCTGCTGATTGGGGTTGCCACGACGGTACGCGTCAACAACCGCTAGGCCATCACCACACGAAGCGGTTCAAGGCCGTATGAGCCCGAGCAAAGGCTTCGTCCATCGTAGCAGCGGTGGCCGTGAGATGTCCCATTTTTCGACCAACGCGCGACTCTTTCTTACCGTAGAGGTGGAGCGACACGCCATCGACCTTGAGCATCTCTACGACGCTGTCGGGAATGGCACTGCCCGATCGCTCACCCAGCAGGTTGATCATGGCCGCACCTCCTACGCGTAACTCCGGCGAACCCAGAGGCATGTTCGTCACCGCACGGATGTGGTTCTCGAACTGCGAGGTTACGCAGGCCTCGATCGTATAGTGCCCGCTGTTATGTGGCCGAGGGGCTATCTCGTTGACGAAGATCTCGTCCTGCGGCGTAAGGAACATCTCCACACCGAAAACACCAACACCATCGATGGTCTCAACGCAAGCAACCGCAATCTCCTGTGCTCGCTTCTGCAGCTCTTCTTCAATAGGAGCAGGTGCCAGCACCGTCACACAGATGTGACCCTCCTGAATGGTTTGGACGCAGGGATACACGGCCACTTCACCGCGCTTATTCCTGGCTACCATCACGGCCAGCTCCTTGTTGAACGTCACGAAGCTCTCAGCCATGAGTGGTCGCGGTGCCTCACCCTCCATGAACCGGCGCCATACCATATCGATCTCGGTGTCGCGTTTGATGGTGGCGTTTCCATACCCGTCGTAACCATGAGTGCGTGTCTTGGCAACAAAGGGGTAGCCATGTGTCGAGCCAAACGTGTGGAGGTCTTCCTTCGTGGCGATGGCCGCAAACGTTGCCGTGGGTAACCCTGCCTGGGAAAAGGTGACCTTTTGCGTGTACTTATCCTGTACCAAGCGCATCGTGGCCGGTGTGGGATAAACGCGTCGGCGCTCGGCAATGCGGTCTAAGATCACGGGATCAACAAATTCGTTCTCCAGCGTGACGATATCGGAAACCTTCACAAAGGCGTCAACCTGTGCGTCGTCGTTCCATCCTCCAGCAAACTCGTGCTTCGTCATTCGTCCGGCGGGAGAATCGGCACCATGCTCAATAATGGCAGCCTGCATTCCTAGGCGATAGACTTCCTGGAGCGTCATCTTTGCCAGCTGCCCTCCGCCAAGGATTCCCAAGGTGAACGGCTCGGATGGTGTGTAGATGGATGGTAGCATCTAGGCGGTCTCCTCGATTACAACAACGGCAAGTCCAACCAGTGCCGTGTGCGACAGACTCACATGAATGGTGTGACTGCCCCACCGTTCCAACATCGGACCAAACAGCTCGATCACCGGCCTACCCGATGGCTCGTTGCGAATTCCAACATTCCGGAAGCTCATCCCATCGCGCATGCCAGTACCGATGGCCTTGCTGAAGGCTTCCTTGGCAGCAAATCGAGCCGCATAGTGCAGGAATCGTGTTTCGCCGTAGCGATCGCAGTACGCAATCTCGGTTTCGGTGAATACACGCTGCAAAAAGCGATCGCCGTACTCAGCATACGACTTCTCGATACGTGGAACATCCACGATATCGGTGCCCAGACCAATCACTGTTGCTGATCCTCGAACAAAAGGTAGGCCTTGATGAGTTCATCAAGATCGCCATCCATCACGCGGTGCACGTCGGTGATCTTGGTTTCGGTGCGGTGGTCGTTCACCATCGTGTAGGGCTGAAACACGTAGCTACGAATCTGTGAGCCCCATTCAATCTTTTTCTTCGTTCCCTCGATGGCGGCCTTGGCGGCTTCTTCTTCCTCTCGGCGCTTTTGGTACAGGCGGCTCTTGAGCATCATCATGGCACGCTCACGGTTGAGCAACTGCGACCGCTCCTGTTGACAGCTCACCACGATGCCCGTAGGAACGTGGGTAAGACGCACGGCTGTTTCAACCTTGTTCACGTTCTGACCTCCCTTACCGCCCGATCGAAAGGTGTCCATTTCCACGTCGGCAGGGTTGACCTCAATCTCCACGTCGTCATCGACCTCCGGATACACAAAGACCGAAGCAAAGGAGGTGTGACGGCGCGCGTTGGAGTCGTAGGGGCTGATGCGAACCAGACGATGAACGCCATTTTCGGCCTTCAGGTAGCCATAGGCATACGGACCACGTACTTCCAGCGTCCCACTCTTGATGCCAGCGGTGTCACCCTCCTGCTCATCGGCGAGAAACACTTGGAAGTTGTGCTGCTCGGCCCACCGTGTGTACATCCGCAACAGCATTTCGGCCCAGTCCTGCGCTTCGGTGCCACCGGCACCGGCATTGATCGTCAGGATGGCATTGCGGTTATCGTCTGGTCCAGAGAGAATCTTCTTCAGTTCCAGTTCATCCACCGCTGTAAGGCACCGATCCAGTTCGGCCGTGATCTCGGCCTCCATCGAGGCGTCCTTGGCTTCCTCGCCAAGTTCGATCATCGCTTGAACGTCGTCGGTAGCTCTGCTGGCTTGCTGCCAGGAATCCACCCAGTCCTTCAGATCGGCCAGCTCACGGCTTACCTTCTGTGCTCGCTCCTGGTTGTCCCAGAAGTCTGGTGCGGACTGCAACATCTCTCGCTCGGCAATGTCGTCGCGCTTGCCGTCGATGTTAAAGGTACCTCCGCAGTTGCTCTACACGAGAGCGGAGGTCGGAAAGCGTTTCTTTTTGCGGTTCAAACATGGTAGGGGGCTATGGTGCTGTGGGGCGATCGTGATTCGTCCTGCGAAAATACGGGATTACAGCAACGGCGACGACACTCCAATCGACCATCCAAACCTGCCGCGCTGCATGCCAAGGCCCCCTACCGGCCACAGGGCATCTACCCGCAGATAGAACAGCTCGCTGATGAACGTCGGAATCCGTGACAGCGCTACACCGGCCTCCATGTACCAACCACCGGTGCCATCCCAAGCAACACCCTGCAGCGTTGGCTGCTGGGCCTGCCACACATTGGCTGCATCAAACACGCCGATGACGTCGATCCCTCGCTTGTTGGAGAACGTCGGCAGGCCAAGAGCGCGCCACCAGAGATCGGTGAAATTATGCTCGATGTGAGCCCGCAGGTAACTGGTTCCGCCAAAGGCACTCACGGGTACGGTGGCAAGGTCCACATGGCTGCCCAGCACGGGATAGCGCTGGAGAAGCGAGAACTGATACTGCCGCGGCAGCTCGCCTGCAAGCCGGGCACCGCCAAACAGGTCCATATCCAATCGCATCGGATAGTATCCTGTTGCAAAGGTTGGCAGGCGAAGACCAACGCTCGCTTCCGCGGTGGCAAACGCTGCCAGGGTGGGCAAGGTAACGTCTCGTCCAAC
>CAZBOW010000003.1:0-34191 GCA_964493635.1 uncultured Hyphomicrobiales bacterium
TTCTGCGGTTTGCTCCCTTTGTTCGCATTCATGGTGGAGTTGTCCACGCGCAGCCACAACTGGAAGTCCTGGCGAACTACACCGTCTTCGACTTCGAAGATGCAGCAGGCGAACAGCGGTCGTTTGGGTTCCGACAGATCTCCTACCGGGATTCCGTCCGTGTACAACTCACACCACGGCTGCGGCTAGAGGTTCCGTTGCTGGTGCGTTACTTTGAGAGGTCCGTTCTGCAGTGGGCGGAGTTTGCGGAGATCCCAAACACGGGAAACCTCGAATATCTGATCCAGGCACAACTCTGTACCCAACCTTCTCCGGCATGGGACGTGGGTGCGGGCATCCGTGCCTACACGCTGGAACAACGGTCGTTCGTCGTACAGCCTGGCGTGCCAGCACTGTTGAGCGGTGTGCAGTCGATTGGTCCACAGGCTACCATCCGGTATACGGCTGGTGATGGTTCTACACTATCATTGCACGGCTGGTACGAATTTCAAACTCTGTACCCTACGGGTACCCGTGAACTACCGAACCTTCTTATGCAGGCACGTGTTGCCCTATAAAAGCGCCGATGATGGCACACTACCAGAACGATACAAACCCGACGTACACCTTGTCCCTGGTAAGCCAGGTTGGCGAATTGCGACAATTAGACGGGTTTCTGCGATCTATTCCCGACTGTGCCTCGCTGCCACCGGACACGTATCATAACGTGCTTCTTGTCCTGACCGAGGCGGTGAGCAATGCCATGGCCCACGGCAATTGCTATCACCCAGAGCGACCGGTAACCGTCCAGGCTACCATTGCCGGGCGCGAAGTTCGGATGATGGTCACAGATTGTGGTTCCGGTTTCGACCCTTCCGCTTTACCGGACCCGTTGCATCCCGATCGTTTACTCCAGGAGGGCGGTCGTGGAGTGTTCCTGATGCGTCACATGGCCGACGAGGTTACCTTTGAGCTCACTCCCCAAGGGATGACGGTGCATCTTACCGTGCGGTGGTAAGGCGCTCGAGGTGCGTGGTAATGTACTTGGCAATCATGTCGAACTCAAGATTGACCGCAGTGCCTACGGCGATTCCCCCGAGAGTGGTCCGCTCCAACGTATGGGGAATCACGGCAATCTTGAACCGCTCGTCGGAAAGCTCTGCGATGGTCAGCGAGACCCCTTCCATACAGATCGATCCGACCGGAATCAGCCATTTGGCATACGAGGTAGGGTAGGTGCACCACACCTCCCATCCCTTGTCGTTGTGAATAATGTCGCTGATCGTGCCGGTGGTATCGACATGTCCCTGCACCATATGTCCGCCAAGGCGATCCATCAATCGGACAGCCCTCTCAAGATTGACGCGACTGCCTTCGTGAAGGGTTCCCAAGGTTGTCTTCCGAAGCGTCTCGGCCACCGCTGTCACCGAAAACGTGGTCTCGTCGTGATGCGTCACGGTAAGGCAGCAGCCGTTCACCGCAATGGAGTCATCCACGTGGATATCGGTGGTGACGTGCGGCGCTGCGATGGTAAAGTGGCGACCATCACCATCGTTCACGGCACTGATAATGGTGCCAACTTCTTCAATGAGTCCTGTAAACATCAGGAAAGGCTTATATCTACGATCCCCGCACAAAGGCGGAGATCAGATCGCGATAGTTGGAGATGCCTAAACCTGCTGGTACACCCTCGTGGCCAGCGCCGTCCACGCGGATGATCGTCTTTGGATTCTTCGCTGCGCGATACAACGCTTCACCATGCACGGCGAGAGGAATAAAGATGTCATCCTTGCCGTGGAGCATCAACAGCTTTGTATCCACCTCAGCAATGCGATCGATGTTCCGGTAACCATCACGCAGAAGGTATCCGCCCGGGATGTTCAACACTGTTCCTGTCTGGACCAATGCCTCGCCACTGGCGAAGATCGATTCGGTGATCACCCCGGCAGATTTGTGTCGCGTAGCTGCCCACAGGGCCGGTACGCCACCCAAGGAAAAACCATAATGCACAATCTGTGTGGTGTCCACATCCGTGCGCTCACGCACGTAGTTCAGGGCTGCTAGGGCATCGGCCTTCAGCGACTCCTCGTCGGTGCTCTTGCCGGTGCTCATGCCATAGCCCCGATAGTCGTAGATGAACACATCGAAGCCACACTGATAGAGGTACTCTACACGTGGCCAGTAGTACTGGAGGTGGTCGTAGTTGCCATGGTGGTACACGATTACCGGATGCGGTTCCACGCGCAGAGAGTCGGGCTGACGGCAGTAATATCCGTGGAGTGTCTCGCTGCCAGATGTCAGAAGAACGGCTTCTCTGTATTCAACCGCGATGACGTCCGTCGAGAGATCGTAGGCTTCAAGGACTTGCGAGTTAAAGAGGAAACCGTCGAGAGAACAGGAGCCAAGCAAGAGGGCAATCGCCACAAGGGCAGGCCAGAGAGTACGCGGTAGAAGTGTTACAGCCACAGGACACCTCCAATGAAGACGCCAAATGAACCATGACCCCTGATCGAGGATTCTCCTTCAACAATGCCTGCCATGGTATTCACGTTCGCTGCCTGCCAGATCAACTCACCTTGCAGCGAGAACTTGTCACTCACGGGGATCTGCGTGCCGACCATCGGGCTGAGTAACAGCGAGTTGACGTCTACGGGACCCAGCGCCTGCCATGTGGCATGCGTGCCGGCATACACAAGTGATTGCGGAGCAATCTCCCAACTGGCTGTAACCTGCATATCCGGGTAGAGCCTCACGTTCTGTAGCTTGACCATATCCGAAAACGCAATCACCCTGCCAGAGACGGTGATCTCGGGGGTAACACCATCCTGATGGAGGGCACGCACGCTGGCGCCGGCGTCCAGACCCAGCACACCAAAGGCGGCCATCAGCAGGTGTACGTTACCGTGGTAGGTAAGGTCGTCGGTAACGCCGTAGGCGCCACCTGCCGTGAGGTAGGGCACAAAGCCAATAGGCGATTTTGTGGGAACGATTGGTCCGCCAATAGAGGCGGTAGCCATCATCTGATCCTTTTTGAGAACGCGCACAGGTGCACCCATGCTGCAGGAGGACAGAAGCACCACGACGATCGCGAGTGTTCCAATCATCATTGGTCCTGCAATATGCCCGATGATAGGACCGATGAGACGAGTATTTGGTAGTTTTTGCACCGGCGAATATAACCCTATGCACATCATTTCACATTACAGCGCCCCTGCAGCCGACGTCCTCGCTGCGTGTGTACAGCAGCGATCGATCGATGATGTGGTACGCATGGTACCGTGGCGGTGCAGAATCATCGTTCCCACATCAATGTACCGACGCGCCATAGTTCGGTCGTGGGCCAAGCTGCGTCCCGGTGAGGTGATGCCCGAAGTGCTCACGATGCACCGATACGTGCTTCGTTGTGCGCTGCAAGCGGTAGCCTCGGACGCGGAGGCTGAAGCCGTCCTTGACCGAGCCCTTGACGATGCCTCGGAGCGGTTTCGCCCGCCTGGGTTGACCATTCAGAATCTGATGCGGTGGAAGCAAGAGCTCCTCACGCCGCACGCTCTGGTAGGTGTGCAACATCCGGACGCCGACCAGTTGCACCGGATCGCACGGATTTGGGCTGCCTACGAGGCCCGAATGGACAACGTTGTGGTCGATCGCGGCGATCTGTACCGGATCGACCTTCCTGTGGACAACCTTCCCGTGATCGTTCTGGCAACCCACGGCCTGTCTGCAGCCGATGAACAGATCTGGGGATCGATGGCCGAGCGGGGCGCAACCATTGCCATTCAGTTCGCTCCCATGGTGCACCTGGCACCAGATCGCATCCGTGACCGTAGCATGGAGTCGGCACAGCGACTCACCGCTCGCGGATGGCAGCCGGTTGCCGACGAGTCCGCGGAACACGACCGTCCGTCCAGTCCCGTGCATCTGTGGACCGCGCCGACACCTCGGGATGAAGTCCGCACGATTGTTGGCACGATCAAGATGCTCGCCGCTGCCGGAACACCACTCTCATCAATGGCCGTAGTGATACCTCCTGGATCGGCCTACACCAGCATGCTCCACACTGAAGCAGGTCAGGCTGGCGTTCCGCTGCAATCGGACATTGCCGTGCCACTGGCGGCCACCCCAGATACGGCAGCGCTCTATGCAGCGTGCCGGGTGGTCGTTGATCGGTGGGAGCGGGCCGACGTTGCTCGCCTAGCGCATGTTTGCCCGATGGTGGGTGGCGTAGACATTTCCATGCTCCCGAGCAGTGCCTCCCAATATCGCATTGAGGGGGGGCAGGGGGCTGGTGTCTGGCGCGACCGGCTGCAAGGCCGTGTAGACATGCTGGAGTCCCTGGAGACTGCCGGTAGTCCCGACAGCGATACTATCCGAGTCGAGCGTAGCAGAGCCCTTGCGGCGTTACGAGCCGTGCAGACACTCGCACCGCTCTTGTCGGTGCCGGAACAGTTGATGACGGCCACGGATGTGGTTCGCTACCTCGAAATCCTTGCCTCGCACCTGGGCATTGACCTCCGCGAGGACCTTCGTCAAACACTGACGGCCTACACGACCTACTGCCAGAGGCACGAGCCGGCACCAGCCCCCTTCCACCAGCAGCTCCACCGATGGTGGACCTTTGTGCAGGCCGAGCAGCGCGTGGTGCTTCAAGGACAGCCGGACGGCGTGGCGGTCATTGCTGCCGCGGACGCCCGACTGGGAGCCTGGGATGTGGTGTTTGCTCCCGGCTTCGTACACGGCATCCGACCGCGTCCGCTGAATGATCTGGTGGATACGGAGCTGTTAGGATCCCTCCAGCGGGTGCGCGACGACGAAGACGTGTCCGACATCCTGCGTTCAGCACGAGACCTCGTAGCAATCTCACGTCCAACCACGGTTGACGACGACGACGCACTTGCCTCGGTGTATTGGGAGATGATCGATGAATCGAGTGTCATCACCCATGCCCGCGACAACCATCCGGTGGTTGCCGTGCTGACCAACGTGCGAGCGCATCTTCTGATCCTGCATTCGGGTGAACACGAGGCCTATCGATCAGGAGTGGGGTATCACCGACAACTCGTGCAGCGGGGGATTCATCCGTCGCAGCTGGAACCCAGTGTTTTGGAGAAACTGCAGGACTACTGCTCTCGTCCACTGAGTCCGTCGCGGGTCGACCTTGCCGCATCGTGCGGATACCGGTACTATGCCGAGCAGATTCTGCGGGCTCAGATTCCGGACGTGATCGATGAGATGCTCACCAGCATGGAGCGCGGTACGTTGATGCATGGCGTTGCCCATCGCCTGTTCGGTACACTTCAAAAAAATCCGCTGCCGGAGCACTCCTGGACGGTGGCTGATGTGGAGGCGGCGATGGTGGATCTCCGGAGGTGGACGATTGATGAGCTGGTACAGCAGTGCCAGGAGATCTTCCACGAGGAGCGCCGCCGCTTCCCGGATGAGTATGTCTACCGGAGAGCCGAGGACCAGGCATTCTTAGACTACCATGACCGCCCCGGCATCCTGCGCAGATGGTTGGAGCTGGAGTATGCCGACGACACGTTCTACCCCATCGCCTTCGAGGTTTCGATCGAGGACGATATCGTGCTTGCTGATGGTCGAACCGAGCGCGTGCGCCTGCGCGTTGATCGCGTGGATGCCCGTGTCATTCGGCAGGACGGGCACACGGTTGTCGAGGCACGTGTTGTGGACTACAAAACCTCGACAGCACCAGCGCTTGCTAAGATGCGGGAGGGTCGAGCCTCGCAGATGCCGATCTACATGATCGCACTGGAACAGTGGTTTGCTCGTCATGACCTGCCCGTGCAGATTGTCGAAGCGTCGTATCACGTATTCGGTAGGTCCGTCGTGTCGTCAGCGGGACCCAAGTTCACCCATGCTGTTACCACGGATGAGGGCCAGTTGAAGGCACGGCGATACCCCGTGCTGCAACGTGACGTTGCGCCGCTGATCACGCGGGGCATCGATACAATCCGGGAGCATCGCTTTGCCGTGGCTCCCTCGGCCAAGGCGTGCGACACCTGCCGGATGCATGAACTGTGCCGTGTGGATGACTGGGGCCCGGTATCGTAAGGTCACGTAGAACCGTTCACCAATTCTGTGAGTTATGAGCAAGCGACGTCCAACCGTACAACCACTTCCGGCATCGAAACTGAAATGGGTGTGTCCACCATCGGCACTTCCGTTCAAGAGTACCAAGGAGCTCAAGCCCCTTACCAAGATTGTCGGTCAGGATCGCGCGATTGAAGCGTTGCGCCTCGGTGCGCGGATTCGGTCGCAGGGATACAACATCTGGGCCTCGGGCGTGGTAGGAACGGGCAGAATGACGACGATCCGCCAGATTCTCGACGAGGTCAAGCATGATGCACCGGTGCTGCATGACTTTGCCTACGTCCACAACTTCGCCAGCCCGGACCGTCCTGTGCTCCTCCGCTTTGCAGCGGGTGAGGGACGAGTGTTTCGTAGGATGATGGAAGATGCACTAGCAGTGCTGCAGCGGCGGATACCCTCCCTCTTTGAAGAGACCCAATTCCAGACGGAGCGCACGGCTATCATTGCCCGCTTCCAGGCTCAGGAAGAGAAACTGCTCAAGGAGTTCGATGGGAAACTCCGTCCGGTAGGGCTCACGCTGGGTCAGGTGCAGGAGGAGGATGGATCGACGCATGCCGAAATCTTCCCCATCGTGAACAACGAGCCCATGACGATGGACGAGGTGGCGGAAGCCCACGGCAAGGGAACGATCAGCGATGAGGAGTTTCAGCGGATTCAGGTTGCCTACACCAAGCATCGCGATCAGCTTACCGAACTCGGTGGACGATCGATTCGCATTGCGGCGTCGTTCCGAAAGGAGTTGTCGAAGTATGACCAGACCGCCGTCGGAACACTCATCGAGTCCGTGTTCGCTGATGTTCGTGCCAGCTTCCAACGGGACCGCGTAGCAACCTACCTGGCCGGCATCCAGCAGCATTTGCTGGAGCACCTCGAGGAGTTCGTTAAGCTTCAGGCCGCACGTCTAGCTGGAGCGCCGGACGATAAGATCGAGGAGGCGCAGGACCTGCTCACGGAGAAATATCGCGTCAATCTGCTGGTGGATAACTACGCAACGAAGGTTGCACCGGTGATCGTCGAGACTTCACCAACGTACTCATCGCTCTTCGGATCGATCGAGCGGCGAATCGACGCACGTGGGTATGCCGTCAGCGACTTTTCGCAGATCCGTGCCGGCAGCCTCCTGCGCGCCGATGGGGGATTTGTGGTGATGAATGCCATGGATGTTCTCTCCGACGAACACCTGTGGACGGCTCTGAAACGCGTTCTGCTGTATGGACATCTGGAAATGCAGTCGCCAGAGTCGCAGTTTCAGTTAAACACACTCAAGCCCGACACGATCAATGTGAACGTGAAGGTGATCCTCCTTGGCGACCCATCCATCTACCACGCCCTGTGGGAGGCCGATGAGGACTTCCACAAGATGTTCAAGATCCATGCTGAGTTCGAAGGTGACGTCCATCGCACGTCGCAGATGATGAAGCATTATGCCCAGTTCTTTGCGCGCCTTGCCGAGGAGGAGCAGCTACTGCACTGTGATCGCTCCGGAGCAGCTGCATTGATCGAGTGGGCTGTAGCCTATACCAGCCGACAGGAGAAGATCACGCTGCAGTTTAGCTATGTAGCCGATGTGCTGCGTGAGGCGGCGCACTTTGCCCGACAGGCCGGCGCGAACGTCGTATCGCGCACCCACGTGCGTCATGCTCTGGACCAACGCCGGTGGAGAAGCAATGCCACCGACTTGCGCTTGCGCGAGGAAATCAAGAATGGCTCACTCCTCATCGACGTTTCCGGTCAGCGTGTGGGGCAGGTCAATGGACTAACTGTATATCAGGCAGGGATCGTGGGGTATGGCAAGCCCTCGCGCATTACCGCAACGGTAAGTGCCGGCAGTAAGGGAATCATCAACATCGAGCGGGAAGTGGACCTCTCCGGCCCGATCCATTCCAAGGGTGTGTTGATCCTCTCGGGGTTGTTGCGGTCGTTGTTCTCGCGGTCGCAGCAGATGTCGTTTACGGCATCCATCGCCTTTGAACAGTCCTACGGAGGCGTCGACGGCGACAGTGCCAGTGCCGCGGAAATGATTGCCCTGCTGTCGGCAATCAGTAACATCCCGATTCGACAGGATCTCGCGATCACCGGGTCGATCAACCAGAAAGGCGACATCCAGCCCGTAGGTGGTATTAACGAAAAAATCATTGGATTTTTCGAGGTCTGCGAGGATCGGGGACTCACCGGCCAGCAGGGCGTGATCATTCCAGCACAGAACGTGCAAGATCTGATGTTACGGGACGACGTGATCGCCGCGGTGCGTCGGAAGAAGTTTGCCATCTATCCGATTACGCGTTTGGAACAGGCCGTTGCCCTACTCACGGGCATGCCCGCTGGAGAGAGTATTGCCGATGGGCAGTTTGCCCCCGGTACGCTCTTTGGCAAGGTGCAGACCAATCTGGACGTGCTGCACGAGGCATCCCGGCTACGGGCGTAAGTCCTGTAGCGGGCTTAGTGACGGAAGTGACGCATCCCAGTGAAGACCATCGCAAGGCCGTGTTCGTCAGCCGCAGCAATCACTTCGGCGTCGCGCACACTGCCTCCGGGTTGAATCACTGAGGTCGCGCCGGCTTCAGCAGCCTGCAGCAGGCCATCAGCAAATGGGAAGAAGGCGTCGGAGGCTACGGCACACCCCGTAAGGTCGAGTCCGGCGTCCTGGGCTTTCCGCACCGCAATGCGCGCCGAGTCCACCCGACTCATCTGGCCCGCGCCGATTCCCAGCGTGCGGTCGGCCCGTGCGTACACAATTGCATTGCTCTTGACGTGCTTGGCCACCGTCCATGCGAACATCATCGACCGCAGCTCTTCGTCCGTCGGTTGGCGCTTGGTAACCACCGTTGGCTGACCATGCATCAATGCGTCATCGGCTGATTGCACCAAAAAGCCCCCTACCACCGACCGTACATCCAAGGACGACTGAGCCCGGAAGCGCGACTGGTCGAGTTGTATCAGGCGCCGATCCTTCTTCTTTTGAAGTCGTTCCAGGGCATCTGCCGTGTAGGACGGGGCAATGATGACTTCTGTGAAGATGCCGTGGATGGTCTCGGCGAATTCCAGATCGATTTCGCGGTTCACACACACGATTCCACCAAAGGGGCTCACCGTATCAGTAGCAAAGGCTCGCTCCCATGCTTCGGCAAGGCTTGAGCCGCTGCCAACTCCACACGGATTGTTATGCTTGACGATCACGACGCTGGGGTGATCAAACTCGCCGGTCAGCGCCGCGGCGGCATTGATGTCCAGGATGTTGTTGTACGAGAGCTCCTTGCCATGGAGGGGCTGAAAAATCTCCGTGAACCTACCGTAGAGCGCTGCCTGCTGATGCGGATTTTCGCCGTAGCGAAGCGACTGATCCAGCCGCAGCGGTAGGGCTGTCTCACTGGGGAAGTGCACACCTCGGCGTTGTGCAAAGTAGGCGGCAATACGGGCATCGTACTGAGCCGTGTGGGCGTAGGCTTCAAAGGCTAATTGCTCCCGAAGTTCCATGGGAACGTCGGATCCCGAGCGGATGTAGTCCAGAATGGTCGGGTAATGACGTGGATTGACCACAATCAACGTATGGGCATGGTTTTTGGCCGCTGCACGAACCATAGCCGGACCACCAATGTCGATGTTCTCAATGACGTCGTGATGGGTAGCCTCCGGATTGGCAACGGTATTCTCAAACGGATAGAGATTGATTACGGCCAGGTCAATCGACGTGATGCCATGCTCCTGCATCTGGGCAACGTGAAGTGGATTATCCAACTGTGCCAGCAGTCCACCGTGAATCTTCGGATGGAGCGTCTTGACCCTTCCGTCCATAACCTCCGGAAACCCGGTGACGTCCGATACCTTTACCACGGGGACCCCTGCCGCAGCCAGTGCAGCGGCTGTGCCACCGGTAGAGATGATGGTTACGCCAGCGTCGTGCAGTGCGGCACCAAGTTCGGCGATACCTGTTTTGTCGGAAACGGAGAGGAGGGCGGAGGTAATCTTCTGCTTCATGAGGCAAAAGTACGGAGAGCTTCGTCGGCAACATGGAAGCTACCACAGATCAGTGTTGGACCCTGCTGCCGTGCTGCCGTAAGAGCATCAGCAACGGACGCATGGCAGACGACGTCAGAGATGCCAGCGTGCGCAGCCAGTTCCTTCAACGAATGGGTGTCCAGTGCCCGCTCCAGCGCTGGCCTGCAGGCATGGAGGGTATCGACCGCTGGAGCGATGGCATGAAGCATGCCAGCAACGTCCTTGTCGCGCATGGCTCCAAACACCACCTGCCATGAGTGATTGGCATAGCCAGCATCGCGCAGTGTTGCGATCAGCGATGCGATGCCTCCGGGGTTGTGTGAGACGTCCAGCACCGTCACGGGACTACGAGCCACACACTGCACGCGTCCGCGGAGACCCGTCGTGGCATGTACCGTGCGCAGCCCATTGGTAATGTGATCGTCGGTGATGAAAAAGATGTTGCGCAACGCGGGTAGCGACGCCATGACGGTCGCGATGTTGGCTGCCTGATGGGTGCCCGCTAGGTCGACGTCAAAGTACTGGAGGGCGTCGTTCATCAGAACGCTAACAACCATGCCGAGGTCCGGCGTGATGCGGTCGACCTCTACACGCACCACGTCTGGAGCATAGGTCAACGTGGTAGTAGCCGCCTCTGCGGCCGCTTCAAATACGCTACGGACCGTTGCTTGTTCGGTGGCGTTGCTCACGGCCACGAGTGGTCCTAACACTGCCGGAGCCCCCTGCTTGATAATACCGGCCTTTTCGCTTGCGATCTTGGGTAGGGTTGTGCCGAGGTATTCCATGTGGTCGTAGTCGATCCCCGTAATGATGGAGAGCAGCGGCGTAACAACGTTCGTCGCATCAAGGCGTCCTCCCAGACCCGTTTCAATCACCGCGACGTCGACGCGACGCTCAGCAAAGTAGGCCAGAGCCATCGCTGTGGTGACTTCGAAGAACGTGCCACCAATGGCCTTGGCAGTATCCATCAATGGCCGGCCAAGCCGGAGGATGTCGTCGTCGGCGATTGGTATGCCATTGATCCGGATTCGCTCGTTAAACTCTACGATGTGAGGTGAGGTGTACAGGCCTACGCGGTACCCAGCATGCTGAAGGATGCTGGCCAACATCGATGAGGTACTGCCCTTGCCGTTGGTACCGGCAACATGGATCACCGGCAGACGCTGCTGTGGATTGTCGAGCGTGTCGCAGAGTGCCATGATCCGGTCCAACCCAGGCTTGATCCCTGCGTGGAAGGTCATCGCGAAGAGCTCATGTAAGAGAGGTTGCAGGTGTGGACGGTCCATATCGGTTTCAATCGGAGAAAGAAAAAACGCCCTCCTACAACGGTGCAGGAGGGCGTATGCTTGTAATGCTATGACGGGGTGTTACTCGCCGTCGACCGACTCGCTGGATTCCAGATCTTCGATCGACGTTTCCGCCGAAGCTCCACCCTCGCCGTCGTATTTGTCGGCATTCGGTACTGGGTGGTTGGCATTGTACTTAGCGATTTCCTCTTCAGGCTTGCCGCGGAGGAATTCAACAACCGACAGCACAATCTTCTTCTGATCCTTATCGAATTCTACCACCTTCAACGGCAGGACGTCGTCCTGGTTGAAGAATTCGGCAATGTTCCGAACGGGAGCGAAGGACAACTGTGATACCGGAACGAAACCGTCAACACCCTGTGGCAGCTCTACGATCACACCCTTGTCGATGATGCGAACGATCTTGCCTTCGGTTTCCGTACCAACACCGAACTCGTTTTCAAAGATGTCCCATGGATTCTCGCTGATCTGCTTGTGTCCAAGGGAGATGCGGCGGTGTTCGTCGTCGATGGCAAGTACCACAACGTCGAGTTCGTCGCCCTTCTTCACGAATTCACCTGGGTGGCGGATCTTCTTCGTCCAGCTCAGGTCCGAGATGTGCACAAGGCCATCAACACCGGGCTCGAGTTCTACGAAGACGCCGAAGTTCGTCAGGTTGCGTACCGTCCCTTTGTGGACGGAATCCACCGGATACTTCGCCGTGAGATCATTCCATGGATCGGGTTCCAGCTGCTTCATGCCAAGGGCAAGCTTACGCTCGGACTTGTCGATGTTCAGCACGACGGCACTGACCATCTGGCCAAGCGCTACGGCTTGGGATGGGTGCTTGATATGCTGTGTCCAGCTCATCTCGCTGATGTGGATGAGGCCCTCGACGCCCTTCTCGATTTCGATGAAGGCACCGTAGTCGGTCAGCGATACAACCTTGCCGGTCACCTTGGTGCCGGGTTCGTACTTCTCGCCGATCTCGTCCCACGGATGTGGGGTGAGCTGCTTCATACCCAGGGAAATCCGCTTGCGGTTTGGATCGTAGTCCAGGACAACGACCTTCACCTGCTCGTCCAGCTGGACGATCTCGCTTGGATGGGAGACACGTCCCCACGACAGGTCCGTGATGTGCACAAGACCATCCACACCGCCAAGGTCGACAAACACACCGAAGTCGCTGATGGCCTTGACAACACCTTCCAGGACCAGACCCTTCTCCAAGGTGGAGAGGATTTTGCCCCGCTGCTCGGAGAGTTGCTCCTCGAGCAAGACCTTGTGGCTGACCACAACGTTTTCACTTGGGTGATTAACCTTGACAACGCGGACGTCGAGCGTGCGACCTACCCAAGCGTCGAAGTCGCGAACAGGGCGCACATCGATCTGTGAGCCTGGGAGGAAGGCTTCGATTCCCAACAGGTCAACGACCATGCCACCCTTGATGCGGCGCAGGATGCCAACCTGAGTAACGGTTTGATCTTCATGCAACTTGAGAATGTCTTCCCATGTCTTCATGAAGTCTGCACGGCGGCGCGAGAGAATCAGGCGACCGTCGGCATCTTCAATCTTTTCGACGAAGACGTCCACGGCATCGCCGGGCGTGAGCGTCTCGGCACCAACGAACTCAGCGCGTGGGACAATGCCCAGCGACTTGAATCCGATGTCGACCAAGATCTCATCTCGCGTAACGGACACGACCTTGCCGTGTACCATTTCGTCTTCTTTTACCTTCGACAGGCTGTCGTCGAACATCGTACGAAATGCATCGTCGGTGAGCGACACAGCATCCAATTCACCTTCCAGAATGGCCGCCAGCGCCGTCTTGCGTGATGGTGCTGCGCGTTCTGGTGTCTTTTCCGCAGCTACAGCAACGGTCTCCATGCTGACGTCGTCGGATGACGCAGCGGCTTCTTGTTCTGACATAAGAACTCCTTGACTACCGTACGCCGCGCCCCTCCGGTGTACCGCAGTCCACGTGATTCGTGAAACAAGGTTGGGGCTGAAAGTAGAGCCCCAAAGATACGAGGAATCTTGCTACTCGGCAACCACGTCGTAGGCGCCAAGGCGCTCGTCGATGGCAACGGGAATCGTACCGTAGGTTGTGTCGATCGAAAGGGGAAGCGTGGCGTCCATGCCCTCGATCAGGGCGCTTTCTCGCTGAAGCTCCGCCAGCCACGTGTACAGATGCGGACTGACCACAACGCACGACGGCCGCTTGCCGTGCTCCTGCACGAAGCGTTCAACCGTAGCGAAGATTTCATCAAAGGCATCAAACCAGTCCATACGTTGTGGTGAAGCAATTCCCTTGCCAATTCATTCTAATTCATTCTAATTCATTCTAATTCATTCTAACTTTGTGGCGTAGCCTGCTACGTAACACGCGCCCATAGCTCAGCTGGATAGAGCAGCAGCCTTCTAAGCTGTAGGTCGCAGGTTCGAATCCTGCTGGGCGCGCCAGCAACCGCGCTGTTGTTCCTTTCACTTCATGAGTGCCGTTATGGGATATCTCTCAGGTTTTGGAAACGATGTAGCCACCGAGGCGGTGCAGGGGGCTCTGCCACAGGGTCAAAACTCTCCCCAGAAGCCACCGTTCGGACTCTATGCCGAGCAGATCAACGGTTCGGCCTTCACGATGCCGCGGCATACGAACAAGCGATCCTGGATGTATCGTATCCGGCCGTCCGTCGTGCATCGTCCCTACGAGCGCATCAGCAATGGATTGATCCGCTCTACGCCGTTCGACGAGGTTGTCACGCCACCAAATCAGCTGCGGTGGGACCCCGTTCCGATGCCCAGCTCGCCAACAACGTTCGTCGAGGGGATCATCACGATGGGGGGAAGCGGTGATGTAACCACCCATACCGGAAGTGCCATCCACGTCTATGCGGCCAACACCTCCATGCACGACACCTTCTTCTACAATGCCGACGGCGAGATGCTGATCGTGCCGCAGGAAGGGGAGCTGGTGTTCCTTACCGAAATGGGGAAGGTAGACGTCGTTCCCGGTGAGATTTGCGTGATACCACGGGGCATCAAGTTTCGCGTGGAAGTTTCGGGAAATGTTCGAGGCTATATCTGCGAGAACTACGGAGCCCCCTTCCGCTTGCCCGATCTGGGACCCATCGGTGCGAACGGCTTGGCCTATCCGCGCGACTTTCTGATCCCCGAGGCCTGGTTCGAAGATCGCACGGGGGAGTTTGCCGTGATTGCGAAGTTCCAGGGCAACCTTTGGCGGGGCGTCTACGACCACTCACCGCTGAATGTTGTAGCCTGGCACGGTAATTACGCCCCCTATAAGTACGACCTGGCCAACTTCCAGTGCATTAATACCGTTACGTTCGACCATCCCGATCCATCGATCTACACCGTCCTGACCTCTCCGACGGACACTCCCGGCCTGGCCAACATCGACTTCGTGATCTTCCCGCCCCGGTGGATGGTGGCAGAGCACACGTTCCGACCACCATGGTTCCACCGAAACTTCATGAATGAGTTCATGGGACTCATCAAGGGCGTCTATGATGCAAAAGAAGGTGGCGGCTTTGTTCCCGGCGGCGCGTCGCTCCATAATTGCATGAGTGGTCACGGACCGGATGCCGACACGTACAAGAAGATGACAGAGGTCGACCTGACTCCGGTGAAGCTGGAAGACACGTTGGCCTTCATGTTCGAAACGCGGTTTGTTGTTCGCACCACAAAGTTTGCCCTTGAGACCTCCCAGCTGCAGTCCGATTACTGGGAGTGCTGGCAGGGGCTCGACCCGGAGTTCAAGGGCTAGGACGTGTCCACACAACGATCCGCCAACGTTGAAGAGCGCCTGGAACGCGAACGCGAGTACCACGACATGGCATTCGCGGAGGGCGTTCGCGCTCCTACGGACAAGTACTATGAAACGATCAAGCGCACCCGTGACCGATTCCAGGAGCTGATCACCCACAAGGCGAACGGCTTGAAGGTATTGGAGTACGGGTGCGGACCCGGTAGCCATGCCTACATGATGGCCAAGGCCGGTGCTGTTGTTACGGGGATCGACATATCACCGGTGGCCGTTGACATGGCTACGGAGGAGGCGCAACGGCAAGGAGTGCCCGTGACCTTCACGGTCATGAACGCCGAGGCCTTGGAGTTTGCGGATCGTTCTTTTGACCGCATCCTCGGTTCGGCGATCTTGCATCATCTGGATCTGCGTCGCTCCTATAGCGAGCTGGCCCGCACCCTCAAGGATGACGGCGAGGCGGTCTTCATCGAGCCGATGGGCCATAATCCGATCATCAATCTCTACCGTCGTCTAACGCCGAAGATGCGGACCGTGGATGAGCATCCGATGCTGATGAGGGACATCCAGTTGGCACGAGAGTACTTTGGAGAGGTGGACGTGGAGTATTTCAACCTTCTCGGGATCGGGTCGGTGATCGCTCGAGGCACCCCTCTGTTCAAACCGCTGCTATCGGTCCTTGACGGGATCGATCGTTTGTTGTTCACCCTCATCCCGCCAACGCGCCGCTGGGCGTGGATGGCCGTGATGATCTTCCGGTTCCCACGTCGGGACCAGGGCTCGAATCGGGAACCGTAGGAGGAGAGGGTGGCCATGTCGATGACTTTCCGTAGATTGCTCGTCAGCCAAGTCCCGTGCGGTTACGCCGAACCCAACTCCGCCAGGTCCGGAAGGAAGCAACGGTCAGTTCGTTCGTAAGGCGCCACGGTCAACTTGGCTTTTTTATTTTCGACAAGGGGTCCAGCGCCCGCTGGATGCTTCTGTATGGTTCGTCGAATCCTCGTTAACGTTACCCCTACGTACCTGCGTATCGCCATCACCGAAGATGGTCGATTGGCTGAGCTCTTCACCGAAGAGCCCGATCGTGAACATCACGTTGGTAACATCTACTTCGGCCGCGTCAACAAGATTCTGCAGGGCATGAATGCAGCCTTTGTGGACATTGGCCTTGAGCAGGATGCCTTCCTGCACTTTTCCGATGTTGACTCTTCGATGGAAGAGGTTGCCGATGATGATGACGACGACGATGATCGCCCAACCGTGGCCTCGGCGCAATCCAGCGATGTAGCGCTGCGCACGGCCAAGGCAGCCCCCTCCAAGAAACTCCCAACATTCCGCACAAAACGGAGTGGGAACGTCACGATCAATCTTCAGCAAAAGCAGAATGTGATTGTGCAGGTTACACGCGAGGCCTACCACCAAAAGGGCGTTCGCGTAACCACCAAGGTTGGTCTCACGGGACGTAATGTGGTCCTGCTACCCTTCGACGAAGCCATTGGCGTTTCGCGGAAGGTGTCGTCGCATCGGGAGAGAAAGCGCCTGCGCAGCATTGCCCGCAGTGTGATTCCCGAGCACATGGGCTGCATCATCCGCACGGCCGCAGCCGGCCTTGATGAAGAAGACATCCGACGTGATTTCGAAACGCTGCTGGCCGACTGGCGCGACATCGAAGCCGAAGTGCGCGAGGCCAAGGGGCCGATGCTGCTTCATGAGGAGGCCAGTGTTACGCATAGTGTGATTCGCGACCTCTTCAAGGACGACGTTCAGCAGGTGATTGTCGATCACCCGAAGGTGTACCGCGAGATCCGCTCCTACGTGGAGCGCACGGCTCCACACCTCCGTGGGAAGGTTGAACTCTTTGCCGATACCAAGCCGCTGTTCGAGATCTATGGCATCGAAAAAGAGGTACATGCCACGCATCAGCGCACCGTACGTCTCAAAAGTGGTGGATCCATCGTGATCGATCATACCGAAGCAATGGTGGTGGTGGATGTCAACTCCGGGCGTGCCTCGCACGAGCGCACGCAGGAGGACAACGCGGTGAAAACCAACTTCGAGGCGGCACGGGAAGTTGCCAAGCAACTTCGCCTGCGCGACATCGGCGGGATGATCATCGTGGACTTCATCGACATGCAGCACGAGGATAATCGCCGCAAGCTGCTCAACGAGATGCGCAACGAGCTGGCTCGGGATCGGGCGAAGACGATTACCTATCCGATCACGCAGCTGGGGATCATGCAGATTACACGGCAGCGTATTCGTCAGAGCATGGCCGAGCGCACGTCCGAGAACTGTCCGCTGTGCTTCGGCACCGGCAAGGTCCAGTCGCCGCAAACAACCCTTACGTCGATTGATCGCTGGCTGCGGACGTACCGGGCCCGCACATGGAGTTTGCGTGTGACCGTCACGGCGCACCCCTACGTTGTGCATTACATGCAGCGTCACTCGGGTACAGCCTTCTGGAAATGGCTCCGCCAGTATTTCATGTGGGTGACGTACAAGGAAGACGACAACATGGAAGCCGGCGAGTTTCAGTGTCACACCCCCGGTGGTACGGATATCACTTCCCTTTATCAGTAAGGTTCTACCATCAACGTGACCTCACCCCGCACCATTACCATTCTTGGCTCTACGGGTTCTATCGGCACACAGACCCTCCAGGTTCTCTCTGGACTTGGGCAGCAGTTCCGGGTTCGCTGGCTTACCTGTAATACGCGTTGGGAGGATCTTGCCGAGCAGGTGCGTCGTGTGCAGCCCTTTGGCGTTGCCATTCGCGACGAGGCAGCCTGCGAGGCGTTCCGTCAGCATAGTGGCTTTTCTGGCGTGATCCTCTCCGGCGAGGAGGGGCTCTGCACGGCGGCAGCCGATCCAGAAAACCATGTGGTCATGAGTGCCATGGTGGGTTTTAGTGGTGTGGTGCCAACCATGGCGGCAATCCGCGCCGGTCATGTGATTGGTCTGGCCAACAAGGAAACGCTCGTTAGTGCCGGCCACGTGATGGTGCCCGCTGCGCAGGCCAGTGGTGCAACCCTGCTGGCGGTGGACTCCGAACACTCTGCCATTGCCCAGTGCCTTGTTGGAGAACAGGCTTCGGCCATCGCGCGATTGGTGGTTACCGCATCAGGAGGCCCCTTTCGTACGACGCCCGCTCATGAACTTCATCGCATGACGGCAGCACAGGCGCTGCGTCACCCCAACTGGACGATGGGTGCTAAAATCACCATCGACTCGGCCACACTCATGAACAAAGGCTTCGAAGTGATGGAGGCCCGATGGCTCTTCGATCTTCCCGCCGCCAAGATTGACGTGGTTGTCCACCCTCAGTCGATCATTCACTCGATGGTCGAGTTCGTTGATGGTTCTGTGAAGGCGCAGATGGGAATCCCTACCATGCTCGTCCCGATCCAGTATGCCTTGACCTATCCAGAGCGTCAGCCGCTCGACCAACCTCGGATGGACCTGGTTGCCCTGGGGTCGCTGACCTTCGAAGCACCGGATCTGCAACGATTTCCGTGTTTACAGCTTGCCTACGATGCTCTTGAGGTAGGGGGCTCGGCGGGATGTGTGTTGAACGCAGCCAACGAAGTAGCCGTGTACGCCTTCCTGGATGGACGCATCGGTTTTACGGCCATTCCCGAGGTGATTCTGCGCACGCTGGACAAAATGGAACTGGTGGCTGAACCGTCTTTGGACGGTATTGTTGAAATTGATCAGGTGGCTCGGAGCGTAGCCACTGAGCAACTGTCTCACGTTTGAACACCGACGTACATCAGCATGGACTTCCTTAGCCCCTTCCTCTCCTTTATTGTGGTCATCGGCATTCTCGTGTTTGTACACGAGTTGGGCCACTTCCTCACAGCCAAATGGACGGGGATGCGAGCCGACGTGTTTGCCATCGGCATGGGTCCTCGGCTGTTCGGCTGGAATCGTCGCACTGGCTTCAGCTTCGGCAAGCTGCCCGAAGGGCTCGAACTCGGCAACGACACCGATTACCGCATCAGTGCCTTTCCGATTGGTGGCTACGTTCGCATTCTGGGCATGATCGATGAATCAATGGACGACTCCTATACGCAGCAAGAACCACAGAGCTGGGAGTTTCGATCAAAGAAGAACTGGCAGAAGGCTCTGGTGTTGGTAGCAGGCGTCGTGATGAATCTGCTGTTGGCGATCGGGATCTTTTGGGCCCTACCGCTGATCAACGGCAAGCAGGACATGGCCACCACAACCGTGGCCTACGTCGAGCCCGGCTCGGTTGCTTCTGTGGCGGGCTTCCGCGACGGCGACCGTATCGTCGCAATTGATGGTGCTGCAGTGTCCACGTGGGGAGAGGTGACCAAGGGTCTTGGCTTGGAGCATCAAACGGCTATGCATGCAGTGGTGATTGAGCGGCAGGGGGCTCGGATGGAGAAGTCCATTGCCGGCAGAGACATCGTGCGTGCCCTTGCCTCTGGCGATGGTGTCGGGATCTATCCTGCGGGGTTCGATGTCCAGTTGGGCGCGGTGATTTCCTACGGCCCAGCTGACAAAGGGGGACTGCAGTCCGGGGACCGCCTGTTGGCCATGGACAGTACACCGGTGCGGATCCCAGCGCAAGTGCAGCAGTACATTCGTCGTCATGCCGGATCGACGGTGGTCTTTCATATCGCTCGGGGCGACTCGACGCTTCCATGCTCGGTGGACGTTGGCCGTGATTCGGTCATTGGCATCGAATTACAGACGATCTACACCGGTGAGATGCGCACCCAGACCTACGGTTTTGGCGAGGCGTTCTCGATGGCTCTTGGCGAGGTGAGCTCCACGGTTGGTCTGATTGGTGCATCGGTGGCCCATGTGGTTCGCGGCGACGTTGAAGTACGTCAGTCGTTCGGAGGTCCGATCCGAATTGCTCAAATGGCCTCGCAAAGTGCGGAGTTTGGTCTGGAGGCCTTCCTGCGGTTTATGGCTCTGATCTCTATTTCGCTAGCGGTGATGAATCTTCTGCCCTTGCCGGGCCTCGATGGTGGTCATCTTGTGTTTGTGGCCATCGAGTCGGTGATCCGACGTGAGATTTCTCCCGTGGTGAAAATGCGATTCCAACAGATCGGGGTTGCACTACTTCTGGCCTTTATGGCCTTCATCTTCTATCTCGACCTTACCCGATGAAGATTCTTGTGACGAACGATGACGGTATCGGCTCGGCCGGTATCCTTGCCTTGGTGCGTGCCATGCAGACGATCGGCACGGTAACGGTTGTAGCGCCGGATCGGCAGCAGAGTGCCGTAGGACATGCGCTTACCGTGGCGAGCCCCTTACGTGCCAACGAGTATGATCGCGATGGTGCATTCTTCGGCTGGGCCGTGGAGGGTACGCCGGCTGATTGCGTAAAACTTGCCATTTCTACGCTACTGCCGGAACGTCCCGATATCGTCGTCAGTGGCATCAACCATGGCTCAAATGCCAGCGTGAGTGCGATCTACTCTGGTACCGTTAGTGCAGCCACCGAGGGCACCATGATGGGTATTCCCTCCATGGCGGTGTCGCTGAGTACGCTGGATACATCGGCGGATATGTCCCTTGCGGCGCACGTGGCAGCCCAGGTTGCCCAGCAGTTGTTGGAGCTCGATCTGCCGTTGGGCACCCTGCTGAATGTAAATGTGCCGAACATCCCGATGGACGAATTCAAAGGAATCCGAGTCACACGGCAGGGGCATTCGCAGTGGCGCGACTACTACGAAGTGCGCACCGACCCCCATGGGCGCACGTACTACTGGCTGGCTGGTACCCTGGAACCGGTCACCGAGTTAGAAGATGCCGACGACCTTGCGGTCAAGCAGGGTTGGGCGGCGGTGACGCCCATCCACTACGAGCTGACGAACGTCCAGTACTTGGAAACGCTTCACGAGAAGCTGCGTCGGTAAACCTCCCGTAGCTCCTCGACCAACTCAGCGGTCGGCGTCACCGGTTCTGGCAGCACGCCGGAGCGTACGTGGTGGCAGATCTCACTCAAAACGTCGTGAAGAGCCTTGGCGTTTCCATTTGGGAACGTACGAGTCTGCCGAGGGCGGAGCACGGCATCCGACCCGACAGCCCATCGGCCAAGCTCGATGGCTTCCGCTAGCGTCAAACTGCGCCCTCCCTCGGTGCGTGTTGGACGCACAACAATGTGGGCGTGCTCAACGGCTGGGAGTAGGGGGCCTTCATGCCCGCGAACAAGAAACAGGTGTGGGTTGCCAGCAGCAGCTTCCTCGAGAACTCTCAGCAACTCGGGATGAATGACCTCACCAATCACGAGTGCCGTTGCTACATCGTTGCCAAGGCCGCTTACGGCTGCGGCCAACAGATCCAGCCCGTAGAGGTCCTGTCCATTGTAGCTCACAAGACGTCCGGCATTGGCTAGGATGCGAACGGGTGCCGTACGCCATGCTTCCGGAAACGCGCTCGACAGCGGAGCGCCACGTTCCCACGCGCTGATCGGTAGATCCGACCCAATCACGGTGATGGTGGACGGATCGATGTCGAGTCGATTCACCAGATCAGTGCGCACATCGTCGCTGATCGCAATGATGGCCCGTGCACCTCGATAGGCAGCGTGCAAGCGTTGCTTCCATCGCGACGTGTGGAGCTCAGGTCGGTCACGGAACGAATGTACGGTTACCACGTAGGGCACTCCGAGTAGGCGCCACACGGTACCGAAGAGCATCATCCATCGTGCATTGCCTTCGTCCGTATGATAATGCACCGGCGTACGGCGCACCAGATCCACGACGCCAAACCGTTGAACATCTGCTACGCCCTCGGGTACTCCCGCTTGCGACACTCCCATTACTGAGAGCCCCGTACCCTTGAGAGCTTCCAGCAACCGCACCATGTGCAGCGCTACACCGCCGTATGGAGGGGGAAAGGGGCCAAGCAGGCGGAGGGGTGTCATCGCTTTCTACCAACAAGGAGGTGCATGTCCGAGCACTGCTCGGCATAGGTATGATAGAGTGCCGGATCGTAATGATTCTGTGCATGCAGGTAGGACTCATCACGAAGAACATCAACACCGCACTCGGCAAACAATGAGCGCAGGCGCGGCCACTCAATGCGGTCATCTGGCCAGACGTGGATGTCGCCCTCCTCCGAATAGCGAGGGTTGCTCCGCTGTCGCCACTTCGTACGCCACCATCCAAGCGAGAGTAGTCGACGGGTGTACCATGATGCCGTGCGTGGTATCGCTGTCTGCCGACGAAACTCCTGCAAGGCAGCAGAAGGCTGATAGTGTTCGTCGCTAGCTTCATGGTCGATCACAAGAATGCCACCTGGCTTGAGCACACGGATCATCTCCTGGACCGCTGCTAGGTAGTCAGGAATGTGATGAAGAACGCTGTAGGTAGCAATGAGATCGTACGTAGCATCTACCACCGTAGATAGATCGCGACCGTTTAACACCATGCCGGTGACACGCTCGGGATGTAAAAGTTTCGTCATCTGCACAAACGACGGCGTGACATCTGCGGCGGTGACAGTGCAACCGAAGCTCAGAAGGTGGCGCGTAAGATTTCCTGTGCCGCAACCGTAGTCCATGGCCGAAAGCCCGTTAGAATGCCGTTGTTGCAGTGCCCAGTCCAGCACCTTATTCAAGCGTTGCTGTTCAATGGGATTAAAGATCTCAGGGTGACGCTGGTCGTAGTCCTTTGCAACGTGTTCGTGCGCACGAACATTGTCGTCGATCTGCTGGTCGGTGCGTATGCTTTTATCCATATACTTGAGGCGATCGCATCATGCATGGGAGAGTAGTATGGCACGCAAGATACTCGTACTCGCGCTACTGGGACTCGTCTGCTATAGTTCTGGTACGGCCCAACAGCTAGCATGGCAGCGCGTGGGTGAACTTCAGAGAGGAATCGGATTCTTCGAAGTGGCCATGCTCTCAACGTCCCGAGTACTGGTCATGGGAGGGCGTGGACCATCTCCACAGGCGTTCGATGCCTGCACCATCATCGATGTTGAACGTCGGAGCATCACACCGGCAGCCCCGATGTCGATAGGACGCGTTGTGTTTGCCTCGACGATCATGCCGAATGGTCGTGTGTATGTCTTCGGTGGGTATCAAGACTACCCAGTGAACGGCGTGGCTGTGATTGAATGCTACGATCCCATCAACGATCGCTGGGAGAATGTTGGTGAGCTCACGCAAGGTCGTGCGCAACTCTGTGTTACGCCAGTGAACGACGAGGAAATCCTGATCGTGGGAGGTCGCATTGGCGTGAATACCGTTGTTGCTACCTGCGAGATCTACAACATCACCACGAAGAACACACGGCGCATTGCCGACTACCCGTATATCACATCGTTTGCGAAGGTGATGCGGACGCGCGACGGGCGCTTGCTCGGCTGTAGCGGAAGAGAGGGCGGTCCAGGATCTGCGCGGTATCCCGACGTCTTCGAGTATCTGCCATCAACGAATCAATGGGTTCGTGCGGGTGCGATGAAGCACAACGTCTACTATCCATCACTCATGACTACTGCCACTGGTGATGAGTGGCTGATTGGTGGATCATGGAAAGAGTACAACTCTGGATCGGATGCCTATGCGCGTACGATCATGCGTAGACGTGGCGGCAACTTCGACTCTGTTGGATCTATGCTCGAGGTTCGCTGTGGTGCAGGTGTTGCGCAACTCGATCGCAAACGCGCAGTGATTGTTGGAGGTCTAAACAACAACAAGAATGCGATGTCCTCCTGCGAGTTTCTGGATCTCGAAACAGGTAGCGTCGAAACGGGTCCGTCAACCATCGCTCCTCACTCGTTCTTTCGAGCTCTTTCGGTGACGTCTCGTGGTCGACCTGCCGTACTTGCTATCAGCGGTGCCGCAGACGGTGTGTCTGCCTCTCCACTGGTGGAGATTCTCACCTCGCAGGAGTGTGTTGATGTACAACCTGATTCTACGTCCCTTGCGTTTGCAGGCGCAGCTCGACGTGCTTCACAGGGTGTTGATCTTACACCATCACGGATCTATCAACAGGGAGCAGTATGGTATCGAGAGAAGCTCCCAGTAGCCGATGGATTCAGTACGTACTTCTCCGTGCAGCTGAGTGAAGGTACCGACAGTAATCAGCAAGATGGCAACGATCCCGGGGCCGATGGTTTTGCCCTTGTCCTCCAGAATGAGTCACTCTCAGCTGTTGGTGGCGCTGGGCAAGGGATTGGGTACTCTGGCATACGGGGACGGTTGGCCGTTGAGTTTGATGCCTACAAGAACGCGTCCTTCTTCGATCCCAATGGCAGTCATCTCTCAATTCAGAAGCCCGTGTACGGAGTACTAACAGGGTCGCACACGCCGGACTACGAAGTGGCACACGCCGTTGATATTCCGCCGCTTGTAGCAGACGGAACCGTTTATCATTGCTGGGTCGAGTATGATGGTGCAATCCTTACGGTATGGATGTCGACAGACGGGCGGAAAGGAGCACCACGGTTGACGGTACCCATGAATTTGGGGTCAGCACCAGGCTGGTTAGGTATTACCTCGGCAACCGGCTTTGCGCGTCAGGCGCACACCATTCGCTCCTGGACGATCAGATCGTGTGGAGACTCCCTGCTGAGCTCTGTACAACAGCAGTCGGAACGCCACGACCTACGGCTTACACCGACACCTGCCAGTACCAGCGTTTCAATCACGATCCCCGACTCGTGGTCGGCTACGGATTGTACAATCTCTCTGCTTACCCTCGAAGGACGAACTGTCCACACCATCACTCTGCCCGCCGGTATCACCGGTGCCGAGATGATGGTGAATGATCTGCCATCGGGGATGTACGGCGTGCGCGTACTGTGCGGTGGTGAGGTGGTATTCAGGCTCCTGCCGATCGTGAGGTAGTGAGTGAGCCCCCTACCACAGCATCACTACTAGGGGCAGCGTAAGCATACTCAGGACTGTGCTGAACAGGATAGCTTGGGCCAAGAGCTCCGTGTCGAGGTGATAGCGCTGTGCAAACACCATGGTTAACACCATGGTTGGCATCGCTGCCTCGAGAACGGTGGCAAGTTCCACACTGGACGCCATTGGCGTGAGGTGGGAAAGCGCGTACGCCACCAATGGGGCCACCACGAGTTTGATCACAACGGAGGGCGCCAATATGGCCGCCTGACGGCGTTGGGGTGGTTGCAGGGCTAGGCCGATGCTGAAGAGCATCAGGGGCGCTACCACACTGCCCGCCATGGATGTAAAGGTCGTGACCGCACCGGGCAGGCGTACGCCAGCGATGTTGAGTAGCAACCCGGCAACCGCAGCCAGAAACGGCGGTAGTGTGAAGATCGATCGTAGGCTGTGTCCAATAGTCCGCTGATCGGAGGATGAACTATACCGAATGCCAATCCACGCACCAAGCGTAAACAGCACCGGCGACATCCCCAGCATATCGAAGACAATCGGAATGCGGGCAAAGTCCGGGCCAACGACCTTGGTAACGACGGGTAACCCCAAGTACGTTGCGTTACAGAAGGTCGCCGCCAAGATCAACGCGCCCATTTGGGCATCGTGCAATCGGCTACCTATGACTCGCACCACCACTAACCATCCAAGGGCCGCACTCACCAGTGCTGTTGCGATGGAAATCGCTGGAATCATCCAGAGCTCGTGTGAAAGCGGTGCCGTAGCCAGTGACTGGAACGTCAAGGCCGGAAGAAAGACGTTCAGGACCATGCTCCCGATGGCTGCGCGCAGGTCGGTGGCCGACGGAATCCCCGGAACGAAACGGATCAGGATGCCGGCGGCCATCAGGGCAAACAGCGCCAGAAACACGTCGAGCATCGAAGAAATGTCGGTCATGTGTGGGCAAAACTAGCATGTAACAAAGCGGAAAAAAGTGCAACCCACCCCCTGTACCTGATGGCACATTTTGCCACTGTAGATGCACGCCGTAGGTAGATACTGCAAATAGACAGCACAGATAGACAAGAGAGATAGACATCCTTCTGGAAGGGAGTGTATGCATATCCGAATTGTTGGCGTCTCCAAATCGCTACTCCGGAGATTGATCGAGGCAAGCCTGCGATCCATCGAACAGCAGTCAGAGCACATCCTGCATATGGTTGGCTGGATTGAAGATCCAACCATGGCGCTGCCGTATGCTCAGCAGTGGCAGGCCGACCTTGTGATTCTGGATCCCGTACTCGATCGAGGTGCCGTACTGCAGCAGTGGACCTCAATGGCAGGTTCGGCGCCGATCCTGTTATGTTGGACGGCCTCGGGTCGGTATGCGGCCAGTGCATTTTCGGCCGGTGCCGTCCACTATCTGGCGGGTGATCCGCCACTGCAGCAGGTGCAGCAAGCCATTGACAGGGTTGTCGACCGGTTAGGTCGCGGTCGACACGAGCACGTCCTGCGGGAGGGAACACCCCCATTTCGCCGGACTACTATTGCCATGCCCGGCTATGATGGAATCGAAGTGCGGCCTGCAGGCAGTGTGGTGAGTGCTCATGGGTACGACGGATACACGCGAATCCACCTGCTCGACGAGCCGCCGGTTGTCCTGTCGAAGTCGCTCGGGGAGATGGAGGCAGAGCTGCGCGCTGCTGGACTGTTGCGCGTGCATCGCTCGCACATGGTCAACCCGGCACTGATTCGTCGCGTGCTTCGGGGCAAGGCACCACGTGTGGTGATGATCACTGGCGAGCACGTGGAGGTGTCGCCGCGTTACCGCGATGTGCTCTACGAAGTCCTCTGCCTTAACGCGGGGAAGCGTGCGATCTGAGGAACAGCCGCAGCATGGCAAGGCGCCATACAAAGAGAGCGTGGCGATTATCACCGCGTTGATAGGCAGTCACAACCTTGTGCACGGCATCAAGGTTTGCATAGTCGCGCAGCTCGTGCCAGTCGCCCTCGAGAACGTGCGCCAGCGCCCCGCGTAACCACGCAATGTGGCCCGGTGTAATAAAGCCCGTTTTATCGCGCCGGTCTAAGATGGCATCGGGAACCACGCCGCGCATAGCCGATCGAAGGACGCGTTTGCTCTCACCGCGATGGAACCGATGCTCCGTTGGCATGCTCAGAGAAGCCTGGACCAGCCGATGGTCGAGAAACGGTACTCGACTCTCGATGCTAAACGCCATGCTATTGAGATCCTCGGTATGCAAAAGCGTTGGTAGCAGTGTTACACGCATCAGGTTCGACAAGAAAGCATTGAAGCGCGAGCCGGACGGAATCTCTAGGTGCAACGGTACATGAGATGCCGGTTGATGGAGCACCCATGGAGCGCTACGACTCATTTCAAGTTGGTAAAGCTGTGGCTCGTCCCGTATGGCCGTGAGCGCACTCTTGGCCAGAACGTCCAGCCGACGGCCCCAGCCATAGTTCTGGCGCAGGCTATGGGCTTGCCACTCACGGTAGGCATCACCAACGTGTCCGGAGCGCGCATGATCGGCAATCACCCGATAGGCCGAGTGCATGTATCCGCCCAGCATCTCGTCGGCCCCCTGCCCATCCAACACTACCGTCACGCCGTGCTGGGCTGCCAGCTGCATGACGAAGTACTGCGAGATGTAGCTCGACGACGGCATCGGTGCATCCATCATCCACACAATACGCTCAAGAGCCGAGGCCACATCGGCATCCGTCGGTGAAATGTAGTGCGCCTCGATCTGGGGGTAGGCCTCTAGGAGGTGGTTGATGTACGGGCGCTCGTCCACGTTTCCTGCGCCGCTGTAGTAGGCAGTGAAGGTCTTGATCGTGGACTCGTTGGTCGAGGAGGCCAGTGTTGCGGCGATGGACGTAGAATCCAAGCCACCGCTGAGGCAGATCCCCATCGGGACGTCGCGTCGGGCCGTGAGTTGAACACTGTTGGTGAACAGTGAACGAAACTGTTGGGCATGTTCTTCGAAGGAGAGGGGGCTCTCGGTATGGGTGTCCAGGCTGGCATACTGCCAGATGCGTAACGGAGTATCGGCCTGCCATGCCAAGCAGTGGGAAGCTGGTAGCGCCAAAATGTCCGCAACGTAGGTTTCCTCCCAATGCTGCATCCAGCCAAGGTAGAGGCCACGGGCAATCTGGCTGCGATTCAGGTCGGCACCCACAAGCGGTGAGCTCTTCAGGGCCTTGATTTCACTGCTGATATGGAGCCGGCCATTACGGTGGGCATAGTGAAAGGGCTTGATACCAAATCGGTCACGAGAGCAGAATAATCGCTGTTGGCGGTGGTCCCAGATCGCGAAGGCCCACATTCCGATGAAGTGCTGAACGCAGTCGTCGCCCCATCGCAGGTACGCCTCGAGAATCACTTCGGTGTCGCCGGTTGTTGTAAAGACGGCACCGTCGCGCTCCAACTCCTCGCGCAGTTCGATGTAGTTGTACACCTCACCGTTATAGGTAATGGTTGCGTGGTGCCGCGTCATGGGCTGATGGGAGGCCGACGTAACATCAATGATGCTCAGGCGGTTGTGGCCAAGAAAGACCGGCCCCTCCTGCCAGACGCCGGTATAGTCGGGCCCGCGATGCTGCGTGCTCTGAAGCATCGACCGCCCAAGGGCGGCAGTCGACTCCGAGCTGGCTACTGGATCAACGAGCGCTACAATTCCACACATGCCTGCAAACTTAACTGCTAGCTAACTTGCGCGATGAAGGTACTCGATCGGCTGGAAGTCACCTGGCGCATTGCGAGCGGACCTGCTCGTCCGTTTCTGCTCGGGAAACTCGCCGATCTGGTGCGGCGGCCCCGGCGCCGACAATGGGCGCAGCGCATGCTTGAGCAATTGAGGCCGCTCCCGTGTCGATCTCTTGGCCTTGCCCTGCCGCCTCCGCACCTGCTGCAGCAGCACCGCTCCGACCTTCTCACATGGGCGAACCACCAGCGGTGCCGCGCATGGAACACCGATGGTTGTGATCCTCGTGAGGTGTTGGAAGTTGCCCGGATGCATGCCTGGCCCCTGTATGCGGTAGCCGCACATCTCACCGGCGACCCCTCGTGGTTCGAGTCCTTTGCCTCCGAAGTGGAGTCGTTTCACCGTGAGCATCCGCCTCAAACCGGCCCATTGTGGAACGTGGCTATGGACTCCGCGATTCGAGCGGTGAACCTCGTGGTGGCGTGGGACTGGTTCTCCAGCGCGGGCATGGAGTCGGCATCCCTCACGGAGCGTGTAGCACAGCTCGCACAGCAACACGCCATTGCCGTCTGGGGTGGCCTAGAGACAGCTGGTGGCATGGGAACGTCGCATCTGCTCGGAGATCTGGTCGGTCTGGTGGTGATCGAAGCCTACCTCGGGACCGCCGTCACTCCGGAGGGATCGGTCCTGCCCTGGCTGGAGCGTGAAACGGCCCGTCAGATTCTGCCCGACGGAATGAACTTCGAAGCCAGTACCGGCTACCACCGTCAGGTGGTTGATTTGCTGCGGGTGGCACGAGATGTCGTGCAGGCGAGCCCCACACTGCACGCACGCTGCTCAGCCCCCTTCATGAAGTCCATAGACCTTGCCCTTCAGGCGCAGGCAACACTCGAGGCCTTTGGCATGCCCTTGATTGGTGATAACGACGATGGCCTCTGTATCAAACTGCTGCCAACACCACGGTTGATGGTGGACCTTGGTCACAGCCAGACCCACGATGCCGACTTTCCGGACTTCGGTTTGTGGCTTCGATCGATGGAGGATGCTGCGCTGACCGTACGACATGGGCCCGTTGGCCAGCAGGGGAAGGGTGGGCATGCCCACAACGATCTAAATGCTATCACCCTGTCGGTTGGTGGCCGCTGGTTCATTGGCGATCCGGGGACAGCCGTCTACACCGCCGATCCCGTACGGCGCAACCAAGAGCGCTCCACCACCGTGCATGCTACCGTCTGTTTTCCGAACACCGAGCAGCGCTGGTATGCTGCCAGTGACCTCTTCTGGATGATCGAGGAATCCGGAACGCGCAAGAGCGTGGCCGTCCATTCAGCATCGTGGGAGGGAACTGTGCGGCATGGTGGCGCGGCACGCTACGAGCACCGTCGGCACGTGTCGTGGCAGGATCGTACGATCGTAGTCACCGACACGGTGGCCAGCCTGCCGGCACAGATCGTGTTGCCATTTGCTCCAGGTGTAGCTGTCACCCTTGATGGTGATCGCGCACGGTGCACGGTAGATGGCATCACCGTCGCCATCCAGTGGGAGGGGGCACGGGTGTTGGAACTTCGTCCGCTCCCGACAGCTCCGGCCTACGGAAGCTCGGTTGACGGTTGCGTGCTGCGCCTGGCCATGGAGTCTGCGAACGTGCGCTGGCGCATCACGTGGTAGGAATCGGCCGTATTTTTCGGTCATGAAACTCACGGCCCATTTGGGCAAGATTACGTGGTCACTGGCGGATAAGGGGCTCTACGTCTTGTACGGCTTCGTCCAGCTCCTGCAGATCAAAGCACTACCGGCGGAAGTCTACGGCGTGTTTGCTTTGCTGGTTGGCCTGAACACGTGGATCATGATCGTCTCGGACGGCTCGGCGCTGCAGGGTGTGATTCAGTTTGGCACCAACGTTGAAGAGCGTGGCCGGGTGAATGCACTGGGGATCGTCATCCATACCGTGATCAGTCTTGGTGCAGCCGCCATCGTCTATCTGTTTCGCCACCCTCTGGCTGGAATCGTCGATCCGGAGTTCGTCACCGTTGCAACCCTGCTGCCGCTGTATGCCCTGCTGACGATCCCACGCATGTTCTGCCTGAAGCTCATCTACCGCGATATGCGGATGCGTGCGCTTTTCATGGTGGACCTGATCTGGTTTGGAGTCCGCACAGCGATGACGGTCTGGATGATTCAGCAGGGAGCCCTAACAACCCTTGAAGACATCGTTCTGATCGACTTTCTGGGCATGGCGGCGACGTCGGTCGCTGCGCTGGCTGCAACGTGGACACGTTTAGAGTTTCGCTGGAGTGGGACGACCACCATGCGAGAGTACCTACGGTTTGGGGTGCCACTTGCCGTAGCCACGGCCCTGAATAGCACGCCGCGTCAGCTGGACGTCATGGTGATTGCCGCCTTCTTTGGTGTTGGGGTGGTTGGCGTCTACAATCCGGCAAAGAACCTCTTCCGATTTTTCGAGCAGGCCTACGACGCCGTTGTCACGCTGCTCTATCCAGCAGCTGTTCGAATGTACTCACAGCATCGCATGGAGGATCTGCAGGTGCTCGTTACCAAGGCCATCAGCGTAACCCTCATTCCCACCGTCATTGCCATTATCATTCTCGAGCTTGGTGCCAGTAACGTGATCACCCTCCTGTTGGGTGAGCAGTACCAGGGTGCGGTGGAGCACTTCAACGTCCTGATTCTCGGAGCCCTTGGCATGCCATTCGGACTCATGGCATCCGTCGTAGCAGCCATGGGCCAAAGCACCGTTGTTGTGCGTTATTCTGCCGTCGGCTTAGCAGCGAGTGCCGCGGTGCTCATCACGGTAAGTCTGGCAGGGTGGGAGTGGGCAATTGGATTGGGGATGGCCACCAATACGGTTGTGGTAGGCCTGCTGACAACGCTGCATGTTCGTAAGTCGGTACACTTCCCGGCTCGCGCGCTCGTGCGAGCAGTGCAGGACGTTCGGCTGGCCATTAGGGGTATGCAACACGTAAAGCATCGATCGGAAGGGGGCTCGTGATGTGGTTTCACATAACAGCGGCAGGTCGGCTCCTGACGCGACGGCGTGGTCCGGTGCTGCGCATGGTCTTTGTGGCTTGGGTTGGCACGCTGTGGTGTGTGGCCGGAGGGGTTTGGACGCTGGCAACCTACCGTGCGGTCCAAGAGCAGGCCTCAACGATTCAAGTTGATGTATTGCTCCGTCCCACAACCACGGAGGCCAACGCACGGATCATCATGCGTGGCATACTCGCCCAACGGGGCGTGCGTGACGTAGAGCTCCTTCGCGAGCAAGATGTGTGGGCTGAGTTCGCAGCGGATGTTGCCATCGACGATCGGCTGCGCTCTGTAGTTGCGATGCCACGGCTGATTCGCTGGTGGCCAACCGCTTCCGGTGGCACGGCCAAGAATATCCGCGCGGCGATTGAACGGATCTCGACAACCTATGCCGATCAGATCGACGATATTATCTGGTCCGAAGAGTTAGCAACGGTGGTGGATGCTCGTCGGCGGGACGTCCTGATGCTGGGGTCGGTGGCAGGGGGCTTGAGCTTATTCCTCTTTCTGATTGCCGTGACGTACAGTTTCCGCGCCGAACTGCATGCAGCAGCTCCCGACCTGCGTGTTGGGGCCGTGGTCGGTGCGTCGTCGACCTGGATGGCAATGCCGCACGTCCTGGTGAGCATGATCACCGGTGCCCTCGGTATGCTTCTGGCCCTGGCGACGGTTGCAGGGCTTACCCCCACAGCTCTGGCTCGTCTGCCGTGGATCGCCACGGTACGGATCGCCGATGTGGCGATGATGGTGGCAGCGCTGGCCGCCCTTGGTGCACTGAGCAGCTGGTGGCAGTCGCTGGCTGCCGGGCGTCGGGCACTCACGCAACGATGAATAGATGCTGATTCCACGCTACCAGGTCCGACAGTTCCTCTCCACGGTGCTCTTCACGGTGGTTGCGTTGTGTGCACTGTTTGTGGTGGTGGACGTCATCGAGCGCCTCGACAAGTTCATCGATCATCGCGTTGGCATTGTGGACGTGGGCCGGTTCTACGTGGCCTACCTTCCATTCATGCTGCAGCTGGTGATTCCAGTGGCCACCCTTCTTGCGGCACTGTTCAGTGTTGGCCGGCTGTCGGCAACCAATGAGCTTACGGCCATGCGTGCTGCGGGGGCAAGCCCCCTACGACTCCTTGCACCGTATGTTGTGATCGGTTGCCTTCTTAGCGGCGGACAGCTGTACTTCAACGGCTGGGTTGTGCCACGTGCATCATCGGAACGCCTCATGTTGGAGCGCACGCTTCTGCAGGAAGGGGCTGGCGGGTCGCTTTTCAACCTGTATTTCCGCGATCTTCCTACGCGGACCGTCTTCATCGAGTACTACGACAAGGACCGCTCCGTGGCCAGAAATGTGCGCATCGAGGAATTTCGCTCGGTGGACGAACCTCGTCTGCAGTGGCGCATCGAAGCACCGGCCATGTCCTGGGATCACAATACAGCGTGCTGGGTAGCACCCGAGGCGTGGCGACGAACGTGGACAGAACCAGGCGGTGGCATGCAGCTCGTACGACTCGACTCCGTGACAATGCCGTTTTCCATTCGGCAGGACGACATCCAGCGACTGCAGCGCGGTGTTGACGAGTTAGATCTGGATGAGATGCGCAGCTACATTGCAACGATGCAAGCCGGCGGTCGGGACGTGCGGGCCCTGCTGATCGACTACTACTCCACGTGGGCATTCCCCTTTGCGAACGTCATCGTAGTGCTGATTGCCGTACCCTTCGCTGGCGTTCGGCGCAAAGGAGGGATTGCTGTCCATATCGCCATGGCAATGGTTCTGGCCTTTGCGTATATCGTCTGCACGGAAATTGCCAAAGCCGTGGGTCTGTCGATGGAGGTACATCCGGCGGTGGTGGGTTGGAGTGCCAATGTGGTCTTTGCGGTGATCGCCGTGGCCGGTCTCTGGCGGAGATAGAGCTCCGAATCTAGCCGTATATTTGTGGAACTCGTCCGGTTTGTCCCTTGTTTCACTGCGGTATGCACACGGTTCGTACACGACGGAACTCCATTGCTGGATTGCTCTATGGATTGCTCTACGGATTGCTCTATGGATTACTCTTTGGAGCGGTCCTGGTAGCCTGTGGCTCTGGGGGTGTGACCAATCCGGACGAATCGGCCGCCAAGAGCGTGGGGAATATCCGGCCCGATAGCGCGGTTGGTTGGGTGTACTATTCGCTCGACGGCGATAGCATCGTTCCACCGGCACAAGCCGAAACCGATGTCTGGGATATCCGCATGGCCTATCTGAAGTGCTGTGGTCAAACCCAGCAGGTTGATGTTCTGCTCAACTCCGGGTCGGCCGGTTCGGGATCAACACGTGCGGCGATGGTTGCGTCCAGATTCGAGAATCTCCGCGCCGTACCGGAGGGTATTCTGCTGCGTACCGACGACACAGCCCGGGCCGAGAGGATTGTTCCTCCCAACGTGATCGGGTCCTCA
>CAZBOW010000003.1:34291-41636 GCA_964493635.1 uncultured Hyphomicrobiales bacterium
CGACGACACAGCCCGGGCCGAGAGGATTGTTCCTCCCAACGTGATCGGGTCCTCAGTGATGTTCGTCTACGACGTACAGACGCATACGCTGCGTCCAAGTCCCGACCGGGTTTTAGTGATTCAGACCAGTCGTGGAAATATGTATAAGTTCCAGTTCACGAGTATCTACCAGGACGCGGTGAGTGCGCCAACACTGGATACTCCTCTCGGTTTCTACCATTTCCGATATCAACGTGCAACGAATGGAGCGTGGTGACCTATGTACGGTAACATCAGCATTGTCGATGCCCCTCAACAGCAGGTTCAGGAAGATCCCGAACTCCTGGCAGCCTTCGAAGCCAAGATTGCTCGAGGCGAAAAGATTGAACCGCACGATTGGATGCCGGCGGAGTATCGCCGTCAGCTGATCCGCATGATTGAACAGCATGCGCATTCCGAGATCATCGGTGCATTACCCGAGGGAACATGGATCACGCGCGCCCCTGGGTTCAAGCGAAAGATTGCACTCATGGCCAAGGTGCAGGACGAAGTCGGGCATGCCCAACTCCTGTACAGCGCTGCCGAGACTCTTGGCAAGCCTCGTGAGGCAATGATCGATGACCTCATCTCCGGGAAGTCCAAGTACTCCAACGTGTTCAACTATCCAGCCTACACGTGGGCCGATACGGCCATCATTGCGTGGCTCATTGATGCTTCTGCCATCATTAACCAAGTGACGAACTCCAAGGGATCCTACGCCCCCTACAGCCGTGCCCTGGAGCGAATCTGTATGGAGGAGTCGTTCCACCTGAAGTACGGCTACGACAATGTTGTAACCCTGGCTACCGGCACACCAGTGCAGCGGCAGATGGTGCAGGAAGCACTCAATCGCTGGTGGCGCCCGATCATGCACTTCTTTGGCCCGCCCGATAAGGCTTCGGTTCACACCGAGAAGCTCACGAAGTGGAAGGTGAAGATGGCCTCGAACGACGACATGCGTCAGCAGTTCTTCAACCAGTATGTTCCGAAGATTCTTGAATTGGGGCTCGTGATTCCAGATCCGGAACTGAAGAAGGATCCAGCGACGGGCATCTGGAACTACGGCGACCCGGACTGGGACGAGTTCAAGCGTGTCATCAACGGCGACGGTCCGTGCAACGCCGAGCGACTTGCGGTACGCCGCATCGCCGAGGAGCGCGGTCGGTGGGTGCGCGAGGCCCTTCGCAAGGCCGATGAGCGGTACGTGACGCCACTGGCCTGACGCTACCGTTTCCCAGATGCCGGATCTTCTTGCACTCGACCAGGCTTCGCCGTGGATCACCATGGCCATTGCGCTTCTGATCGGAGCACTGGTAGGTGCCGAGCGAGAGACGCGGCAGACCGATCACGGGCGGGTGAGATTTGGCCTCCGCGATTTTGTGATTACCAGCGCCGTCGGCTGGGTATGCGGTGCAGTACATGAACCGTGGTTTACGGCATTGGCCGTCGTTGCACTGCTCACCATTATTGTGGTGCATGGCAAGGATAGCACGGAGCCGCACGGTGCTACCACCGAGCTTGCACTGATAACCGTCTTTGCCTTGTCGTACGCAGTGTCGCTGCCGGCAACGTCAACACTCATTCCACTGGCCATCGCCCTGGCAATTGGCGTCACGCTGCTGTTGGATGCAAAAACAACACTGAAGACCTTCTTCCACTCCAGCGTTACGGATGTCGAGTTTGCCGCAACGGTGCGATTCCTAGCACTGGTGTTCATCATCTGGCCTATGATGCCGGATGAGCACTTCGGTCCGTATGGCTTTTTTCATCCACGCGGACTCTGGCAGGCGGTGTTGCTGATCTCCGGCCTGTCGTACGTTGGCTACTTTCTAGACAAGTACGCCGGTCCTCGATTGGGGTCGAGGGTTGTGGCCATTCTCGGTGGGTTGGTGTCGACCACGGCCGTCACGGCCTCGCTGGCCGGACGAGTGCGCAGGGATCCCGCCCAACTGCAGATCTCATGGCAATCAGCAACCCTTGCCAATGCCATCCAGTTTCCCAGAATTGCACTGCTGATTGCTCTCTTTTCACGGAATCTGCCAGTGGCAGTGGTTGTAGCCGCCGCTGCAGCCTTTACAGCTGGCTTGGCTACCGCCTACGTCATTGGACGCCGTGGTACACCGGTGCCGACGGAATCAGTGGCACTGGCCAATCCGTTGCAGTTGGCTCCTGCTCTGAGATTTGCTGCCTACGTGGCGCTGGTATCGCTGGGAAGTTCTTGGGCTGTGGCCGAGTTCGGAACCCAAGCCTTGATTCTGGCCAGTGCTCTTGGATCGGTCCTGGACGTCGATGCCGTTCTTATTGCTCAAGCCGGATTGGTCCGGAAGGGTGTGGTGTCGATGACGCTACTGGAGGTTACTGCATTGGTGGCGGTGGTAGCGAACATGCTTGTGAAACTCGGTATTGCGTGGTTTACGGGTTCGGTGGGCTTCTTCTGGCGCATGTCGATCTCGTTTGCCGTGATGGTGGTCCTCTTTGCTGGTCTGCTGGCTCTGTGGTGATTTGCCGTAGCTTTGGACACGCCTATGCCAACCCCCATACCGCATCCCTCCGACCCCACGTCAACGCTGTCGCAGCTTGAGGCCTTTGTTCAGCTGGTGTGGATTTTGCGCCAGCAGTGTCCCTGGGACCAAAAGCAAACCCACGAGAGTATTTCCCATCTACTGATTGAAGAGGCGTACGAAACGGTTGATGCCATCCAGGCCGGCAACGACGCTGAGATGTCGAAGGAGCTGGGTGATCTTCTGCTGCATGTAGTGATGCACTCGGTCATCGCTGAACAACGCGGCAGTTTTACGCTTCGCACTGTCATTGAGCAGGAGTTCCACAAGCTCGTGAACCGACATCCGCACGTCTTTGGCTCGACCGAAGCTGTCACGGAGGACGTTGTCCTGCAGAACTGGGAAAAACTGAAGATGAAGGAGGGACGCACCTCCATCCTCGACGGTGTTCCGCGCACCTTGCCGGCGGCCCTGCGGGCGCAGCGTGTGCAGGAAAAAGCCGCAAACGTTGGCTTCGACTGGCACGATCGCCGGGACGTTTGGGCAAAAGTGTACGAGGAGCTCGACGAGTTGCGTGTGGAAATCGAAGCGGGCAACTCCGAGGCAACGCATCGTGAGTTCGGCGACGTCCTGTTTGCACTGGTTAATGCGGCACGCCACGAGGGCGTGATTGCCGAGGATGCCCTCCATACCACGATTGCCACGTTCATGAACCGCTTTCAATACATCGAGCGCAACGCTGCCGAACGTGGTCGAGAGTTAACCGACATGGACCTTTCTGAAATGGACCGGTATTGGAACGAGGCAAAACAACACGGACTGTAAGCAGGGTTGCAGGGCTCTGCCTAGTGATGGTGCTCAGTCTTGCAGCCTGTGGGCGCGAGGAGCCGGAGGCCCACGATGCCGCCGACACGCTCCATCCCGGCGCGCATCTCACGCTCGAGCAGGAGGAGCATGCGCTTGAGCTGCCCGACTCTCTGCTTCAGGCGGCGGCCGACTCCTTCCCGCAGCCCAAGGGCAGGGTGGTCTCCATCATGATCACGGGCTTGGACTCCCGGATTGGTGATCGCGGAGGACGCGCTGATGCCAATCATGTGGTACGCTTGTTTCTGGATGCCGGGCAGGTGGAAGTGATTTCGATCCCGCGCGATACAGAGGCGGATGCTGGGTTCGAGGTGGCCCCACTGATGGACTCACTATCAGAATCATCGGATTCGCTGCGTACGAAGTCCAGCTTGAACAAGCTTGCCAATGTGCGCTCCCATCGAGGACGAACAACGTACTTGAGCGAAGTGTGTCGGATTGCCGGAATACCCAAGATCGATTATTGGGTAGAGTTTGGCTTTTCGCAGGCCATCGGTCTGATCGAGTTGATGGGGGGCTCGTCCCAGCAAGCCGCCGACGTACCCGAGCGTACTGGTACCGTGTCATCGGAATCGTCGTCTCGTGCAACGCAAACACTGCGTGTGCTGCGCTCTCGTAAGAGCTTCAGTTTGGGCGACTACCAACGCGTGTTTAACCAGGGGCAGTACGTGCGTCGCGCCGTTCTGTATGGTATGAATCACGTCGACGAGGTTGCCGGAAGCTTGGCCCTGCGCGCTGCACTCCTGCTGGTGGAAACAAACCTGACCTATACTGTATGCCAGTCGCTGGCACAGCAACTTCGAGCCAGTGGCTTCGATGGCTCCCCAGAACGCGTCTGGGTGCGTCTCAAGCCCGTAGCGATCCGCAACCTTCAGGCCGTATCCTTTGCGGCAGGGTCCATCGACTCTCTCTATCAGCACATTGATGCGCAGCCGATTGATGTTCCCCGTAGGGATTCCCTCGATTCACTCCCACCTCGGGCCGCACCAACGGCACTGCAGCAACTAACGTCACTTCTTCAGAAGGCCGCCGCGGATTCGGCGAAACGTCCGTTGAGCGTCATCCACACGCTTCAGCGTCCATTCGAGCAGCGAGCCTGGTTGCAGATCACCGATGCGCAGCAGCGGCGACGGGTCCGCGATCGGTGCGGTGTGTTGCTGGCAGCGGCCTACGATCGTGTTGGGAAGGCCGAGCAGGCACGACGGGTACGCCAGTACGTGCTCGACGAGCAAGCACTTATCGAAGGTAGGTGAGCGGATTCTGCCGCTCGCGTCCAGTCCACAGTTCAAAGTGCAGGAGTTCGCCGTCGATGTTCTCACCCGTGGTTCCGAGGATGGAGCCCTGCTGTACGCTGCTTCCCGAGGAAACGTTCACCGATGCGAGGTTCGCGTACACGGTACGGACGCCGTTGCCGTGATCGATGATCACCAGTGAGTTGAATCCCGGAAGCCATTGGACGCTCGATACCGTACCGGCAGCAACAGACTGCACCGAGGAGCCTGTCTTGGTCTTGATGTCCACGCCGGGATTATCCAGCGTTGTTCCGGTTGCCGGATTCTTGTAGGAACCATAGCCATTCAGGATCGAGCGCGACGACGTAGGCCATGGCAGAGACTTGCGAGGAAATCCCTTGCCAGCAGCTGGCGGAGGCGCTGCCTCGGCGACCGATTCTCGTGAGGATGGCCGCTGAGACGATTTTGGAGGCGATTTTGGAGACGATTTCCGTGCTGCAGCTGCGCGTGCAGCTTCGCGTTTCCGAGCCTCCTCTTTGCGGCGGGCTTCGGCCACCAGACGCTCGATGGTGGAGCGCAAGCGAGCAACGCTTCGTTGCTTTGCCGCAAGCTGCTTCTGCAGCGCCGTAGAGTTCGATCGAATGCTCTTGAGCTCCGCTGCATTTCGGGCAATGGCGGAGTTGAGAATGCGTTGCTGCCGGCTCTGCGTTTGAAGAACGGAGTCCTGGGTGCTCGTGTAGAGCGACAATACACTCTCGGCGGCCGCAAGGCTATCCTGCAGACGGCTCATCCGAGCACGGTAGGCGTTCAATGCGCGTGTCAGTGATTGGAATACGGCCTCTGTAGCGAGTTCCGATTGGGGCACACCACGTCGGCGTGCCACGTAGCGCAGCATGCTCTTGGACGTCTGCTGATAGGCCTGCTCGGCCTGAGCCAAGGCTCCTTGCGTGTTCTGAATCTGCGTTCGTACGAACGCAGCGGAATCCCGCAATCGAGCCAGCGTATCTTCTAGCGCCCTGATGAACCGTGATACTTCGTATTGCTGACGCTGGTAGGACGACATCGACGACCGCCGTTTGGCCTCGTCCCGCGCCAAGCGATCAAGCTGCTGTTGTGTCGACTTGATCGATGAACGCAGTTGATCCAGTTCCTTCTTCTTGGCGTTGACGGATTGGGCCGACGCCACGCTGACCATGCTGACCATGCTGAACACGCTGATCAACAACACGGCCGCAGCAAGGCCCCTCCGTAACAATCGGCACGCGGACATCAGTACTCTTCAGTGGGCACGCGTTGGATAACGGCACCGAGTTCACGGAGTCGCTGTTCAATGTTTTCGTAGCCACGGTCGATGTGATACACGCGGAGCACTTCAGTGTGCCCCTCGGCCATCATTCCGGCAATCACGAGGCTGGCACTGGCCCGTAGGTCGCTGGACATCACCGTAGCACCCGAGAGCTTTGCCCCGCCGTTTACCGTGCAGGAGCCCTCATCGGTTGTGATCGATGCACCCAGGCGTTGCAGCTCTGATACGTAGCCGAAGCGTGTCGGATAGATATGGTCGCGGATGCGGGCAGCACCCGTCGAGGCCAACATGTAGGCAGCCCATTGTGCTTGGGCGTCGGTCGGATAGCCGGGATAGGGGGCTGTGGTAACGTCCACGGGATGTGGTGTGTCCTGCATGGTCAATCGGATCGTGTCGCCGTTGATATCCAGTTCAGCGCCGGAATCTTCAAGGGCTTGAATCACGGCCGTCAGGTGGTACGGATTTACGTTACGCAGCGTGACGTCGCCCTTTGTGGCCGCTGCTGCAATCAGGTACGTTGCGGCTTCAATGCGGTCCGGAATCGTATCGACATCCGTTGCATGGAGCGCCTCGACGCCCTGCACCGTAAGCGTCGTGGTGCCGATTCCATCGATGACTGCGCCCATGCTCACCAGCATGCGAGCAAGGTTCGTGATTTCCGGCTCCAGTGCAGCGTTCGTCAGCACCGTTTCGCCTTCGGCCAGCGTAGAGGCCATCAGCACGTTTACGGTTGCTCCAACACTCGACACATCGAAGTGGATATGGTTCCCGCGCAAACGGTTGGTGCTCGACGTGGTCTTGGCAACGATGTATCCGCTCTCGACGTCGATGGATGCCCCAAGGCGCTCCATGCCCTTCAGGTGGAGATCTACCGGACGCGGGCCAAAGTTGCAGCCACCCGGTAGCGAGACGCGTGCTTCCCCGAACCGCGCCAGCAGTGGGCCAAGGACGTAGATCGATGCCCGCATTTTTTTGACGTGCTCGTAGGGGGCTTCGGTGCTGGTGACGTTTGTGGAGTCCAGAAATAAGGTATTCTGATTCAGCTCCGCGTGCACACCGAGCGACCCCAGCAACCGGCTGAACGTCCACACATCACGGTTGTTTGGCGTGTTGCGCAGGTGGAAAACACCGGGTGCCAGCAGGCAGGTTGGCATCAGGGCAAGCGTGGCGTTTTTTGCGCCGGAGATCACAACGGTTCCCTGCAACCGTTGGCCCCCTTCGATGATGAACTTATCCATTGGCTACAAAGATAGTCGTCGTAAGTTCGTGTACTCCGTTAGAGGTGCCACAATTGCTGTGGCTGAGATCATACTCTTGGAACCTGATCCGGATCATACCGGCGTAGGAAAACGGTCCAACATCCTCTTAGCGGACGTATGCTCATTGTTCATCACAACAGGAGTGCGTCCCATGCACCACAGATC
>CAZBOW010000003.1:41736-56469 GCA_964493635.1 uncultured Hyphomicrobiales bacterium
GCACCACAGATCACACCACAGATTGTGCACGCGCAACGTTGCAGCAGCCCTCGTGCTGGCATTCGCTGTGTGTTCCACAGCCCTAGGGCAAACCGATACCTCTGAGATTCGTTCGATCGATATTCAGCCCGTCGTCGTGGCTTCCTCTCGATCTACCGATCGCGACCCTGTAACGACGTCTACGATAGATTCGGTTCAGTTGCGGTCGATGGTGGTAGGGCAGGATCTACCGTTTGTTCTGCAATCGGCTACACCCAGTCTGCTGGCGTACTCGGAGTCGGGTACGAACTTCTCCAACTATGGTACGTTCCGTCTTCGAGGAATCGATCAAACGCGCGTGAACGTCACCTTCAACGGCGCACCCCTGAACGACATGATCGACCAGGGTGTGTTCTTTTCTAATCTGACCGACCTGGCCAATGGCACGGCATCGGTACAGATTCAGCGCGGTGTTGGTGTGGCGCAAAATGGCACGGCGTCCTTCGCCGGATCAGTGAATCTGGAAACGGCGTCACTGGCGTCGACGGCCCCTGGCGGTCGACTCCAGTTGTCTGCAGGGTCGTTTGGTCTGCTGCGTGGTAGCGTTGAAGCCACCACCGGCATGACCGATCAGAACATCTCGGTGATGGCCAAGCTGACATCCTTTCGGACCGACGGTTACCGCCGGTCGACGGGCACACGGTCGTTTTCCGGACAGGTGGGGGCTGCGTGGTTTGGCGCCCAGGATGTTGTGCGGTTGAACGTACTTGGAGGCCGTACCGATAATCAACTTGGCTACATCCCCGTGCCAAAGCCCCTTGCCGATCAGGACCCTCGCACGAATGTGAACGACTCCACCGATTACGACGACTTCGGTCAGGCACTCGTTCAACTCGACTGGAGCCGTCAACTCTCACCAACGGCTGCGCTGGGGGTGATGACGTACTACGGGACTGCCGGCGGAGACTTTTTCTCCGGCTTCCGCGACGAAAACAACGCCCTGACGCAGATTAACTATCCATTGGAGAACCGTCACCTTGGGGCCATGGCGTCTGTACAGATCTCTGAAGTGGCACCGGGACTCGACCTCTCCGCAGGTGCTCATGGGTATCGGTTTTGGCGCCGAAACTGGGAGGCCATCAGTCCAGACATGAGTGCGCCGTACTACGACGATCGTACCGTGAAAAACGAGCTCAGTGGATTTGCAGAGGCCCTGTATCGCAGTGGTTCACTGGAAATCCTAGCCAATGTGCAAGTGCGGTCTGTGGATATGACATTTTCACCGGACGTCTCGATGACGGGTGGCCCGCTTCCGCTGCATACCTGGTTGTTTGTGAACCCCTTTGTAGGCATCACCTTCCAGCTTGATGATATGCAGAGTGTGTATGGCAGCGTGGGCCGCACCGGCAGAGAACCCACACGGTTTGACCTCCTTGGTGGAACAACGATCAACGATGGCAACCTGTATGTCCTGCAAACACCGAATACAGTACGGCCGGAGTATGTGACGAACATCGAATTCGGATACCGGTACCAAGCGCAAACGGCCTCGATCAATCTGAATGCCTTTGGAATGTTCTTCACCGATGAGATTGCACCGATTGGTCAGTACATCGAGCAGTGGTTCGTGCAGTTGCGTGAAAACGTGGGGAAGAGCTCCCGCTGGGGGGCAGAGATGCAGGCACAGTGGCAGCCGCTTCGCACCCTGCAGATTGCCGCCACTGCGACGTGGATGCGCACAGCCATCGATACCTATGCGCCGAAGGACAGTCCAACGGTGTATCGCAATGTAGAGGCGGTACTATCACCGCGTCTGCTTGGATCACTCTGGGCCGAGTACCGTCCGGTGGAACTCCTGGGAGTTCGGGCATCGGTTCGTCATGCCGGAGAGAGCTGGTTGGATCTTGCTAACACGCCGTCGCTCAAGCTTGACGGATTCACCGTGCTTGACCTAGCTGCAACGATGTACGTGCAGCAACATCGTGTACGGGTGCAGGTGAATAATGTAACCAGCGAGCGCTATGCCGTGAACGGGGCGGTTGGCTCCTTTAACGGCGAAGCGGTGCCTGCACTCTTCATGCAGGCACCGCTCAATGTGGTCGTCATGCTGGAACTGGCACTCTAGAGTACAACTCTAGAGTTGTACGTTAGGCACTATGTCAGTCCTTGGGTGGTAACGGAAGCGAGCCTGGAATACCCATTAGCGGAAAGTCCTTCCGCAGAGGGTACAAGGGCTCGCCCTGTTCGTCCATGAAGTCTTCCGGCATGTAGAAGCGGCGCAAGTCCGGATGGCCGTCGAAGATGATGCCGTACATGTCGAACGTTTCCCGCTCGTACCAGTTAGCGGACTCCCACACGCCGACGGCGGTTGGTACATGTGGACGGTCCTCCCGCACAGCAACCTTGACACGCAGCCGAGCAGCGTGCTGTATCGATGCCAAGAGGTACACAACGTGAAAACGCTCAGCCGAAGTGCCTGTTGAGCCGGTTGCCCAGTCGATGGCGGTGATGTCCGTCAGCATCGAAAACTGCGTGTCGGGATGATCGCGCAGCTCGGTCAGAACATCGATCAGGTGCTCCGCCGGAACGATAATGGTAACGTCGCCGTGGTGCTCCACCGGTGTCACCGATGGTGTGACGGCGGTTGCCACGTCAAGGATGCGTGAGAGTGCAATTGCCATGGGTGTCCTTACTGCTTACAGTGCCGAGTTATGTTTCGATGGAGAATGCGGTGAACGACGTCGACGAGCCCACTCCGGTACCGTGTTGAAGACGTAGTCCCACATCGGGTTGCTAACGCCAAAGGCCGTTTCCGGATCAACAAAGTGGTGCTTCATGTGATATTGCTTGATGAAGTTCCAGGCGCGACTCTTCATTTGCCAATGATGCGTGGCATAGTGGATAGAGTCGTAGGCCACGTATCCGGCCACAAATCCAGCAAAGAATGGGAAGTGGTAGGGGGCCATCGCAAGCTGGAATACTCCGTAGAAGGCCAGCGAGAGTGGCACACTCACCAGCAGGGGCATCACCAGTCGCGTCGAATCCCGAGGGTAGTCGTGGTGGATGCCGTGGACCAGAAAATGCACCTTCTTGCCAAGCTCCGTGGTAGGATGGACGTGGAAGGCCCAGCGATGAATAGCATACTCTGTAAACGTCCAAAACACCACGCCGGCCACAAACACCATGGCCAGAGCGCCAACGCCAATGTGATCAAGCCCCATCCACAGCGACCACAGTACAGCGGGCGTAAACACCACCACCGGCGTTACCGGGTGGATATGCGAAAAGTATTCAAGAACGGGATTCTTGAAGAGGGGAATGGTCTCGTCCTTGTTCGATACGAAGAGTCGTTCATCCATAGGAACGGTGCACGTGTAGTGGGGCTACAAAGCTACCAAATCTACTCCAAGCCAAGTGCCTGGTGCATCTCCGCGCCATAGTCGGTGTAGATCTCCTCGCCAGGCTTGATCGTGCGCAGCGCGATAATCCACACCTCGCGGTCGTCGGACTCGTACTGCGCATTGGCCTTGCTGCCGGAGCCGTGGTAATCACAGGCGTATCGGGCAACGCCTGCCGACGTCGCAGCGGCGTCGATGACGGTGGTGTCATTGAGGGTGATTCCGTAGGCTCCCAACGAATCAGAGCCATATCGCCGGTCGAAGGCCGCCACGCTGATGTGTTCGCCAGTGTACTGCACAATGGGCTCGCCCTTGCGAAACGTCCTCTCGGCGAAAAGCCCCTTTCCAGCTCCCGGAATGAGACTCTTCCGGACGCTGACACCAAGCACCTGCTTTGTGTGTTGGCCGCAGTAAGGGTGGGTAACAGTAGTCTGACGCTTACATCGCCCGTGCGAACCGACAAAGGCACATTGGGCGGTGACCGATATCGAGTGAGAACTCATGACTGCAGCCAGGTAATCGCATCGTGAACGCTTGGCTGGAACTCAAAGAGATACTCGATCTGGGAGATGCGGAACAGATTGCGTACAGGTTCCTGCACACCCGTCAGCACCACAAAGCCCTCGTGTTCCTTCATCTGGCGATGGGCCAGAAGAAGCGAGCTTAGGCCTTGAGAGTCGCACATATGGACCATTGTCAGGTCGATGACCAGGGCCTTGACACTTGGCTGGCAGAGGATGAGCAACTCGCTTTTTACCTCTGGGGCATTCGATGAATCAAGGATCGGCTCCTTGACAGTAAAGATCACGAGTTCGTCGTCTTGCTCAACGGAGAAGCGCATAGCAGTTCCAGAATAAACCAGAAAAATCGAGCGGGGTGTGGCGGGACGCTCAAAGATCGCAATTTCGCAGGATGGAATCCATCCTGCTGATCCGCTTTTCGTCGTTAGGCGATGTGATTCTGACCACTGCACTGGTGCGTCAGCTCCAGTTGACCTATCCACGAGCCGTCATCGACGTTGCCGTTGCCAGCAGGTTCGCCGGTGTCTACGAGTTCAATCCGCGCGTCCGAAACGTGTGGGCCGTTGATCCGTCGCCAACAGCCGACAACCTTGAAGCTGATGCCGTGCGTCTATCCATGCACGAGAGCTTGCCGAATCGAGCCTATGATCTGATCGTCGATGCACAGAACAACATCCGATCGGCGGCATTCGTGCGTGGCCTTGGAACCACCGTCCGACGGGCACCGAAGTACCGACTCCAGAAACTCGCGATGGTATGGTTAAAGCAGCGACCGGCTGTTACCACCCATGTGGTCGAGCGGTACCGCCAGCCCCTGTTGGATCTGCCACTCGCCTTTGATACCGATGGCTTAGAGGTGTGGACGCCGGCCGAGAAGCATAGTGGCGTGTACAGTCCACGCGCGCTCGGTGGGGGGCGGCGTTCGGTAACCTCGCTGCGTGGCGCAACAATCGCCGTCGCGCCAGGGGCGCACCACGCTACAAAACGGTGGCCGGCCGACAAGTTCGTTGCTGCTATTACGATGCTGCAAGAGCAGGGGGCTGATGTTGTCTTGGTGGGCTCGGAATTCGATCGTCCAACCTGCGATGCCATTGCCCATCGCGTTCTGCGGCCCGTACATCGCGCCGATGGAGCCCAGTCGCTGCAGGAGACCATCACGGCTTTGGATGCCGCCGATGCCCTCTTGGTGAACGATTCCGGAGTCCTGCACCTCGGTGCCGCACGCAGGATCCCAACGGTGGCCGTCTTCGGATCAACAGTCCCAGAGCTGGGCTTCGGTCCGTATGGAGTACCCCATCGCATCATCCAGCACGACGTCGGATGCAGGCCGTGCTCCCACATCGGACGGAGCCGCTGCCCGAAGGGCCATTTTCTGTGCATGGAGGGGATCGCCCCTATTGCCGCCGTCGATGCACTGGAGAGCTTGCTCACGGGATCGGTGGGCGGCACGCATTTTGCTTCGTGATCGTCGTTGAGAGTCGTTTGCGATCACGGTAACCTTCACGCTCGGATAACTCCATGCCTTCATCGATTGGTGTAGCGCTGATTGGCGCTGGAAATATTGCTCAAAGCATTCACCTGCCCCTGCTGCAGAAAATGCCGGAGGTTCGGCTGGAGGCCATTGTGGATCGGCAGTTGTCGAAGGCGCGCATGGTTGCAGAAAAGCACAAGGTGCCTCTGGCGACGAAGTCTCTGGACGACGTTCTGCGTATGCCGTCGGTGGATGCCGTGATCATCACCACGAGTACCGATGCCCACGCCGAGATTGCCCTGGCTGCCATCCATGCAGGGAAGCATGTGTTTATCGAGCGTCCAGCAGCCCGGTCCTTGGCTGAAACACAGCAGATCAAGGCCGCTGCCGATGAGTCCGGCGTTCAGGTGATGGTGGGGATGAACCACCGTTTTCGCCCGGACGTGGCGCACATGAAGAATGCTGTTGATCGTGGTGAGATCGGAGACATCTTCTACGTGAAGGCCGGTTGGGTAAAGCAGCGATCGACCGATGCCCGTTGGATGGCCAATGCCGACAAATCCGGTGGTGGCGTTCTCGTGGATCTGGGCGTGAGTGTCCTGGACATGATTCTGCACATTTTCAACTTCGGCAGGGTTCATAGCGTGGTGGCCAACACCTACCACCAGGAGACTCGCACCGTGGAGGACATTGCCATTGCCATGCTGACCTTCGAAAGTGGCAGTGTTGCCACCATCGAGGCGTCGTGGTCGCTGATTCGAGCCGAGGACTTGTACTACTGCAATGTGTTCGGCAAAAAGGGATCGGCCTACATCAACCCCTTCAAGATTGTCAAAAAGGTGGATTCCAACGTCCAGATCGTGCAGCCGGAGGCAACAAAGTCCCAACTGGCCGTGTACAAGAAGTCGTACGAGACGGAGTTTCGCCATTTTGCCTCCGGCGTACGGGGTATCATCCCGATGATCTCCACGATCGATGAGGCTGTCGAGCGGATGAAGATCATCGAGGCGATGTATGCGAGCGCTGAACTCAAACGGGAAATCGTCATCCCCTAATCCCGCAAGCGAGAGATTCTAATTACGTAGCTTCGCTCCATGAAGAGCCATTCTGACGCCGCGGGCCGAGTCCCACCTCATTCCACGGAAGCGGAAGAAGCCGTCCTGGGAGCCATGCTCCTGGATCGCGAAGCTGTGGGAAGGGTCGTTGAAATCCTGGACGCCGAGTGTTTCTACCATCAGAAGCATCAAACCATGTTCGCAGCGATGATTGCCCTCTTTGAACGAGGGGTGACCATCGACATGATCACGCTGTCGAACGACCTGCAACGCAGTGGTGAACTGGAGCGCGTTGGTGGAATGCGCATGTTGGCCGACCTGAGCATCAAGACCGTTTCCGCTGCCAACGTAGAATACCATGCACGAATTGTGCTGGAGCGATTTCTGAAGCGTCAGCTCATTAGCGTGGCCAGCGAGATCATCAATGACTCCTTCGATGATTCCACAGATGCTCTCGACGAAGTTGATCGTGCCGAGCAGCGGATTTTCGAAGTAGCAGAGCGGCGTACGCGTCGGTCGTACTCGGACATGAAAAAGCTGACGAAGCATGCCGTCGAGAGGATTGTAGAGCTGGCGGAAGGATCCGGGGACGGCGTCACTGGTGTGCCGTCCGGCTTTACCAAGCTCGATGAGATGCTTAGCGGCTTTCAGCCCTCTGACCTCATCATCTTGGCTGCGCGACCATCCATGGGTAAAACAGCCTTCGCCCTATCAATCGCCCGCGAAGCGGCCCGCACGGGAAGTCGTGTTGGCCTGTTCTCTCTTGAAATGGCCGCACATCAGCTGGTGTTGCGATTGATTAGTGCGGATGCCGGCATTGGCCTGCAAGCGCTGCGTTCGGGTAGGTTATCACAGCAACAGGTGCAGGATATCATCCGTAAGGTCGACGATCTCATGAATGCACCGATCTACATCGATGATTCCGCGGGACTTACACCGGTAGAGTTCCGGGCGAAGGTTCGCAGGATGAAGGTCGAGCATAAGATCGACATGGTGATGGTGGACTACCTGCAGCTGATGCATGCGCCAAAGGCCGAGAGTCGTGAGCGTGAGATCTCCACCATCTCGCATACACTGAAGGCCGTTGCCAAGGAGTTGAACATCCCGGTGATTGCGCTTTCGCAGTTGAATCGAACCTTGGAACAGCGCGCCGATAAACGACCAATGCTGTCGGACCTGCGCGAATCGGGCTCGATCGAGCAGGACGCCGACGTGGTTATGTTCATCCACCGGCCGGAGTACTACAAGATCGCCGCCTTCGAAGACGGCCGCTCAACGGAGAACATCGCTGAGATCATTATTGGCAAGCAGCGGAACGGTCCAACGGGCGACCTACGACTCTACTACAACAAGGAGCATGCCTCCTTCCACGACCTCACCTACAGCTACGATCAGTTCGATCAAGCTGATCAGGAACCAGGGTTGATCGGCTCAGCGCCGTTTTAGGTCGTCGAGAGTTGCTTCTTCACCGGACAGGTGGTGCCGGTGGCAAGATTACAGCTGCGGTCGCACGGCTGCACGTACACACGAGGAACGGCCGTCGGGAATTTGTGTCGCAATCCCTCGATCATATCCTCTTCCAGGACGTAGAGTTGTTCCAGGGTGTAGTCGTACGGCATGATCAGGTCGACTTCAATGAAGATGTCCCTCCCTGATCGGCGGGTATGCACGGACGTAAACTCGCACATGCGATCGGTGTTCTGAGCAATCACGGCCAGAACATCATACTGCATCGTATCCGGCAACGTGCGGTCCAGGAGCTGTCGAAAGGCTTCTTTACCGTGTTGCAGTGGGGTCTTGAGTGTGAAGAGCACCAGCCCGATCGAGAGCACGCCATCGATGACGACAGCTGCTTGGTAGAGTCCGGCCAGTTGAGCAACACCGTTGATGAGCACACCAACAACAACAGCCAGTTCCACCATGCTGTCGACCTTCCACAGTGCGGCGTCGTACTCCAGCATTGGTTGGTGGAACCGATTGGCATACCGGGTGAGTCGTCGTGCCGTGGTTCGCATGATAAAGAACGACACCACGGCCCAGCCCCCTAACAGCAGTGTATTGGACGTCTCCGGCGGATGCTCGAAGAGCGACACCGAATTGATGAGCGTCATAATGGTGGTGGCAATCAGCAGGTTGGCACTCACCAGCACCGCAAGACTCTCATACTTTCCGTAGCCGTAGTTGAACGTCAAATCGGCCGAGCGCGACGAACGGTCCACAGCGGCAAGAAAGAGAATCGAGTTGCCGATATCAATCAGGGCCAACAGGCCGTTCGTCTGGATCAGCAGGGACCGCTCAACCAGACCAATCAGGAGCGAGCCCACCGCCAGCACAACGCAGGCAAGCAGCGATAGCGACGACGCATAGAGCGGCGACGATCGATCAAGGTAGCGTGCCAGATATCGTTGACGGAGAATCACGGATCAGTTGAGACTGCTTGACACCAATCGCCAGTACTGTGCCACGATGAGCACGAAGCTTACCAGTAAGCCAAGGATATTTAGGCCGGGCATGATTGCGGCGCCACGACCGGCACCCGTTGGCTTCAAGATGCCGAACCAATGTAGCCGACTGGCCACGTCCTGTGCCGTAACCTGATTCGGAGCGAGACGCTTCCCATTGGCTTCGGCAATCACAATGGCCAGCCGGCGGGACTCCCGCAGGTACTCGAGTCCCCACACCGTGAGTAGGATGAAGTAGATTACGGTTTGGCCATTGCGGAGCGTGTGCATTTCCTCGACGGTGATGACTCCAAGGAGCTCGGCCCCGTACATGGCCAACCAATACATGCCTGCTGCTGAAAACCACAGGCTGATGATGCGACGGAATCGCTTTTTCTCGGAGTCGTAGGAGGTGCCAATGCTGGGGTGGAGCATGGTGAGGCCCGAAGTTGTCTGAAAAAAGAAAAGCGCGGAGAGACAGTCTCACCCGCGCTTTATCAACGATTGTCTTCCGTAGTTATTCTGCTGCAGGTTCGGCAGGTGCTTCCTCTGCAGGGGCATCACTGGCTGGCTCAGCGGCAGCTTCAGCGGCGGCCGCGGCGGCAGCAGCTTCGGCGGCAGCAGCAGCTGCGGCGGCTTTCTCAGCCTCCTCAGCAGCACGACGCTTGGCTTCTTCTTCGGCCTTTGCAGCATCCTCAGCAGCCTTGATGCGGTCCAAGCCGCGCTGCTTCCGGCGTGCCTTTAGCCGCTCGTAGCGATCGGTAGCGCGTTGTTTGTGCTCAGCCACCGCAGCTTCGATCTCTGCTGCGGTCTTGCCTTTGAATTCCATGTGACGGCGGAGTAGAACACCCTCGCGACTGAAGATGTCGCGAACGATGTCCGTGGGTTGGGCACCCACATTCAGCCAGTAAACTGCCCGAGCCATGTCTACAACAACATGCTTGGGTGATGTCATGGGGTCGACGTATCCGACCCGTTCGATAGCAGCGCCGTCTCGACGAGCGCGTCCGTCGATCGCCACGATATCATAGAACGGATGTTGTTTCCGTCCGCGGCGACGCAAGCGGAGTTTGACCATTGCGTTGGTCCTTTGCGGGAGTGATGAAAAAAGTCGTGAAAAACGAAGAGCTACAAAGATCGGGATTATTTCCGTCCACGTCCAAATGGATTTAGCGACGGCATCCCACCAGGCATTCCACCGGGGAGCCCCCTACCACCGCCACGCTGCGACAGCTGCTTCATCATTTTCTGCATGTCTTCAAACTGCTTGATCAGACGGTTCACGTCCTGTGTCGACGTGCCACTGCCCAAGGCAATCCGTCGGCGGCGGGATCCGTTCAGAAGGCGCGGATTCGAACGCTCCTCCGACGTCATCGACAAGATAATGGCCTCGACACGGGAAAAGGCCCGGTCGTCGATGTCGACTCCGCGGAGTGCCTTATCCATGCCGGGAATCATCCCCAGTAAGTCCTTCAGGGAGCCCATCTTCTTGATCATGCGCATCTGCGAAAGAAAGTCCTCGAAGGTAAACTGGTTCTTCTTGATCTTTTCTTCCAGTCGGGCGGCTTCCTTTTCATCGATCTGGGCCTGAGCCTTTTCGACCAGGGAGATGATGTCGCCCATGCCGAGAATCCGTGAGGCAATACGCTCCGGATAGAACGGCTCGAGAGCATCAACCTTTTCGCCGATACCAACAAACTTGATCGGCTTGCCCAGGACGTGACGGATCGAAAGTGCCGCACCGCCGCGGGTGTCGCCGTCCAGTTTGGTCAGGACAACACCGGTAAGCTCTAGGCGATCGTTGAAGGCCGAGGCCGTCGTGACCGCATCTTGACCGGTCATGGCATCGCATACGAACAGGATTTCCGTGGGGTTCAGAAGCTCCTTCAGATCGGCAACTTCCTGCATCATCTCTTCGTCGACCGTAAGCCGGCCGGCCGTATCGACGATCACGGTGTCGCGCCCGTACTTGCGCGCATACTCCATGGCCTCGGCGGCGATCTCGCGGGGAAGCGCGCCTTCCTTGCTGAAGACCTGCGTCTTGATCGACTGACCAAGGGTAATGAGCTGGTCGACGGCTGCAGGCCGGTAGATATCGCACGCTACGAGCAGGGGCTGCTTGCCCTTTTTCTTCAGCTGATAGGCAAGTTTTGCGCAGAAGGTGGTCTTACCCGAACCCTGTAGGCCCGCAACCATAATGATGGTAGGGGGCTTGGGTGCTGCAAGAAGGTCGGCCTTCTTCGAGCCCATGAGTTCCACCAGCTCATCGTGGATGAGCTTGATCATCATCTGGCCCGGCAGGACGTTCCCCTTGACTTCCAAGCCAAGCGACTTTTCTTTGACCGTCTCGATGAAGGACTTCGTGACGGCAAAGTTCACGTCGGCGTCGAGGAGTGCCGTACGCACCTCGGCGAGTGCCTCGGCTACGTTCTCCTCGGTGAGCTTATTCTGACCGCGAATGCGCTTGAGCGCATCCTCGAGTTTTTCTTGCAGGGATTCAAACATGGATTCTACGAACAGTGGCCGTCAACGGTTGTGAGAGCCACGAAGTTACGAAGAGCAGCGAAGAGAGCGACGAAGAGAGCTACGAAGAGAGCTACGATCACTCGCCTTAGCGGACGATGCGCAACGTCCGCACTCCTGCCAAAGAACCATCGGCATTCAGCAGTCGCACGACGTACAGGCCCGTAGCAAGGTGAGCCGTGGACATCGTCAGGCCATCGCTGATGGGCGTAACCTGAACATTTCCATGCAGATCGGTAATCACAATCGAGGACGCCGAGGCGTCGGCGCAATGCAGTGTGACCACGTCGGATGCCGGATTCGGTGCAAGCGTCAACGTGCCAGTTGGTGTGGCTGTCGGTTCCTCGCTCACGGATACCACCGGTGGCAGAACGGAGGGAAGAACGGTTCCGCGGCCATTGACGTCGATCAGCACCAGGGCGAGAGGATCGCCGTTGTTGTTTTCGGAGGGCTGTACAAAGCCACTGGCCATGAGAACTGCCGCGCGTTTGGAGCCGGAAAGATTGGCAACGAAGCCTACTACCGGCGAGCCACCAACGCTATCGTACACCCACAGCGTATCAGCAACAGGATCCACGGCTAGGTAGCTCAAGGAAATGTCGCCGTACAGTTCGCCGGTGGCGTACGTCACGCCAGCAGCCGACTGCACAACCAGTGCGCCGGCATCGGTTACACCATGCGCTACGCGAATCGAGGTCTTGCCGTCCGTCGTCGACTCTACAAGGGCATCCTCGGCGACCGTCAGCTTGAAGGCGATGTCCCGCTCCTGAGGATTGGCGGCAAACGTTTCCGGAGTAGCCACGCCCTGAGCAAACACTTGATAGGTCTTACCCGTACGCAGAGCCGGTAGCGTTACGGTAAAGAGCGTATCGGCGTACTTCGACGAGGTCGCCGGTGCAATACCAACGGTAAGGGGCTCACCAGCAGGTACATCCACGAATCCGGTTCCCGTGCGGAAGGTAAAGTTGTCGATGGCTTTCTGGCCATTGAGCCACACGTCGACAATCTTTGCTGATGGGTCGGCAGCGTTGTGGATCAACTGGACGGATGCTGTTTGGGATCCCTGGACCAGCTCGTTGCGGATCACGTTACCATCTTCGAGCACAGCCAGCAGGACGAGAGGTTCACCCGAAGCATTGTCCTGCGGGGTCTTGAAGCCCGAGAGGACAAATACGACCACGTCGCTGGAGTATCCCTGAAGGTTCACGTCGAACGCACCGAATACATCGGCCGGTTTGCCCGGAGCCGTCAGAATGAATCGGCTGATGGTACGATCAACGGCCGTAATCGTATCGGTGTAGTTGGGATAGGCAAGGCCAGCAACGATGGGCACATTCGGAGCTCCCAGAAGGTCGAACCGGTTTTGGTCGGTTGCACCGGCGACAAACATGGTTCCAATCTTCGTGGGATCACCTCCGAAAAAGGGAGTCTCAAACACCGTGAGCGTGTAGCCAATATCGGCACCTTCCGGGTTCGGTGCGTATCCATCCGGGCTGCTAACGCCCGAGACAACAATCATGTACGTTGCATCGATTGCTGGGGTAAATGTCAGCTGTGCAACCTTGTCGGCTTCGCTGGAGCTTGAGCCGGGCGCCACCGTAATCGTGGTTTCAAGGTCGCCAAAAATGAACACCGACGGTAGGTTGTCGGCCGACTGATACCGGATATCCTCGCCCTTCTGCGTTCCGCCCCCCTGCGCAATGTAGATATCCGCCGTTTGAAGGGCAGGGTCTGGCGAGTTGTTCAGGAAGGTCACTCCCACCAATTGTGCGTGAAGGGCTGTGGTGCCCAGGGTGAGCAGCACAGCAACAGAAACGGCGAACAGGCGGATGTGGTTTGTCATGACAACAGCAGGGAGATGATACAAACATTTACCAGTGAACCCCTAAGATCCACTTTCTCGCGGAAAGTTTCAACCACCCAACAATCGGTAGCGGTGCAGATCAAATGAAGAAACCCAGGCTGCGTGGCGTGGTAGGATGCGAATAGCCATACCCAATCGGCCGGTGAGGGACGTATCGGCGACGCCGCGGTACACCCAACGATGGTCGTCGGTACGGTCGGGTTGCAGTTCATGGCACTCCGGTGCAAGGATGGTGCCCCCTGGTCCGATGCGGCCGATCAGGGCCTGCACGTGGACGTCCGCCGGCGTGAACTTGCCGAGTTGAACGGTAGCCGTCACGTGCAACGGTACGCCGTGTTCCAGCGACGCATCATCAATCAACACCTGATCCCACGCTCCTTCTAAAAGGCGCTGAAAACGCCTTCCGGCACGCGCCAGTTCAGCGTGATCGCGACGGAACTCGTCGTAGCGCCGTACGGCCGGTGCATACGATCCCTGGTGGTACTCCTCAACCATGCGCAAGGCCGAAAACAGAGTGCCGAGCGTTGTGATGCTGTTGACCATCATCGTTCGCCATTCATCCGGCGCATCGTAGTAGAGAGGAATCATGCGGTGCTGCAGTACATCGTAGAGCGAGGCAGCATCGAAGGCATTACGGGCTTCGGGATCAACGACGTCATCAGTGCCGTGGGATCGTCCAAGTGCAAAGCCAAGGTGGGGCTGGTAGGCTTCGGCCCACCATCCATCCAGAATAGAACAATGAAGGACACCATTCATGGCGGCCTTCATCCCGCTGGTTCCACTGGCTTCGTGGGGTCGCTCCGGCGTATTGAGCCATACGTCGCATCCCCGCACAAGCAGGCGAGCAAGATCCATGTCGTAGTCCTCGACGAACACGATATGGGCGTGCAGGCCGTGCTCCCGAATGCTTTGGTACACTGTTTGGATCAGTTCCTTTCCGGCGGTGTCCTTAGGATGAGCCTTACCGGCAAGGATACACTGAACCGGTCGTGCGGGGTCCTGCACGATGGCGGCCAACCGCTTGATGTCGTGCAAGAGGAGGTCGGCTCGCTTATAGGTTGCAAACCGGCGCGCAAATCCGATCGTCAGGACGTCGGCACGCAGGCGCACGTTGGTCCGACGGTACACGTCGGCAAGGAGTCGTTCCTTCCGCTGCTGGTGGGCATTCCACAAGCGTTGATGATCGATATCACTGCCGAGGATGTCCACCAACTCCGGCGCGATCCACGTTGCTGGGTGGACGCCATTGGTAACCGAAGTGATCGGAATTTCCTCTTCGGCAGCCTGTGGCCACACCGATGCCCACATGTGCCGTGCAACGGCGCCGTGCAGCTGAGATACTCCATTCCGTTGGGAGCTACCACGTAAGCCGAGAACCGTCATCGAAAAGCCCTCACCGTGGAGGCCATCACGAGAACTGTCACGAGAACCTAGGCTGGCGCACTGTTCCCACGTACGACCAATGCTCGTCGCATAGGGCT
>CAZBOW010000003.1:56569-58423 GCA_964493635.1 uncultured Hyphomicrobiales bacterium
GAACCTAGGCTGGCGCACTGTTCCCACGTACGACCAATGCTCGTCGCATAGGGCTCAAACAGTGCCCGAAGGGTTTCGTGTTCGAAGACTTCATTACCTGCCGGAACCGGCGTATGGGTGGTGAATACGGTTGTGGCCTGCGTCATCAGCCAGGCCTCCTCGAATTCGAGATGAGCATCCAGCTGAAGTTGATGCGTTCGTTCAAAGAGGGAAAATGCAGCATGGCCCTCGTTAATGTGCAGGGCATGTGGCTCGATGCCCAGTGCCCGCAAGGCACGCATGCCGCCAATTCCCAAGAGCATTTCTTGTTCGATGCGGTGGACCACGTCGCCACCGTACAGGCGGTCGGTGATCGTCCGGTATCCTGTGGCGTTGTTCTGTGAGATGTTGCTGTCCAAGAGGTAGAGCGGAACACGCCCTACCTGCAACCGCCAGATCTGGGCCCAGCAGCGTCCTTTCGGCAACTCGACCCACACATGCAGCGGTGCACCATCGGCGTCGGTCATGAGCGTCAGCGGAAGGGTAGCAGGGTCGACGTTACGATACACCTCCTGCTGCCAGCCAGTACCCCCCAGATGCTGATGGAAGTATCCCTCATGGTAGAACAACCCCACGCCGACAAGCGGCAGGCCCAGGTCGCTGGCACTCTTCAGGTGATCGCCGGCTAACACGCCAAGTCCACCGGAATACGAGGAGAAGCTCTCGTGAATCCCAAACTCCGCACAGAAGTAGGCCACAAAGCCACTGGACTCGGAACGTGCCGATCCACGCATGTAGGCGTCGAGCTTACCCGCCACTGCCCGGACACGGCCAACGTACTCCGCATTACTGGCCAGCTGTTGCAGGCGCTGTTGCGACACCGTAGCGAGCATCACCATTGGATTACGTTGGCACGACTCCCAGCGTTCAGGGTCGATTTCGCTGAAGAGGCGTATCGCTTCGGGATGCCAGCACCACCAGTAATTCAGCGAGAGATGATGCAGCTCTTGGAGCTGCTCCGGCACATGTGGAGGCAGGACAAAGGAGGTATGGGGCTTGATCATGGGTGGCAAAGTTAGGGAGGCAGACGTAAGGGAGGCTACCTGCTATCTTCGAGCACCATGCACATCACAGAATCAGATACGCCGGGCGTACCGGGAGTGGTCCCACCCGACGAGGCTATCCGTCTGCTGGCAACCGGTGACGTTGTTGCCCTTCCCACCGAAACGGTCTATGGCCTTGCGGCGCGGGCACTCGACCCCCAGGCCGTGCACCGCATCTTTCGGGTTAAGGGCCGGCCAGCGGATAATCCGGTGATTGTCCACGTGCGCTCCATCGAGGATGCGCGGGCGCTGGCCGTTGTAACGCCGTTGGCGGAGCGGCTGGCGGCGGCATTCTGGCCAGGCCCGCTGACGCTTGTGCTCCAAGCGCGGGACATCGTTCCGGACGTGGTGACGGCAGGGAGAGACACCGTGGCCGTGAGGGCACCCAGCCACCCGGTGTTTCAAGCCATCCTTGAGCGCCTCGGGGAGCCCCTTGCCGCCCCGAGTGCCAATCCCTCTGGACGACCGAGTCCCACCTGTGCTGATCATGTTCTGGCCGATTACCATGGAACCGTGCCGGTTGTCGACGGCGGGGCATCGGATGTGGGGGTGGAATCCACCGTCGTGCAGCCCATGGAGGACCGTGTCGTTCTGCTGCGCCCCGGAAGTATCTCTCGCAAGGACATCGCGATAGCTGTAGGCGTACCAGTGGTAGATCCCTCTGTAGGGCAGCTCGGAGCTTCGCCGGGAACACGGTACCGACACTACGCACCCCGTGCACGGGTGCGGCTCTTTGAGACAGAGTCCCAGCTCCGAGATCGGCTCCGAGATC
>CAZBOW010000003.1:58523-78275 GCA_964493635.1 uncultured Hyphomicrobiales bacterium
TCCGAGATACGTCCGTGACCGTACTATCCCGCCTGCCCATCGAGGGCCTTCCTGCTACACAGATCATGAGTCGCGCAACACTGTACGACCAGCTTCGTCGGGCCGACCACTTGGGCGTGGATGAAATTCTTGTACATTGTGATGCCGTCGTCCGCGCCGATGAGGCGTGGATGGATCGTCTGGTACGAGCTGCCAGTCCCACGGAAACACCACCGGAGCCATGATCGAACAAACTGTACGGGTCGTCAATCGTGCTGGCCTACACACGCGCCCTGCCGCGATGGTCGTAAAGCTGGCTTCTAGCTTTGTGAGTGACATCTACCTCGTACGGGATGGGTTCCAGATCAATGCCAAGAGCATCATCGGAGTGATGACACTGGCTGCCGAGCAGGGAAGCACCCTGGGCCTGCTTGTAGAAGGTCCGGATGAGGTGCAGGCAAGTGCCGCCATCGTAGAGTTGTTCGCAGGTGGATTTGATGAGTCCTGAGGTGTCATCTGTGCCTGCCCACGCGGAGGAGCGCGTGCTGCGGGGCGTGGCCGCCGCGCCGGGAATTGCCATTGGTCGGGCGTTTATTCTCGATCACGGAGCTTCGGTACGCGAACCATCAACCGTGACGGTGCACCAGGTAGCCGATGAAATCTCACGCTTCCATGGGGCTCTCGAAGCTGTCCTTGATGAACTGCAGCGTGCCTCGGAAGTGGCAGCCCGCCAGTCTGCAACGGCAATGGCCATCATTGACACCTATCGCATGATGGTGCGCGACCCAACCATCTCCGACAACGTTCTGCAACGCATTGAACGCGGTGTATCAGCCGAGGCTGCTGTTGCACAAGAATTCGACACGCACAAAACGGCCCTCCTGCGTGCTCCAAACGAGCTGATGCGCACCAGAGCGCAGGACGTGGAGGTCATCAAGGAACGCATTATTGCAGCACTGCGTAATCGCATGCTGCATCATGCCGCTGGCTACGACAGCATTGTGGTGGCTCCCAACGTGACGCCACAGGACATGCTACTGTTTCAACAGACGCAAACATTGGCGTACGTGACCGAAGTCGGAGGCATCAACTCTCACACGTGTATCCTTGCCCGCGACATGCACTATCCCGCAGTGATCGGCATTGGTACGGCCACGCACGTGATCCCTTCGGATGCCACGATCATTGTGGACGGCTACTCCGGCACGGTGGTGGTACATCCCACGCCGGAAACCCTTGAACGGTATCAGCAAAAGCAACTCCGTGCTGAGGAGTATCGCGAGAAGCTGGGTGCCCTTGTTCAGCAAGCCTCTTCGACAACGGACGGTACGCATATCCACTTGATGGCGAATGTGGATGAACCCGACCATGTGGATGCGGCTCTGATGGCCGGTGCCGAGGGGATTGGACTTGTACGGAGCGAAACAATGCTCATGCACTTCGGACGGTATCCTACGGAGGACGAGCAAGTTGCTTGGTACCGCGATATTGCCGAGCGCATGTATCCGAACCCCATTACCATCCGAGCCTTCGATGTGGGTGGCGACAAGTTTCGTCAGGGGATCCCTCACCACGAAGAAAATCCGGCGCTGGGTCTGCGTGGTATTCGGTTCCTCCTGTACCGCAGCGATCTCTTCGAACAACAAGTTCTGGCGATACTGCGAGCCTCGATTCACCGCAACGTACGCCTTCTGCTTCCCATGGTCTCCACGCTGGACGAAGTAGCCGCAGCGCGAAGGGTGATTGCCTCAGCACAGGAAACCCTCCAACAACGCGGTCTTCCGTTCGACGAGCAGCTTGCCGTAGGTGTGATGATCGAAACACCGGCCTCGGCCATGATGGCCGATGCATTTGCCGAAGCAGCAGACTTTCTCAGCATTGGCACAAACGACCTTGCTCAATACGCGCTGGCTGCCGATCGCACGAATGACATGGTTGCCGACCTCTACGATGCCTTCCACCCCGCCGTATTGCGGATGCTGATGATGGTTGTGGAGTCGGCAAAGAAGTACCGCCGTCCGGTGAGTGTCTGTGGAGAACTGGCTGGGCATGCAGCTGCTACGGAGTTGCTCATCGGTGTGGGAATCTCTGAGCTGAGTGTAGCACCGCGACTTCTGCTGGAAGTCAAACAGCGGGTGATCTCCTGCTCGTATGCCGAGAGCGCCCGCATGGCGGCCGATGTCCATGCCTGCAAAACCACCAGCGACGTGTATCGCGTTCTCCGTACGATGGTGCCGAATTCATGATGGGACTTCGGATTGTCTGTCTGTGCTGTGCGATACTAGCAACCGGCTCCGTGTGGTCGCTGGCGCAAGGGTCGCAAGGGTCGCAAGCGATTGCCGACTCTCTTCTCGACCGTGAAGGCTTGCCACGTTTGATTCGGTCGATCACCCTTGACCGTCGTGACGTGTTTGATCCTCAGCACCAAGACTGGTTTTTTGGCGCGACGGTGCTGAACGCGCTCCATGTTGTCACTCAACCGTACGTCCTTGAAGACGAACTCCTGTTCGACGTGGGTGATGAAGTTGATCCTGACCAGCTTCTCGAAACCGAGCGGGTGCTTCGTATGAGTCGGCTGTTCAGCACCGTGCGTGTTCGACCAGTGCTTGTGGGTCCCGACTCCGTTGATGTTCTTGTGGAAACGCAGGACCAATGGTCGCTGCGCCCGGACGTCCTCTTCGGCACCGGCGGCGGCATCACCAATATCGGATTGCGGATCTCGGAGCTCAATCTCTTTGGCACCGGTACGAACGTGATGGTTCAAGGCCTTTACCGGACGGAGAATTCCATTGGCTGGGAAGGGTCCGTGCAGATCGGCCAGCGCCGGTTATTCCGGACGCAGCTGGATGCCCGCCTGCGGATACAGGCAACGAAGTTTCGCACGGATCAACTGCTGGAGATCGGCCAACCCTTTCGTAATCTGACCACGCCGTGGGCATTCTCCGTGCGTGCCGATAATGCCTTCGGAAGTGATTTTGCCTATCGTCCGTCGGGCACGGAACTGCTGCCATTTCATCAGCGTGAACTCCGAGGCTGGCTGTCGCAGGCATACGGAAGTCCTGACCGCCTGTTTATGAGTGCATCGGTACGGGTATCGGATGTCCAGCGAACCATTCCAGAGTCGCGGCAGGCCTTCGATAACTCCGGTCACTTGCTCGTGGGCTTTGGATCGATTCGTCAGCAGTTCTCCCGTAGTACCTTCCTTGATGGCTACGAAACCGAGGATGTGATGGAAGGGGGGTGGGGCTCGGTAACGATCGGTCGCGTGTTTGCGTCGGCTCCCGGTGGGCAACAGATGTGGTATGTTGGTGCCACGGGCGAGCAAAGCTGGTTCCCGTCCAACAACCTGTACCTCTTCGGAAGCATTTCTGCCGGCTCGGGTTTTGCGCAGGGGGCTCAGGCACGCTACACCTATCTGGAGGTTCAGGGCTTGAGTCATTGGAGGTTGTCGGACCATGTTCTGCTAGCGGCTCGTGTGCGTACGCAGACGTCATGGAATTGGAATGCCTACCGTCAGCTTGTGCTGGATTTCGAATCTGGGCTGCGAGGCTATAGTGCTAATGCATTGGCCGGGGACAACCGTGCTGTTGGCAACATCGAGTGGCGCTGGTTCCCGCAGTGGCGCTGGTGGGTGCTGGGCTTCAGCGCTGCGGCGTTCTACGATGTGGGAACGGTTTGGAATCAGGGCGATCCCCTCTATCGTACCAGATTACGATCAGCCGTGGGTGTCGGATTCCGACTGCACAATCTGAAAGCATCGGGAGGCGATGCTATCTTTCGCTTCGATTTTGCCTACAACCTTGATGATAACGCATTCTCTGGATTGATCTTTAGTACGAACCAGTTATTCAGTGCTTTTGCCCGTCACCAGTATCGTGCTCCGGACTTGCTTGGATACGACCTGGACCTGCGGTAAGTACAACGTCTGAACTATGAACCTAGCCCCCTACATCGACCATACACTCCTCAAGCCGGATTCTACCGAGGAGCAGATGATTGCCCTGTGTGCCGAAGCCATGCACCATGGTTTTGCCAGCGTGTGTATTCTTCCGTGGCACGTTGCAACAGCAACGGCCTACATGGCCGAATCCAGCGTTCCTGTGTGCACGGTGGTGGGTTTTCCGCTTGGAGCCACGACCACTCCGGTGAAGGTAGCCGAAACCCGCACGGCAATCGGCGACGGTGCGCGGGAAATCGACATGGTGATTAGTCTAACGGCATTGAAGAGTGGACATCATCAGCAGGTGCTCGATGACGTTCGGGCCGTGACGGAGGCCGCCCACGCAGAGAAGGCCCTCGTGAAGGTCATTATTGAGTCCTGTTTGCTCACCGACGACGAAAAGCGGCGGATGTGCGAGATCGTGACCACGGCCGGTGCCGATTTCATTAAAACGTCAACCGGTTTCTCATCGGGTGGCGCAACACTCCACGACGTGATGCTTCTTCGGAAGAATGTTGGGGAGCACGTCAAAGTAAAGGCCTCTGGGGGAATTCGAGATCGTCAAATGGCTCTGGACATGGTACATGCCGGCGCCGATCGACTTGGTACGAGCTCGGGTGTTGCCATTGTGGGGTAACTCGTGAGCATTTGCACATCTGTGTGGCAACATCTATCTTTGTGTGTTCCAACACATATTCAACACTTTTCCAAGGGATACAACAATGGCAACATGGAATATCGACCCAATGCACTCGACCATCGAGTTCAAGGTCAAGCACCTGATGATCACCACCGTTACGGGACGGTTTGAGAGCTTCACGGCCACCGTTGAAGCAGCCGATGATACCTTTGCCAACGCTGCCGTGTCGTTTCAGGCAGATGTCAACTCGATTGCAACCGGTATTGCCGACCGCGATGCCCACCTGAAGAGCGACGACTTCTTCAACGCTGAACAGTTCCCAACGTTGAACTTTACCGGTACGTCGATGACGTCGACTGGTACCGACACGTTTGTACTCGAGGGCGACTTGACCATTCGCGACGTCACCAAGCGTGTGTCGTTGAATGTGGAGTTTGGCGGCGTGATGGCCGATCCCTACGGCAACACCAAGGCTGGCTTCGAAGCAAGCGGTGTAATCAAGCGTAAGGAGTTCGGTTTGGCATGGGATGCCGTAACCGAGGCTGGTGGCATCGTGGTGTCCGACGACGTCCGTCTGCTGTTGAACATCCAACTCATCAAGGTAGCCTAACGATGGATACGCGTGCGGTTGAACTCATCACAACGCCACTGCATACATCGGTAGGACCATTCTCGGTGGCACAGCCACTACCAACGCATGCGTTGCGCTATGCTGATCCGTTCCTGCTACTGCACCATGCAGGGCCGCACACGTTTCAAGCCGGATCCGAGGGGTCCAAGATCGAGGCCCATCCGCACCGCGGATTCGAACCCGTAACCTTCGTCTTCCAAGGGAGTGTGCTGCACCGCGACTCCCTTGGAAACCAGGGTGTGATTGGATCTGGAGAGGTCCAGTGGATCACGTCAGGCTCTGGCATTCTGCACGAGGAAGGTCCAACGCCTCAAATGGCTCGGGACGGTGGTACCGTCGAGCTGATCCAGCTGTGGGTAAATCTTCCTGCCGCGAAAAAGATGATGCCGCCGGCCTATCAGGAATTGCGCGTTGCCGAGATTCCAACGGTCACGCTCCTTGACGGCACGCTTACGCTCCAGGTGGTGTCCGGATCGATGCAGGGAGTGCAGGGACCGGCTGTGACGCAGTCGAACGTGATCACCGCAATGGGGAAGATGCAGGCAGGGGGCTCTGGCATGGTGGAACTCCCACACGTGCCCACCGCCTTGCTCTACGTGCTGAGTGGTCGTCTGCGGATCAACCATGAACATGTGGTGGAACCACGTCGCATGGTGGTGTTCGGCCCAACAGGAGCTGGAGTCCACATCGAGGTCGAAGAGTCGGGATCGCTTCTGGTATTGGCCGGTGAGCCCCTTACCGAGCCGATGGTACAGTACGGACCATTCGTGATGACCACCGAGGACGAGATTCGTGAGGCCTTCCGGGATTATCAGCAGGGGGCCATGGGTCAGTTGTAGCGTAGGTAGGTGGTGACATCCAAGCTAGCGGTGGATGATCACCGGTACGTCAACGCTGCCGGCGGTGCTGGAAATCCGGGCGATATACCGCCCAACCGGTACCGACAGAACATTGATCGTGCACGGGTTTTGTCCCTCTACCGTGCACTGCTTCTGAAGTAGAAGTTCACCCTGCAAGCTCAGGATCGACACGCTCACGGCGCCCCCTGCATCGGGCACCGAGATGATCAGCGTTTCGCCTGCCGGAAGAGGTGCAACCACGGGTTGGAACGGGGTGCCAATGCGGATGGAGCGCCGCAGCCGACCACTGCATACGTCGTCGATGACCAGCAGGCCGTCATCGTACTCCACAGTACTCTGCTGTCCCAACCAGACAAATCCCTGTGTGCGATCGAATACGAGATCGGTCGATTCGGCTTCGGATAGGAGCAGCAGCAGCGGTACCGAGACGAGCGTGTCGGATCCGTTCCAGCGTGCCTGCAGATGGATGCGCGTTGAATCGTTCGTCTGTTCCGTCGTCCATGAGGCTGCCGTCCATGAGGCCTGCCCATCGGTACCACTCAGCAGATGCGCTTCGCTGGACTTCCATGAAAATCGTACGTCGAAGACATCGAGCAGTGCTGGATCGATGGTGGGCCGACCCTCGATCAGAATGGGTACGTTCACCGTTTGACCAACGCTTCCGCGGACGTCGGGGATGCGCACCCTAGTCACGGCCGAGCCCGTACCGCGAAGCTGGGTCGCGACGCGAATCGGGCAGGGGGTACGGCACTCAAGGACGATACTATCGGCCCACGCGCCGAACGTTTGCTGATAGGCAAGATCGATGGTGATGGAATCTCCCGGACGCAGCATTGTTGGCAATGCAGGTTGAATCTGCACGATTCGGAAGGGGGCCGTAGGAGTGCTTGCCGCGTATATACTAAGGGAGGTGCTGCCTCGATTGGTATAGGTTGCCGAAAGAGTTTGCTCACGTCCAATGACTGGTTCGGTGAAGACAATCTCTGGCGTGCCTTCAAGGGCAGCGTCCACCGCCGTACCGAGAATCCGCAGGGTCACGACGGTATCACAGGGCAGGAGGCGCATCCGCAGCGTGATCTCGTAGCTGCCCACAGCGGATGGCACGGCAACAACACGCACGGTATCAACACCGCGTAGTGTATCTCCGCGAGTACTCGCAGTGTACCCCGGTCCGACGCACTCTACGGAATCAATAATCCACGGTGTTGCCGTATCAGCGATGACGGGGATGTGCACCACCACAGTCGAGTCTTGGCACAGAATCAGGGTGTCTGCCTGAACCACCTCCGGTGCGATGAGGTAGGGGGCTCGAACGGCGCCAGTGACGGTCATCCACAGCGTATCACGGCACGCACTATCCCGCACAACCACGCCGAGTCGCCCTACGGTTCGAGACCGTGTTGGTGACCACGTGACGACGGTGGGTAGTGGCTGTCCGCTGCGAGCGATCACGGGTGGACGCAGCGACGCAGACACCACCGAATCGGTCAGAATTGCTTCAACCACCACATCAGCGCCGGTAAGGATCAGGTCGAGCTCGCGGCTGGAACTCTCTGCGCTGCAGATCTCAACAGCAGGCATCACCACGGTATCGGGCGTCAGCGTGATCGTGCGGTCGGAGCGGAACCATCGAACGATGCCAGTAACGATGGTATCGCAGGGCGAAATGTGAACGCGGAGCACAGCACTGCCAGCCCCTTGCCGTCCATCCGGAATCACGCGAATCTGTGCCGTTGCGGAATCACCGCCACGCAGACTGTCCGGCAGCTCGGACATCCATCGAGCGACCGACAGAGAATCGAAGACACTGCGCAGCGACGCCGTCGAGCGTCCGAGATTCCGCACGATCACCGTCGTATCGATGGTGCGATCGCAGCGAATGGTACCAAGGTCGAGCGTGTCGAGCTGAATATCCCATGGTGGGCGTACCGTGATGATCACGGAATCCATGGTGAAGCATCCACCGGCTCCGTAGGCGTGCACGAACAGTGTATCGGTGTACACCACAGGCAGCTCCACGCGCGCTGTGGTTCCAACCACGCGTCCGCGGGTGTCATACCATCGCACGGAATCGGCACCATCGGAAACCGTGCATTCCAAGACCACCGAGTCGTGTTCACACACCGTGGTATCGGGCATGGCTTGGACCGTTGGAATCACCGGAACTCGCGTTTCCTGCGGAATCATCCGTGCGCGGGTGATGACTCCGGGCAAACCGCCTTCGGCCATATAGTTCGAGCCCTGAGGATCAGCGATGGCCAGGTTTCGCCCGTTAGGACCACCCTGCACGTCGATACTAACGGTAGTCGGCAGTGCCTGCGGAGAACATGCAACGACACCTCCGCCGCCTCCGCCACCGGGACCATGAAGGCCACCGTTGTTCATGTTGCCGCCTGCGCCACCGCGAGCAGACAGACGGATTGTGCCGATCACGGCCTGTGCCTCGATATGAATCGTTCCGCCCGCGCCGCCGCCGCCCGCACCATCGTTTCCTCCAACGCGGTCCGGTGCCAGGCCATTGGCCGATATGGTACCCTGGCTACCCACCAGTGTGTCACAACGGATCACAACGATCCCTCCGCCGTGAGCACCCGGAGTTCCACTGTTATTGTTCATATGGCCGGCGCCACCACCGCCACCCATACGTGGTGTTGGAAGCCCGTCGGCCTGCACGGCGGATTGCACGGCGGCACTGTCGCCCGGACGTCCGCCATTGTCGAAGTAACTTCCGCAGCCCTGCCACTGACTGCCACCCCTACCACCGCTGCCGCCATTACCGCCACCACCTCCACCGGAGTTGTGGCCACGGCCTCCGCCACCGCCGCTAAACAATGCCCGACCGCCAGCCACCATCGATGGTAGGGGGCTGACGTACGTCTCACCCTTTGCGGCTGCCACTCGGCTTCCGGCAACATCGTCGTCCACGAGCACAGAACAGTCGCCACCTCCTGGCCACGTGATCCCTCCACGAAATCCAAGGCCGTCGGCGGTGATATCGACACCAATCGTGAGCGTACCGCGTACATCGATGACGATGACGCCTCCGACGCGCCCGTCCCACGCTCGACCAGTGATCGGCTGAGAGATCGTATTGTTTACGGCGGTTGGAACGCGAATCAGTTGGATGATCCCACAGGTGTCGTAGGCGTTCACAAGGGGATAGGCCAGTTCGATGGTTCGGCCGGAGACTGCTCGAATCGTATTGAACTCACAGCGCCCAACAGCCGCAACATCATAGCCTGCCTGCGACGTACAACCGGTGGTCTGAAGAATGAAGACGGGATCTGCTGCCGTAAACGAGGCCGTCGAATCAAGCGTGATGGTTGCGCGGCAGTTGACGACCGTTAGGTCAACCACGCGAGCATAGTCGTTGAGGACAACTTGAGCTGACAACGGACAACAGGCGATCCCTGCGATAACGAGTGTTGTGAGGATCGTACGGATGAAGTCCATAGTTGGTGCGGCACAGGTTACACAGTAGGACTATCAGACAGCTGCAAGCCCTCACTGCGTTGAAGGGTGTAGTCGATCTCCCAATCACTCTTAAACAGCAGCACGCTCCGGCCTTGCTCATCCAGAACGGTTGGTACGGCGTTACTGGGTTTGCCCTCGCCAACCACCCATCGGGTTCGGGTGTAGGGCAGACGTTCTAAACGAATCCGCTCGTTGTATTCGTTCTCCATGCGCCAGGCGAACAACTCTAGCTGAAGCTCGCCAATAACGCCAATGAACGGCGCAGGATTGCCATCGGCCTCGGCAAAAATCTGGACCACGCCCTCCTGACGAAGTTGTTCAATGCCTTTGCGAAAGCCCTTGGAGAACGAGCCTTGCGCTGGCCACACCTTGGCGTATAACTCCGGTGCAAACCGAGGGAAGGTCTTCATCTGCAGATCGGTGCCGGACGTAAGTGTATCGCCAACTTGGAACAACCCCGGGTTCGTCAGGCCGATGACGTCTCCCGGATAGGCCTCGTCGAGAATCTGACGGTCCTGGCCAAAAATCTCGAACGGATAATTGAGTTTCGTGTCCTTCCCACTCCGTGGGTGAAAGGCTGTCATCCCGCGTTCAAATCGGCCAGACACAATCCGCACGTAGGATACCCTGTCGCGATGTGCCTTGTTCATGTTGGCCTGCACCTTGTAGACAAAGCCAACGAAGTCCTTCGCCCGCGGCTCTTGGATCACATCCGTACCTGCCGGTGTGATAAAGTTGAACGCTTGGGGCGTCGGAGCTAGGTCGATCAGCTGTTGCAGGAAGTGCTCCACACCGAAGTTCGTGATGGCCGAACCCCAGTAGACTGGGGTACAGTCTTCGCGGATATACGCGTGGCGATCGAATGGTGGGATCACATGTTCCACGAATTCAAGGTCTTCCAGTAGACGGTCGTGAGCTGCCTCGCCGATCTGCCGGCGTAACTCAGCACCTCGGACATCACCCACAGAAACCGGGGCCTTGTGTCGGTTACCGACGGTTCGCTCGAACTCCAAAAAATCGTGCGACTCACGGTCGTAGATGCCCCGAAAATCGGCTCCATCCCCAATAGGCCACGTACGCGGAATTGCCGTGATGCCAAGGGTCTGCTCGACCTCGTCGAGGAGCTCAAGAGGGTTGCGTGCCGGACGATCGAGCTTGTTCATGAAGGTCGTGATCGGGATGCCTCGATCTCGACACACCTTAAAGAGCTTGATTGTTTGCTCCTGCACACCCCGACCGGCATCGAGGAGCATGATGGCGGAATCCACGGCCATCAGCGTTCGGTACGTGTCTTCGGAGAAGTCTTGGTGGCCAGGAGTATCAAGGATATTCAGCAGGACCGAGCCATACCGCACGCGCATTGCGCTGGACGATACCGAGATACCCCGCTGCTGCTCGATCTCCATCCAGTCCGAAGTTGTCGAGGAGTGCTTCCCACCCGTTACGGCGCCCGCCTCGTGGATAGCGCCGGAGTACAGCAGAAGTTTCTCGGTGAGCGTCGTTTTGCCGGCGTCGGGGTGGCTGATAATGGCTACGGTGCGACGTCGCTGGATCTCGGCTTCGATATCGGACATGGGTAGAGTTATTCGGGACGCAATGGAGTCGTTACGGGGCGCGACTTCATCAGGGAAAATTGCAACCCCAGCATGGCCCGAAACGACGACGCCGACCACGCATCCGTCGAAACGAAGGAGGTGAACAGCGGCGCAAACTGAACTTCAGGAACCAGGCGGAGCGTGCGCTGGGTGTTTAATGGGAACCCGTACCGCGCACCAACAAAGATACCGAACTGCATGGTGTTCAATTGGGGGATGTCGCCGGCGGACTCCTCTCGAACGCCAGCGCCGTTGGAAAAGTCATACGGTATTGACGGATCGAGTGTGGAGCGCTGCTCGTACGTACCCGAGAGAACGGCTCCGAGGCGCAGACCACCCAGCAAACTGAGCCCATCGGCGATGTGGTAGGCTACTCCCGGCTCGAAACTCACCATGTTCACCGACGGCGTAACTTCATGGGCGATGAACGATGGTACGGGCTGATTGTTGACGCGTACCGTAATCTCCTCACGGGCATCCATGGTGACGCGCGAGGTGTGGTAGACAAGCCGACCGAGAATGTCCAGCGACGGGCTTACGGGAAGCTCCACACTCAGCCCGGCTACGGGACCGCCACCCGTTCCGCCGTCGTAGCCCGGACAACACGTGGGTACGTCCGGCACCACGAAGCCCGAGGCCGTGTGCAGGTCTACACTGTACCCCGCCATGCCGCCAACGGTGATGAGGCGCTCACTGACCATCGCAGGTGGTGGCGTCGGTTCCTTTACAGCAGGGGCCTTCGGCGCAGGTTTGGGTTGCGTCAGCGTTTCCTGTCCGAACGCGCACATCGTCGAGCCAACCATCAGCCAGGCAAGTGCACCAAGAACGAAGATCGAATGTGGTTTCATGACTGTGTTGTCCTTATCGCTGGATGATGACCGGCATTCGGTACACCGAACCACGGGCGTTAATCGTGAGGAAATAGGTACCACTGGACAGCGTCGACACATCGAGTGCTACCACGGCGTTGCCTTCGGCATTGGGAGTCAGAGCTCCGTCACGCACCACTTGGCCAAGGTAGGTCACCATCGTCCAGGATCCCGATTGCGTACCCAAGCCCCGTACATCGAGAGTCACGAGCTGCGACGCTGGCTGTGGATAGACACGAATGCTAAACGCCTCGGCTTTGGGGTCGAGTAGGCGCGGTCCGTCAACAAGGCAGATATCCGTAATTGTCACACTGCCATGTTCACGCTGTACCGCCACAGTCGTATCCTCCAGCCACACGAACCGCGACAGCGTGAGATCAGTCCGCACATCGTTTCCAAGCACGGCGGTCAGATCGAGGGTAGCCAGCGTACCGACGGAATCGGTTCGCGTACCCGTCACGGTAATGGTACACGGAGCGTACTGACCAGCCACAAAACAGTCCGGTGTGGAGCCCGTACCAACAACAACCATGGGGTTGTAGGTGATCTGCGCTTCCCACGTCCTGAGGTTGTTCGCATCAAGGCCGGCCGACGTGGTCAGGCGAATCGGCACGGCGATGCGTTGGCCAACAGTAGCTGATACGTCATCGATCACCACGGTAGCCGATGCATCCGGAGTGCCGTCGCACGTCCCGGTAAAGACGGTCGCAACCTCAAGGACACATTCGCCAAGCGTCACGGCCGTGATAGTATCGTTGATGACATCACTGCATACGATGCGATAGTCCACTTCAAAGATCGCTCCTGGCAGAAGGGCCTCAATCGCCGTGGGACGTGTGGCAACAACAATGGCATTGGCACTGGCCAACGCACCAACAAACAAGGTATCTGTTCCGCTGTTGATGTAGCGGATGGTTCCGGTGGCGTCGCCGGTGAGGGCACCAAGGGCGACAGCTGGTGTTTGTGCGGTCAACGCTGGCGTGGTGCGAACACCTTCAACGCGAATCACCCGGCGCACATCACACGGTTGGAACACTATCACGACGGAATCAATGAATGCTCCGTCGGTTGGCGGAGTCCATGATAGGGTAAAGCTCTGGGGCTGACCAGGCTGCAGTGTTACACCGGCCTGAAGCGATGAGGCTAGGCCAGATCCAATGTTGACGGAGGCAACCGTACCGCTGCCCGTGCCGTTGAAGGACAGGCTGAACTGCTGGGTGATCGTTGGATCATCGGTGCAGGTGTTCAGCTCGCCCATGATGATCACGTCCGGCGTGGTATAGGCAATTCCGTTCTTTGAGCCTGTGATACTGATCGGCAGCGACACATCGCATGGCTGTGCCGTTAGTACAGGAGCGTAGGCGAATGCCCCGGCGGACGAGGGACGCACCGTTACGCGTACTTGCTGCGTTCCTTGCGCCGGAACGGTGATCGGGCCGGCAGGGGAGAAGACGAGTTCTGGTAATGACGGGAGCGTAACGGTTACGTCCACCGACCCCGAGTTTGCGAGTGTGATGGTGGTATCGCGTTCGTCTTCACACCCTTCTAAGGTGCCCATGTCGATGGCTGTTGGAGCAACAGCAACATCAACACTGGACCGTGCTCCGCGAAGTGTCAACCGAAGGGTGTCCTGGCAGTCGCCGGTGGCGTAGGCAAACCGCGCAACATCCGAGAACGCACCATCCGTTGTGGGCTCGAATCGTACCGCGACGCGAAGTGTTTCACCGGGGGCGATCGTTGTTGCGGCCGTTGGCGACACAATGCTGAACGGACCAGCAACCACGCCGGGCTGGACCACGAGGGGTTCAGTGCCACCGTTGCGGATTACGGTCGACGAATCACGGATGAGAGGCACGCAGTTCACACCGGCTCCAAAATCAATGGTTCCCGGAGCAATCGTGGCCGAGGCCTTCGCCTTCGTTACCGTGTAGGGCAGGGTAAGGGTCCATGCGCATGGAGCGCCACCCAGCGCGAAGGTGCCGTTGACGGTACCTTCTGCCGTTGGGGAAATGCGAAGTCGTAGTGTACGGCTTGCTCCGGCGGCGATCGACAGGGGAGGATTCAGCGAGGTAACCAACTCCAGTCGTGGGTCGTCGGCTGTGAACGTGGACAGCGTGATCGGATACGCCATGGGATTGGATACGACAACCGAGTCGAAGCGCTCACTCTCGCAGGCACCCATCGTGCCGAAGTCCACCGGCGATGGCGCTGCTGTCGGTTGGGGGTTGATGATCGTTACCACCACCGTGTCCACTGCCGTACAGCCAGCCGAGTCCGTCAGGAGAACCTCATAGCTCGAGGTGGCGGCCGGATTTACGCTGGGAACCTGAAGGGTGTCGTCGTTGATATAGCTGGGGCCGGACGCCAGACGGCGCCACTTGTAGCGGTACGGCGCTACACCTCCCAGTGGGGTTGCGGTAAGCGCAATCGGTTGGTTCAGGCAGCCCGTCGTATCCGCTCCTGCCGAGACCACGGGTACCGGCGACTGCGTGAGCACCACCGTGTCCCGGAACCGACAGCCATTACCATCCGTGCAGATGACCCAATACGTTCCGGTATCCCGGGCAACGAGGGTCCGCTGTGTGGCGCCGGTGCTCCAGAGGTACTTGGCAAAACCGTTGGGAGCCAACAGTGTGCGCTGCGATCCGGGGCAGAGTGCTGTCGGACCATCCATCACAATCGAGATGGCGGTGTCCGGGCAGTTACTCCACACCGTGAGGTGCGTCACCATCATTACGGTGTCGGACTTCAGCGTGTCACCAATTTGGTAGGCACCCGGTGTGGTCGAAAAGCGCAGAGACTGCACAAGCGACGCCGTTGCGATGTAGGCGTTGTTGTCTACATGGATACTGGTGATCTGGTCGAAGCCAAAGTCGGTGCTGGGAGGGGGCTGATTGGTGTCGCCCGGTGCCGGCATAGGGGGCAGGTTTGGCTGCGGCTGCGCACCGTAATACGAACAGTACAACACCGAACGTGCGTCCGGGGCAAGCTGCGCAAACCAGCCATCCGTAAGGGGCCACTCGTCGTCGGCATACGGCTGGCTTTGAAAGGCGTCCGTCGTTACGGGCAGATCCGTAGAAAGCTGGGTCCACCCACCAATCCACAACCGGCCGGAAGCATCCAGCGAAATGGCATTGATCACATCGTTCTGATTGCCGCCAAAGTAGGAGGAGTAGGAGGTCTGTCCGTTTGTGGTGTTGAATCGTGCGATAAAGCCGTCGAGATTCCCACGCATTGTGCCCTGCAGCGCATTCACGGTAGGCAGATCCGTTCCGGACGTGTACCCTACCACCCACGCATTTCCTTGGCCGTCAACGGCCATTCCACCTAGGTAGTCAAAGTCGCTCGATCCGTAGTACGTGGCCCATGACCGCACCGGGTTGTAGGCCGTTGGCGTGGTGAACTTCACCACATAGAGATCACGGGCGCCACGGAAGCTGGTGCCGTTGGTTACGGGTATGCTGTCGCTCTGTGTAATGCCAATGGCAATCACATCGCCCGTCGAGGATAGCACCACGTCGTTACCAAAGTCGTCGTATTCGCCGCCGTAGTAGCTCAGCCAGTCGTTCGTCCACCGATCCGTCGATCCAGGCTTCAGAATCAAGCGCGAGACGAACATGTCGTATTGCCGTGTGTTGTTGGCGGGGTGGTGCGTGTACGGCTTGCCGTTGACGTCGTTTACCCGTGGGCTGCGCGTAGAGCCCACCATCGCCACGTGAGTTTGTGACACCGCCAGGGCACGGACCTCGTCGTCCTCGCGACCATCCATAATCCAGCTGTCGCCCCACGCACCTTGTGGAGTAAGGCGCATCACGAAGCCAGCTCGTCGGATAATCGTATCACCCAGCAAGCCACCGTGAGGGCCGCTGCCGGCCAAGTCGAGTGCTACCAGCGGGTGGTCATTGCTGTCGATCGAACCACACACCCAGGGATTGCTGTTCGGATCCAGCACCAAATCGTAGATGAAGTCGGCGCCGGAGCTGCCAAGGTAGGTGTTCCACACAAACTGTCCGTCCCAGCTGAACTTGGCAATGTAGGCTTCCAGTCGAGCTTTTGGTGCACGCTGAAAGACCCCTACCGAACGGGGCAGGTTCCGTGCAACGGTCGAAGCAGCGGTATAGACGTTCCCCGTTGGATCAATGGCCACCATGGGACTATTGAAGCTGCCGTTGCCGGCGTAGTACGAGGCCCACATGCGCTGAGGATCGATGATTAACGTTTTCGTGCGATCGTAGCTCCCAACGGAGAACTGTACGCTTTGGCCATCAACAACGTACGACACCTGCACGGGGGTCCGCTCGGAACCGTCAGCATTCTGGGTCCATGCAATCGGCCTGGCCTCGCGAATGCCGCAGATCGGCGTATTCATCCACAGGCTGCCATCGTCCTGCACATGCAGGCCTGTCACGCCGGTGTACGTCAGGCGAATGGCCTCGGGACGTGCGCCAGGATGGACGATGTAGTCCACCTTGGGGCCGCGGTCATTCACCGACAGGTGCTGGTCGATGCCGGGATAGACGTCGCGGTAGAGGAGATCGCCGTAGCGTGCGGCAACACGCCCATCGGCACTGTCGCCCTGCAAGATGTAGCGGCTCCAGCCGGTCGAGCGCGCGCCAGGTTCCAACCGGGCATTGCGGTTCGAGCCCACCAGGGTGATGTCGGCACGGTAGAGGTCCACACGTGGCATTCCATCCTCGGTGCCCGTTTTCGACAACACCACATGCATGCCGCCGGCATGGACGTAGGTTGTCGACGATCCGCCAACAAGGAGGGCATCCACGTAGCTCACCGGCTGACCGTCAACGTACATCGCCTGACCGACGTTCGCGATGTAGGCAGGGGGCTCGCCGGGGGCGGTGCGTGACGGCGTTGTTCCGGCCGAGAGCGATGTTGCCAAGCTCGCAAGAGCAGCAACAACGAGGAGCAATCGGGACAGCAGGGAGGTTTGCATGAGCATTGTCCGTATCATTATGACGTTGGAACAGTCAAGATACAGCCAATGACGCAACTAGAAACACTCTCCAGCCCCCAAGGTCGGGCCTTGGTTCGCGATGTGTACCGAGAGCTTCGGTACGAGCGCGGCATGGGGGGCATTCAAGCGCTGACCACCACCTGGCAGCTCTGCACGCGCGAGACGGAGCTCATCCGTGTCTGTAGCCGCGACGTTACCGTTCTCCACCCGCTCGGGCCGTGGTTGGGGACGTCGCTGTGGATGCAGGAGGTAGTCAATCGGTTCCTCTATCCGGCCATCAATGCCTTCGTCTACGCCGGAGCGGCCATGCTACTTGTTGCCGTAGGCCTTACGCGCATGGATCTGATTCGTCAGCCGTGGCTGGTGGTGGTGGGTATTGCCGTGGAAGCCCTACTGCTGCTTGTCCTGTTCGTAGTGATGTACTTTACGCCGCCGGAGGACGCCGACGGTAGTGCAGAGGCGTCGCTGGGGAGCGGTGGTTCGGAGGAACTGCTGCGCGAGTTGGGAGAGATCGGACGCGACTACGCTGCCATGGCTGTGCAGCTGGAGTCGATTTCTGCCACGCTGTCGGACGTTGCAACCCAACAGCGAGAGCTCATTCAGGCTGTGCAGTCCACAGTAGACGCTGCGGTGAGTGCTGTGACTCCAAATGCTGAACTCCAGCGCTCCATGAAGGATACCGCCGACGCCCTTCGTGACTTTGCCGCAGGAGTAACCGTCCTGAGTGATCGTCTCCAGGAGGTTGAACGCCAGGAGGTGGAGCGGCTGGTACGCAACGAACTCGAACACATCCTGTCACGAACGATTCAGCAGTCCCATGCAACGCCGCCGCCCACGACGTAGAATTGAAATCTACTTCGTGCTCTACTTGGTGGCGCTGGTGCTGCTCATGCCGGATCGCCCCAACCAGGACGTGTCCGGCGATGCGGTCGGAGAACAGCGGGTGCGGTTCGATCTTCGTCCCAATCGGTTAAAGCTGTCGTGTGAATTGCAGCGCGATACCACCGGTCAGGTGCGGCTGGTGCATGTCGACTCGGTAAATCTTGTCTACCTCTCCGGCGATGTCGAGCGTGTTACCGTTCGAGCCCGGATCGAAGATGATCGCACGGGCCAAGTGACGATGGTGGAGCCGTCACCGGCTGGTGCACCCACGGGGTCGTCGTTGTTTGAGCTCGTTCCCTTGCCCGATCGGCAAACGGTTGCATTCTACTGGCGGCCGTACCTGGCCCAGGTATCCGATCATCGATTCCGTGTGACCCTTCTCGGTACCGGCCAGCCCTTGCGGCGTGGCACCGCAGAGTCCATCGATGGTACGGGGCTTCGGGTAACGGCGAGCACGCAGTTCGTCCTTGAAACCACGGTTCGACAGCAAACGGAGGATATGGCCATTCGTGGAACGGTGATCGATACGATCGTGATGGCAAATGCTGCCCCAACGTTGCCACAGGAAATCCAGCCGAATGTCCGCAGGGGGACGTTCTGGGTGGCGCCGGCATCGCTCCAGATTCGTGCAACTCCGGGAAGTGTGTGGACCAATCGCCTGACCTTTGGAGGTGCCGATCCGTTCCGGGATCTGAAAACGCTGCCGAGGGTTCGTACCACCAGTTCCGGTGTTGTGGTGGAGCGGCTTTTCGACTCGTTGCAGCAGGCCGTCCTGCTGCGTGGGCGTGTCCCGTTGCAGGGTTCCTACGAAGTGACCGTAACGGCAGAGCGCGACGACGGAACACTGGCTGAGACATCCTTTACCATCGAAGCGGTAAAGGTCGGTCGGCTGTCGCTGCCACCAGTAATGTATGCTGGCGCCACGTATGTGCTGTCGACGATGTTGCCGGACGTTGCCGGTGCACGGCTGACCGTCCGGTTGAATTCGGACGTCCTGGTGTCCAGTAGCGATCCTACCGTGAAGATTGCCATTCCATCGTCGGCAGCCGGAGCAACACTTGTTGTTGAGAGAACCGTGGGCACCGACCGACTGGAAGCCCCTTCACAGCTTGTGATCCAAGATCTACCCGCGCCGGAAATCCGGGATGTCCGCACCGCTGCCGGCGGTGCTACGAAGCGGGTTGTCGTGTTGTTCTACGGCGATCGGAATCATGATCGACCGTCGCTGGAAGTCGTGCGTGGAAATGCCATGCCACCGCAGAAGCTGTACGGAAATCTGCGTGCCGCAACGCCGAATGATCCGAACGGGATCACTTGGATCGAGGAGTTCGACCTTCGCCGCGCTCAAAGCGAGGCTCCCTTCAGTTTTGTGATACGCGCTCGGAGTCCTCGAGGTGCTGTCTCGGCTACTTGGACTGAGCCCTAGCGCGTCGGTAGGCGCGCACGTTTTCGGCATGTGCGCGATCAGAGGTAGCGAATCGGTGTGTACCCGATGAATCGCCGCGGGCAACGAAGTACAGGTAGTTGTGCACTTCTGGATGACGTGCCGCATCCACGGCGGCCATGCCGGGATTGTTGATCGGTGTAGGGGGCAGGCCCGTGTGAAGGTAGGTATTCCATGGTGTATCGATGGCAAGGTCGCGATAGTACAGGCGACGTCGGTCGCCTAATCCATACTGGACCGTTGGATCGGCCGAGAGTGTCATTCCGCGCTTGAGACGGTTCTGGTACACACCGGCAATGCGAGGCATCTCGCCAACGGATGCGGCCTCGGCCTGGACTATGCTGGCAAGGATGACCTCGTTATAGGTTGGCGTTGAATCCTGATGCCGCTGGATCCATTCCCGTGCTAAGCGATCGCCAACGTCCGCTGCTTCCATTCTCCAGAAGAAGTCGTAGGTATCGGGCAT
>CAZBOW010000003.1:78375-86915 GCA_964493635.1 uncultured Hyphomicrobiales bacterium
GATCGCCAACGTCCGCTGCTTCCATTCTCCAGAAGAAGTCGTAGGTATCGGGCATTAGGAATCCTTCCATGGTGGGCGCCATGGTGGGCGATGCCGACGGTACTCCGCTGTAGGTCTTCACCGTGTGTGGGTCTTCGCACCACTGCACAAAGGCGGCCGAGTCCATGTCGATCTTGCGCGCCAGCACGCTGGCAATCTCGCGGTACGTCAGGCCCTCAGGGATGGTAACCCGTATCGTGGGCCGGCTGCTGCCGGAGAACAGCCCCACGAGCACATCCCATTGTGTTGCATGCGGTGCAAAGCGGTACCAACCGGCCTGAACAGTGCGGTCGTGCACGCGAGCCATGGCACGGCCGACGAGTGACGCAAGTCGGGGTGTCGGGAGGGTGCATGCGTCATGAACGAGCTCGATGCTGGACACCACCGACGCCTGGTGTGGAATGTAGACGGTTTGCTCGTTGGCATTGGCACAACGAAGCTGCATCATGATCACGGCAGCAAGTGTGGCACTGACCAGAACCAACGCACCAATGCCGAGCAGCCACCGGACGTTACGCATCCGAGTCATCGCCCGAGTCATCACGATGGTACGAGGGGTCGCTCCCCGTTACGACCTGCACGAAGATGTCGTGCAATGCTGGCTGCACGACTTCGAACGTGACGATTTCTGCAAGCGGAAGGCATCGCGTCAGAACGTCGTTGGTTGACATACCGGGATCGGTCATCCGCAGTTCGACCGTATGGTGATCGTGGTGTTCAACAGCCGTGCCCGGAATTGTTAGCAGGCCTGGATGCATCTCCGTGCAGGTGAGCCGAATTCGATCCGAACGAAAGGCATTGCGAACGTCGGTGAGAGTTCCTTGCAACATCACCTGCCCCCGATGAATCAACGCCAGGTCGTCACAGAGTTTTTCTACCTGGTCCATTTGATGGGTCGATAGCAGGATGGTTGCTCCGCGTTGCTGCAGCTGTCGAACGGTGTCGATCAATAGTTGGGCATTCACCGGATCAAGACCACTGAACGGTTCATCGAGGATCACCAGTTCGGGTTCATGCATGATTGTGCTGATGAACTGCACCTTCTGTTGCATGCCCTTGGAGAGTTCTTGCACTTTCTTGTTGTCCCACCCAGCAGCGTCGAGCCGGCGAAGCCATTCCGACGCACGCCGTCGGGCGTCCTTCTCGGAGAGCCCCTTGAGCTGTCCAAAGTACGATAGCTGCTCCATGACGGTCAGCTTTTTGTACAATCCTCGCTCCTCTGGCAGGTAGCCGATGCTTTCCATCGCGCGTGTACCGATCGGTTCACCGTGGAGTAGGATCGAACCTTCATCTGGCTGGATGATGTTGGTAATCATCCGGATGAGGGTTGATTTTCCAGCGCCATTAGGCCCTAGGAGGCCAAAAATCCTGCCTGAGGCGGCTGTGAGGCTGATGTCGGCGTTGGCAACGTGACTGCCGTACCGCTTCGTAACGTGCTGAACTGCAAGCATGAAACGAAACTACGGCTCTGGCCTCGAATGGTTGCGTTGGGCTTTCGTATTTTCGCCCTGGCACTTTTACGGGGCGTACGTTGTTGTACCACCCATTGATCCGTATCGGTCCTAAAGGAGTTGTGCATGCGATCGTTTGGCGAGGTTTGGAAATCCACGGTGTTCCAGAAGTGGGTCATGGCAGTGACTGGTATTCTGCTTGTGCTGTTCCTTGTGGGTCACTTGTCGGGCAACCTGCTGATCTTCCTCGGACCCGAGGCGATGAATAGCTATGCTCTCGGACTGAAGGAGCTCCTGCATGGGGCCGGCATCTGGATTGCCCGCATCGGCCTGCTGGTGATGTTCTTCCTGCACATTCGTGCTGGCATCATCCTTTCTGCGCGCAATCGTGCGTCGAAGGGAATCCGCAATGCGAAGACTGAGCCACGCGCTTCGACGCTTGCATCGCGGTCGATGATCTATACGGGCCTGCTCATTGTTGTGTACGTGCTCTACCACTTGGCGCACTTTACATGGGGTGCGGTCCACGCCGAGTACTACTCATACATCGACGCCGCCGGACGACATGATGTGTACCGGATGGTAGTTGAGAGCTTCCAGCAACCCTCCATCGTGGTGGCCTATGTTGTGGCCATGATTGTAACCGGCCTGCACCTGAACCATGCCATTGCAAGTGCGTTTCAAACTCTCGGCGTGACACATCCTCGGTTTGCACCCATCATTCGATCCGTCGGACCGCTCCTTGGTGCAGGACTCGCCCTTGGATTTATGGCCGTTCCGGTAGCGATTCTTCTGGGATTGGTAGGGGGCTAGGGTCCGGTTCGGTCGGAGCCTGATGGTTCGGGGCTCACTGTTAGAGCTCATGGTTTTTGCGTCACGCGTCAACTTCGGAGACAACGGATACGTTATGGAACTTCACAGTCATATTCCGTCTGGCCCGCTCGAACGGAAGTGGGAGAAGCATAAAGCTGATCTGAAGCTGGTCAACCCAGCGAACAAACGGAAATTCTCCGTCATCGTTGTTGGTACGGGCCTAGCAGGTGCATCGGCTGCGGCCACACTGGCAGAGCTGGGATATAACGTCACAGCGATCACCTACCACGACTCTCCACGCAGGGCGCACTCGATTGCTGCCCAAGGTGGAATCAACGCCGCGAAGAATTACCAGAACGATGGTGATTCCGTCTGGCGGCTGTTCTACGACACGATCAAGGGCGGCGACTTCCGTTCACGCGAAGCCAATGTGTACCGTTTGGCGGAAGTCAGTGCCAACATCATCGATCAGTGTGTTGCACAAGGCGTGCCATTTGCCCGGGAGTACGGTGGGTACCTTGCGAATCGCTCCTTCGGTGGCGCCCAGGTATCGCGCACGTTCTACGCCCGAGGACAGACGGGTCAGCAGTTGTTGCTGGGAGCCTACCAGGCCTTGTCGCGACAGATTGGCCTCGGAAAGGTGAAGATGCTCAACCGCAAGGATATGATGGACGTTGTGGTCGTTGATGGCAAGGCCCGCGGCGTTGTCATCCGTGACATGCGTACGGGCGTCATCGAGACGGTAATGGGCGACGCCGTCGTGCTGGCCACGGGTGGGTACGGAAACGTGTTCTACCTGTCAACGAACGCAAAGGCCAGTAACGTCACCGCAACCTTTCGCGCGTACAAGCGTGGTGCTGCCTTTGCCAATCCGTGCTTTACGCAGATCCACCCCACGTGCATTCCGCAGAGCGGTGATTACCAGAGCAAACTCACGCTGATGTCCGAATCGTTGCGGAACGATGGTCGCATCTGGGTTCCGAAAAACCACGGCGATACCCGTGCACCGGGTGACATTCCCGAGCAGGATCGTGATTACTACCTCGAACGGAAGTACCCATCCTTTGGCAACTTGTCGCCTCGCGACATTGCCTCGCGTGCTGCAAAAGAGGCCTGTGACGACGGTCGCGGAGTGGGCCCAGGTGGGAAGGGTGTCTATCTCGATTTCTCTGATGCGATCAACCGACTCGGTGCCAAGGTGATCGAAGATCGCTACGGCAACCTGTTCGAAATGTACGAGCGGATCACGGGTGAGAATCCCTATGAAGTGCCGATGCGCATTTATCCCGCCGTGCACTACACCATGGGCGGGTTGTGGGTGGACTACAACCTGATGTCGAACATTCCCGGCCTGTTCGTTCTTGGTGAAGCCAACTTCTCGGACCACGGTGCTAATCGTCTTGGCGCCTCGGCGCTGATGCAGGGTCTGGCCGATGGATACTTTGTGATACCGTACACCATCGGAGGCTATTTCGCCAAGGGTGGACTGTCGGCGGTGTCGTCGGACTCTCCGGAGGCCCGTCAGGCTGCCGCACAAGCAGCGGCAAAGGTGCAAGCACTACTCCAGATTAATGGCAAGCGCACGTCGCAGTCGTTCCACCGTGCCCTCGGCAAGATCATGTGGGAAAAGTGCGGCATGGCTCGCAACGCCAAGGGCCTGAACGAAGCCCTGCAGGAGATTCCTGCCTTGCGTGAAGAGTTCTGGTCGAATCTCACACTGCCGGGCAGCGGCGAACAACTGAACCAATCGCTCGACCACGCGTCGCGCGTGGCGGATTTCATGGAGTTTGCTGAACTGATGGTACGCGACGCACTGCAGCGCGAGGAGTCGTGCGGTGGGCATTTCCGCGAGGAGTACCAGACCGACGATGGCGAGGCACTTCGGAATGATGCGGACTATGCGTACGTCGCTGCGTGGGGATACACCGGTGACGGTTCTGCCCCGGCCCTCCACCGAGAGCCCCTTGAATTTGAAAATGTAGAATTGGCTACCCGGAGCTACAAGTAATGAAACTTCGCCTCCACATCTGGCGCCAAGCTGGTCCTTCGGATCAGGGCATGATGAAAACGTACGATCTGGACAATGTGTCGGAACACATGAGTTTTCTGGAGATGCTCGACGTTCTGAACGAACAGCTGTCCGAACGCGGTGAAGAGCCGGTTGCGTTCGAGCACGACTGTCGCGAGGGCATTTGCGGATCGTGCGGTATGGTGATTAATGGGCGGCCACATGGACCGCTGCCCCGCACGACCGCATGTCAGCTGCATATGCGCACGTTTAAGGACGGGGATGAGATCTACATCGAACCATGGCGGGCGCGTGCCTTTCCGGTAATTCGCGACTTGGTGGTGGACCGCTCGTCCTTCGATCGCATTATTCAGTCCGGCGGCTACGTATCGGTCAATACCGGTAACGCCCAAGATGGTAATACGCTTCCCATCCCAAAGGTAGCGGCCGACAAGGCCATGGACGCCGCAGCCTGTATCGGCTGTGGTGCCTGTGTAGCGGCGTGTCCGAACTCATCAGCGATGCTGTTTACGTCCGCAAAGGCCGGTCACCTGAGTATGCTTCCGCAGGGTCAAGCCGAGCGGTACAGTCGCGCCGAGAACATGGTGCTTACGATGGATGCTGAAGGATTCGGTGCGTGCTCGAACCACTATGAATGCGAGGCGGCCTGTCCAAAGGGGATCTCGGCAGACTTCATTGCCCGCTTGAATCGCGATTACGTCAAAGCGTCGATTGGGTCGGCGCGTTAGGGTATTCGCAGAACGGCCAAATAGTCTCGAACAGCCTGTTGCATTCCAACAAACAGCGCGTGTCCGATCAGGGCATGGCCGATCGACACTTCCGTGATCTGTGGTATGCGAGCAATTGCCGGTAGATTCCGAAGGTGAAGGCCATGTCCGGCAGTGACCGTCAGCCCGAGATCGAACGCCGTCTCGGCAGCACCACGGATTCGGACCAGTTGCCGGTCAATATCTGCCTGTCTTCGGGCATTCGCGTACAGACCGGTGTGGAGCTCAATCACACTGCAGCCTGTTCGCGCGGCGGCCTTGATATGGCTCTCCTCCGGCTCGACAAACAAGCTGACCTCAATACCACGCTCGGTAAAGGTCTGCACCACATCGGCATAGTGCGATTCCAGCGTCAGGATGTCGAGCCCCCCTTCGGTTGTTCGCTCCTGCCGCTTTTCGGGAACCAGTGTCACGAGGTCGGGTTCGATCTCCAAGGCGATGGCAATGATCTCAGCAGTGGCCGCCATCTCTAGGTCGAGCTTGGTTGTTAACACGTCCCGCAGCGCCCGAACGTCGCGATCATTCACGTGTCGCCGATCCTCGCGCAGGTGACATACAATTCCTGATGCTCCAGCAAGTTCCGCCAGCACGGCGGCATGGACGGGGTCGGGTTCGATACCACCTCTGGCCTCGCGCACGGTGGCCACGTGGTCGATGTTAACGGCGAGATTCATAAGGATGTAATCACTATCTTTAGTATCGATGTAACTATCGACGGACTGTCGAGTTTTACTCATCGGCAAGTTAACGAACGTATCATCTCCAGCTGTACTGCTATGCAATGTACCTCACGCCGTACCTCACGCCGTACCTCACGCCGTACCTCACGGCTCCGCGCCATGATTGTAGCCTTCGGTGCTCCGCTCCTGGTTGCGATGTTTTCCATTCAAGCCATGGCTACCGTGCTGCCTCGGGTTCACGGATTTGTTCCCAACGAGGGACAGTGGCCGAGTGAGGTGCTGTTCTTGAGCCGCTCGCACGGGTTGAACGTGTGGGTGACGCGAACCGGGATGGTGTTTGACCAGTACCGCATGGTTGACCGCCAGCGCGAGGGTCATGTGCTCCGCCTATCGTGGACGAACGGCCGTGCACTATCGGCCCCGGTGTCGGTTGACCGGTCATCGATGCAGGTGAATATGTTTGGTGCTGGTGACCAATGGCACACGGCCATGCCGGTGATGAACGGCATGCGCTTCGATGACGTCTGGGAGGGGATCGACCTGATCTACTACCTCGATGCTGATGGTAACGTTCGGTATGATTTTGATGTACAGCCGGGCGCAAGTCTGCAAGAAGTTGGGTTTGCGGTGCAAGGGGATCTCGGAATGACGATCGAACCTACCGATGTTACCCTTAAGACCTCCGTTGGGTCGGTTTCGATGGGCGATCTCTTCGCCTACGTTCTTGGACGAAAGTCCATGCAGACGCAGGCTCTGTTCTCAGCAGCGTCGAATGGTGTGAGTTTCCGCGTCCCCCAATGGACTGGTACCGTTCCGCTGCGTGTGGATCCCGTTGTGTCCGGCACCTTTGTTGGCGGCCAGAGCGATGCCGACGTCCTTGCGGTGCGTACCGTCAGTGACGGCGTGATTGTTGCAGGCTGGACCTCGGGCATCGACTTCCCAACAGAGGTTGGCGCCTATCGCTCGGATATGTTCGGTGCTCGCGACGTTTTCGTTGCCAAGTTCACATTTGATCTCTCGGAGGTGCTAGCCTACACGTACTATGGCGGTGGGAAGGACGACCTTCTGACGGCCATGGATGTGGATCAGGACGGCAACATTTACATCACCGGGGAAACGCTGTCGAATAACTTGCCGACGTCGGTGGGTGCTGTAGGTCAGGCCTATGTGGCCGATATCGACGCCTTCATTGCCAGCTTCACGCCCGATCTCAAAACGCTCCGGTATTCCACCTACATCGGTGGCAACAAGGATGAAAAGCCCAAGGCCATCGTGAGCTATACGGATGGCAGCGTCTACGTGGCTGGCGGTACAACGTCCAATGCATCGTTCCCGGTCAAGGTTGCCCATCAGTCCACCTTGGGAGGGCAGGAGGACGGCTTCCTGCTTCGCTTGAATGCTACTGGTGGCACGCTGTTGTTCTGCACCTACTACGGTAAGTCCGGGATTGAGTCCTTCCAAGGCCTTGCCGTGGACAACTCGGGATCGCCGTTCGTTACCGGAGCGACCTCGTCTTCGGACTTTGAAACAGCGCCAACGCCAGGACGTTGGGGTTCCCGTACACGATTGCCGTACGACCGTACCTACAACGACGGCCCAACAGATGCGTTTCTGATCAAGTTTTTCCCTGACGGTACCCTGTCGAAGGCCGACGACGGCACATTCTCAACGTTCTTTGGTGGTCGTGGGGCCGACGCCGGCAGGGGGGTCTTTGTTGATGACCTCGGACGGCCTACGGTTGTTGGTGTTACCAACTCCGATAACATCCCGGCTGATGGTGGCCTGAATGCAAATGCCATTGGAGGTCAGGACATCTTCATCGTGACCTTCACCGATGACGGACGTGGCATCACGGGTTGTACCTACTTTGGCGGTACCAACGATGACGATGTTCGCGGCATTATCGCCGATCCGTTCCGGAATGCCACGATGATGTTCGGATCGACAAAATCGGGTGATTTCCCTGTTGCTGGGGTTGGCACCAACACCACGCGTCGTGGAGTCTCCGACGGTTTTATCGCGGCGGTCAATACAGCATCAAATCAATACATCACGTTGGTAGGGGGCGTTGGGCCGGATGAGATCATCAGTGCCCATTCGGATGCATTGGGCGACTACTACTACGTGCTCGAGAGTGAGTCACCAGACTTGTACACGGGGCGCACCTCATGGATGCGAACACAACCCGAGGGAACATCTGGGTACGTTGGCAAATGGTCCGATGGCGACATTGTTCTGTCGTCGCCCTCCGGGGGAGAAGTCTGGTGTAAGGGTTCCACGCGCGGAATTTCGTGGTCGGCCATCGCAATGCGCAGTGACGACCGCTATACCGTTGAGCTGTCGAATGACGGCGGTGTGACATGGACCGAGGTGGCCAAGAATCTTTCATCGACATCCTATCAGTGGCAGATTCCGGCTGGTCTATCGACGGACGCCGAATACATTGCCCGCGTTCGCAGCGGACGCGGTCACGCCACAGAGTCCAAGACCTTCCTGCTGGCCGAGCCCCCTTCCATCACCACACAACCAACGAACGTAGCCGGATGCGAGGGAAGTGCGGTCGAACTTCGGGTTGAGGCAGCCGGTGCGCAGCTTCGGTACCAGTGGCGAAAGAACGGGCAGAACATCAATGGAGCAACGTCGGCCGTGTACCAAATCCCAGCGTTGTCGACCGGCAATGTTGGTTCGTACGACGTGATCGTAACAGGATCGTGCAATCCCAACGTCACGAGCTCGGCCGTTACCGTACAGGTTGATCCGG
>CAZBOW010000003.1:87015-103129 GCA_964493635.1 uncultured Hyphomicrobiales bacterium
GGATCGTGCAATCCCAACGTCACGAGCTCGGCCGTTACCGTACAGGTTGATCCGGCTACGGCGGTAACCAAACAGCCGGAGAACGTCACCGTGGATACGGGCAAGGAGATTGTGCTCTCGGTAACTGCCGCTGGTGGCAACCTGTCGTACCAGTGGATGAAGGATGGTTCAGAGATCGCCGGAGCTACAGAGGCAACCTATCGCATTACTGCAGCGGGTGAGTCGGATGCTGGTTCTTATATGTGTACCGTCGCTGGTACCTGTGGCGAGGTAACGTCCCAAGCCGCAACCGTAGAAGTTCGTCCTGCGACCTCGGTTCTCGAGGATGTTGTAGCGGACTACTCCCTGCGAGTTCTGGGTCCTACGCCGTCGTCCAGTGTTGTCAATATCGAGTTGAGCGCCCCACGGTCAACGACGGCAACAGTACGATTGGTAGATCTCCATGGCACGGCTACGGCACTCGTTCAAAGCTTAGAGGTTGCAGGTGGAGTGCAGACGATGGCATTGGACGTAACATCGGTTGTCTCTGGCGCCTATGGACTGGAGATTGTTCTTGATGGTCGAGTACTGCGGAGCATGTTGCTCATAGAGCGATAGATCGTCACGTGTACGGAAACAATGGGAACGCCACTGAAGGTCAACTTTAGTGGCGTTTCTCGTTTTGGGAACCCTGCGGAGGCAAACGCGGTTATATCGGACCAAAATGGTCGTATATTTGTGCCTCTCCACACCACTGAATAGGGTTCCATGTCCGACGTCCCAGACTCCCAGCACGTGTTGGACGATGTTGTCCAACGCGAGTACCAGTATGGCTTTAGCTCCGACATCGAACAGGAGTTGCTCGAAAAAGGCCTCACTGAGGACACCGTCCGATTCATCTCGGCGAAGAAAAACGAGCCAGAGTGGATGTTAGAGTGGCGCCTGAATGCATTTCGAACCTGGCAGCGCATGACGGAGCCAACGTGGCCCAACGTGACGTATCCGGTCATCGACTTTCAGGAGATCATCTACTGGGCAGCCCCAAAGAAGAAGGAGGGCCCCGCCTCCTTAGACGATGTTGATCCTGAGCTCCTTGCCACCTTTGAGAAGCTCGGCATCCCGCTGGACGAGCAAAAAATGCTCACCGGAGTGGCGGTGGACGCCGTCCTCGATTCGGTGTCGGTAAAGACGACCTTCCAGGAAGCGCTCAAGAAGGAAGGTGTGATTTTTTGCCCGATGTCCGAGGCCATTCAGGAGCATCCCGACCTTGTGCGCAAGTACTTGGGTTCGGTTGTACCGGTAAGTGACAACTTCTATGCTGCACTCAACTCCGCTGTGTTCAGCGACGGCTCGTTCGTCTACATTCCCAAGGGCGTTCGGTGCCCGATGGAGTTGAGCACGTATTTCCGCATCAATGCCCGTAATACCGGACAGTTCGAGCGAACGTTGATTATTGCCGATGAAGCGTCGTATGTGAGCTACCTTGAGGGCTGCACCGCTCCGCAGCGCGATGAGAACCAGCTCCACGCAGCCGTCGTGGAGTTGGTAGCGCACCAAGATGCAGAGATCAAGTACTCTACCGTCCAGAACTGGTATCCTGGCGACGCCGAGGGGAAGGGTGGCATCTACAACTTCGTTACCAAGCGGGGAATCTGTGAGGGGGCTCGCAGTAAGATCTCATGGACCCAGGTGGAGACCGGCTCGGCCGTCACGTGGAAGTATCCCAGCTGTATCCTCAAGGGAGATCACTCCATTGGAGAGTTCTACAGTGTAGCCGTCACGAATCACTACCAGCAGGCCGATACCGGAACAAAGATGATCCACATCGGTAAGAACACGCGGTCGCGGATCGTCTCGAAGGGGATCTCTGCCGGGAGGTCGCAGAATTCGTATCGAGGCTTGGTCCGGATGAATGCCACGGCTACGAACGGGTGGAACTACTCCCAGTGCGACTCGCTGCTGATTGGAGATCAGTGCGGAGCTCACACCTTCCCCTATCTCGAAACAGCAAATAGCACGGCGACGGTGGAGCACGAGGCTACAACGTCCAAGATTGGTGAAGACATGCTGTTCTACTGTAATCAACGAGGAATCGACACCGAAGCTGCCGTGGCGCTGATCGTCAACGGCTATGCCCGTGATGTCATCAATCAGCTTCCGATGGAGTTCGCCGTGGAAGCGCAGAAACTGCTCGCAATATCTCTGGAAGGAAGCGTAGGCTAATGAAACCGATTCTTGAAATCACGAACCTGCATGCCAGTATCGACGGCACCGAGATCCTGAAGGGGATTAATCTTACTATCCAGCCGGGAGAGGTCCATGCGGTGATGGGGCCGAATGGCTCAGGAAAGAGCACGCTGGCAAGCGTTCTGGCCGGCCGCCAAGAGTATACCGTTACCGAAGGGACCGTGGTGTTCCACGGTAATGATCTCTTGGAGATGTCGCCTGAAGACCGGGCACGCGAGGGGCTGTTCCTAGCGTTTCAGTATCCGGTGGAGATCCCCGGTGTGTCGACGGCCAACTTTCTGAAGTCGGCAGTACAAGCGCAACGGGCTCATCGTGGACTGCCACCGTTGGAGCCCGCAGAATTCTTGGCACTCATGAAGGAGCGGATGTCGCTGGTGGAAATGAATCCCGCTTTTCTGCAACGTTCACTCAATGAGGGCTTTTCCGGCGGTGAAAAGAAGCGCAATGAGATCTTCCAGATGGCCATGCTGGAACCTTCACTGGCAATCCTTGATGAAACGGACTCGGGTTTGGACATCGATGCCTTACGCATTGTTGCCAATGGTGTGAACGCCCAGCGGACTCCGGAAAATGGAATGATCGTGATTACCCACTACCAGCGCTTGCTCAACTACATTGTTCCGGATGTTGTGCACGTGCTGTGGAACGGACGGATTGTGCGAACGGGCGGAAAGGATCTTGCGCTCACGCTAGAAGAGCGTGGATACGATTGGATCAAAACCGATACCGCGGTGGAGGCCTGATGTCCGTAGCCTCATTTACGCAGCGTGTCCGGGAGCACTCTCATCGGCTGCACAACGCCGCAGCCGATGATTTCTACGCTGCCGTGCGAAAGCAGGGCCTTGCAGCATTTGAGCGGATGTCGGTGCCAACTCCACGCCACGAGGAGTGGAAGTACACAAACGTGACGTCGATGTTCGACCACACGCTGGAGATAGGAACCACGCAGGTTGAACCAGTGACGGCTGCCCTTGGACGCAGCATCACCGATGCGTTGGGAGCCACTGCGATTGTCGTCCGTCTGCAGAACGGTCGTCTCCAAGAAGGTATCGAACTTCCAAGGCTCCCGGGAGTGGAGATCTACGAATTACGAGAAGGTCAGCTTCCATCAGATCTGGTTGAGGTGTTTGCATCGGTGGCTCACGCTGAGGACCATCCCTTCGTAGCGCTGAACACAGCAGTTCACCACAGCACGATCGTGATTCATGTACGCCGGAACGCTGTTGTTGATCAGCCGATTCATGTGGTGTGTTCTGTTGATACGGTGGATGCGGGACGATTGTGCACACCGCGTGTACTTGTCGTTGCCGAGACGGGGTCGTCGGCCCTCCTCGTGGAGAGTCACCACTCGGTGGGTGAACATCCCGCCGTGTGCGTACCTGTAACCGAAGTGGTCCTTCACGCCGGAGCCCACCTTCAACATGTCAAGATTGTAGCTGATGAAGGGCAGGGGAAGCATGTTGGCTATACGGCGGCGACCGTTGCACGGGATGCGACCTACGCCTCGTATGTAGCATGCTTGGCCGGAGCCTTTACGCGGAACGACGTGGTTGTGCGACTGATCGAACCGGCTGCGTCGGCCGTACTTGATGGAGTGTCGGTCCTGAGCGGCACCGAGCTGGCCGACAACCATACGGTTGTTGACCACAGGGCACCACATTGCCGAAGTGAGGAACTCTACAAAGGCGTGTACGATGGTCGGTCGGTGGGGGTATTCAACGGCAAAATCTTTGTGCAGCCCCATGCCCAAAAAACCGAGGCCTATCAAAGCAGCCATGCGCTACTGCTGAGCGACCGTGCACGTATGAATGCCAAGCCCCAGTTGGAAATCTGGGCCGACGACGTGAAGTGTTCGCATGGTGCCACAACGGGACAGCTTAACGAAGAGGCGGTCTTCTACATGCAGGCTCGCGGAATCGATCGCGCCGCTGCAAAGGCCCTGATGACCTATGCCTTCGCGGCGGAGGTCGTGGAGCGATTCCCCCATGAGGGCCTGCGTGCATTACTGGAGCAACAGATCGCCCAAAAGTTGGAGCTGTCCGAGTGATCCCGTCGCGCCACTACGACCCACACGCTGTGCGTGCTCAGTTCCCGATTCTGAGCCGAACGGTCCATGGTGGTGTGCCCCTGGTGTACTTGGACAGTGCAGCCACGACACAAAAACCCGACGTCGTGATTACCGCGATTGACCGGTACTACCGCACATCGAATAGCAACGTCCATCGTGCCGCACACGTCCTCAGTTCGGAGGCTACGGCGATCTGGGAAGGGGCTCGTCGCCGTGTTGCCCAGTTCATTGGTGCTGGGCGTGCCGAGGAAGTGGTCTTTACCCGTGGAACGACGGAGTCGATCAATCTTGTTGCTGCTTCGTGGGGATCGATGCACGTGAACTCCGGTGACGAGATTCTGATCACGGGCATGGAGCATCACGCCAATATCGTCCCGTGGCAGATGCTGTGCGAGCGCAGCGGGGCAACACTGAAGGTTGTTCCGGTGCTGGATGATGGGTCGCTGGACATGGCTTCCGTTGACGCACTTCTGTCGGAGCGGACGCGACTCTTTGCCATGGTACATGCTAGCAATACCACGGGCACCATCAACGATGTGGCTGCACTTTGCGCATTGGCCGCCGCCAAAGGTGTTCGCACCCTGGTGGATGGTGCGCAGGCCGTCTTGCATCAGCCCGTGGATGTCCAAGCGATTGGTTGTGATTTCTACGTGTTCTCCGCTCACAAGCTTTATGGACCTACCGGCATCGGCGTACTCTGGGGGCGCTATGATCTGCTCGAGACCATGCCGCCGTATCAGGGAGGGGGAGCGATGATTCAGCACGTTTCGCTGGAACGATCGATCTACGAAGCACCGCCCTTGCGTTTTGAGGCTGGGACGCCTCACATCGCCGGAGCTGCTGGACTACAGGCTGCCCTCGATTGGTTCGATACCCTTGATCTTGCGGAGATGGAACGACACGAAGAATACTTGACGCAACGCACTACGGAGGTGGTCGGCCAGATCGATGGTGCGCGGGTGATCGGCACCGCCCCACGTAAGATTGGCGTTGTATCGTTTGTTATCGACGGCATTCATGGGACAGATCTGGGAATGCTCCTAGATGAACAAGGTGTTGCAACCCGTACCGGACATCACTGCACCATGCCCCTGCTCGAGAGATTTAACGTGGGCTCGACGTGTAGGGTGTCCTTTGCGGCCTACTCCACAACCGAAGATGTTGATGTTTTTGAACGTGCCTTGACAAAAGCCGTGCGGATGTTACGATGACGATTGCGGACACGATTACCGATCTGGCACAGCAGCTGGAGCAGTTCCCAGACTGGGAAGATCGCTATGCCCACATCATTGCCATGGGGAAGCACCTCACACCGTATCCGGAGGAGTTTCGATCGGACGACTTCTTGGTCCGTGGATGCCAATCCCGCGTGTGGCTGCATCCGTCGATCGACCAGGGTGTTGTGCATTTCGACGCCGACAGCGATGCTTTGATTGTCAAGGGGCTTGTGGCCATGTTGATGAAGATTTACAATCATCGAACACCTGATGAAATTCTCTCTGTGCCCGCGGACTTTGTCGCCCGACTTGGTCTTGATGCACACCTTTCTCAAAACCGAGCGAACGGACTGTCGGCTATGATGAAGCAACTGGCACTCTATGCGCTGGCATACAAAGTTTCTGGAGCCACGAGATGAGTCAGAATGATAATCAGATTCAGAATCCGATTCAGAATCAGATTCAGAGTCAGACTCACGATGCAAACCACGTTGCGCACCTCCGGGATCGCGTCATCGAGGCGATCAAAACGGTCTTCGACCCGGAGATTCCCGTTGATGTGTATGAACTCGGGCTGATCTATGAAGTGGTCACGTCGCTCGATGGCGGCGTCTTGATTGTGATGACACTCACGACCCCCAACTGTCCGTCGGCACAGACGTTGCCACAGGACGTGGAGAACGCCGCTCGATCGGTGGATGGTGTTACCGATGTGCACATCAAACTCACCTTCGACCCACCGTGGGATAAAACGATGATGTCGGAAGCTGCTCTGTTTGCCATGGGGCTCTACTGAGCGCAGTATTGCAGAACATATTCCGAACTTTGAACACTACGCACTTGACGCAATCAACTTTACCAACGCTATGTCAAACGATTTCGATCAACAGTCAGAACTCACCGATGCTGCTCCACAAACACGTCGCGTCAAAATTCGCATGTATGGCGAAGAGCACGAATTCGACGTGCGCCCGGAAGAAACGATTCTGACAGCAGCTCAGCGAGCCGACATTGATCCACCGTACGCCTGTCAAATTGGTGCATGTTGTACCTGTAGGGCGAAGCTGCTCTCCGGAAAGGTACAAATGGACGAGCGCGAGGCACTCTCCGACGAGGAGATCGCCGAGGGGTACGTTCTAACATGTCAGTCCCACCCACTTACGGACGACGTCTTTGCGGACTACGATCAGTAGGGAGGGTGAACCAGTGGTGAGCCACTACGCATGAAGAAGGTCGAGGTAGCACGATGGTCAGACTTTCCAAACGAACAGAGTATGCTCTCATGGTAGTCCAGTACATGGCGGTTCGTCCCCATGTACAGATTTCTGCCAAGGAGCTAGCCCAACGTCTTGAACTTCCTCCGGCGCTCATGGCCAAGGTGGTCCAGGCCCTGGTCCGAGGCCAGGTTCTAACCTCCGTGTTAGGGGCGGGAGGGGGCTACCGGTTTAAGAGAAGTACGACGGATGTGTCGATTGCCGACGTGATCGAGGCCGTTGAGGGTCAGCAAGGGAGCTTAGTAGACTGCCAGGAAACCAATCACGACGGCTGTGAGATGCAGGTGACCTGTATGATTCGCGAGCCCCTTGCCCTCCTGAACGAACAGATTATCCTAACGCTAAAAACAATGACCGTGGCCGATCTCGTGCGGCCACAACGTACAGTACAATTGGAGGTACCATGAGCGAAACCGCAAGCATGATGATGATGGGAGTCGAGGATGTGTCGATCCCGACCGGCATCACCGGAACCGACGCTGGCGATAACATCACGGTCACGGCAAAGGCCATCAAGCAGGTCAAAACCGTCAAGGCCGAGAATAACATTCCGGAGTCCTACGGTCTTCGACTGGGAGTGAAGGGTGGTGGTTGCTCCGGGATGTCGTATACCCTGGGCTTCGACCCGGAGGCGCGCGAGCACGATCTGGTGCTCGAGGCCGATGGCGTGCCCGTGTTCATCGATTCCAAGAGCATGTTCTATCTCATGGGCATGACCCTTGACTTCAGCGACGGCTTGATGGGCAAGGGCTTTGTCTTCAACAATCCCAACGCCACGAAGACCTGCGGCTGCGGATCATCGTTTAGTGCCTAAGCCGACGGAAGTCCACGGAATTCACCACCACACATCGAGGAACAGAAAAATGTCGAAAGAATGGAAGTTCAACCCGCGTCCGTATTCGGATGAAGAAGCTAAAGAGTTGCTCAAAGGTGTTGTGTCGCCGGAAACAGCGGACTGGCATTACAACACGCACCACAAAGGGTACGTGACCTTCCTCAACAAGATTGAAGAGAAGTTGCCATCGGCCGACAAATCTGCTGCCAACGGCAACTGGAGTGATTTTGGCGAGTTGAAGCGCCGCCTGACCTGGAACCACGCCGGTACGGTGCTCCATGATGTCTACTGGGAAGTTCTCGGCGGTGATGGCGATCATACGAAGGGTCCGGATGTTGTGGCGGCCATCGAAGCCGAGTTCGGTTCCATCGATGCCTGGAAGGCCGACTTCCTTGCTACGTCGCTGGCAGCGAAGCTGTCTGGATGGGGCGTGCTGACCTTCGACCAGCTCTACTCCGGCCGACTGCTCAATGTTCTGGTGGACGAGCACCACTACGGCGCGATCTGGGGCGGTATTCCGCTGATCTCGTGCGACGTCTTTGAGCATGCCTACTACCACAAAGACGGCCCTGGTCGCAAGGCGTACATTGAGAACTTCCTGAACAATCTGCACTGGGGTAGGATCAACGCTCGCTACCTGAAGTTTGTCAAGTGACACTCGGTCTGTTCCCTTTGCACGTAGTCCTGTTTCCGGACTCGCGCCTACCGTTGCATATCTTCGAGCCCCGTTACCGCACCCTGATTCGGGAGTGTTGGGAAGGGGGCTCGTCGTTTGGTATTCATCTGATTGATCATGGTCATCTCTATCCGGTAGGATGTCTGGCAACGGTGGTCGAGATGGTCGAGGAGTACGACGACGGACGGATGGACATCATGGTCCAGGGGACGTCGAGGGTTCGACTGCTCGAGATGAAAACTTCAGACAAGCCGTACGCCGTTGGTGAGGTTGATGGCGTGGAAGATCTCGTCGAGCCAGTGTTGGAGGAACTGCAGCAACAGTGTATCGACCTCTACCACGAGGTCTTGGCCGTTGCCTACGGCTCCGAGGGCTCCGCCTATTCGATCCGCTCGGTAGAGCCAAACCTCTCGTTCAAAATCGCACCGAAGTGTGGCCTGTCGCTGGATCAGAAGCAGCACCTACTGGAGCTGATGTCCGAGCGCGTGCGATTGGAAGTACTGCACGACCATCTCTCCGAATTGCTGCCTACGCTTCGTAAGGCCGACCTCGTGCAGCGCATTGTGCGCAACGATGGATACCTCCCAGCGATCGATCCCGATACAACCACATGAAGTACACGCCTGGTCAGTCGCAGCGCACGATCTACAAGCTCATTGATCAGCTGCTCTCAGCACAGGAGGACAACCCCCTTCATGTGCTATCGTCGCTGGTGAACTTCATGGTCGACTCGTCCGACGTGGTGGTCACGGGTGGACGCGTATGGCAGTTTGATACCAGCACTGGTGCCGAGGCCGATACGTACGTGCTGCGCTACCAGTACGGCGAACTCGAGTCACTCGATCTGGGCCTTCGTCGACGGATCGACGAAATGCCTGGCACGTTATCGCTGGCCAGTCGAGCTACCCTCACAACCGAGCCCATGGACATGGGGCCTCGGGGTACGCGAGTGTACTCTCTGACCGGTGTTGGCGATCCAGTGCAGAGCACGTATGGACCTGTCCCGCCGTTTGCCATTGCTTTCACAGCCCATGAAGTGACCGAAGAGTTCATCGACACCATGCTCGTGGTGTCGAGCGCTGCTACCACAGCGCTGCGAAACCAGCGGGCGGCAGTACGCGATCAGGCCTTGCGGAAGGATCTGGACTCCGCATGGAGGATTCAGCGTGGACTGGTGCCTGATCACCATGTGGAATACCGCGACCTGGACATCTATGGTGTTTCGGTTCCCGATGCGACGGTGGGAGGCGATTATTTCGATTACATCCACCCGACGGATACCAACGATCGCCTTGGTGTTGTCATCAGCGATGCCGCCAGTAAGGGGCTGCCGGCAGCTGTCCAGGCGTTGTTCGTAAGTGGTGCCCTGCGGATGGGCGTGTCGTTCGACAGTAAGATGTCGGCACTGGTAGCGCGGCTGAACCAGTTGATTTACGACACCTTCCCGAACGAGCGATTCGTGTCGCTCTTTTACGCCGAGTTCATGTCGTCCACCACGGGTTTGGTCCTCTATGTGAATGCCGGCCACTGTCCACCGATTCACCTCCGCGCATCATCCGGCACGGCAGAGCACCTTCAACCCACCGGAGGAATCCTTGGGATCATCGAGGATCAGCACTTCGGCGTCGAAAACGTGAACCTTGCGCCCGGAGACTACCTCGTCCTCTACACCGACGGTATTAGCGAGGCGCTGGATGCGTCAGGCATGCCGTTTGGCGAAGACCGCCTTACGCAGATCGTCATGGCGCAGGCGGGAGCCTCGCCTCAGCACATGGCTCACGCGGTCCTGGACGCCGTGACGGCCTACAGTGTGGGAGCCCCTTACACCGACGATCGCACCATCGTGGTTATTCGGAGGGCGCCGGAGGAGGGCTCGGCGGCACTGGCTGCTGATTGACGCCATTCATGGCCTGGGCAGGCCCGTGCTTGAGAATCCGCTCGAGCGCATCACAGGCCGTTTCGACCATGCGTTGCACACCGCCTATTTCCTCGGGAGCAAAGGGGCTCAGCACGTAGGGGACCAGACCACCGGGACCAAAGTTGCGATCGATGCCACAGCGCAGGCGCCAGAACTGCGGCGACCGCAGCTCCTGCTCCACACTGGCCACACCGTTGTGCCCGCCACTACTGCCACCGGACCGCAGGTGGACGCGTCCGACGGGAAAGTTGTACTCATCTACCACGACAACCACGTGCTTGGCCTGAAGTTGGTGGGCTGCGATCACCTTGCGCACCGCAGTGCCCGACAGATTCATGTACGTTAGTGGCTTGATCAACAGGCAGGTTTTGCGAGCATAGGTTACGATGGCTTCGTCGAAGAGGGGGTCGCGGTGGGTCCAGTCCGCGCCACGGCGTTTGGCGAAGGCATCGGCTACCATGAAGCCGATGTTATGGCGCGTTTGGTGATATTCCGCTCCTGGATTGCCGAGGAAGCAGAAAACGTAGTCAGGTGCCGACATCGGGTGTTGCATAGGGTGTTACTTCGACTGTCTCATACAGCTGTCTCATACGGCTGTCTCATACGGCTGCGAACCTACGCATTTGCTATATTGCGACGGTTTATCAGCCATCGTCTTCAGCCTCTGTCGACAGCCTCCGAACTAACCACGAATGGACGTTGAACCCGTATGGGCGTAGCAGCACTTCTGACCACTCTCTTTGCTCCGCTGGCAGGTATGGCCGTGATCTCGCTGATTCAGCGCGATCAGACCAAGGCCATCAAGCTGGTAGCACTCTGCATCACGGTGTTCACGTTTGTGGCATCGCTGTTCCTTCTGCCCGGGTTCGACCAGTCGTCTGCCGCCATGCAGTTCGGTGTCGATGTTTCGTGGATCCCAGCCATCGACGCAGGGCTGCGCCTCGGTATCGACGGAACGAGCCTGCTGCTGGTCCTTCTGACGACGCTGATCATGCCAATTGCGCTGCTGGCGTCGTATCACTCCATCAAAAAGATGGAAAAAGAGTACTACGCTCTGATGCTCCTGCTGCAGTTTGGAATGACGGGTGTGTTTCTGGCCTTGGATACCTTCCTGTTCTACGTCTTTTGGGAGCTCATCCTGATTCCGATGTACTTCATCATCGGCATCTGGGGTGGGAAGGATCGGATCTATGCATCGATCAAGTTCTTCCTCTACACCCTGGTAGGATCGCTGCTGATGCTGATTGCGATCCTGTGGCTCTCCTTCGAGGCGGCACCGTTGCTGGGTGGGTTTACCACCGACCTGCTGAAGTTGCAGTCGGTAGGCGCCCAACTCGACCACAACGTGCAATTCTGGCTCTTCATGGCCTTTGGCCTGAGCTTCATGATTAAGGTTCCACTGTTTCCGTTCCATACGTGGCTCCCTGATGCGCACGTTCAAGCACCCACAGCTGGTTCGGTCATCCTTGCTGGCGTATTGCTGAAGCTTGGAACCTATGGTCTGATCCGGTACAACCTTGAGCTCTTCCCGCATACGTCCCTGGAGCTCTCCGGCATTATCAGTGCACTTGCCGTCTTCGGTATCATCTACGGAGCGCTGGTGGCCATGGTGCAGACCGACATCAAGAAGCTTGTAGCCTACTCCTCGGTAAGCCACATGGGCTTTGTGGTCCTGGGCATCTTTTCGTTAACGGTTGAAGGCGTCCAGGGAGCGGTCATCCAGATGGTCAACCACGGCCTTTCGACGGGTGCTCTCTTCCTAGCTGTAGGTGTGCTCTATGAGCGCCGTCACACGCGCGAGATCAGCGATTATGGTGGAATCACCAGTGTGATGCCTCGGTTTGCCGTTCTGTTCACCATTGCCATGTTGGCGTCGGTGGGCCTTCCCGGCTTGAATGGGTTTATCGGGGAATACCTCACTCTGCTTGGAGCATTCACAAGCCCTGTTCTTGACCACTGGTCCTATGCCGTGATCGCCGCCACCGGCGTGATCTTTGCTGCGGTATATCTGCTGTGGATGTTCCAACGCGTGATGTTTGGCGAGAATGCCAACCCGGAAAACCACCACCTGCGCGACCTCACGAAAATGGAGTACTGGCAGCTCGTGCCACTCGTGATTCTCATGGTGTGGATCGGTGTTGCGCCCAAGACCTTCATGGACTATTCCGAAAAAGCAATTCAGAGTGTTGTGACGCGCGTCCTTGACGGCGAGTGATCCTACCAGCAGGTACCTACTATGATCGATTTCGTTGGTTCGTTGCCCCTTGTCGTGATCTGGCTGGCACTTGGTGCCGTTGGTATCGTGATCCAAGCCTTTACCAAGGGTGAATCCAAACTGGTCTACGGTTACTACGTGGCCGTTCTTGCCATCACCGCCATCCTTGGTGGCGTAACATGGTCGATGGAGGGTTCGTCATTTAACGGAATGATCTCTGTTGGTGGCACTGCCGCGTATTTCGACGTGCTGTTCGCCCTAGCCGGCATCTTTACCATGTTCGCTGCGCGCGACTACCTAACGCGTCATGACGCGCACCTCGATGAGTTCTACACCATGCTGGTCTCGTCGATCGCCGGGATGATGTTCATGGCCCACGCTCAAAACTTGGTTGTGCTCTTCGTGGGCGTGGAGCTGATGTCGATCTCTTTCTACATCATGGCCGGTTTCTTGCGCACAAACATTCGGAGCGTGGAGTCGGGACTGAAGTACTTCCTGCTCGGAGCGTTTGCCTCGGGCTTTTTAGCCTACGGGATGTCGCTGCTTTACGGCGCCACGGGTACGCTGCAATACGACGGCATCCTTGATGTGGTCGTTGCGGGTACGACGTCCTTCCCAACCCTGCTTGCTGTTGGTGGCGTTCTGCTTGCCGTGGGACTATCGTTCAAGATTGCAGCGTTTCCCTTCCATCAGTGGGCGCCGGATGTGTACGAGGGAGCCCCTACGGTTGTGACCGCCTTTATGAGCACCGCTGGGAAGGCTGCTGCCTTTAGTGCCTTCCTAAGCATCTTTGCGGTGATCATGCCATTTGTGTTCACCGAAACGAGTGCAGAGCCCCTTCCCCTGCAAATGGCCTTAGCGATCATGTCGGCGATCACGATGCTGGTCGGAAACGTAACGGCCGTTGTGCAGAGCAACATCAAGCGCATGCTTGCCTACTCATCGGTAGCGCACGCCGGGTATCTCTTGATGGGTATCGTTGCCAACACGGCTACCGGGCACTCGGCCATCATGTTCTATGCCACGGCCTACCTGTTTATGCAGTTGGGAGCGTTTGTTATTGTAGGGCTGATCGAGCACACCGACGGTTCAGGGCTGGAGATTGATGACTACCGCGGCCTGGCGAAGCGCCGACCTATCCTAGCGGGCTTCTTGGCCTTGTTCATGTTCTCCCTGGCAGGTATTCCGCCGTTTGCCGGTTTTTGGGGTAAGTACCAGCTCTTTATGGCAGCCATCGAGGGCGGCTTCACGTGGCTTACCATCGTGGCGGTGGTCTCGTCGGTGGTATCGGTATGGTTTTACCTGGGCGTGGTTGCCAAGATGTACTTTGCCGATGCCGACACAACGTCCGACTCTGGTGTCTCGGTCGGTTTGGCTGGAATCACACTGGCCGTCTGTACGGTGGCCGTTGTCCTGTTAGGCATCTTCCCAAGTCTGCTGAACGGTATTCTTGGAGCGTGGTAGTGTGGCAGGGGGCTTCCCGCTACGCCTACCTGTTGCTGGCCGCTTGGATCACGGTTGCTGGCCTCCCGACGTTTGCTCAGCCGGCCGTTGAGATCTACTGGAATCCCTCAAATCGAGCCGACACCGTTGTTGATTTTGGCGTCACAACAACGGGCAACCCCGTTCCCATTGCCATCACGGTTGAGAACCTCAGCTCGGACACCGTGGCTATTCTGCCAACGGATCAACTCACGTACTACGCGATCCTGGATGTCCCGGGTGCGCCGCAGATTCCTGACTGGAAACTCGAATTCAGTCCGGTGATTTTAGCCTCGCCGTTTGTTGTGCCACCACAATCAGCGGCGTCGCTTACCGTAACCTACCTTGCCCAAAACCTGCCGAGTCTCCCAGAAGAAACACTGGCAGAGGTTCTCCTTGAATTGAAGGTCGTTCGCCGTAGCCAGCCCCTTGGCCCGTGGACGGAAAAGCGGTTCCGGTTGAAGGGAATCAAAACGGCCCAATTTGTTGCAACAAGTTCACCGTCGATCCGATTTGATTCGGTGTACGTCCAACCGGCTCCGGCACCGCAGCAGTCGTTTCGGGTGGACAACGTTACGAATCGCTCCTTCCCTGTGATCTCTCAGAAGATTGTTCCTCGTTCCAGTATCATCGATTCGGTGGAGTTTCACGCCGACACGTTCGTCAATGCGTCCTTTGGGCCGCGCGATGTGCTGCGCTGGAACTTGTCGTATAAACCGCGCAACACGGGATTCGACAGTGCGGAGTTCCAGGTGGTTTACCAGCCGAATCCAAACACGCGCGGCGACACCGTCGTGACGCGCATGTCGGGTTTTGGTGTCGAGCAGCGTCTGGAGGTAGTGTCGGCGACCGATACCGTGGATCAGGTCACACTGCAGGTCCGGGGCGATACGGTCGACTTTGGTATTCTGGATGCCGGATTGTACGCGTCGGTGGATGCAACGGTGATTCTGCGGAACACCGGCAACACAAACATCCTCGTGGAGGCCGAGCAAAAGTCTGGCCGTACGCAGGCCGATACGGCCAGCTTTCAGATCCTTCAGCCCTTGCGGCACGACGGTCCGAGCGGCCGCTCCACAATTCGTACAAATGAACTTGATACGATTGTCGTGCGATTTCAGCCGGTGGGTCCACTAGGGAATGACACGTACTTCGCGCGATATCGCATCACCACCGACCTTCACCGTCGCACATCGATTGCCGGAGTTCCGGAAGATGCGCAGTACTATACAATTGTCCTCATGGGAAGGGCGATCGTACCTCGCGCGGAGGTCTCCGATACGGCGTTGAGCTTTGGCTCGTTGCCCCGTGTTCCGCAACAGTGTGAGAGTAGCGTCACCAAGACGGTTCGCATTCGGAACACCGGTACGGCCCTGCTGACGGCACAGATCTCCGTCGAACCACCGTCGGTGCCGATTGTGGTGGATCCAACGGATGTGCGGATTGCTGCCGACAGTACGGCGCTGATCTCCGTGCGTTACGAACCAGATGCCGTTGGTGTGCTCGATGCCCATGTGGTCATCACCACGAACACGCGCGACCAGCCGCGCATCCACCTGAGCGGTGAATGCCGCGAGCCAGACACTGTTCGGATTGCGATTGCCGATACCTTCCGCCTGCGACCGGGAACACTGCTGCGTGTACCGGTGCAGGTATCTGCACGGGACGTCAGCCTTGCCCAACGAGGTCTCCTGCAGCTCACGTACGATCCCTCGGTTCTGCAGTATCGGTCGTTTCAAAACGCGGAGACCGCCACCGCTGGTTCGTCCCTGCAATCGAGCGTAGATGGCCAGGCCGGGAGGCTTACCCTGCAGATGGTGCAACCCGATGCACCGTTTGTGGCCTCCGATACGCTGATCATCTTGGAGTTCGCAACCTTTGTTGGGAGGGTCGCCGCTACGCCGCTCACCGTGGTGCCGTCAACAACGTCATTTGGGACGCTGGATTGCCCAAACGCACTTGCCGTGCGCATCCAAGACGGACGGTTCTCCATCGACTCTCTCTGCGGCCTGTCCAGCAAGCTGGTACAGCCGCGGAGCTCGGTGATTCGAGCCGGTGTGTTTCCCAACCCCACTGCGGATGAAGCCACGGTAACGGTGGTTGCCGGTAGGGAGCAAACGGTCCTGCTTACGATTGTTGATCCATTCGGGCGCCTCCTGGCAGGCCCCCTGCAGCATGCCGTGCACGAGGGAATCACAACGCT
>CAZBOW010000003.1:103229-108403 GCA_964493635.1 uncultured Hyphomicrobiales bacterium
GGTGCAGCGATGAAGGTGCGGCAGATACTCGGAGTTGTAGCAGCACTTGTTGCACTCGGTGCATTATGGAGTGGCCCAACGGCCAATGCTCAGCTGTACCATTGGGAGTGGTCGCCGCGGTCGCCACGCGTGATGCCGCGAACGTTCGTCGGGCTGGAAGGCGCGATAGGATCGGTGCAGCATCGTACGACGCTACCCTATGTGGAAGATCTCATTACGTGTTGCTCCTTTGAGAATGGTACCGGCATGCCAATGAGATTTTCGGTGCTAGCCGAGCGTTGGATTGCCCCACAAACGGCAGTGACGGCAGGGCTGGGATACACGCAGACGGGTGGCATGTTCACCGCCACGGCACCGGGATTCCCAACGGTCGAATATGGTACCGTGGAAACCGCCTACGATGTAGAGGCCAGTTTCCGGTACCTGCATCTGCAGGGAGGCGTGCGCCAGCGATTGTTTGGGTCGATGGCCTCGCTTGGCATTGACCTTCGAGCCATGGTTCGGGTGGCAGCGGAGTACTCCCTTACGGAGCGCGTCGTTCGTCCGGACGACTACCAGTTTGCTGATGGCAGCCGGTCAGCATCCATCGACCAACACGTGCTGTATAGCTCTTCGGCCGTGGTTCTGGAACCGTCCGTGGTAGTCCAGTATGATCTACCACTGCACCTTGGATTTGTGATCTCGCCCATGGCCAGTGTGCACATGCCGTTATGGAGCGTGAGTGCGAGCCACTCGTGGACGTATGTGCAGGCAACGGTAGGCGTGCGCATCATGCGAGGGTTGTAAACAGTTATGCTAATTTTGAGGTTCAAACGTCGTAGCGGCGTGAATCGACCAACTACGTTCAACTTGAAGGAGACCGGAACATGCGTTCTGTCATGGTATGTGTAGCCGTGCTGTTGGCCATCGGCACGTATGGAGTACGAGCTCAGGCCAAACTGGAGATTGAAGGGGGCGAAACCTACAATTGGGGTGCCGTCAAGCCGCCAACCGACGGCAATCTTGATGCTGTGATCAAGCTCAAGAACGTCGGCGATAAGCCACTCAAGCTGGTGGAGATCAAGCCGGGTTGCGGTTGCACCAAAACCGATCCCGACAAGATGGAGCTTCTGCCCGGCGAGGTGAGCACGATGCCAGTGAAGCTGAACATTTCTCCTGCACAGTCCGGTCCGGTAACCAAGAGTATCACCGTCCGCTGGGGTGATGCCGAGGGCATCAATGCACGCAATGAATTCCGTAAGCGTGGCGGTGACGTGGCGGCTAACCTCGATACGAATGAAAAGGTGGCCTTCATCTTTCTGAAGGCTGATATTCAGCGTGCCATCGTCATGACGCCGTCGATCTACCTATCCTTCCAAGATCTGGAAGTCGGAAAGCAGTCCGAAACCAAGATTGAGATCAAGAACAACTCCGATCAAGATATCGTCTTCTCGAACTGGTCGGCCGACAACGATCTGGCGATCAACGTTTCTGGTACGAAGAAGTTGGCCCCGAAGGAGTCGATGGAGTTGGTAGCGACGCTGATTCCAGGGTTGAAGGGACAGTATTCTGCCCTTGTGTCGGCGAAGACCAATCATCCCGACTATCCAACGCTTGAAATTCGTGCCTACGGATTTGTCAAGGAGAGCGAAAGCCCAGTGTTCCAGAAGAACGCGAAGTGAGGCTTCTGATTCTGCCTCATCCTGCCTCATCCTGCCTAGTTAGAGAGTGAGCTCGGCGCTACACCATTGCCGCTCTTGCTCGTCGTTGGTTGCAACACAGACTACGCCACCACGCCGGTAGTGCTCTACCACGTGGTGGCGTACGAGTTCTCGGCCAGCCGCATCAAGCGTTACCGTCGGTTCGTCCAGGAGCAGTACGGTCGGTTGATGGTGAATCGCAAGCGCAACAAGCACTCGCTGGCGCCATCCCGACGACAGTAGCCGAATGGGATCGTGCTGCCGGTCGGTAAGACCTACCGACTCCAGCGTCGATTGAAGCTGTTCGGCAGAACTGGCGGCTCCACGAAGTTTCGACTGCAGATACAGATGCTCGTACGGAGTGAACTCCTCGTACACCTGCAGGTACGGGGCTACAACGCCAACGTGGCGGTAGTGCTCCTCGGCAGGCACAACGATGTCCCGAATGGTGAGCGCTACCGCACCGGAATCGGGCTTCAGCATTCCGGCCGCGATGCGGATGAGCGTGGACTTCCCAGAGCCATTAGGCCCTACGATTCCGACGACATCGCCACTGGTTGCCTCGAGCGAAACGGTGCGGAGAACGTGTCGGTCGTTGAAACTCTTGGATACGTTGGTGATGGAAAGCGTCGTCATCGTCACCGCCGTACGACAATCTTGTGAAGGGCGGTCTGGCCGTTCCAGTCGGTGCGCAACAGATACACGCCCGGAGCGAGTCCCTGCGGTAGCACCACTTCGGCTACGATCCGGTCACGGTCGTACTGAACCGTGCTGCGATATTCTTGGACCATGCCCATCGCGGAGGTCCGCACCTGAACAATAACCGGATCGCCCGGTAGCGCACCTGGCACGGGAACGAACACGGTTGGATCGGTCTGCAGAGCCACGGGGAGGGGGTAGGGTTGTGCCGGACGGACCGCTACAGCATTGTCGACCCACATGGCCACATCGGACGGCTCAACACGAATTCCCCAGGATGTACCAGCAATGGGCTGGAATCGCTCATCGGGAAAACGTTGCAGCAGCAGCTGATAGCCGCGGCGGGACGGCAACTCTGTGGTCTGGTAGGCCTCAAGGTTGGTCCAGCTTAGCAGGACGGACGTCGACACGGGCTCGGCGGTGCCATCTGTTGATGGGATCGTGAACTGGAAGGCCCGTACTTCGAAGGGGCGAAGCTCACCCGATGAGAGGGTGGTAGGGGGCTGGGCAATTTCGGAGCGATGCCATGTCAACGTCGGCAGGAGGTCTGGAGTAGGTGGCCCACCATACGCAGCCGTATCGCGGGCACGCTCTCCGGTGAAGAACAACAATGGCAGAAGGCGTGTAAACGTGCTGTCGAGTCGTTGTCCGATGGCCGCAGTCGCCTGAACCATGGCTGTAAACGGGCGTTCTCCCTGCTGCATCGCCGAGAAGACTCCGGCATACACATCAACGTCGCTCGCGCCAAACACGCGCGGAAACCACCCCCAGACATACCCAGCAAACGCCGAAGCATCGCCGAAAGCATAGGCTGCCGGGTCGCGAAAGAACTTCGACGCATAGATCCGCCAGTCGTCATACGCTGGGTAGCAGACGAGCTCCATGTACGTTGCCATCTGCTCGTAGAGCATGAATTGTACGTTGGCATTACCAACCTGCGCCAGCTGCACCACGTGGTGTAGTTCATGTGCACAGGTGATGCGCAGGCCGGCAATACCAGTGGTTGCGAAGATGGTATCTCCGTACACGTTCGTATCGCCCGCTGCAAAGTCGTTATCAACCTCCATCCACGTAGTGAACCGAGGCCACCGACCGGGCAAACTGCTCACGACACTATCAGGGATCGTGATGCCGTAATACCCAGCTCCGGACGGTCCAGCCTTGGAAAGGTCACGGAGGTAGACGTCCACGGCCGGCGAGCCCCCTGCCATACCGTCGGATGGTGGCTGTGGCGGCGCTTGGTACCGTTGCTGGATTTCCCAGGAGCGATCAAGGGCCAAGACGGCCTCCTGGACGTAGTCAGGAATGTTGTTTTGATCAGCGTCGGCTGGGGGAACGGCGTCGGGGCCCGTGGTAGCAAAGTGGACGCGAAACCATCCACGTGGAGAGTCGATAAACTGCGGTAGTGTGGGGCGCGGTCGATCAGCCTGAATGCCAGCACCGAGCTGATGCACGCGACTGGCCTCGCTTCCGGCAAGTGTGCCGCACCGGCTGGGATGCTTGTCGTCGGATGCGTGAAGTACAACGATGGCCCAGAGGAGGAGGCAACCGCACTGAACGGCAAGACGGGCAACCACGGAGTTAGCGGAACATTTCCTTGATCATACCCCACGTTCGCTTTACCGTGCTGACGTTGTGCGAAACTCCAGCAGTGGTGGAGTAGGTGGAGGAGTTGTCGGACATCACGATGTTGAGGCGGTAGGTGAAATACGTTCCCGCGAGCTGCCGATCGGTACCCTCATCCTTACCGAACGCTTCGGTGTCCTTGTAGGTATAGGTCTTGTTCGAGCCCTCAGCACGGATCGTTGTCACGGCCCGGAAGACCTGATCCTCGCCAGCCCGTTCCACAACGTAGTGCCGCACGTTCGACTCGTCACCGGAGCGCCATTCAATCACCACCTCGGAGCCCGTAGAACGGGCGCGGAGGTAGTCGACCGTTGCCTCCACGGCCACGGCCGTTACGATGCCGGTAACAACGCCGATAAGGACAGCGGTGATGAGCAGTACACTTCTCATATGCTGCAAAGATACAACGTGGGTTATTCTGAGGTGTCCTGAATTGTTAACGCACCGGAGGGGCAACGGCGAACCACCTCAATGACTCGCTCGGCGGTGGCGTTATCCGGTTGAATCCACGGGTTGACGAGCACGTTGAACACTTCCGGTAAACTGCGAAAACAGTTCGTTGAATGTTCACAAAGGGCGGGCCGCCATACGACCGTAACATCCTTACTGGAATAGGTCTTGATCTCTTCCATCAGGAATCTCCACAGGTGATGGGGGAAATAACGGCGTTTCGGTGTTTTACGCAAGTAATGATGCCAAAAACTTGATATGCATCGTTATTGATGATGGTATCTTTGTCAAGATGTTACACCCACGTACCACTGTTCGGTCTGCCGTCACGATGCTGCTTGTGGCCGTGTTTGCACTGGCAACCACCGGCCTGCCAGTGCTGGTGTCCTACTGCTGCGATGTTCCCGTGGTTGTTACAGCACCAGCGGAGGACTCCTGCTGCGATACCGATGCCGACTGCTGTGAGACAGAAGTGGTTGTCAATAAGATCGACGACCAGTCCATAGCCCAAGAGCAGATTGGAGTGGTGGTACGTTCTGCCGACGTGATAGCCATCCTACCAGCCAACGCTGCGATAATAACCCACCGGTACACAGCACACCGGTTCCGCTCGTATCTCCTCGAGCACCCCCCGCACCCCCCTGATCAACCAACGTTGGCGGTCTTTCTGATATAGCATCTCTGCAGTGTTCGATCTTTTTTTCAAACACACGGAGACGA
>CAZBOW010000003.1:108503-133876 GCA_964493635.1 uncultured Hyphomicrobiales bacterium
GGCGTGGCTTCTGGCGACCACGGCAATTGTAAGTACTGCGCAGCCAGATCCACGACAAGATACCGTCAACGCTGAGCCAGACACGGTTCTCACACGGGAGGTTCGTGTGCAGGCCGATGCACCCACGATCAGCTCGGCACCACTACGCACGGAGGTGGTTACCCGGAAGGAGCTCACGCGAGCAGCGTGCTGCTCGCTAGCCGAGTCGTTCGAACGCAGCCCATCGGTAGAGGTTTCCTTTACGGATGCCGTAAGCGGAGCGCGCGCAATTCGCATGCTAGGTCTTGGTGGTCAGTACACACAGCTGCTCACCGATGCCGTTCCGCTGATGCTGTCGCTAGAGATTCCCTTCGGACTGGATCACATTCCGGGCCCCTTCATGGATAACATCAGCATTGCCAAGGGTGCCGCCACGGTTACCAATGGCTACGAGGGAATGACCGGACAGATCAACATCTGCATGCTGGATCCTCTGGTCACCGAGGAGCCCTTCTATCTGAATGCCTACGGTAACACGTTTGGGAGAGCCGAGTTGAATCTGTACGGTGCCCAGCACCTATCGGATGCACTCTCGACCATCACGATGCTGCATGGCAGGATCCTGGATCGCGAGATCGACGGTAACGGCGACGGATTTCTCGACACGCCTCGGTTTCGCCAACTCAATGCCGTGAATAAGTGGCACTACAACGATGATGAAACCGAGTGGCAATTCTTCGTGCACGGTATTGTTGATGGATACGAGTCGGGCAATACCAGTACAGCTGCTGTTCGCGATCAACGTTATCGTACGACAACTGATATCGAGCGTCTGGAATCCTATGCGAAGTACGGCGTGCTGGACGTTCTCGAAGACCTTGATCAAAGCTCGGTGGCTGTGATTGTCTCCGGTGCCATGCATAACATGGCCTCGCAGTTTGGCCAGCGCAGTGTTGATGCACGTGAGCGTACGCTCCAAGGTAAGGCTGTCTTTGCCGCAACGCTCTGGGAGGGGTTTCAATTGAATACCGGTGTCAGCTATCGCTGGGATCAGGTGCGTGAAACACTCCGCACGGACACCGTTGATCGATCAACATCCATGACAACACTCGCTCGAACGGAGTCCGTGCCCGGGATGTATGCCGAAGCCACCTGGGCACCCGTACAGCCCCTTACCATCGTCGCCGGACTTCGCTCGGATTGGCATAACCAATTTGGGGCGCGCCTTACACCGCGCATGCACGTCAAGTGGCAGGTGGGATCGCTGACGTCTGTGCGGGCGTCGGCTGGCAGTGGCTGGAGAGTACCAAGCGCCATCACCGAAAACCTGTCGTCGTTCATCAACAGCCGCACCCTGCATCTTGATCCGCTCTTCCGTCCGGAACAGGCCGTGAACTACGGAGCATCCGTTACCACGTCGTTCTCCGTTGCCGATCGCCCGGTTGTGGTCGATGCGGAAGTGTACCATACGGAGTTCAGTAATCGCGTAGTGGTGGACTTTGATCGCTCTGTGCGTCACCTCTGGGTTACCAATCTTGACGGTCGCAGCTATTCAACGTCGATCATGATGCAGGTTCAGGCTTCGCCAATACCACGGATGGACATTGGCATCGCCTACCGCTGGCTTGATGTTCAGGCCCCATACAGTGGCAAGCTCCAACTGGCACCCATGCTCTCGAGAGATCGTGTGCTTCTAACCTTCGCATGGGAGACGCAAGGGGCTGAGTGGCAGGTTGATGGGACGGTTTCCTACAACGGTGGCGGTCGGTTGCCCACCACGCTTGGCAATCCCATGGAGTACTCCATGATGGAGACGTTCCCAGGCTACTGGCGGGCAACGGCACAGATCACACGGCGGTTCCCGGGCTTCGACGTCTACCTCGGAGGCGAAAACCTAAATGGGTTCGTGCAGCAGGATCCCGTCATTGCCGCCGAGGACCCCTTCAGCCGATACTTCGACGCCTCCATGGCATGGGGTCCGACCAGTCCGAGGATGGTGTACCTTGGCGTGCGTTGGAGGGCAGATGCCTTCTAGCGGGCCGTTCGTGTGCCATTAGTGAACCAAGGGATGGGTCAGCACGGGCAGCGTTGGTAGGTCGCCATCGGGCTGCCGTACCTCGGCGTCATCCACCAGGAGATCGGGCGCGATCACCGTGCTGATCACATACTGCGATCCCCCGGTGATGAAGGCCGGTACCACGGCAGGAGCCAGGTAATTATGCACATGTTCGGCCGAACCGACCTTAACGATATCCTTGAACGTGTAGGTTGATAGTCCGGCGAGTTCAGCTCCGCGGATTGGCTCCTCGTGACCATCCGGATACAGCCGCACGGCATCTAAAATGAGTACCGATCCCGGCTGCAGGCGAATCGTGGCACTTCCAGCAAGCAATGGATACACTCCGGTGGCCAGCAGGTTGCGATCCAGAATGCGTCGAATCACCACGCCGTAGGGCAGCTCGCGCTGAGCTACCAGTTCTAACAGCTGAGCTCGCAGCTCGGTGGTTGAGGCTTGATGGGCAGTGTCGGTTGCTGAACACTGAAGGACGCTCACCATGGCCGCGCCACCACGCTGGTGACCGTTCGACTGCTTGATACGGCGGGTAGGCACGCGGCTGGACAGCAAGGTTCGGAGGTAGCCATTCTCAACCAGGGCTACGTCCTGCGACGGAATTCCTTCATCGTCGAGAATTGTGGTTCCAGCCACCGGGCTGTTGTTCCACGTGGTAAGCGATGGTCGCGCCTGCACCGAGAGAAACTCTGGCAGTACCCGGGCACCAATTTTATTCTGAAAGGCCATGGAGCGCTCGTCGGTGGAAAAGCCCCCTTCCGACAACGGTTTGCGTTGTGCAACCAGCATCGGAGCAAACTCCTGTGCGATGAATTGCGCCGCTGCCTGACCCTCCAGAAGAACGGGCCCGGAGTATGGCTCGATCTTGTCGGCGTGTTGCTGTGCAATCACGGTAGCGCAGAGGTCGACCACCAGCGTTCGGAGGCTATCCGTCGGTGGCAGGTCGGTGGGACGTGCACCATAGGCCGCCCATGCATCGGAGATGGGTTGACCATCGGCCGCCTGCGTGGCAGCAATGATTTCAAGTCCGCTGAACGACTCAGACTTCACCATCACACGCCCCTCGGAATTGACGTAGATCGTGCGCTCCGGCACGAATTCCATCGCAACGCGCGAGGCATGAATCTCCGGGTGATTACGGAACTCGGCGCTGACCGCCGTGGTAATCTCTCGAGCCATCTGCAGCAGACGATCGGACGATACCGAGCTCTGACCGCTACCGGTTGTGTCTGTCAGAATCTCTGGCGGTAGCATGGTGAAGTCCCATGTGGTATCGGCACGGGTGCGATTCTTTACGCTGGCAGTCTTCTTTGCATAGATCTCCACGGCCTGTTTGTAGCAAGCGTCGGTAGCCAGCCAAAGTTCACGACGTAACTCGCTGTACGAAAGATCGCGGGGAATCAATCGGTTTCGGAACGATTCTTCGTCGTCGCTCGATCCAAAGAAGCCCAGTGACACATCAAAAAAGTTCGTGTTGTCGAAGGAAGGATCGCCCACCCGCACGCGCACCGTAAGCGTCGTCATCGATGTGGTATCGGTATCCTCAACCGATCCGAGGGTGGCATGCACGCCAATGCGGTCGCGTTCGTTCAGGATGTACTCTACGTAGTACGGAGCCGGTAGGTCGTCGATCCGTAGGTCGCTGATGGATCGTGCAATCTCATCCTGCATGGCACGAATCATCATATCGGTGGTTGAAGATGCTCCGTTCGGCGTTGATCCTGCCACACTGGTCGGGTCGGGGAGGATCGGTGGCTTGGCTTGGGACTTCTGTTTTTTCTGTACCTCGATCTGCGACACCAGCAGCGATGGCGAGGACGCACTCACCGGCACACCGCCGGACTCGGCACCGCACACACCGTTGAAGATCCCAACATCGTTTCCTGCCATCGTGATGTTGGTGAAGGTGGTAAGGGGCGTGCCAATCAGATCAACGCCGCGAACCAGCTCATCCGGACGCCCGTCAGCAAAGACCTTGTAGACGATCAGTGGCTGAACGTTGAATGCATTCGGAACCGTCCGACCGGTAAACGTGAAGCCCCCTTGAATGTCCTCGAAGTACAGGCCAAACTCTTTCCCTTGACGCTGACACTCCTGGCGGAGTGCCGAACGAAGATCGGCCACCGGCACCGATTCACGGGCGACCACCAGGAGATTGGACTGCCGCGACACCGCCTTGTTTCCTGCCTGCCGGCGTCCGTGTCCGTTGCTGGACGGAAAATTCTCGATCGGAGAGCGCGACATCAAAAAGTTCTTGAAGATGCCCTGATCGACGGCCTGCACGCGTTGCGCTGGCATGCCTTCGTCGTCGTACTGATATGATCCTACCACATCGATTCCGTTCAGGGAACGCATGGTAGGGTCGAAGACTACATCGATGAACGGCGGAAGGATGCGCTGACCGATGAAGTTCTTGAAGGTCTGACTGGAGTTGGCGTCCTTCTGGCGATGACCCTCGACACGATGGCCAAAAATCTCGTGAAAGAACACGCCAGCCGACCGGCCAGACAGAATCGCCGGACCGGAATACGTTTCCATCAGTGGTGCGGTGCGCAGCTGACGGCATACCGTCAGTAGGCGCATGGCATCGGCGCGGAGCTGCTCCATCGATGGCAGACGATCGGCCGTGTAGGCCGAGTAGCTCTCGTAGACTGGCAGACTCATGCCGTCATCGGCCTTGGTTTTCACGTAGATGAACAGCTTGATGATTGGCTCGTACAATCGAACCGTCGTACCCTCGCTAGTAACGATGGTCTTGGTCACCACATCGGATTGGAAGGATACGCGACCGGTATAGATCTCCGGATACCCACGAAAGATCGAGGAGAGCTCCACGACCCGCTGGCGCCAAAGCAGCGTATCAAACTGCGCCGGCACCGGCGGCTGGATGAAGGTCGAGGGCATCTCGCGTGACAGATCGGCCGATGAGTCCTCTTCACGGACCTTCACCTTGAGATTGGTGATGACCTTCTCGTACCGCTCCGCCGCTGACCGGTACGCCTGATCGGTAGCACGCCACACGGCAGCGCGCAGGGCGTCGACGTCGTTGCCCAGAGGCAGTTGTACACCACGCGTTCCGCGACCAAGCTCAAAGGCAACTCCGCGGATCGAGCGGGTGTTATCAAGCGCATAGTCGCCCACGCGCAAGTCCACATCCAACACGCGCTGCACAGTAGTGGTGTTGCTCAGGATGTTGCCAAAGGTGGCAAGGATGAGGGTCGACGACGTCTCGGTGACCCCATAACTAATCATGTAGGGGGCTGGGGTTTGCTGGGCAAGCCCCTTCATGGATCGTGTTACCTCGGAGCGCAGGGCCGTCAGGACGGCATCGGATGGGGTACTCTGAGCGTGAAGCGTGCTTGCCAGTACGCCCAAAAGGGCACAGAAGATCGTGCGTGTAGCCAACTTAGCCAAGGGTGGAAGTACGAACAATGTGGAGGTCCTGATCAAGTTCATAAACAATGGGAATGCCCGTAGCCACCTCTGTAGCAAGAATCTGCTCTGGAGTGAGGTGTTGAATCAGCATGATCAGCGAGCGCAGTGAGTTACCATGAGCCACCACGAGCACGTTTACGCCGGCTCGCAGTAGGGGGGCAATCTGCTCCTGGTAGTACGGCTCAACGCGATCCCGCGTATCCTTGAGGGATTCACCGTTTGGTGGGGCAATGTCGTAGGAACGCCTCCAGAGCCGCACCTGTTCGTCTCCGTGCACCGCTGCTGTTTCGGCCTTGTTCAATCCCTGCAGATCACCATAATGGCGCTCATTGAGGGCCTGGCTGCGATGTGTTGGAAGGTCGGCTTTACCGGCCGCCTCCAAGGCGAGATCGGCCGTACGAATCGACCGTCGTAGCACCGAGGTGAAAACGACGTCCACGGGAACATCACGGAGTTTCTCACCGGCATGCCGGGCTTCCTCTTCCCCAAGGGGAGAAAGGTCCACATCCACCCAGCCGGTGAAGCGATTCTCAAGATTCCACTGGGACTGTCCGTGACGAAGGAGGGTAAGTGTTGCCATTGTCTACAAATTCTCCGTGCAATATTCCATGAGCACTCCTCCCGTACTCTTCGGGTGGAGAAAGGCAATCAGCATGTTGTGGGCACCCGGTTGCGGCTCGGCATTGATCAGCTGGACGCCATGGCCTTCGGCCCGACGTAGGTCGTCCGTGATAGCGTCCGATCGAAAGGCAATGTGGTGGATCCCTTCACCCCGCTTGGCCAGAAACGCGGCAATCGGAGAATCGTCGTGCAGAGGTGCGGTGAGTTCAATCCGAACCTCGCCGAGTAGGAAGGAGGCAATTGCCACGCCCTGGCTCTCGACGCGTTCACGGTGGAAGTGCTGCACGTCGAAGAGCTTCGTATAGAGTTCCATCGACGCATCAAGGTTGCGCACGGCAATGCCAATGTGGTCAATCTGGGTAATCATAGCAGGGACGATGCGGATCGCTGAAGGAATTGCTCTGCCTCGGCAAGGTCGGCCGGAGTGTTGATACCATGAACCTCGTGCCAGCGCGGTGTTGAGAACACCCGGACGTCACGCCCGTCGTTTCGAAGAATGCCAGCGATATCCGTCAGGTAGTATTCGCCCTGTGCATTCGATCGGCCCACGCGCGCCAGGGCGTCAAACAACACTGGTCCTTCTACGAGATACACCCCTGAATTGATTTCGTGAATTGTGCGCTCCTCCGGTGTTGCATCCTTGTGCTCGACAATCCGCTCCAGCAGATCGTCCGATCGACGCACAATGCGACCATACCCTGTTGGATCTGGAACGCGGGTGCTAAGCACTGTTAACGCGGCTCGGTGTGACCGATGTTCATCAATCATCGCTGTGAGTGTCTCTTGCGTCAGCAACGGAACGTCGCCACTAAGGATCAGCACACTGCCGGTATAGTTGCCGAGGGCAGACTGCGTCTGAGCTACGGCATGACCCGTTCCCAGTTGTTCGGTCTGCACAACGCAGTGAGCTTCGGGCAGAGCGCTCTGCACAAAGGACGTCACTGCCTCCCGCTGGTGACCAACGATCACGACGACGGGCGTGGCGTGGAGTGCCGATGCTGTTGTTAGCACATACTGGATCAGTGGTTGCCCGCGCAAGGGGGTGAGGACTTTGGCACGCTCGGGGTTCCCCATGCGTTTGCCTTGGCCCGCGGCAAGAATAACCACGGCCAGTGAAGAGTGGTGGGTCATCGCGCGTCGAGGGTTAGTTCTTCCGACCTACGTAGGTGTAGGCTTCAACCGAATGGGACGTGGAAACAATACGGTTGTTCTCGTCAACGAGCACAACGGTGGGTTCGAACTGACGGGCCTCCGCGTCGGGCATGGTGGTGTAGGAGATGATGATCACATCATCGCCAACCTGTCCCTTGCGTGCGGCAGCTCCATTCAGGCAGATCTCGCGATTGCCTCGCGTGCCGGGTATGACGTACGTTTCGAAACGCTCGCCATTGTTGATGTTGACCACTGAAACCTTCTCATAGGCCAGCAGGTCGGCAGCATCCATCAGGTCTTGATCGATCGTAAGACTACCTTCGTAGTACAGATCGGCCTGCGTGATGCGCGCCCGATGGAGTTTCGATTTAAACATGACTCGGTTCATACAGATCCTTTGGGTAAGGGACTTGCAAAGTTACCGCTTTCGTATCTTGCCGACGCTATGAGAGTACAACGATGAGAGTACAACTGTCCAAACTTGCCCATGCCCGAAGCGGCGACAAGGGCGACGCTGCCAACTGCGGCGTTATTGCATTCAAGGAAGCCTACTACCCGGTGCTCTGCGATGTTCTGACTGCCGAACGAGTCAAAGCGCACTTTGAGGGAATCTGCCTTGGTCCGGTGGATCGCTATGAGTTGCCGAATCTCTGGGCACTAAACTTTGTGCTCCACAATACGCTAGGTGGCGGTGGCACGGTGTCGCTGAAACTGGATGCACAAGGCAAGACCATTGCCTCGGCAATGTTGCTGATGGAGGTCGAGGTTCCCGACAACCTGTTGGACGAACGTTGAACGAACGCCTTAGCGTCCCGACGGCCGCAGTGGGCTACCCAGGCCACACGCCGATTCGAGCGAGGTTAAGACCGGTCGCATCCACTCCTTGACAATCTCATCCGACCAGCGTTTGTCCCACGTTTGCTTGACGTCGCTGCCGTCCTTTCGGGTCGATACGCTCCACACCTCTACAATCACCGAGTCAACGCGGTGTTGAATCTTCCATGTTCGAACCAAGGACTCGTAGCGCCAAGCGACGTCGGTGATGGAGTCCTGCACCATCAAGATTCCGTGGTCACGATCCTGCTCTGCAACCGTGTAGCCATTTCGCTCGAAGATGTTCGCCGCTGTTCGCATGTACTCGCTCCGCTCGACGGGGCAGTGCAGAACCATTGGGCGAGGCTTGGCCAGATAGTTGTAGGAGCAGCCGCCAAGGGTGGCTGCGCTGGTTACCACCAGCAGTAGAAGGATGCGACGAGCATTGATCATGCTTCGAAATTAACACGTGCCTACCTTTGTAGGACCCTACACGACCGGTTTCGATCGATTTTTAAGGAAGTTCATGTCCACCCCGTCCGATCTCCACACAACACATGCTGAACGGGCAGCAGCCCTGGATGCTGCTGATCCCTTAGCTGCATTCCGCGAGCGATTCATCTTTCCCGAAACCTCGGCCGAGCGTGTCGTGTACTTCACGGGAAACTCGTTGGGGTTGCAACCGTCCACGACGGCAGCCTACGTCCAGCAGGAACTCGACGACTGGGCACGCCTAGCGGTGGACGGACACCTTTCGGCACGGCAGCCATGGTGGAGCTATCACCACCAGTTCAAAGAGCCCCTTGCAATGATTGTGGGAGCCAAGCCGCAGGAAGTGGTTGCCATGAATACGCTTACGGTAAACCTGCACCTGATGCTGGCATCATTCTACAAGCCAACACCGGAGCGCTACAAGGTGCTGATGGTGGGTCATGAGTTTCCGTCGGATCGCTATGCTGTTGCCTCGCAACTGCAGTGGCATGGATTCGACCCTCACGAAGCCCTTCTCGAGGTGGAGCCAGCTCCGGGCAGCTTCGAGATTACCGACGACCACATCGTCTCGGCCATTGAAACGCATGCCGATTCGCTGGCACTGGTGATGATGAGCGCCGTGCATTACTATAGTGGTCAGTTGTTTCCCTTGGAGCTCGTCACACGTACGGCCCATGCTGTGGGAGCTGTGGTTGGCTTCGATCTCGCACACGCTGCGGGAAACATTCAGCCACGTCTGCATGAAGTGGGTGCCGACTTTGCCGTGTGGTGCAGCTATAAGTACCTCAACTCCGGTCCCGGTGGGGTTGGTGGTGCATTTGTGCACGAGCGTCACGCACACCGTACCGATCTCGTGCGGCTTGCGGGGTGGTGGGGGAACGATGAATCCACGCGGTTCCAGATGCAGCATGATTTCGTGCCGACACCCGGTGCCGACGGATGGCAACTGTCGAATGCCCAAATTTTACCGATGGCTGCCCACAAGGCGTCGCTGGATCTCTTCACGGAGGCCGGCATGGATCGGATCTCGGCAAAGCGGGATCAGCTTACGGGATTTGCGTGGGACGTGATCACGCAGGTGATTGCCGGGCGTACGGACGTTCGCATCATTACACCCGCCGATCCCAGCCGTCGCGGTGCACAGTTGTCGATCCAGTTTGATCTGAATGGTCGGGCCGTGTTCGAAGCCCTGACGCGCAAAGGTGTTGTGGTGGATTGGCGCGTACCAAATGTGATCCGAATGGCTCCGGCGCCCCTGTATAACACCTACTCGGATGTGGCGCTGTTTGGCAAGTTCTTGGCCGAAGCGCTCAGGGAGACAGCCTAACATGAATATTCAACGCTATGTGGTTGGCCGTCGCGCAGTGGCAGAAGCATTAGAGTCGGCGCTTCCTCTGGAGAAGATCTTTCTCAGCTACGGTGTCGACGATGCTCCGCTAAACCGCATCCGAGCCCAGGCTGATCGTCGGAAAGTTCCATGTGCCACGATGGATCGCCGGAAGTTTCAACAGCTGGAACGTGATCTTGGCGTGGCACGCAATGATGCTCAAGGCGTGATTGCACTGCGACCCGTGCGCGACCCAGTTACGCTTGAACAGTTGCTGACTGATGCCCGAGCCGCTGCGGAAACTCCGCTGCTGGTGGTATTGGACGGCATCACCGATCCACATAACCTGGGTGCCATTGCTCGCAGCGCCGAGGCGGCCGGTGCTGCCGGACTGATCATTCCCGAACTCTACACTGCTCCGGTGACGCCCACGGCGGTGAAGGCCTCGGCGGGCGCGCTGGAACACCTTCCTCTTGCGAAGGTTCAACGTGTGTCCACGGCCTTGGCCGCTTGTGCCGAGGCGGGGTGGACCATTATTGGCACGGCTGTTCCCGCAACCGATGCCTACGATGCCGTTGATTACTGTCGGCCAACCATCATTGTGATCGGTAGCGAGGGCGAGGGGCTCCATCAGCGCGTCCTGGATCAGTGCCACCACGTTGTAGAGATTCCCATGCAGGGGCGGATTGGTTCGCTGAATGCATCGGTGGCGGCTGGGGTGGTCTTGTTCGAAGTTGTGCGCCAGCGCCGTGCTCGCAGCTAGGCCGCACCCGACCAACGTCCTGGACCTATCTTTGTCCTCTGATTGTCTTCCACGAACCTCATAGATCAACGATGTCAGAATCCCGCAACGAACAAGAAGAACAGCGCCGCGTCAAGCTGGCGGAGATACGGGCCATGGGTGTGGAGCCCTACCCGCCGTCCTTTGCCAAGACGCATGATGCGCACGCGATTCACGAGGGTTTCTCAGCCGAGACGGCGGCGGACTTTTCCAACGTGGCCGTAGCTGGACGCATCATGGCCCTTCGGCGGATGGGCAAGGCCACGTTCTGTCACGTGCAGGATCACAGCGGACGTATTCAGATCTACTTCAAGCGCGACGACATCGGTGAACAGGCCTACGACGTCCTAAAAAAGCTCGATCTGGGCGACATCATCGGAACCGAAGGCTATGTCTTCAGTACCCAGACGGGCGAAACCACGGTGTATGCCCGAACGTTCACCCTGCTGACAAAGTCCGTGGCCATGATTCCGCTGGCCAAGGAGGAAGTGGCCGACGACGGCACGGTAACCCGGTACGACGCCTTTGCCGATAAGGAACAACGGTACCGGAAGCGATACCTGGACCTGATCGCGAATCCAGATATCAAGCAAACGTTTATCACGCGCTCGAAGGTGATCTCCGCAATGCGTCAATACTTTGACGAGCGTGGCTGGTTAGAGGTGGAAACGCCGATTCTCCAACCGCTCTATGGAGGAGCAACGGCACGGCCATTTGTGACTCATCACAATGCGCTGGACGTGGAGCTCTACCTGCGCATCGCCGATGAGCTCTATCTGAAGCGGCTGATTGTAGGGGGCTTTGAAGGCGTCTACGAGATCTCGAAGAACTTCCGCAACGAGGGGATGGACAAGACCCATAACCCCGAGTTCACCTCCATGGAGATCTATGTTGCCTACAAGGACTACCTCTGGATGATGGACATGACGGAGAACCTTCTCCACAGTCTGGTGCAGAAGGTGCACGGAGGCAGCACCGTATCGGTCAGTGGTGTCGACATTAGCTTCGCAACGCCGTTTCGACGTGCCAAGTTGTTCGATCTGTTCGAGCAGTACACCGGAATGCAACTGCGAGGATTAGGTCGCGAGGCACTGGTGGAGGCCGCTGGCGTGATTGGCGTATCGGTAGACCCATCATGGAGTGCGATGAAGATTCTCGATGAGATCTTTAGCGAGCGTGTCGAACACCATCTTGTGCAACCCACGTTTGTGATGGACTATCCGGTGGAGATGTCGCCGCTGGCGAAGGCCCACCGATCGGAGCCGGGGTTGGTGGAGCGCTTCGAGCTCTTCATCAATGGCAAGGAGATTGCCAATGCCTTTAGCGAGCTCAACGACCCGATCGATCAGCGCGAGCGCCTCGAAGATCAGGCTCGCATCCGAGCTGCCGGCGATGATGAAGCCATGGTTGTCGACGAAGACTTTCTGCACGCCATCGAGGTGGGATTGCCTCCGACAGCTGGATTAGGTATTGGTATCGATCGCTTGGTGATGCTACTCACGGACAATGCGTCCATTCGTGATGTGGTGTTCTTCCCTCAGATGCGTCCCGAACGAAGCAGCCAGCATCATGACTGATCTACCGTTCGGCACGCGTCGACCGCGCGACCGCTACTGGCTCCATGCCGCTCTGTTTGTTCTTACGTTCCTCAGCACGATGATGGCCGGAGCGCAGTGGGCTGGTTTGTCCGCTGAGGCCTTTAGTGAAATCACCAACTGGGGGGCAGGTCTGACGTATGCCGTCTTGATCATGCTCTTTCTGAGTGCGCACGAGTTTGGACACTACATCGCTGCCCGCATTCATGGCGTTGATGCAACGCTTCCGTACTTCATCCCGATGCCTCTGATTCTGTTCGGAACCATGGGTGCCGTCATTCGCACGCGATCGGTAATCCCACGGCGGACGGTGTTGTTCGATATCGGTATTGCCGGCCCGCTGTCGGGCTTCATTGTGAGCCTGGGTATTCTTGTCTATGGGTTCACCCATCTACCGCCCATCGAGTCCCTGTATAGCATCCATCCGGAGTACGCTGCGCAGGGGACCATTCCGGCTACCGGGATGTTCTTCGGTGATACGATCCTGTTTTCTGCCTTCCGCTCATGGTTTGTCGATGCCGGACAGTGGATGCCACCGATGAATGAGTTCTACCACTACCCCTTCCTGTGCGTGGGGTGGTTTGGCTTGTTCGTTACGGCCCTGAATTTGGCCCCGTTCGGCAGCTTAGATGGTGGCCATGTGCTGTATGCGCTGGTAGGTGGCCTTTGGCAACGCAGGATTGCACGCCTCTTGTGGTGGTCGGTATTCACGTTGGGCATCTTGAGTTTGGTGGGTATCATCAACCTGTATCTGCAGGAGCCCTCGCCCTCGGCCTTTGTGGTGTTCCTTCAGAACACGATTGGCGAGCCCCTTGCCGCCATCGACCGCGCTGTGCCGTGGTTATTCCATGTAGGTGAGGGGTGGCTGGTGTGGGCGCTCTTTGTGCGCTTTTTGGTCAAGGTTGATCATCCGGAACTGCCAGATCAAGAGTCGTTAGGGACGGGACGGAAGCTGCTGGGCTGGGTCTCGATGCTCATTCTTGTCTTGTGCATGCCCGCACAGATCATCTACGTGGTTGGATGACGCAGCGCAACCATACCCTGACCGCACTGCTGCTTGTCGTTGCCGGTCTGTACCTGATGCGGCTCACCTCGGTAGAGATTCAACCGTGGGATGAGGGGCTGTACGCCGTACGCGGCGAAAGCATCGTACTGTTTGACGACTGGTGGGACCAGACTCCCCATGCCCTGGGTGGACTGTACTCAAGCACTCCGCCTCCGCTTACATCGTGGGGCGTTGCCGTTGGCACGTCGCTATTGGGCCGAACGGCCTATGGAGTGCGCCTGCTGACCCTTGGCTGGTCGATCCTTGCCTTGTGGCTGACCTATCAGATCGGCCGGTCGATGCTGTCCTACCGGGGAACCATTGCTGCCGTTGTCCTGCTGGGTACGTCGCTTCATTGGGTGGAGTACTCCCGTCAAGCGATGACCGAAGTTCCGCTCATGGCTCTAACGCTGCTCGGCCTGTGGGCCTCTCTCCGGGACGATCGTCACCGATGGTGGGGGGTGGTGGCCATTGGCGGTGCACTGATGACGAAGATGACGGTGGGTGTTCTGCCAGCGTTGTTCTTCCTGCCAGCACTCTTCCGTCAGAAACAGCGCTGGTCATCCGTGGGCATCATCGCCGCAGGGCTGGCTCTGGCAGCTCCTTGGTATGCAACGATGTTGTACCGGTACGGCAACGATGTGTGGATGTCCATGATGATTCCGCACCTTGCCATCCCCGTTGAGGGAAATGCCGGCACCTCCAGTGTGCTGCCACACTACCTGTACTACGTGATTCAGTTGATTCTGGCACATCCCTTCATGGCGTCGGCCTTTGTGTATGTGCTTGTTGCGACGGTTCTCCGCACAGCGTTACCGAACCACCAGCATCGTGGCGCCAGACCGGTGGTTGCTTGGTTTGTTGGTCTGATGCTTGTCCTGAGCATCGCAGCGACCAAGAATCCCCACTACGTTGTGATGTTGCTTCCGGCGGCGGCGTTGGCAGCGATGTACGGGTACGAGCGGATGCTGGCTACCACGGTGCGCGGCAGGCGTGTTGTTGTTGCCTATGCCGCACTGCTGGGTGCAACGCTGTTGAGCATCGACGCCCTTCGGCATCTGATGCGTCAGTACGCCGTCGAGGCATCGGTGGCCGCAGGAGTAGTCGTTGTCATGGTCATTGCCATGGTCATTGCCCCAGATGGCTGGCGCCGGAGGATGATGGCCTACGGCGACCACATGGTGTTGGTTACCGTCCTGGCTGTGGGAGTTCTGCGTGCCGTTTCGTTTGTAGCACTTGGATCCGACCACCACGTTCGTGGTGGTCGGTCTACAGCAGCAACGATGTTGGATCAGTCACAGAGTAGAACGTCGTTTGTGTACCTGTACCATCGGTACAACGCCGGAGATGCCATGAATCCGCAGCTTGCCTGGTACCTCGGGGGCTGGATGAACGGTTGGGTGCCGGGATACACCTATACCAGTGTTGCTCTTCCTGCACGCACGGTGGATCCTGCCGCAGTGGTGCAGGCCTTAGCGGCCCAACAACCGTGGATCGTCTACTACCACCCGGAAGCTATCGATAACGCTCAGCAAGCACTGGTGTCTCAGATCTTGAGGTCACTCTACACGGTTGAACACCAGCACGGCCAGTACACGGTGTTTAGGCGCCGCTAAACTGCAGTGCGTGAAGCCGAGCATACACTCCATCATGCGCTAAGAGCTCGGCATGCGTACCCTCTTCAACGATCGATCCATGATCGAACACGAGTATTCTGGTTGCATGCACAATGGTGGACAGGCGATGGGCAACGATCACGGCAGTACGATCAGCGAGGACGTCGCCGATGGCTTCCTGAACAATACGTTCCGACTCGGTGTCCAGCGCCGACGTTGCCTCGTCAAAGAGTAGGATTTCCGGCTGACGAACCAGAGCGCGAGCAATGGCGAGGCGCTGACGCTGTCCACCGGAAAGACGCATGCCGCGGTCGCCGATCACCGTCTGGTAGCCATGGTCGAGCTGGCGGATGAAGGGGTCGGCATGGGCAATGGTTGCCGCTGCCACGACGTCCTCGCTGCTCACAACGGGACTGCCAAGCCGGATGTTCTGTTCAACGGTATCGTTGAACAGAATCGTTTCCTGCGAGACCATGCCGAAGAGCTGTCGGTAGGGCCCCTGCTGAAGTGTTCGAATGTCCCTGCCGTCGATGATGATCGCCCCCTGCTGCGGGTCGTAGAAGCGCAGAAGAAGGTCCAGCATCGTGGATTTCCCGCTTCCACTGGAACCCACAAGCGCGACCGTCTCCCCCTTACGGATCGTGAAGGACACGTTGCGTAGCACGACCTCGTGACCGTACGAGAAGGAAACATTGCGCACTTCAAGTGCCGATGCAAACGTTGAAACAGTCTCAATGCCGTTGGTAATCGACGGTTGCTCATCAAGGGTAGCCGTGATGTTGGCACCAGCTGCAATACCACGCTGCATGTTGCTGACCGTCGAGACAATCGCCGTGATGGGCGACATCAACCCGAACAGCAGGAACAGAAATGTCACCAGACTCGAGGGCTCGATCTCGCCGTTGGCCAGACTCACGCCACCGGCAAAGAACACCCCTACCAAGGCCAGGATGCCAAACGTGTCGTTGACAACAGGCACCAATCCCATCACCCTGCCATTACGCACCGCCATGCGGACGTACTGGTAGGTTTGCTCACGAAAGCGATCAATCATGGCGTGTTCCACACCGAGGGCCTTGATGACGCGGATTCCCAGCACCGATTCCTGAAGCGTACTGGTATAGTCGGCTTGTGCCTGTTGCATCCGCGATCCGTATCGCCGCAGGACCGTGGTAGCCGTGCGGATCAGGAGTAAGCCCGTTAGGCTTACTCCAAAGGCGATGAGCGTAAGCTTGATGCTGATCGAGAACAGGATCGCTAGGAAGATGGCAACGGAGGTGGTCTCCTTCCACAGCGTTGTAATCGATTGCACTGTTGCCTGATTGAGAACCCCAACGTCGTTGGTGAGCAGGCTCATGATGTCGCCCGTTTTTCGGCGCGAAAAGTACTCCATCGACAGCGACGACACGTGCGTAAACAGGGCGTCGCGGACCGACTTCATAATGCCTTCCTCGATCCGTACACTAACCAGCCTGCCAACGTACTTGGCAAGGCCTCGCACGAGAAAGAGCACAAAGATGAACACGCTCAGATTGCGGATCGAGTCGAAGAAGTCCGGTGCAATCACCACGCGGAAGACAAATGCATCAAACACCTGCTTAACACCGCCACCGATAGGGGGCGTCGTGGCAGGCACTGCCGGGCTCTCGCCACCAAACAGCGTGCGAAATACAGGGTCGACGATGGCAAGCACGGCAGCATCCATCAGAGAAAACAGCAGGTTGGCACCGAACGACAGTACCACGAGTCCGGCAAATGGCCGGACAAAGGGTGCGATTCGTCGAATCAGTTCGCCAACGCTGTAGGAGGAGGGGTCGCGCACGATAGCTAGTTGTTGAGTGTTGATTGATAGAGCTCTGCATAGTCCTTGATGGCCTGCAGCATGGCTTGAGCCATCAGCTCCTGTCCTTCCTTGGAGGAGATGATCCGGGCATCCTCGGGATTCGACAGAAACGCCGTCTCGAACAAGATGTTTGGCATGGAGGCTCCCACAAGTACAAGGAAACCCGCTTGGTTCACGCCGCGATTCTTGAGCCCCGTGTAGCGCGGCGCATGCTGTTGCACCAAGGAGGCGAATGCCTCGGAGAAGCGAACAAACGATCGTTGTGCCATGGTGGCAACAATGAGCTCTTCCTCGGTAAGGCCAGTGTAGGAACTTTGGGATTGCTCCAGAGTAATGGATGCATTCTCGGTGGCTGCCACGCGTGCTGCATCTTCATTGCGGCCAGGACGCAGAATGTACGTTTCACAGCCTCGCGCAGGGTGGGGAATGGTGGGCATGCTGTTACAGTGAATGCTCACAAACAGTTTGCCGTTGGCGTTGTTGGCAATCTTCGTTCGGCGATGAAGTTCTACGAAGGTGTCGTCGTCCCGGGTCATGATGACCTTGGTCCCCGGGAGTTTTTGCAGAATCAGATCGCGCAGCCGCTGCGCTAGTGCCAGCGTTACCGTTTTTTCGTAGACGCCGTTAACGCCCTTGGCGCCAACATCCTTGCCGCCGTGTCCGGCATCGATGACAATGACATCAAGTTTCCACTTGTTTGCCGACGAGGCAGGCGACGTAGCAGGCGACGCCTTGTCGGACGCTGATCCCTTGTGCACAACCAGAGCGATTGCCGTGGGGCTTACGCGCCGAACGGTGATATCGCCGTTGTATGCCGGAGCATGGACGCGGAATACGGCGAATTCACGAATCTGTTCAGCAGTGATCCGAAGTCCTTCATCGCAGGTTGGCGTGAGGTCTGGGATCGCCGCATCGACAATGCGCACCACAATGTGATCACCGACAATCTCCGCCCGCTGATACTTTTCGATCGGTGCACCACCACTGCGAAACTCCACCGTAAGAACGTCGCTGGTTGCTGAGCACACCACAGCGGCAATCGGGACGGTTGCCCGCAGAGGCATCGACAGTGCGATGCCGAAGGCCAGCATGAACAAAAGCCCCTTACCCAAGCCACCCCCGCCGTTTAGCCTGAATCAGCATGATCCCACCCACACTGCCAACGAGCGCAATGACCCACAGGTAGCCGTAGGGCCAGTGAATCTCCGGCATGTGCGTGAAGTTCATCCCGTACCAGCTGGTGATGAAGGTAATCGGCAGGAACACCGTACTAATCACCGTTAGGATGCGAATGACCTGATTCAATCGATTGGAGGTCATCGAGAAGTACAAGTCCATCAAGCTGTCCACGGTCACCCGAAGCAGGTCAAGTTGATCGATCGCTTGAACGTGGTGGTCGATGGCATCGCGGTAGTAGATGGTTTCATCGGCGTTGACAAAATCCGATTCGCCCGTGGCCAGCCGCGAGCAAAGTCCCTGCTGGTAGCCGAGCGCACGACGCAGCAGGTGAACCCGACGTCGGTACTTCATCAGTCGCGCAGCCATATCCCGCACATCTCGCTGTAGGATCGTATGCTCCAGCTCCAGCAAACGCTCTTCGATCACATTGCCGATGTGCAGGACGTCATCAACGGTAACGTCGATCATTTGGGCCGCAAGAAAATCGGGCCCTCGTTGGGCAAGTCGAGGATGCTGGGAGAGCATGTGCTGAACGCGGCGCACGATACCCATGTCCACGGCACGATGCGTGATGATCACGTTATGGTTCAAGAAGATGTTCAGCTGCGAACCCTTGATCTGCGGAATGTATTCTTCCAGCGATTGCGAGGGTCCTCGCGGAGGAATGAGCGATCCATGTACGATCAGGAAGACATGCGACTCAAACTCTTCGAGCTTTGGAAAGTGTAGCTCGTCCACATCCGCCACGTGGTGAGCCCGTCGTGCATCGGAAAGCTCCAGCTCACTAATTGGAAACCACGACCCCAGAATGAGCTCCTCTTCTTCGGCCGTCGGCTGCAGCAGGTCTACCCAAACCATCGCCCCATCGATACCCCGTGTGGACTCCATAGTGAGGAGTTCGGACACGGTAACATCTTCGACCACGCCATGGTTGTATCGACGGACAGAAATCATCAGCGTAACTTCGTGGTTTCTTGTGCTTCAAAGTTACCAATGACACGCACGCGTAAACACCGCGAAGAACGCTTCGTTGAGATCGACGTCACTGCCATCGGATTCGAGGGAGTCTCGATTGGTCGGGTTGACGGCATCGTTCATTTTGTGAAGGGGGCTCTCCCCGGCGAACGCGTCGTGGCTCGTGTGACACGGAGTAAGTCGTCGTATGTCGAGGCCGAGACGGTCGAGATTCTTGTGGCAGCTCCACAGCGACGGATTCCGCCCTGCGAGCATTTCGGCGTGTGCGGAGGCTGTAAGTGGCAGCATCTCGAGTATGCCGACCAAGCGTCGTGGAAACGGCAACATGTTGCCGATGCGTTTGAGCGGTTGGCGAAGATTCCGATCGGTATGCTCCATCCCACGCTGGAGGCACCCGCAGAGTTTGGCTATCGCAATAAGATGGAGTTTTCGTTCAGTGCTTCGCGATGGCTTACTACCCAGGAAATGGAGCATGCCGAGGACATCGATCGGCTCTTTGCTCTTGGCCTTCATGTGCCGGGCCGATTCGACAAGGTGCGAAACATCGAGCATTGCTGGCTGCAAGCTGATGCAGCCAATACGCTCCTGGCCGCTGTGCACCGATTGCGCGAACGCGTGCCGGTGGAGGCCCATCACCCGCGACAGCACACCGGATTTTTGCGTCACCTCGTGGTTCGCACCAGCACCACAACCAAGGCCGTGATGTCGGCGCTGATTACCACTACGCCGCAATCGGACCTCGAGCACGCCTTCGTGGAAGGGTGGATGCAGCTTGCTGCGACACTTCCAGAAGGAAGCACGCTGCTGCATGCGGTTAACGATACGAGGTCGCCCGTGGCTGTAGGAACGGTACTGCAGAGCACGGGACCTGGTTACCTGGTAGAGGTTTCTCACGGCGTAGAGTATCAAATCTCACCGTTCTCATTTTTCCAGACGAATACGCAGCAACTGCCACACCTCGTGGAGCGTGCACTGACGGCTGCCTCCATCCAACCAACCGATGTGGTGTGGGATCTCTACTGCGGTACGGGAACACTGTCGCTACCGGCTGCCCGGCAAGCATCGCAGGTGTGGGGTGCCGAGTTGGTAGAGTCTTCGATTCTGGACGCGCGCGCCAATGCCCAGCGCAATGGTATTGCCAATGCAGAGTTTCACGTGCTGGATCTTCATGCTCCGGCCGCCATCGCCGCACTCCAAGCGGCTCCACAACCCGATGTGATCATTATTGATCCACCACGGGCCGGCATGCATCCGATGTTAGTAGAGCATCTGCGGCAGGTGCGGGCTCCACGCGTGAGCTATGTGAGCTGCAATCCCTCGACGTTGGCGCGCGATTGTGCGCTGTTGGATGATCTCTACACCGTCGATGAAGTCACGCCGGTTGATATGTTCCCTCAAACGTATCACGTCGAGGCCGTAGCCCAGCTTACGGCACGGCTTACGGCACGACCTGAATAGGCATGGTGTGTCGGTTGGTAGCCGTGGTCATCTGCACAAAGTAGGTGCCAACCGCCACCGCTGGAATAGTGACCGCAACGTCGTAGGTACCCGCCGCGTAGGCGCTCTCCGGTACGAGTGTGCTTACGATCCTCCCATAGAGGTCTACGAGCGTCAGGTGTAGCAACGTTGGAGCGGCTACGGCAAATCGAACCATGGTGCGTCCTGCCTGCTGTACCTGACCACCCTCTATACTCAGCAGGGCATCGCGCAAGGCTACAGGGGTGTAGGGGGCTGCATCGAATCCCAAATCAGCAGCGGCTGCTCGCACCACCGTGCTGTGATCTCGTGCCGATTGGAAGTCGGTAGCCGCAAAGATCATGAAGGCGATCTGCTGGGAATCCCGGGGTGCAATCGTCATGGGCCCCCCACCAAGGACCATCGACACATCCGTCACGGTCGATGCCGCTCGCCCAATGCCACTGGACATCGCAAGCCACTTCTCCGAGCGAAGGAAGTTATCGTAGATGCCAAAGGAGGACGGAGTGCCGGGGTTATCGATCGCGTAGAAGTGTGGCGGCAGTCCCGACAGCATGCCAACTGCCATGGTAGGCAGGTCGCGCCGGCGCGCATGTTGGTGAATTGCCAGGCCATATTCGTGATCCCACGCAACCCCGTCCTCACCACCCATTGGGCTAATGTCCCAGTCGAAGAACAGCGCTGCATGAACGTTGGGAATCACCGTATCGGAGGGGTTGCGCAGCGTACACTGCACCAGTAGGGTGCGCTGCAGATCACCACGAGCCGGTTGGACAACCTTCATCGATACATCGATGCCCAGAGGCCATCGATCGTTGCTGTCGGTGAAGTGCATCAACGCCCGTAGGCCTGGTGCGGTGCTCTCCGGAGCCACGTCAACGAGTCGCCGGGCGACGAAGGCATCGTCGCGGACGCGCGTGTCTGCCCCTCGGGCATTGTTCGGAAGATTCAGTGGCGACGACCCAATCAGCAGCGCGCCCTCGAAGAGCCAGTTCTCCAGATTGTCCACTCGAAAGCCTTCGCCTTGCATATTCTCTGGATAGTCGTTGTATCCAATGTTTCCCGTGGAGGTTACGGTGACGGTCAGGTTGTTGGCTCGGAGTGTGCGGTAGGACGGATTCACGGTGGCGGTGATAACCTGGCGGCCGACGGCCTGGTTTGCACCGTCTCGGACAATGGCCATAAGCGATAATGTGGCATCCACCGGTAGGTCGTCCGGTAGCGCAATGGTGCAGGCCGTGGGCGTCCATGCCGTAGCCCCTTGCTCCAGAGGTGGCAGCGGCACCGTTGCAACAACAAGCATCGGCGTAAAGGTCGACGGCGCAAGCTGCAATTCAATCGAAGGGTTGGTAAGCGCCTCAAGGTGATTGGTCACGCGAAGGGAAATGTCAATCACGTCGCCGGCCTCGAAGATGCTATTGCCGTCGCGATCGGTAAACGTCACGTCGGGAATGGTTGCAAACCGTCGAGCCTGACGTTCCACCGCGCGGAGCGCATCAACCCGACCCGTGCCCATCAGCCCAGACCATGCACGATTGAGGGAGTCGATGGCTACCGTGTTGGCCGCGACGGTGGCATGGAGTTCCCGAGGTGTCAGGGTGGGGTAGGCGGCCTTGACCATGGCGACAACGGCTGCGGCAATGGGAGAGGCCATCGATGTGCCATCGAGGTAGTCGTAGGCATTGCCAGGGATCGTCGCCAAGATATTATCGCCAGGAGCGGCCACATCCACCGTGTGGTGAATGTTTGCAAAGAAGGTTCGGCGATCGAAGGCATTTGTAGCCGTGACCGATAGCACCGGATCGTGCGACGCCGGATAGTAGGCCCGATCGGCACCATCGTTGCCCGAGGCAGCTACGACGAGTGCACCCAGTTCGGTAGCAGCAAGGATAACGTCGAGCTCTGCAAATGACGCCGACGGACTTCCAAACGAACAGTTGACAACGTCGCAGCCCATGGCTGCCGCGTAGAGGATACCATCGGCGGTCTGCTGAACGGATCGCGAATTGGGATTGTCCAGGCCAACCTTGACGGCCAGCACGCGAGCTGCTGCAGCCACACCGGCAATGCCGCGTTCATTATTGGCGACGGCCGCAACAGTGCCCGCCACGTGCGTTCCGTGCAGGTTGCCTGGCAGTGGCATGTTGTCGGCGTCGGTGCCGGTTGATCCAGCAAAGTCCCATCCGATCCAATCGTCGACGAATCCGTTGTTGTCGTCGTCAATGCCGTTCAGCCGACGATCGACGCCAAGGGTATCCACGCCCATTTCGCCGGGGTTACGGTAGATGTTTGCGTTGAGGTCCAGGTGCGCCGTGTCGATGCCGGTATCGACGATGCCTACAAGGACGGGCTGGGCGTTCCCAACCACGGCCCACGCCTCAGGCGCGCGAACAAGGTCAAGGTAATATTGCTCCCCGGCCAGTGAATCATTCGGACGCTGGCCGATCGACCTGTGATATCGTGGTTCGGCATAGACAACGTCTGGATGACGTGCCAGCTTCCGCGACGCAGTCAGTGGGTCGACTCCACTCGTGTAGTGAAGCACGGCAATGTTCTCCAGCGATGTGTCGTTTGCCAGAGGTTGATCGTTCGATTTTCGCATCTGCCGTGCGCGCGCGTAGGCTAGTAGCGTTGCCTTCTGCAGGAAGGTTTCGCTGGTGTGAGGTCCAAGGATGGTTCGGAAGGCCGGGATTTCGCCCGTTCGCTGTGCTGTGCGTTGTACGCTGCGCTGTGCGGCCTGCCACTGCAAAGCCAGTGGTGAGCCCCCTACAAATCGTACGACAACAACGGAGTCGTCGAATGTGGCGTCCCATGAAGACTGCGCCGAGCCGAGTTGTGCATAGGCACAGAGAAGAACAAGCAGTAGGGTAGAGCGAAGCGTCATCGAGGCGGCCAGACGATCCGCTTCCGCATCAATTTTAGCGAACCGAGTCGGACTTCGGCGATGTAATCACCGGTGCTTACTGTGCCGTTGCCGTCGTCGCGGCCGTTCCAGACGATTTCATAGGCTCCGGGTGGCTGGATTCCGTTGAACAGGGTGGTTACCTGTACAGCGCTGGACGAGTAGACGACAATGGTGACCTCGATCGTTTCATCCACAACGTAGCGAATGCGAGGTGAGACGTCCTCTTCCAACCCGAACACTTTGGCGATGTCTCCGAAGGTGACCTGCAAGTTGCCGGTACCCATGGGGAAGAGCAGCACGCCGGGTACGTACATGGACCGGGCAATGTTGAGCTCGTACTGGGTGCGCTCCTGCGCCGACGGGACAAGGTACTCCGGAGGGATCGTCATATTGGCGCGAATGCGCTCCCACTCGGACAGCCGTGGGCGCAGGTCTACCTGTGCAGCCATCGACTGTCCAAGCGTCCGCAGATCAAAAAGAAAGCGCGCCCGTGCCGAGATCACCGTAGCCAGCGCTCGGGCATACAGGCTATCCTGTTGGGCGCTTGTTGGCGAAGCAATCGTTCCCGGAAGCAGTAGGCCAGCTGCTGTGGAGGAGGTGTCGCCCATCAGATACTCTGCCGGCGTGAGAACACGCGGCTGGAGAGCACGGTCGCCGGATGGCGTCTGTGCCATGGCCGTACCCGATGGGATAACCAGCGTAGCCACCATCGTAGCCACAACAGCAGCCATCCGCGCGATCACACCGAGGCGATGCCACCTCATGCGGGCTAGTCGTTGCTCAGTTTAGATTTCGAGGCGTCGTTCAAGAGGTCTCCGAGAGTCATGCCGGGTGCCGGAGGAAGATCCTGTTTTGGTGCGCGGCCGCTACTGCGATCATACCCACCACGATCCCGGTCACGATCGCGGTCACGATCACGATCACGATCACGATCACCGGCACCGGCAGGCGTTCCGTCCTCGTTCTTCATCGCCAAGATCAGGGAAGCGGCTCCGGGGTCGACGTCGGCAATGAAACATTCTACGGTCTGACCGATTTCGAGGTCGACCTTCTTGCCTTTGCCAGCGCTGGCCATTTTGCTGCGCGGCATAAAACCGTCGAACGTATCATGAATGCGTAGAACGGCACCCTGGGTGGTTACATGCTGGACAACGCCCGTCGTTTCGGTTCCCACCGGAAGTTGTTCGGCGATCGTTAGCCATGGATTCGGCTGTGTCTGCTTGTAGCCAAGTGCCATCTGGTGCTTGCCGGGATTGAGCTCCAGGACCTGCACGTCGATCGTTTGACCAACGGCAATCACATCCGACGGGTGCTTGATGCGCTGTGTCCAGGAAAGCTCGCTGATGCGCAGCAGTCCCTCGATCTTTGGAGCTACTTGGACGTAAGCTCCGAAGTCCGTAATCCGCTTGACAACACCGCTGTGACGCGTGCCAACGGCGAACGTCGACTCGACGCCTTCCCAAGGATCGGCTTCGTGTTCACGATGGCTGAGAGAAAGCTTCTGCTTCTCACGGTCGACGTCACTAATGGTCACCTTCAGGCGGTCACCTTTTTTCACAACATCAGCAGGATTCTCGATGCGAGAGCGAGACAAGCGGGACACGTGGACGAGTCCCTCGATGCCACCAATATTGACGAAGGCACCGAACGCCGTTACCGACGACACCACGCCTTCGAACACCGTGCCTACCTCGAGCCCCTTCCATGTTTCTTCGCTGAGAACGTCGCGGCGTGATACCACGGCACTCTTGAACCCAGCTTCGTCGGCCTGCAGCTCATGAACCTTGACCTGGAACGTTTGGCCAACGGCCTGCTGCAGCTCCTCTTCGGAGACATTTTTCCGCAATCCGAAGTGCGAAGCCGGCAAGAAGATGCGCAGCGACTGATACGCGCCACGCAAGCCACCCTTTACGCGTTCATCGATTGTCACGCTGAACACGGTACCGCTGGTCTTAAATCCTTCCAGTTCCGCGTAGGCCTTATCCCGAGCTTCCTGCTCTTCCGCCCGGCGCTTCCGCTCCTCTTCGCGTCGCGCGCGCTCTTCTTCCTGGCGGCGTTCAAACTCCTC
>CAZBOW010000003.1:133976-137503 GCA_964493635.1 uncultured Hyphomicrobiales bacterium
CGTCTGCTCGGACATGGTGCGGACTGCGTTTGATGTGGTACACGTTGTGAATTACAGGGACTGCGAAGTTACGTGAAACGGCACAACCTCCAAGCTGCCAGTAGTGTAGGTGGTCGGGCCCAGACTTGCACACAACGATTTGGTACCGTATGTTTGTCGGCTCTGGTATCGAGCGCGATGCTAGGAGTACGATCCTGCCGACGAACGAAGTACACTGTCGTCGGCTGCGTTATGCAACCACAGGAGCACACAGGAGAACATATGGGTATCCGTCGAGCCTACGAGTCGACCTACATCCTCAACGCAGCCCTCGAGGATGGCGAAATTGCAGCCATTGTCAAGCGCGTGAACGACTTCATCACCGAGCGTGGTGGATCGTTCCTTGAGATTAACGAATGGGGCCGTCGTCGTCTGGCCTATCCGATTGCCAAGAAGTACAACGGGTACTATGTGTACATGGCCTTCGAGGCCGATGCCGATGTTCTTCCGCAGCTGGAGCGCTTTTTCACGCTCGAGGAGCAGGTGATGCGACATCTGTCGCTCCAGCTCGATCTGAAGCTTCGCGAATTCCGGAAGGTGCGCGCCGAAGCTCAAGCCGCTCGCGCAGCGCAGTTGGCCGAGGAAGAAAAGAATTCGCCTAGCAACTAATCTCGTCGTGTAAGGAATTACGACCATGAAAATCATTTTGCGTCAAAACGTGCCGAATCTCGGCGAGATTGGCGAGGTTGTCACTGTAAAGTCTGGCTACGCTCGCAACTTCCTCATCCCACGTCAGCTGGCTTACGTTGCCACGGATAGTGCCATGCGAGCTCTGGAGACAGAGAAAAAGCAGTACGCCGTGAAGATGGAAAAGGCCAAGCATAGCGCGGAACTTGTTGCCGCCCAGCTGGCTGATCTCCAAGTGTCTATTCCCATGCAGGTCGGTGAAGAGGGTCGTCTGTTTGGCTCGGTTACCGGCCAGATGATCGCTCAAGAACTTGAGGTTCGGGGCTTCAACATTGATCGCCGTTCCATCGTGATCGAAGAACCGATCAAGACGCTCGGCGTGTTCGAGGTGAAGGTGAAGCTTCACACGGACATCACTGCACCGCTGAAGGTGTGGGTGATTTCGCAGGAGTAACACCACCCTTGCTGAAACAATGGTAAAGCGCACGGCGTGAACGCGTCGTGCGCTTTTTACGTTCAGGCAGTCGTGCATGACAATCCCGATCAAACAAAAGGACTAGACCGTATGAGTAGAAGAATTGTCTTGGTAGGGGGCTCGGGTATGCTGGGCACCCGCGTTTCGTCCCACCTTCAGAAGATGGGCTACGATGTCGTCAACGTCTCACGATCTGGCAAGTCTGCCGCCGGAGCACGAGGAGTTGGCTATGAGCACCTTTCAGCCGTTGTCGATGGAGCATTGGCGGTGATTAATCTGGCCGGCGCGAATATCGGCGAGAAACGGTGGACCAATTCCCGTCGGCGGGAACTCACGCGCAGCCGACTCGAACCAACGCGGGCGGTAGTTCAAGCGATCCAGCAGAGTGCCGAGCCCCCCGTGCTGGTGAACCTCTCAGGTATCAGTTACTATGGCAACACCACCACACCGAGCAACGAGGGAATGGGGCAGGGCAAGACCTTCTTGGCTCAGCTCAGCGCATGGTGGGAGGCCGAGGCGCGCCAGGCGGAGGATGTCACCACCGTGGTGATTCTTCGGATGGCACCAGTACTGGAACTCTCTGGTGGACCATTAGGAAAGCTTCTACCACTGGTGCGATCGTACCTCGGTGCTGTTCTGGGTTCCGGTGCGCAGTACATGCCATGGATTCACGTCGACGATGCCGTGCAGGCCATTGTCTGGGCAGCTACGTCCGGATCGGCCTACGGTGTGTATAACGTCACGGCCCCGGAGATGATTACCATGCGCGACTTCGTGCACGCCGTTGGTGCAGCAACGAACCGACCGATTTGGCTTCGTGTTCCACAACCACTGCTCTACCTTGCTCTTGGAACGATGGCCGACACGGTCGACGATTCTACAGCGGCCTATCCTATGCGTCTGCTGGGCTCCGGATTCTCGTTTGCTCACCCCGCCATCAACGAGGCTGTTCGCCACTTGGTTTCGGCGCCGAAGCGTTGATACATCGGCTCTGCATCAGCAGTTGAACGGGCTGTAAGATTTTGACGTAATTTCGTGGCTACCACACACACCATCACAGAAGAGTATTCGGAATGAGTATCGAAGTAGTGATGCCCAAGATGGGCGAGTCAATTCAAGAAGGCACCATCCTGCGTTGGGTGAAGAACGTCGGCGACATGGTCGAACGCGACGATGTCCTGCTGGAAATCTCCACGGATAAGGTCGATACGGAGGTTCCATCGCCTGCTGCTGGCAAGATCATCGAGATTCGTGCTTCCGAAGGTGACGTGGTCGAAGTCGGGAAGGTCATTGCCATCTTGAGCTCTGATGCCTCCGCTACGGTAAGCGCACCAGCGCCTGCTCCAGCACCGGCGCCAGCACCTGCGCCTGCACCTGCACCTGCACCTGCATCAGCACCAGCACCTGCACCTGCACCCGCGCCTGCTGCAGCAAGTACGGGAGGGGACGTCGATGTTGTGATGCCGAAGATGGGCGAGTCGATCCAGGAAGGGACGATTCTGCGCTGGGTAAAGCAGGTTGGCGAAACGGTCGAGCGCGACGACGTGCTCCTGGAGATCTCCACCGACAAGGTCGACACGGAAGTTCCGTCACCGGCTGCGGGAACGCTCGTGGCCCACTTGGCAAACGAGGGTGATGTGGTCGAGGTAGGAGCGATTATCGCGAAGCTCTCAACGGGAGCTGCCGCGCCGGCATCGGCACCAGTAGCCGCACCGACACCGACACCCGCGCCCGCACCAGCACCAGCACCAGCACCGACACCGTCCGCTACACCGGCTGCTTCGACGGCCGCTACCGTTCCGGCAGCCGTAGCCACAGCTTCGGTCTCGGCCGTGCCGCGTACGTCGGCTGGCAGGTTCTACTCGCCGCTTGTACGTAGCATCGCCTCGGCTGAAGGGCTGGCAGCTGCCGAACTTGATGCCATTCCAGGTACAGGGTTGGAGGGACGTGTTACCAAAAATGATATCCTTTCCTACCTCCAGAATCGGGGTCAGAGACCCGCTGCGGCAACGGCATCGGCAGCACCAGCATCCGCTGCACCGATGGCTGCAAGCGCACCTGCCCCTGCCGTCATAACGTCTGGAACCGACGACATTGAAGTGATCCCAATGGACCGCGTGCGTCAGCTGATTGCCGACCACATGGTACGCAGCAAGCAGACGTCGCCTCACGTGACCAGTGTGGCCGAAGCTGATGTAACGGGTATTGTGAAGCTGCGCGAGAAGGTCAAAGGTTCCTTCGAAAAGCGTGAAGGATTTAAGCTCACCTACACACCGTTCTTTGGTGTGGCTGTGGTTGATGGCGTCAAGGCCTTCCCAATGATCAATGTAAGCGTTGATGGCAAAAACATCTTGCGCCATCGCCGGGTGAACCTTGGCATGGCAGC
>CAZBOW010000003.1:137603-141317 GCA_964493635.1 uncultured Hyphomicrobiales bacterium
ACACTCGATGGCGAAGATGTGATTGTGATTCGCAGCATGGTGTACCTCTCCATCACGTACGATCACCGAGTGATCGATGGTGCCCTCGCTACCCAAGGTCTGGCAGCGATGGTACGCTCCTTGGAGAGCATGAACGAAGACACCGTTACGCTGTAGGAGGTCGGTCGAGAATGATGGTCACCGGGCCGTCATTATTGAGCGATACCTGCATGTAAGCACCAAATACACCAGTTTCGATGTGCACAGGGCTCGGGTTCTCCCGGGCCCTTTGTCGTAGGATCGCTACAAAGCGATCCATGAGTGGTTGAGCAATCTCAGGTCGGGCTGCTTCGCTGTAACTGGGACGTGTGCCCTTCGCGAGCCGACCATAAACGGTGAACTGCGACACGATCAGCAGGCCACCGCCGGTGTCGGCAAGACTGCGATTCATCTTTCCTTCGTGGTCCGGAAACACCCGCAGTGCAAGGAGCTTCTCGGCCATCCATGCCGCTTCGCGATCGGTGTCGTTGTGGGTGATCCCCACCAACACACATAGACCTACTCCAATAGATCCCACACACCTGCCGTCTACCCGTACTTCGGCAGAGGAGACTCGCTGGATGACGCATCGCATCGAAAGCCTGATTTCCTATGTTTGAGATCCTAACTCTACTCCCACCAAAGTACTCATGGAAGCTGGTATGAAGAAGCGTATTGTTGGTTGTCTGGCCATCGTCATGTTGTTGACCACGGCCGTCGGTTATGCTCATGAGGGCGAAAACTCCGTACCGATGGCTCCCGATGGCGTCTACGGCTTGGCACCCACACCGGGGCAGCAGCCAACGGCTCTCCAACGGGCCGTTGCACAACGGATGGTTGATACCACTACACTCGTTACGGCAACGGTAACGGACGTGTGCCCAGCCAAAGGCTGCTGGATGATGGTCACCGATGGCGATCAGCAGATTCGGGTAACGTTCAAGGACTATGGATTCTTTGTGCCATCCAGCTTGAAAGGTAAGTCCGTAGTTCTTCAGGGCGTACTGCAGCAAGTGATCGTACCGGAAGCCGACCGCAAACACTATGCGGAAGATGCGGGTGCCACCGATGAGGAACTTGCCCAGATTACCGGCGATGCCACGGAATACTCCTTCGAAGCCACCGGTGTTAAAGCCCCCTGATCTATCACCGAAACGGAGCTCATCATGCGCTATGAAATCGATCATCGTCCGGTGTACAGCTCACTGCGGATCTCCCTAGAGCAAGGGGAACAGTTCCGAGCACAGCCGGGAGCGATGTTGTCCATGTCGGCAAGTGTGGAGCTTCGCACGCAGACGTCGGGTAAGGGGCTTCTCGGCACGCTGAAGGCTGCCGTGGGCGGCGAGTCGATCTTTGCCTCGATCTACGAAGCCATCAATGGCCCCGGAGAGCTCATTCTGGCCCCCGATACGCCCGGCGACATCATTGAGATGCACCTTGCCGGGGAGTCGATTCTGGCTCAGTCCGGTGCCTACCTTGCCGGCGACCCGTCGCTCGTGCTGAGTGCTCAAGGGTCCATGCGAGCCTTCGTTGCCGGTGAGGGGCTCTTCCTGAGTAAGATCACGGGGTCTGGACCGCTATTCCTGACGTCGTTTGGAGCCGTGTATAGTAAGACCCTTGCCCCAGGTGAGCCCTATATCGTGGACTCGGGTCACATGGTAGCCTTCACCGATGGAATGCACTATAGCCTGAAGCAGGCAGCGCGGGGGTTGTTCTCCACCGTGGCCTCGGGTGAGGGTATTGTGATGCTCTTCAGCGGCCCGGGTACGGTATGGATTCAAACACGGAACATGCGCAGCTTTGCCCAGACACTCATGCCCTTCCTTCCCTCGGCGAGTGGGGGATAGTCGTCCACGCAATTCCACCGACGATCAGACTATCTTTGTGGCATGACAGAAGAGGTACAAGCGCTCGTTGGGAAGGAGTTTCCCTGTTTAGACAAAGGGTTCGTTCGCCTGATCGACGTCATGGGTGACGACGCGGCGATCGTGCAAGCTGCACGCGTCTCCTACGGATCCGGCACAAAGAAGGTCCACGAGGATCGGGGCCTTATCCGGTACCTGATGCGTCATCTGCATACCACGCCGTTCGAGATGGTGGAGTTCAAGTTCCATGTGAAGCTTCCCATCTTCGTTGCACGTCAGTGGATTCGCCACCGTACGGCAAACGTTAACGAGTATTCCGGCCGATACTCGGAGATGAAGGATGAGTTCTACCTGCCGGCCCCGGATCAGGTTCGTGCACAGAGCGATTCGAACAAACAGGGCCGAGCCGATGAGGCCTTTGATCCTGCAACGGCCGAGCGTATTCGGGCTACCATGCAGCACACGCAGCAGTCACTCTACGATGAGTACCAAGAACTGCTAGGGACCAACCTTGCCCGAGAGATTGCACGGATCAATCTGCCGGTTTCGAATTACACGGAATGGTACTGGAAGATCGACCTGCACAACCTGTTCCATTTCCTGCGACTGCGCATCGACAGCCATGCTCAGTACGAGATTCGTGTGTACGGAGAAGCGATTGCCGCCATCGTCAAAGCGGCGGTCCCGATGGCCTATGAGGCGTTCGAAGATTACATCGTGCACGCCGAGAAATTCTCTGGACCGGAGCTGCGAGCGCTCTCGACGATGATCGGAGCGGCACCTTCCGAGGAGGATCTGGCTTCGTTTGGTTTGAAGGGGCGTGAGGCACGGGAATTCCTCGCGAAATTGGAATCCTTGAGGTCATGAGCCGGTGGACCACCATCGGGCTGGTCCTCCTGTTCGCCGTGGTGACGTCCTGCGTTACCGAGCCCGAGTCCACATCCGAGCTCCCTCAGATTCCAGCGGATCTGCCAGCGATGGTGTTTCCGCCCGACAATCCCTACTCCGAAGCAAAGGCCGAACTCGGACGACATCTGTTCTATGAACGGCGATTGTCGGCCGATGGTAGCACGGCGTGTGCAACCTGTCATCTGCAGGAGCGGGCCTTCAGCGATGCCCCCCATCAAATCAGCGTTGGTGTTCGCGGCGAACAAGGACAACGAAACAGTCCGACGTTGGTCAACGTTGGGTACCGCCGCGCCCTGTTCTGGGATGGCCGTGCTGCGACGCTCGAGGATCAAGCCATGGCTGTACTCCGAAGCCCGATTGAAATGGATTCGGATACCCCAACGGTATTGAACCTGATGCGGCAGTACTACCACCCGCAATGGCAAGCAGCATTTGGTGATACCACGGTGACCATGCAACGCATCGTGCAGGCCATTGCCACATTCGAGCGTACGATCGTGTCGGCCAACAGTCGGTACGACCGATTCCGTCGTGGTGAAACCTCGGTGTTGACGGCTCTCGAGCGCGAGGGACTGGAACTATACTTCAGCAATCGCACCATGTGCGCCTCCTGTCATGGTGGTCCGGACCTGACCGATGATCAGTTTCACAACATTGGGTTGTTCCACCACTACTTCGATCGTGGACGATACGACGTTACACGCAATCCCTACGATGAAGGCAAATTCAAGACTCCCACGCTGCGCAACATCGCGCTAACAGCCCCCTACATGGCCAGTGGCGACAGCGAAAAAGGTGTCCTTACCACCCTTGAGGCCGTTGTTAAGCATTATTCCGACGGCGGAACAACGTTCCACAGCAAGGATAGCAGGGTAAAACCTCTGCACCTTTCAGCGCATGAGCAGCAGGCCCTCGTGGCCTT
>CAZBOW010000004.1:0-10652 GCA_964493635.1 uncultured Hyphomicrobiales bacterium
CATGCTGGCCACAATCACGATGATGACGCATGATCACCAGCCCATCACGATCTTTCATTGCTACAAGGCCCTGACGCAACGTGGCTTGGGTGCCAACCTCAGCGTGCAGCAGGCTCAGAATACGGTCCAGATCAACCCGAGAGAGTGGGTAGGGGGCTAGTGGCCGGGTGCAGCGGCGTAGAATCTCCGGAAGCAGCGCTGGATGCAGACCGTCCAAGACTGAGGCACGTAACAGCATGCCGCCATCGATGGTCTGGACGAGGTCCGCCACCAGCGGTGCAAGAGCATGCGCCAGCAAGGTGGAGGTGTCCCGAAGGATTTCTGCCGAGTGGTGAATCGCCCGGACAATACCATCACCGAAGACGGTGCGCAGGGCCGGCAGCACCGTGTGGCGAACGTTATTCCTCAGGTACTGCGTGTTTGTGTTGGTCTGGTCGGTGCGCCACGTCCAGCCGTGGCGACGTGCCTCATCGTCGATCTGCGACCGCTCAATGGCATGGAATGGACGAAGCAGATGGTAGTCGCCATGGTGGCGCACCGCTGCGAGGGAGCCCAAGCCCGCCGCACCACTTCCACGAGCCAGATGCATCAGAAACGTCTCCGCCACATCATCGGCCGTGTGGGCAACCACAATCGCTGTGGCGTGAACTGATGTGGCGACCTGTTCAAGCGCAGCATACCGCAACTCCCGAGCCACAGCCTCAACCGTCGCATTGGTACGCCGTGCCTGTTCGGCAGCGACATCCACGCGCAGGCAGTGATACGATACGCCAAGAGCATTGGCCAGCGTTCGCACAAAGTCTTCGTCCTCATCGGCTGCTATACCGCGCAGGCCATGGTGAACATGCACCACGTGCAGCGACAACGCATAGCGCTGCCGACACATCCACAAACAGTGCAGGAGGGCAACGGAGTCCAAACCACCGCTGACGGCCACAACGATCGCACAGGAGTGCACACGGTGCTGCTCGAGAAAACCGGCTACGTGCCGACGTAGCGATTCAGCCTGCACGGTCACAGTGCATTGCCGTAATCGTGGACTGTACCCACAGCCTGGTCAAGTTCGTCGGCAAACTGCATCAGCCGTTCCTCGATTTCACTGTAGGTCTCTAAGCGAACCACGTCCTGCCGAGCCAGAGAATTATTTGGTAAGCCCTTGAGGTATCCCCCGTAATGCTTACGAAACTCATGAATGGCACGGCGTTGGGACTTGTACTCAAGCTCAAGTCGAAGGTGCTCCAAACACGTCGTAATCTTTTCACGATGGTGCACCTCGGCTGGTTCTTCACCGGTCCGCAGGTAGTCCTTGGCCTTTTTGAACAGGAAGGGATGGCCAATTGCCGCTCGTCCAATCATCACGGCATCGGCACCCGTGGTATCAAAGGCACGCTTGACGTCCTGCGGTGTTTTGACGTCGCCGTTGAGGATTACGGGAATGTTCACCGCCTGCTTCACGCGCGGAATCCACGTCCAATCTGCCTCGCCGTCGTGGCCCATATCGCGCGTTCGGCAGTGTACCGTCAGTGCCGCAGCACCCACGTCCTCGAGCATCTTGGCGACGTCGACAATCACGATCGAGTCGCGCGACCATCCAAGGCGGGTCTTGACCGTCACCGGCAGCTTCACGGCTTTTACGATTGCGGCGGTGAGCGCTTGCATCGTTTCGGGCTCCTTGAGCAAGGCAGCTCCAGCATTTCGTGCAACCACATTCTTCACCCAACAACCGAAGTTGATATCGATGAAGTCTGGGCCCGCGGCTTCGGCCATCTTCGCCGCTTCGACCATCACGTCAAGGTTTCCCCCAAAGATCTGGATGGATACCGGGCGCTCCTCGGGGTGCAGGCGTAGTTTTTCGAGTGAACGCCGTGCATCACGCACCAGACCTTCACTGGAGATGAACTCTGTGTACACGATATCGGCCCCATAGCGCTTGCACATCATGCGGAAGGGCAGATCGGTAACGTCCTCCATGGGTGCCAGGAGAATGCCTTGGTCGACATCAACAGTTCCAATTCGCATAGTACAAAAGTACCTTCTCCACAGGCACTGACAATCCTACCGGCAATCCTACCGGCAGTCCTACATTTGTGAGATATGGAACACCACCCTCCGCTGAATGCACCGATCCGCGTGATGATCGTGCCGCAGGCCCCCTACGCCTTTGGCGGCGGTGGCATTGAGATTCAGCAGGATCGTACAATGGAAGCTCTGGAGCGACGGGGCCTTCACGTTGTGCGGTATTCGCCATGGATGGAAACCGTGGACGTCGACGTGGTGCACGTCTTTGGCAGTGAGTGCACTAATGCCGATCTGGTTGCCCGCCTGCGAAAGGCTGGGATTCCCGTGGTGGTGACCTCCATGTTCATGCCCTCGCATCCGCTGTGGACCTACCGCGCATGGGCCGGCGTTGGACGGGTGATCAATGCTACCACTGCTCGACTGCGTCAGCGCGTTCTGCAGGATGCCGGCTATATCATCGCCATTTCGCAGCAGGAGCGTGCCGAACTCTACCACGCCTTTGGAACCCTACGTGCCCCGGTAGAAGCACTGGCCAACGGGATCGAGCCTCGGTTCTTTCACGCAACGAAGCAGGCCTTCGTTGAACGGTATGGCCTGGATGATGTGGTCCTGTGCGTTGGTTCGATCGAGCCTCGCAAGAATCAGCTCCTGACGGCACAGGCCCTCGCCGGTGGCGATCGCGACGTGGTCTTCATCGGTCCGGCCGCCTACCACGGCGGTGAGTCTACGAAGGCCTATGTCCAGGAGTTCGAACGTTGTGTTCAGTCCAGCGACCGGCTGCACTGGTTAGGCCCCCTTCCACATCATGATCCGCTGCTGGAGTCGGCCTATGCTGCGGCACGGGTGCATGTCCTTGCCAGCACGATCGAGGCACAGGGCCTTGTGAGCATGGAGGCAACGGCGGCCGGGGCATGGGCCGTGGTGTCGGACCTGCCGCAGTTGCGCGAGCTGTTTACCTCTCACGTGGAATGGTGCACGCCCACCAGTGCTGCCAGCATTCGCCAAGCCGTTGAACGAGCGGCCGCGCATCCGCGTCACGACTGGTCGGTGAATACTCCTCCGACGTGGTTGCTGTCGTGGGATCACGTTGCAGAGCGTCTTGAGACGATCTATCGGTCCCTGCTGGTCACCACTCCGATGCGCCACAGGTAGCCCGCGCTGGCAACGGCCAGACCAACAAGGTATCCGAGCCACACTCCAGTGGCTCCCATGGAGAATCGAAACGCTGCCACGTAGCCCACAGGAATAGCAACGCCGAGGTAGGCAACGGTAGCAAGGATCGTTGGGATCTGGATGTCGTTGTATCCGCGAAGAATCCCCAGACTAACCACCTGCAGACCATCGAACAACGAGAAGAATCCAGCCCAGAGCAGCAAGGTTGCGGCAAGGTCCACGACCATCGGATCCTGCACGTAGAGATGGGGAAGCTGCCATCGCAGTGTAGCATAGAGAACAACCACCACGACTTCGTAGAGCAGTACCATCATTAGGGCTGTCCTGCCGGCGCTCGCAGCGCGAATGAACTGTCCCTCGCCACGCAGGTTGCTCACCACAATCGTTGCGGCGCTGCCTAAGCCGAGCGCGATCATAAACGTGATGGATGCCATATTCAGAGCGATCGTGTGAGCTGCCAGCGCCGTTGCCCCAATCCAGCCCATCATGAGGGCACCCGAGGCAAAGCCGAGGACCTCAACAACGATTTGTAGCCCAATGCCGCTGCCGTTGCGGAAAACGACGGCCATCGTCCGTCGCAGGTCCGCTCGGGCCTCGGGCGTGCCAATGGTCACATTCATGGCGATCCTCAGATCACCAAAGAAGGCCGTGGAGCGATACACCCACCAAGCTGCTCCAGCAGCACAGCCTCGGGCCAGAAACGTCGCCAAGCCTGCACCCTCGGCACCGAGAGCCGGAGCACCCAGGTTTCCGTGGATGAAGACCCAATTGAAGACCACGTTCAACACATTGGTCCCAATGTTGATGATCATGGCCACGCGGGTATTGCTCAGGGCTTCGGCTAGCTGCTTGAACGACCCAAACCAGATGCGAAAGATGGCCGATGGTAGCAGCCACTGTAGGTACGGAAGGGCATGCGTGTTGACGTCGGATTCGGCTCCCAGCAGATGGAACCAGGGGGAAAGGCTGAAGAGCACCGCCACAAGTACCGAGACCACGATGGTCGAGGTCCACAGGCCTGCACGACCAACACGAGCGGCCGCTGCCAGGTCGGACCGTCCGACGGCCTCACCGGCCAGGGGCGTGATGGCAACGGTCATCCCGACGGCAAACATCATGAAGATCATTGCCGCAGAACCGGCCAGTGACACACCGGCCAGCTGCACCGCCCCTAAGGTGCCCACCATGATGCTATCGGCCGTGTGCACCAGCATGTCGCTGACCTGCGAGGCCGCGACGGGTACGGAGAGCCGAACAAGGGGACGCCAGTGGTGGTGTTGCTGCATTTCTGCAATATCGGCGTTCTTCCGGCGCGTCGCTTTCGTAACTTCGCATCTCTTCCACGAACATCCTCGAAATCCATGGCGCGGTTCGGACTTTTTTCGAACGATGTCGGTATCGACCTCGGCACAGCAAACACGCTGATTTGGCAGCGCGGTAAGGGTATCGTGCTCAATGAACCTTCGATTGTGTCGTTCGATCGCAGTACGAAGGCCATTATTGCCATCGGTCATGAAGCGCAGGACATGGTGGGGAAGACCCACCGCGATATTCGCACAATCCGCCCACTGAAGGACGGCGTGATTGCCGACTTTGAAATCGCCGAGGGGATGCTGCGTGCCTTCATCCGCAAGATGTCGGCCAACTGGCAACCAGCGCGACGCATGGTGATCTGTGTTCCCTCCGGAATCACGGAAGTGGAAAAACGAGCCGTCCGCGATTCGGCTGAGCACGCCGGAGCCAAAGAAGTGCACCTGATCGCCGAACCCATGGCAGCGGCCATCGGCGTGGGGTTGGACGTACACGAGGCGATGGGAAACATGATCGTTGATATCGGTGGCGGAACAACCGAAATCGCCGTCATTGCCCTCAGCGGCATTGTTGCTGATGAGTCGATCCGTATCGCTGGCGACGAGCTCACCAACTCGATTGTGAACTGGTTCAAGAAGCAGCATAACATTCTGATCGGCGACCGCACGGCCGAAATCATCAAGGTCAATGTTGGCTCGGCATGGCCACTGGCTGAAGAGCTCGAGATCGAAGTCAAGGGTCGCGACATGGTCACCGGTATCCCCAAGTCCATTGTTGTGAGCAGCGAAGAGATCCGAGAAGCGCTCAACGAGAACGTGACGGTGATTGTTGAAGCGGTGCTCAACCTGCTGGAGAAAACACCGCCCGAATTGTCGGCCGACATCTACGACCGCGGGATTGTTCTTACCGGCGGCGGGGCTCTCTTGAAGGGACTCGACGAGCGACTTCGCCGCGAGACGTCGTTGCCAGTTCATGTTGCCGAGGATCCTCTCACCGCCGTGGCACGTGGCACCGGTAAGGTTCTGGAAGACCTCTCGGCATATTCATCCGTGCTGATGAAGTCGAAGCGTTACTAAGCTCCCTGTCATGCAGCGGTTCATCGAGTTCGTTGTACGGTACCGGAACTACATCACCCTGGCCCTCTTGGTGGTCATCTCGTTTTCCCTGATGAGCGTTGGTGAGCTCTCTCGGTTAGGGGGCTTTCGTGCTGTGGTGGTAGGCTCGATTGGCTGGATGCAGTCCGTTTTCGCCTGGGTCCCAAATCCGGTGGCGCTTCAGAGTGAGAATACGGCTCTGCGTGAACTCAATCTGCAGCTTTCGATCGAGTCGGCCCGATATCGTCAGGCCATGGTGGAGAATGCCACCTTGCGGAACATGCTCGACTTACTGCCGCACACCGATTACTCCATGATTGCGGCTGACGTTGTGGGCAAGACCACGGCAGAGCTCCGCAACTTTGCGACGATCAACCGCGGCAGTGTCCATGGCGTCGACATGGGCATGCCGTGCGTGACGGATGCCGGACTGGTTGGGATTGTTGTTGGCACCTCGGACAACTACGCCGTGATCCGCCTGCTGGAAAATCGAGACACACGAATTGCTGCGCGGGTCCACCGATCGTCGGTTGATGGCATCGTTCACTGGCAGGGGGATGCCTTCTTGTCGCTGAAGGATGTGCCAAAGAATGCCGATGTTAAGGCCGGCGACGTGGTGGTGTCGTCGCGTTTTTCGACGCGGTTTCCCGCCAACATTGTGATCGGTACGGTGGCCTCGGTGGCCGACGTTGAGAACTCGGTGTTCCAGCGGATTCTTGTTCGACCGTCGGCCGATGCCTCGACGCTGTCGCAGGTGTTTGTTGTTCGATGGCAACCGGATCCCGAGCGCGTAGCGCTCGAGGAGCGTGTGGCTCAGAGGCCCTCCGAGCGTGGTCAATCTCGTGGTCAATCTCGTGGTCAATCCGGAGGGGGACGATAGATGACGACGTATTTCTCAACGTCCATGTTCGACAATCCGGCACTGCGGTACGTAGCCTATGCTGTTGTGGCCCTGCTGCTGAGTGTGGTGCACATGGTCTTTCTGAAGTACGTTTCGGTGCAGTCCGTCACGCCGGATCTGTTGTTGTTGTTGGTTGTCTGGGCCGCCCTCATGGAGGGTCAGTATGTGGGAATGATCGTGGGATTCGGGGCCGGACTCCTCTTTGACATGCTCACAACCGACGTACTGGGCTCCAACGCACTAGCCAAAACGCTTGCGGGCTTTATGGCTGGGTACTTCTATCGGGAGGGGATGGGGCTGGCCACCATTGGCAGTTACCGATTACTCCTGATTGTGACCTTCACGGGGCTGCTGCACAACCTTGTCTACTTCTTCTTCTACATCAAGCCAATGCAGACGTCGTTCTGGGAGTTTTTCCTCATTAACGGCGTGGCGACAACCCTGTACACGACGGTGGTCGCAGCCTTCCCGATGCTGCTGGTCAATCGCCGCCACGAGTGGTAGACGGCGATCTGTGGAAAACTCACGTTCCGTCGATCGTGTGGATCGTCGCAACTTGCCGGTTGGCATATTCTCTCACGATGCACTTAGGAAAGTTCAGCGCTCATGTACCTGTCGCGCTTAGAAATGGTTGGCTTCAAGAGCTTTGCTCAGAAGATCGACCTGTCGTTTAACGATGGGGTAACGGCTATCGTTGGACCCAACGGTTGCGGAAAAACAAACATCGTTGATGCTATTCGCTGGGTTCTGGGTGAGCAGAAGACGTCCATGCTCCGCGCCGACAGCATGGACCAGGTGATCTTCAATGGCTCCAAGGCACGCAAGCCTCTTGGCATGGCAGAGGTGTCGCTCACCATCGAGAATAACAAGCACATCCTGCCGACGGAATACGCGCAAGTGGTCATCACACGGCGACTCTTTCGCAGTGGTGAGAGCCAGTACCTCCTGAACAAAACCCAGTGTCGACTGCGCGATATCGTAGATCTCTTCATGGATACCGGCATGGGTGCCGATGCGTACTCCGTGATCGAGCTGAAGATGATCGAAACCATTCTCAGCGACAAAGCCGACGAACGCCGACATCTGTTCGAGGAGGCCGCCGGCGTTACGAAGTACAAGGTCCGTCGCAAAGAAGCCGCCCGGAAACTTGAGGCAGCACAACGCGACATTGCCCGTGTGCAGGATATCGTTCGCGAGGTGGAAAAAACCGTGGGTTCGCTTGCACGGCAGGCCCAAAAGGCGAAGCGCCATCAGGAGCTTACCACCGAGTTGCGCGAGATCGACCACCTGCTGTTTGCGTTCGATTATGCCGAGGAGTGGGCTGCGCTGACGCAGCTACAGCTCCACATCACCGATGTACGTACCAGGAAAGAGGCTGCCGAACGGCACCTAGCCGAGCGCGAAGAAGCCGTGTCGGCATCCGAGGTGGCCCATACGGCCGCTGAGGCGCAATTGCGCCAGGCTCAAGAGCTGGAAAACGGTGTACGGTCGGTTCTTGGCGAGGAGCGTCAGCGACTCTCCGTCCTTGAGGAGCGAATCGTGGCAACGGACCGAGCATTAGAACGGCTCCAGCGCGAACACAGTGAATCAGCAGAGCAGCGCGTATCAACCGAAGAGGAACTGCAGTCCGTAATCCAACGCCGTGAGGTGGCCCAGCAAGAAGCACAGGCAGCCGTTGAGGCTACGGATCAACGACGAGAGCGGGTAGCGCAGGAACAACAGCACGTGTCCGAGGCACGCAGCGCTGTTGATCAGCTGCGCGAAGCCTTGGCACGCGAGCGTCAGGGGTTGAGCGAGCGTCGCTCGGAGTCCGACCGCCTGGGTGTTCAGATGCAGGGCTTGCAGCGACGGTTGCGCGATGTACAGGTGCAACAACAGCAGCTTGAGGAGCGTCGACGCTCCGTGGCCGACCACATCGAGCGCGAGGCAGCAGATGTACCAGCACTCGAGGTAGCGCTGCAGGCGGCAGAGGCCGCCCTTCACCAGGCCGAAGCCGAGCAGCAGGCGCTACGTAGTGAGCAGGAGTCGCTTCAGACTCGCATGGATGAGTTGCGCGAACAGACCGCCCATACCAGCGCGTCGCTCGAGTTCCTTGTTGGCTTGGTCGACACAACGGAGTCCAGCAAATTCTTGATGAACACCGCAGAGTGGACGCCATCCGGCGAGAAGCTTACGCTGGCAGAGGTCCTCAACACGGCCGACGATCTGCGGATTGCCATCGAGGCTGCACTGGGATCGGCCTCCCGGTACTTCGTTGTGGCCAATCGTGCCGAGGCGAATGCGGCGATTGCAGCGCTGTCGAAGAATAACGTCGGGAAGGCCACCTTCCTGTGTCGAGATGCCATTCCCGAGTTGCCAGAGCCCCCTGCCATCCCGAGCGGAAACGGAATTATTGGCTGGGCAAGCGAGCTGGTGGATACCGACCCGACCCTGCGGGGCGCTGTGCGGGGTATCCTTGGACGCACCGTGGTTGTTGATTCCATTGATGCCGCGTGGTCGGCAGTCCAGCAATCCAGTATCGATGCAGCGGTAACGCGCACCGGTGAAGTGGTGCACCGGTCGGGTGCGGTGCGTGGTGGCAGCGTGTCAAAGACGGAAGGAGTCCGGGTTGGCCGTCGCGAGCGAATCGATCAGCTTCGGAAGGAGGTCGAGGCACTGCGCGAGGTGATGTCAACAACCGATGTGCGTCTGAGCGAGGTGAAGAGTGCACTGGCAGCCATCGACCTACGACAGCTGGGCGAAACTGTTCGTCGCACGGCGGTGGCCCGGAATGAGCGACTCCAGCGACTTGATGCGCTGAAGGGACGTTTGGAAGACGTTCTTGGTCAGCAGCAGGTTCTGCAGACAGAGCACACGGGGTTGGTAGCCGAGGAGTCGTCCATTCGAGACGCCATCACAGCTGCCGATGCGACGGTCGCCGAACAACAGGCCCGTGTGACAGAGCGCGAGACGGAGCTCCAGACCTCGGAACAACATCTCCAAGCCGCCGATGCTCTCCTGATGGAGGCACGGGCCATGTTGCGCGATGCCGAGCTGGTTTTGGTGCGCCTCGATGGAGAGGTCCAAACTCTGCATGCAGATGAACAGCGACTGCGGAGTCAGAGCACGTCGATTGACCAACGGCGCGATCAGCGTGCGCGGGAAGAGGAAGACATTCGCACCCGTCGGGCCGAACTCGAGGCCGAGCGCAACGCGGCACGTACGGCTGTTGATTCTGCACAGCGCGACCTGACACAGGCTGCGGCACAGCGAGAAGACGCCGAGCGCATCGTGCGCGAGTGTTCAGCTGCAACACACCAAGCGATTGAAGATGTTCGCCTTCAGCGAAAAACCGTCGATGCCGCTCACACAGAGTTGCACGAGGTAGACCTGAAGCTCAATGCCTCGACGATGCGTCTGGAGAACCTGCAGGTGCGGGCCATCGAGGAGTTAGACATCGAGATCGGGGATGCATCCACTCCTCCTACCGAATTGCCCGTCACCGAGCGTCCGCGCGAAGAGTTACGCTCGGAGGCCCAGGAGCTGCGGAAGAAACTCACCACCATGGGGAACGTGAATTTCCTTGCCCTTGAGGAGCACGAGCGGGAAAACGAGCGATTTGAGTTTCTCACCCGGCAACTCGCCGACCTTGTCGAATCGGAGCGTACGCTCAACGAGACGATTGCCGAGATCAATCGGACGGCGCGGGAGAAGTTCACCTCCACGTTCGAAGCCATTCGGACGAATTTCAAGGAGCTGTTCACCGTATTGTTCAGCCAAGACGACGAAGCCGACCTTCAGATGATTGAGGACTCCGATCAGGATCCATTAGAAAGCAAGATCGAGATCATTGCCAAGCCACGTGGAAAGCGTCCGCACTCCATCGAGATGCTCTCCGGCGGTGAGAAGACGCTCACAGCCATTGCGCTGCTCTTTGCGATCTATCTCGTCAAGCCAAGTCCGTTCTGTATCCTTGACGAGGTTGATGCGCCGCTTGATGATGCCAACATTGACCGATATCTGAAGATCATCCGGAAGTTCTCCGAGAACACGCAGTTCCTGATGATTACCCACAACAAGAAGACGATGGAGGCGGCCGACACTCTGTATGGTGTAACCATGGAGGAGCCGGCGGTTTCCAAGGTTGTTTCTGTTCAGCTCTCGAAAGGATGATC
>CAZBOW010000004.1:10752-16405 GCA_964493635.1 uncultured Hyphomicrobiales bacterium
TGGAGGAGCCGGCGGTTTCCAAGGTTGTTTCTGTTCAGCTCTCGAAAGGATGATCGACTATGTCCATCACGACCATCATGACCAATGTAGCTCGTCACCTCTTTCTGCTTGCCGTGTGTACCATCCTCAGCGCAGCGCTGCCGTCAGCCGTTGTTGCTGCCGTTGTTGCTGCCGTTGTTGCTGACGACGATGCGCAAGAGGCGATCGTGATTCGTGATACGATCAGTGCTCCGTTTGGAACGGTGTGGTCGGCCATGGAAGAATCGATGGCGGAGTTGTCCTGCGGAAAGGCGCAGACCAATAAGATCACCGATCCCGAGGACGAGCTGGGCTTCTACAAGGGCATGTACATCAGTGATTTCTGTATCCTCGCCACGGGCGAAGATTCCACACGTGATCACATGGAACAGTACGGTAAACTTCCGATGATCCGTGGTGGAATCTGGATTACGGGTCGGGTTCAGTTCAAGGTGAACATTCGAGAAATCGGGGTGCGTCAAACGGTGCTGATCCTCCGAGCTGAACTCTCGGGCTTTGAACAGTTCATCACCAATGCCGTCCACTTCTGGACGTCAAACGGACTGTTAGAGCGTAGGATGCACGAGGCAATTCTGGCAAAGGTTGCTGCCAAGCAGGATAACTAACACGCCGTTACGCTACGGGCATCAGCGTGTAGTTCGCTACTTTGATGTCGAATTCCATTCCCTGCTGATAGTGCTGCGCCATCGGTCCGTCGATGGGCTTCTCAACGCGAATCGTCGCCCAACAGCCACCATGGAACTTTGTGACCGTTCCATGATAGAGTTCCGTGCCGTTCATTCCAACAAGGTACGTTTGGCCGGGAGTGACGTCGTCGAGACTGCGTTTTTCGTGGGTGGGTTTCATGTTGATGCGGACAGCTGATTGGAAAGATGAGGATGACGATCGGCAGCCTGAAGCATTGCCGTGTGGATCAACTGAAGCACGTGGGCTACCGAGCCCTCCCAAGGTTGTGGGATGGTGAGCTCCAGCCACTCGTCGTCATAACTGCTGGCAACACTGATGGGGAGGTCTGGGACCTGCTCCAGCAACCGTTGGAGCACCCCAATCCACTGTGGCACGGTAATGCACACCAGCGCGATGCGGTAGGGGGCTTCCGGTGTTGTGGGCTGGATGAGTGAAACAATCGGCCGTGTCGGCAACGTCCCGGACGACCCAATCTGTGCACCAATCACCGTCTGCTCTTCGACTGGTCCGTACAGGTTATGCATCGTAATCGGGATACCAGCGCGTTCGGCCGGTTCGATCATGGTAGGGTAGAGGAGTTTCACGCCGTGCTGTGCTGCGATACGTGCCTGCTGAAACGACAGCGCCGGGCGCAATTCCGTATGAGATACCAGGTGCGGGTCGGCACTGCGTACACCAGCCACGTCCGTGACGATGATGATCTGCTCGGCCTGCATCATCAATCCCGCGATGGTTGCCGTCAGGTTGGACGATTCCTTTCCCATGGTTGTCGTGATCCCGTCCTGGGTGGCCGCAACGTAGCCTTGGGTCACAACCCACGCTCCGGGACGAAGCAGGGGAACAACGATCCGGTGAAACTGCTCCTGCGTTTGATCAAGCAGGGGCGCGGCACCACCGTGATCGGGTGAGCTTACCATCCACGTGCGGGCGTCCACTTGAGAGCAGTGTACCTGGGCGTGGTGCAGCGCGGCCTGTACCAAAACAACGGCAAGGTCCTCGCCGTAGGCCATAATGCGATCCCGCGTGCGAGGCGAAAGATGTCGCGTGACGGCAACACTTCGCAGCACCGAGATCAGCTCCGAGATCAGCTCCGAGATCAGATGGAGGACGTTGTCCTGAATCTCGGGAGTCAGGTGTAACTCGTCCGCCAGGGAACGATGGGTCGCAACAATGGCCTCCACAATGCCGAAAGCCCCCTGCACATCCTGTTGCTGAGCCAATTCGGCCGCATCGGCCAGATCCTGCGTGGTTCTGTTGAGAGCACTTACCACAACAAGTCCTCCGGGCAGGGTGCCCAGCATCTCCGTCATGCGGCGGAAACTCTCTGCCGACGAGCCAAGTACGGCCCCACCAAACTTGATCACGACCATAATCACAAAGATACCCACTTGGCTCTTGCCCAATAGTAGCAAAGGCCGTATCTTTGTTGTTCGTATCGCAACTAAGGCACTACAATGGCTAAACAGCAAACCTTCGGCGACAAGGGCAAGAAAAAAGCCGGATCGTCGCGTATCAGCGTGAAGGTCATCCGCGGCTTCCGTGGTGAAACCGGCACGGTGAAGTTCAAGGAACGGTTCGTCCAGGTGGATGAACTCGGCCAACTTGATAAAATGGATTTCAACGGATAAGCGATGAAAAAAGGCATACACCCAGCGTACAAGACCGTCGATGTTGTTATGACCGATGGTAGCACCTTCCAAACGCGCTCCTGCTACAATGGTGAGCGTATGGTACTAGAGATCGACTCGAAGTCCCATCCGTTCTACACCGGCAAGCAGATGCTGCTGGATACCGCCGGTCGGGTAGACCGCTTTAATAAGCGCATGGCGAAGACACAAGCCGTGCGTGCCAAGAAGTAACTGACTTACTGAAGTAGACCATCATGATGATGAATCAGCGTGGACCGATGCGTCCGCAAAACCCAAACACGATCAACTCGCCCTTCCGTCAGAAGAAGGCGCAGCCACGCAAGCGGAACAATCCGCTGAAGCAGTCACGGCTGATCGACTATTTGGACCCCAAATTCCTTGGCCGTTTCACGAACGATCAGGGTAAAATCCTGCCTCGTCGTATTACGGGTGTAACAGCGCTCCAGCAGCGTCGCCTGACGCGTGCGATCAAGTACGCACGTCATCTGGCCCTGCTGCCGTTTGTTGCTCAGGATACACGATAAGACGTAGCCTTTCGGATTGGGGCGTCGCCAAGTGGTAAGGCACCGGGTTTTGGTTCCGGCATTCGCAGGTTCGATCCCTGCCGCCCCAGCTAACCACATGTCCATTACGTGGAAACGAGCTTGAACTCTGAGGTGAAGATTGTAGCCGGGCGTTCGAATCGCGCAATTGCCGAACGGATTGCTCGAGCGACGCACCGAGAGCTTGCAGAGGTCACGATTCGCAACTTCAGTGATGGCGAACTGTGGGTGAAGTACGAGGAGAATGTTCGAGGCGTTGATTTGTACATCGTACAGTCGCTCTTCGCTCCCTCCGACAACCTCTTTGAATTGTTACTGTTGATCGACGCGGCAAAGCGGGCATCCGCACGTCGCATCACGGCCGTGATTCCGTACCTTGGATATGCGCGGCAAGATCGGAAGGACCAGCCGCGCGTGGCGATTACGGCAAAGCTGGTTGCCAATCTGCTAACACAGGCTGGTGCAAATCGCGTGATTACGATGGACATGCACACGCCTCAGCTCCAAGGGTTCTTTGATATTCCTGTTGACCACCTCTATGCCTCAACGATTAGTATCGACGTGATCAAGGGGCTAGGGTTGACCAACGTTGCTGTGGCCAGTCCGGACGTCGGTGGCGTGAAGAACGCTCGAACCTACGCCAAGATGCTCGGTGATGGGGTGGACCTGGTGGTGGTTGACAAACGCAGGCCAAAGCACAACGTCGCCGAAGTGATGAACATTATCGGCGATGTGGCAGGAAAGAACATCTTGGTGGTTGACGATCTGATCGATACCGGTTCAACCTTCGTAAAGTGTGCAGAGGCAATCAAGGATCGCGGTGCAGCATCCGTTGTTGGAGTGTGTACGCATCCTGTGTTCAGCGGTAAGGCCGTAGAGTTGATTTCAACATCGGAGGCGATTTCGAAGCTGTTCGTGACGGACACGATCCCGCTTCGGGACCACTATCCCAACATTGAAGTGATAAGCGTTGCGCCGCTGTTTGCGGAGGCAATCGTTCGTACACATGAAAATCAGTCGATTAGTTCTCTCTTCGAGAAGATCGAAGGGTGACCGTCACAACGTTACTACGGTAGGTGAACATCATGAGCGACATTACAATCAAGGCCAGCAAGCGCACTCCGGGTAAGGCAGAAGCCAAGGCTCTTCGCCGCAATGGCACGATCCCGGGTGTGTACTATGCCAAGGGACAGGACCCGGTACACTTTTCAGTTCCGGCATTGGACCTTCGCGATGTGGTCTATACCGCGGAAGCCAAGGTGATCAACCTCCAGGTAGATGGCGCTGGCTCGAAGACGGCGATCCTGAAGGACGTTACCTTCGATCCGATTAGCGACAGCATCCTGCACATCGACCTGTTAGGTATCACCGCAGGACAATCGCTGCAAATGGAGATCCCACTGCACCTTGTGGGCAACTCTGTGGGTGTGCGTGGTGGCGGTGTGGTGGAGCACGTGATGCACAAGGCTCACGTGAAAGTTGATCCAACCAAGATGCCAGAGCATATCGACGTGGACATTTCGCACCTTGATATCGGAGCGTCGATCCACGTGAGCGACTTAACCTTCCCTGGTGTAGAGTTCTTGGACCGTCCGGAAGCTGTGGTGGTTGCCTGCCATGCTCCGAAGGTCAAGGGCGGCGAAGCCGCATCGTAATCCGCAGTAGCGTACTACCGCAGTAGCGTAAACCGCACTACTACGCTCAGCTATTCCCCGCGCTCAATCCAGCGCCCATCTTCGCGTATCACGTTGATCAACGCATCAACGGCGTCGGAGGTGGGCACTGCTCGTTGTACGATGGTCTGACCGCGATACAGCGTGATTTTTCCGGGGCCGGAACCAACGTATCCATAGTCGGCATCGGCCATCTCGCCCGGGCCATTTACAATGCACCCCATGATGCCGATCTTGACTCCCTTGAGGTGATCGGTGTGGGACCGAATGCGTGCTGTTGTTTCCTGCAGATCAAACAGTGTGCGGCCGCACGAAGGACAGCTAATGTACTCGGTCTTCGTCATCCGAAGGCGGGTAGCCTGCAAGATTCCGAACGAGAGTGTTGTACTCCATGAAAGGCGTTGGTAGGGGTCAACCGTGGGATCGGTACAGCGAAGGAGCACGCCGTCGCCGAAGCCGTCGGCCAAGATCGATCCCACGTCCGTACATGCCTGCAATAGTGATTGTTCAAGGGATCGATGATCATGACAGCCAGCATAGGACGAGGCCACGATGACGGGCAACGTACATTCAGCGGTGCGCATCATGCGGAACATGTCGCGGAATGCACGGTAGGGGAGATCACCATCGGCTTCAACAAGAAGAATAGTAGACGAGCAATGCTGCACACGTGCGATCCATGTGGGGGTGATCTCCGAGATCGTCGTATGGATCACATTCAGGACCGGATGACGGTCCTCCTGCGCTGTGGAGAGCAGATCTTCCGCCGTCCACACGGGAACCCGATACAGCTTCTCGCTACCGGATGTCCACACGCGGGAATCCACGAGTTGGCGTATCCCGGATGGCGGCATGAAGGGCAGAGGCTGATCGCCCACCAAAATGAACTCTGCCGCTTGATCGGTCATTGTCCACTTGTCTGTCAGTGGATCATACAGGTGACCGATACCGGCAAGATTCGAGGGTTCGGTGATGGGAATGCCTCGGAGGTCAGCGATGACGCGCGGTACATGCTCTCCCCCGACGACACTCACGGCTGTGCTGCGGTGGCGCGCGTAATGTA
>CAZBOW010000004.1:16505-47534 GCA_964493635.1 uncultured Hyphomicrobiales bacterium
ACATGCTCTCCCCCGACGACACTCACGGCTGTGCTGCGGTGGCGCGCGTAATGTATGGTAATCGGCTGATCGGATGTTGTCGTGGACGTCCTACCGCCCCCTCTTGGGCCGTGCGGGTCGTATCGAGCGGCAAGGGCACGAGCTACGGGCAGCTCGGCTTCCGGTTCCTCGGTGAGTGACACACGAATGGTATCGCCCAGGCCATCTTCGAGGAGTGTGCCAATACCCACCGCACTTTTTACTCGACCATCATCGCCGTCACCGGCCTCGGTAACCCCCAAGTGAAGGGGATAGGGCGGTAGCCCCTCGGCTTCGAGTTGCTGCACCAGAAGGCGGTAGGCCTCGATCATGACGATCGGATTACTCGACTTCATCGACAGTACGATGTTGTGGAAGCGCTCATCGGCTGCTATGCGCAGGAACTCCAAGGCACTTTCCACCATGCCGGCAGGATTATCACCGTATCGATTCACGATACGGTCGCTGAGCGAACCATGGTTGGTTCCAATGCGCAGCGCCGTACCGTACTCCGCACAGATGCGCAAGAGCGGCAGAAAGCGCTCACGCACGCGCTCCAGCTCGGCGTTGTAGGCGGCATCATCGTATTCGACAACCTCGAACTTCTTTTTGTCGATGTAGTTGCCAGGATTGATGCGCACCTTCTCAACGATGCGGGCAGCGATCTCGGCAGCGTTTGGCGTATAGTGAATGTCGGCAACCAAGGGAGTGGTATAGCCACGTGACCGTAGCTGCGAGCGGATGGCTTCCAGGTTTAGAGCCTCTCTCTGGGAGGGGGCTGTGATACGCACCAATTCGCAGCCAGCTTCAATCATACGAATGGATTGCGCCACCGTCGCCTGCGTGTCCATTGTATCGGTCGTGGTCATCGACTGGATGCGGATCGGATAGTTCGATCCCATCATGAGGTCGCCAATGCGAACATCAACGGTGGTACGCCTCATAGTTGCCGGCTCACCTGAAAGAGAATGTTCTTTTCACGCTCTGTAAGGCTGTGATAGCCCGCTTGCGAAATCTTATCCAGGATCGCATCGATGTGTTCCTGTGTGATACGCTCACCATCGACAACAAAACGGGTGTACGTTTCGGTGGTAGGGGTTGCTCGCTGCTCGGCCGTGGTAACCGTCTCTGGAGCAGAGGGCCGCTGGTAGAAGAGCGTTGGGCCATCATTGACGTCTCGAAACTCGACGTCCTGCACGTTATACATGTTCGGCGATCCTCCGCGCGTTCCCTCGAGCCATGTCCAGAGCGGCTCTCCCAGTTTGAGTAGCAGATACCCGCCCAGTGCACCGCCAAGGTGTGCAAAGTGGGCAACTCCGTCGCTGGCATTGGAGATCCCCATCACGAGGTCGATACCGGCGTAGATCAACACGAAGAAGCGTGCTGGTATGGGAAAGAAGATCGGAAACATCATCACTGGCCGGTCAGGAAACAGCATGCCAAAGGCCAGCAGGACGCCCATGATCGAACCCGAGGCTCCGATCGTTGGAGCGCCAGCGCCGCCGAAGAGCGGCGTCACCAGCAGATGGACGATGCCAGCTGCAATACCAGCCAGCGTGTAGTAGACGGCAAACCGCTTCGATCCCCACATGTTCTCCAGCTCCATACCAAACATCCACAGGGCGAACATGTTGAAGAAGAGATGCCCAAATCCACCATGGAGATATTGGTAGGACAGGAACTGCCATGGCCAAAAATTCTCTCCGATTGGCCAGAGAGCAAACCATTCCATGATGGCTGAACCCAGTGGCACCCCTCCAAAGGTGAAGCCGTCAGCAAACGACTGCAGGAAGAAGACACCTACGTTGGCGAACATCAAGAACTTGATGAACGGAGGGAAGAAGCTCAATCCGCGTGTGCGCTGATACATCGGGGTGGCCGTACGTTCGTGAGGGAAGATCCACAATCTACGGTCGGTCCAACGCCACCACTCCCGGCAGTTCCTTACCTTCAAGGAACTCAAGGGAGGCACCTCCGCCCGTAGACACGTGACTGACGCGCGACGCCAAGCCGAATTGCGTGATTGCGGCGGCGGAGTCGCCTCCGCCAACAATGGTAATGGCTCCGTGCTGCGTTGCTTCTGCCAACGCATCTGCAACCTGACGAGTTCCAGCAGCGAAGGCCGGCATCTCGAAGACCCCCATCGGACCATTCCATACGACCGTTCCGGCACTGCTGATTTCGGCGGAATAGGCCCTAGCGGTTTCGGGGCCGATATCCAGCCCCATCCAACCATCCGGGATGTGCAACGTGGATACGGTTTGCGTGGAGGCCTCTGCTGAAAACTGATCGGCAACGATCGTGTCGGTTGGCAGGATCAAACGCACATTACGGTTCTTGGCCTCAGCCACTAACTCGCCGGCGAGCTCAATCCGATCGTGTTCAACCAGCGAGGAACCAACCGAAATCCCCTGCGCTTGCAGGAAGGTAAACATCATTCCACCACCAATCAGAATGGCATCGCACGAGGAGAGCAGCGCGCGAATCACATCGATCTTCCCGGAGATTTTCGAGCCACCAATCACCGCTACGAGGGGCCGGCGAGGTTGGTGCAACGCCCCACCCAAGTAGTCTAACTCCTTCTGCATCAGCAATCCAGCGCAGACTACGCCGATGTGGTTCGTCACGCCGGCGGTACTGGCGTGGGCGCGATGAGCAGTGCCGAAGGCATCGTTGCAGTAAAGGTCGCCTAGGTGTGCAAGCTGTGCACTGAAGACCGGATCGTTGGATTCTTCTTCTGCATGGAACCGTACGTTTTCCAGGAGCACAACCTGACCGGGTTGGGCCGCTGCAACGGCCGCAGATGCCGACTCGCCAACGCAGTCTGACGCAAAGATCACGTGGTGATTGGGCAGCAACACCTGGAGGCGGTCAGCGACCGTTTTCAATGTGAATGCTGGCGCTACAGCACCCTTCGGACGGCCAAGGTGCGACATCAGCACCGCGATCCCGTTGCGGTCAACGATACTCAGGATCGTTGGAAGGGTTTCGCGGATTCGCGTGTCGTCGGTGATCTCTCCGTTCGAACCATAGGGTACGTTGAAATCAACGCGAGTCAGCACGCGCTTGTTGGCAACATCAACATCTTGGATGCCGCGAATCATGCCGTTACTCGCAGCAACAAATCAACAATGCGATTCGAGTAGCCCCATTCATTGTCGTACCATCCAACCACCTTTACGGTCGTGCCCATGGACATGGTGCTCAGCGCATCGAAAATGCACGAGTGCGGATTGCCCACGATATCGGACGACACGACAGGGTCGGTGCAGTACTCTAGAATACCCTGTAGGGGGCCTTCGGCGGCAGCTCGAAACGCCGCGTTGATCTCGTCCTTTGTTGCAGGAGTTGCTAGCACGGCCGTAAAATCGGTGACGGAGCCATCTGGTGTTGGAACGCGAAAAGCCAGTCCGTCCAACTTGCCCTTCATCGCTGGAATGACTTCGCTGACGGCTTTGGCCGCACCCGTGGTGGTAGGGATAATGTTGACCGCTGCTGCCCGAGCACGCCGCAGGTCTTTGTGCGGAAGGTCCAGGATGTTCTGATCGTTGGTATAGGCATGGACCGTGGTCATGTATCCGTTGACGATACCAAAGGTGTCGTTCAGGATCTTCACCATCGGAGCCAGGCAGTTCGTTGTACACGATGCATTAGAAACCACCTGCATATCCGAGCGCAGTTCGTGGTCGTTCACCCCAAGAACAATCGTCCCATCAAGTTGATCTTTCGCCGGTGCGGTCAGGATCACCTTCTTGGCATGGGCCAGATGCTTGCTGAGTGCGTCTCTCGAGGTAAATACCCCTGTAGATTCGATTACGACATCAAGATCCTGCCACGGCAGATTCTCAATCTGACGCTCGGCCGAAACCTCGATGCGATCACCATCAACGGTGATCGTGTTGCCATCGACGGTAACGGATCCACCATACTTGCCATGGGCTGAATCATACTTGAGCAGGTGTGCTAATGTAGCGGCATCGGTCAGGTCGTTGATACCCACGACGTCAACGTCCAGGCCTCGCTGCTTCATTGCGCGGAACACTAACCGACCGATACGGCCAAATCCATTGATTGCAACACGAATCGCCATGTGGATACACTTTCGTAGAGTTCAGGTGGGGAATGATTCGCCGCGAAATTACGGCATCGATCTGGGATAACACCCCTGAGGACTTCTCAGGACTTCTGTTGACGGACGAAGTCGGCCCACGCCTTCCGGCGATTGGTGCGTTGCTTCAGAATCGGTTCAGGGGGCTTGCCATTCACGGCATGGCAGATGGCCACGGCAAGTGCGTCGGTGGCATCGTGAAACTCCGGCGTTTCACTGATTCCCAAGATGGCCTGTACCATGTGTGCGACCTGATCCTTCGACGCAGCTCCACGTCCTGTCACGGAGCGTTTCACCTGCATCGGCGTGTATTCGACGGGATCAAGCTGGTGTTGGGCACTGGCCAACATCGCAACACCACGCGCGTGCGATAGCTGAACGATCGACTTTACGTTCTTCGCGTAGAACACCTGCTCCATGGCACACGTGTCGGGCTGGGTACGGGCAATGACGGCATGCAGTCGGTCGTGGATTTCCCGCAGACGAACGGAGAAGTTCGTGCTCCTGCGTTTCACCTGAACAACGCCGTACTCCACAACGGTCATCGTGGATCCTTGAACGTCGATTACACCATAGCCGCAGATGACACTGCCGGGGTCGATACCAATGATTCTCATTCGAACCTCACGGAGTACTCACAGTAGCTCGGCTACGTCGTCGGAAATCTCAGCGTTGTTGTACACTTGCTGCACATCGTCTAAGTCATCGAAGGTATCAAGGAGCTTCACTAATTTTTTCGCCACCGCTGGATCTGTGACTGCCACCTTCTGTTGGGGCTCATACACCATGCGCTGTTCGGCCACAACAGTGCCAGCTTGTTCCAGGCTACGGGCAATTGTTCCCAGCATGTCCGGAGTACAGGTGATCACGGCTCCGTCGTCGATCATCTCCATCTGATCGGCACCAAGTTCAAGAACCAGCTCCAGGACCTCGTCCTCGGACATTGCCGTGTCGATGCGCAGTAGGCCCTGCCGGGTAAAGCTCCAGGCCACGGAATTGGCTTCGCCAAGATTGCCGCCGTTTTTGGAGAAGGCAGCCCGAACGTCGGCGATCGTGCGATTTCGATTCTCGGTGGTACACTCCACGATCATCGCCACCCCGCCCGGACCGTAGCCTTCGAACGTAACGTCCTCGTAGGTAGCACCTTCAATTTCGCCCGTACCCCGTTGAATAGCGCGCCGAATATTTTCGTGCGGCATCGAAACCGAGCGAGCGTTCGCGATGGCCATACGAAGTCGAGGATTTGCCTCGGTGTCGGCCCCGCCTAAGCGTGCTGCAACGATGATCTCACGGGAGATCCGGGTGAACAGTTTGCCACGCCGAGCATCAACGACGGCTTTGCGATGCTTGATGTTTGCCCATTTGCTATGACCTGCCATGGTGCAAATCTATGCGATCCTGCAGCGGTACCCATGGTAGCTGCCGTAACGCTGCTGCATAGGACTCGGCCTGCATCAGGATTTCAGGATGGCCGACGATGATGAATTGCTGGCGGGCCCGGGTGCTGGCAACGTTGAGTTTTCGATCCACCATGCGACCATCCACCACCGTTTCGGAGGTAATGGTTCGCACATCTGCTGCGGTGGCCACAGCAGTGCCGTAGATGATCACATCGCGCTGACTTCCTTGGAATCGTTCAACGGTGTCGATCGTGACGGCGGACCGCACGGCGGCCGGCAGCTCCGTGAGTGCTGTGCCTATTGCATGATTCTGCAGTCGGAATGGGGTAATGACTCCGATTGTCCAGCCCTCCACGGCACCAGTGGATTCGCGGTTGTTGAACATGTGCTGCAGGAGCCAGGTGATCATGGCACCTTCAAGGGCTTGCTGATGCTCGGCTTGTCGACTACCGCTTTCTGCCGTCACGGGAATAAAGGCTGCCCGATGTGGGATGATGTGATCCCAGGGTAGGGGATCGCGACTCCGCTGCCACTCCAACACCGGTTCCAGTCGCTCGCCATAGAAGATCGTCGATGGCATCCGCATCACGTCCTGGTGCATCCTACCCTGTTCGATCAGCATCGCCGATCCGTCCGTCCACCCTCGGGACTGATAGATGGTAAACAGCCGCTCGAAGGTCGTACGACCAAGATGGTCCAGCCCCACGGCATGCAGCTGTGGAGCATTCACCGCCAGATGCACCGATGGTTGGGTGATCACGGGCGGAAGTTGGGCATGATCGCCGATGAGAATCAGTCGGTGGACCCGCAGTGCCACATGGTGAACAAGGGGCTCGATCAGTTGCGAAGCTTCGTCAACGATGGCTGTGGTAAATCGGCCGAATTCAAAGATGTCCGCCGAGCCAACGATGCTACTCATCGTGGCAACAACGACCCGTGCTGTTGCTACGCGCTGGGCCAGATCCTGCGGCGACGACGTTCGCGCGAGGTGAGGAATCGCTGGAACATTCTGTGTCTCATCGCTGCCAACCTTTGATCCATGACGAATGAGCTCTCCGTGCGGCAGAACCGACGACAATGCCGTGCAGATCTCACTGACAGCCCGATTCGTAAAGGCGAGGACCAAGATGCGTTCCCCCGGTGTTGCCGCAAGGTTGGCAACAATACTTCGCAGGGCAATATTCGTTTTTCCGGTGCCTGGTGGTCCCTGCAGCAGAAACAACTCCGGCTGGGCAAGGGCTTGGTGGATCACACGCACTTGGGAAGGTGTGGCTTCCGCCAACGATAGTGTGGTAGGGGGCTGGTGTCCGTGGTGGGGTGCCGATGCCGGCGTTCTACCCAGCAGGAGGTTCTGTCGACGAGGGTTCATGAACAACAGCGCTACAGCACCCGGCATCGCATCACGAATGGCTTTGTCCGAGAGGTCCGCCTCAAGGATCCAACACCCGTCAAGCAGATCGTGGCGGTCGACCTGTTTGTTGCGAAGCGACACGCGAATGGATGTTTCATGGAGTGCTTCGATGGTGGCCTTGATGATAAACCGCCCCGTGGGGTGGTGGACATCTTGCCGGTGGAGCACCACGAGGTCTCCATAGCGCAGTGAGGTGTGGGCAATCGGATCGTGGCGTTGGCACGTCAGGTGCATACGTTCAAAATCCGACGCCGTTTCATCGATCAGCAGGTCGGTAATGCAGGACGGATCATGACGTTTGGTCTCTGCGGACTCGCGCCACAGGTCGGCCCGTGACCGTACCAGACGATGTCCCTGCTCGGTTGTACCCACGCGCTGCACCCATCGCTCCCGATGCAGCATCGACAACCATCCCTGACATGCCGTCCGAACAACGGGGTCGGCACGGCTGTAGGCCTCCTGAAAACGGTTGGCCGCTTCCCGCGCGAAGTCGCTCACGCCTGGCATCGACGGGCCAATCGCGCGAAGGGCTCCGAATGATCGCATCGCAAGAGCATGGTCCATGCTCACAGCGGCGTTGCGCAGTGGGAGGACACTCTGCAATGTGCGCAGGATCTCCTCGGGTGTTATCGAACGGAGTGCCGGTGTGGATGGTGGTGCGGCAGCATACCACAACATCACGTCGTCGGGCCACCGTCCCACAACCGCACGGTGAAGTGCTGCATAACAGCTGAGCTGTGCAATATGACTCGGACGTCCACCATGCCGCGGCGCCGAACCACTTTTGAGTTCGACGAGTGTACAATGGTGGTCGGCCTCCAACAGGATGTCAAATCGCCCGGCCAAGCCAAGGACCGGCGAAATGGCATGGGGCTCAACGCGCAGTCGCGGCGGTAGGGCGGATGCGTGTGTCGGCGTTGCGAGCCAGCTGCGCAGTTGTTGGCGCATGGAAGCCACGATTGGGAGCAGACCTTGACGTTCCGCTTCCAGATGCACGCCACGGTGAGCTAATGCTGCCCACGGCAGCACGTTGGTTTGTACGGCACGCGTTAACAGTTCATCGTCCGTTGCCGTGTGGTCGGCAACGGCAAGATCAAACACAGTGTTGAGAAGGCTGCCCCGAGCCATGGCGTGAGAGGTCGAGCGCGATCGTATGCGGTTGAGCAGGATGCTTTCCGCACTGCTGCCGTCCGGCTGCCACGCTTCGGCAATCTCGGTGACATCCACCAGGTAATCTGGCTCGAGGATCGGCAGTCGTAGCATCCCGGGTACGCTGGGGTGACGCAGTGTTACCAGCATCACCGAAGCCCCCTCCCATAACGGTGACGTGGGGCTATGCCCAAGACGTGATGCCGATACCGTGATAGGGTCACGACCAGAACACACCAAGCGCACCGCGTCGTCTTCGATGGATGCGATGACCCACGAATCGGCTTCGAGAAGTGGTTCTAGCGACTGGTCAGACACAACTATGGGACGAGATCGGCGACGAGATCGGGGGGATCGGGGCGCAGGTCCTTGATGCGAACTTGAGGCATCGACGTTCCATTGAACATGCTCTCTTCGATGGTGTAGACCATAGCAAACGGTTTACCGTGTGCGCACACCTCGATTTTGTGACCAAGGTTGAAGCCAATAGCATCGATGGCGAAGTTGTTCTGCAACGCCCTGAACTTCAAGTGGTTGTTACCAACGATTTTCACTCCATTGGCCGAGACCACGTTCTTGGTATAGAAAATCGGTCGATGGTTCCGATAGCCGTAGGGAGCGAATCGTACGAGGTACTGTAGAAACGTCGGGGAGAGCTCCGTCAGCTGTAGCTCTGTGTCGATCTGGATGTCCGGTGTGAGCTCATCATCCGAGAGCTGCTCTGCCGCGATACGCTCGATGCGGCGGCGTAGTTCGGGAATATGTTCCACCCGCAGCGACAAGCCAGCCGCATGTTTATGGCCACCGTACTCGATCAGGAGTTCCTCGCTTTCCTTTAGCGCAGCGTGGATGTCGAAATTTTTGATCGAGCGGGCGGATCCTTTCGCAACACCATCGACCGACGTAAGCATCACGGTGGGCAGGTGAAAGCGCTCGACCAATCGCGAGGCGACAATACCGATCACACCAGCGTGCCACGCCGTTCCGTGAAGCACAAGAGAATGAATCGGGCCCTGGGCCATCAGCTGCTCGGCCTGCTGCATCGCTTCGTCGAAGGTGTGTTCGTCGATGGCCCGGCGTTTTCGGTTGTCGTGTTCTAATTCTTGCGCAATGCGAAAGGCATAGAGCTCATCGGTTTGGATCATCATTTCGACAGCCCGACGGGGGTCGCCGAGACGGCCCGCGGCATTGATTCGGGGAGCAAGCCCAAAGATGACACTGGCGTTGGTGATGTTGCCGATCGTTAGTCCGGCGCAGTCGACCAGTCCCTTCAAACCCGGGCGCGGCTGCTCGTTGATCAGCCGTAGTCCGTAGGTGCTCATCACGCGATTCTCGTCCGTGAGCGGGGCGATGTCGGCGGCGGAGGCAATGGCAACAAAGTCCAGATACTGAAAGGCCTGTTCCGGCCTGCCGAGACGTTCACAGACCGCTGAGATGAGCTTAAACGCAACACCACAGGCTGCAAGCTCCTTAAACGGGTAGGTGCAGCCGGGCTTGATCGGATCTAGGATAGCATGGGCAGCTGGAAGCTCTTCGGCTGCCTGATGGTGATCGCAGATGATGGTATCGATACCCCGCTCGGCAGCATACTCTACCGCCTTCATTGCCGTGATTCCCACGTCGACCGTAATGATCACCTTGGCCCCGAACTCCATGGCATGATCTACCGACAATGGCATAAAGCCAAAACCCTCATCCATACGATTGGGGATGTGGTAGTCCGCGCGGATACCGATGCTGCGCAAGAAATGCAGCATCATCGCTGTACTGGTTGTACCGTCGACGTCGTAATCTCCATGGATCCACACCGCCTCGCTATCGCGCAGCGCCTGCTCGATGCGATCCACGGCCTTCACCATACCATCCATGAGCCATGGAGAATGCAACTTCTCCAGGTCTGGTGCGAAAAATGTTTTCACAGCATCGACGGTGTCGATACCTCGACCAACCAGGACTCGAGCGATCGGGCCTGGCAGGTGTACGTCATGGACTAGGTGTTGTACGGCGTCTTCATCGATACTTTCCCGGAAATTCCACCGGTAGTTCAAAGGAATCCTGCTAATTTGAAAATCTGCATAAAGCTACGACGGTTCGGGCAAACTGTCAACATTTATCCACACTCCTGTCAAGACATTCACATGGCACGTGCTGCACAGGGCAGTGATCCTGAAGCGTCCTACCGCGCAAAATCGCGACAGGTGCGCCGACGGTCGGACAAGGTTCGTACCCGTCTGAAGGCAGGTAAGGCTTTGTCGGATAAGGCGTTGCAAGGTGTGGTGGTGACGTCAGCCGGGCCGTATTGGGTGGTTGCGCCACAAAGCGGTTCCCAGCCAGTCATCTGTACCGTGTCCGGCACGGTCGATAGTCCGGAAACGGATACCATCGTTACCGTCGGCGATGTGGTGTGGTTTGTTCCACAGGACGAGGTCACGGAGTTCGGTGATCCTCTCGGTGTGATCGTTAAGAGAGAGGAGCGTCGCACGCTGCTCTCGCGTCGGGCGGCCGGCAGGGCCCGGCGTGAGCAGGTTGTGGTGGCGAATGTCGACCAGCTGGCCATCGTTGTCGCGGCCCGTGAACCGGCATACAACAAGCGCCTGATCGATCGCTATCTGATTGCGGCCGACAAAGGCGACCTGCAGCCCATCATTATAGTGAACAAGATTGATCTGGTTCCGTCCGCGGAGCGTGCTGAGCTCATCGAGGATCTTGCGGCGTATTGGGATGATCTGGACCTTCCGGTGGCGTTGGTGTCGGCATCCACGGGAGAGGGCATCGACACACTTCGCGACATCCTACACGGGTGGTCCACGTTGCTCAGTGGTCCGTCGGGAGTGGGAAAGTCCAGTGTGATCAATACGCTCACGGATGCTCGCCTGCGGGTCGGTGCAATCTCAACGATGTATCAGAAGGGGAGGCACACCACAACGGCGGCCATGGTGATTCCACTGGCCGATGGTGGCCAGTTAGTGGATACCCCCGGACTACGGGAGTTTGCTGTGTGGGAACTTGATGCCACCGAACTGCCATACTACTTCGAGGAGTTTACGCCGTTTGCCACCGAGTGTCGGTACCAGCCCTGCTCCCATCACCATGAGCCTGGTTGTGCTGTGATTGCGGCCGTAGAAGAAGGAAAGATCGACCCCGAACGGTATCTGTCGTACCTCGTGCTACTTGAAGAAGTACAACAGCAGCATGATGACCGCCGGTGATGTGGTCGACATGGTCTCGGTGGGATGGTCTTCGACCACGCGCGTTTTTTTCTGCATGAACTTTTGACCACCGTGCTATCTTTGTAATCCCACAAAACGCTGCGGCCTGGAGAGGTGCGAGAGTGGTTGAATCGGGCGGTCTCGAAAACCGTTAAAGGAGCAATCCTTTCGAGGGTTCGAATCCCTCCCTCTCCGCAGCAGTTGGGCGAGTGCTGAAATTGGCAGACAGGCGGGTCTCAGAAGCCCGTGTTCGCAAGGACGTGTGGGTTCAAGTCCCACCTCGCCCACAACATTACTCCAGACGGCGTGTCAGACCTTCGGAATCATCCGGAACGCTGACACGCCGTTTCTTGTTTCGCGGGTATATTTGCTGTGTTATTCCATTCGTGTTCCAGAGTCGCCTTCCAGAGGAATCTTCGTCATGAGTCTTCCTGTTACCAGCACCAGTACGATCGAGCGCGTTGAGAAACTGCGTCAAGCCAAGATTCTTCGGGAGGTCATGGATAAGGACACGGTTGCCATGTTCGAAGATCCGTTGGAGAACGACATGGTCCTCAACATGGGTCCCCAACATCCGGCTACGCACGGAGTACTCCGCGTTCTGTTGCGGCTTGATGGCGAAACGGTGGTCAAGTGTGTCCCCGAGTTGGGCTATCTGCATCGAGGCTTCGAGAAGCTGGCCGAGAACAGCACCTACCACGAATTCATTCCGCATACCGACCGACTGGATTACATCGCTCCGATGTCGAATAACGTTGGCATTTGCATGGCAATCGAGAAGGCTGGCAATATCAGTGTGCCCGATCGCGCCGTATGGGTGCGCATGCTGGTAGCGGAAATGGCGCGGATCTCGTCGCACTTGCTGGCTATGGGCGCTACGGCCATGGACGTTGGTGCACTGACGCTCTTCCTGTGGACCTTTACCGAGCGCGAAAAACAGTACGACCTCTTCGAGCGGATTTGCGGTGCGCGTTTCACGACCTCGTTTGCTCGGATCGGTGGCGTTGCCAACGACATTCCTGCCGACGTCATGCGCGACATCCGGGCCTGGCTCAATCAGATGCCCGAGCGTCTGCGTGAGTTCGACGGCCTGGTGGCTCGCAATCGCATCTTCATCGATCGTATGGCCGGTGTGGGATACATGCCAGCCGACAAGGCCATCGCACTGGGACTGTCGGGTCCAACCTTGCGAGGGTCCGGTATTGCCCGCGACCTGCGTCGCGACGAGCCCTACATGTTCTATGACAAGGTCGAGTTTGATGTGATCACCAAAAATGATGGTGACTGCTACGCACGATTCCGTTGTCGTGCCGAGGAAATCTGGGAGTCGATGAAGATCTGTCATCAGTGCCTCGATGTGCTGGAGTCGACGCCTCGCACACCGGTCCTCAACGATCAAGATCCAAAGAACGTGATGCCGCGGAAAAAGGAGATCTACACGAAGATGGAGGAGTTGATCAACGACTTTATGTTGGTCAACTTCGGTCAGCAGATTCCCGCCGGCGAGACCTACACCGCCATCGAGGCTCCTAAAGGCGAGCTCGGCTTCTTCATCGTCAGCGATGGTACCGGCCATCCATGGAAATTGAAACTACGCTCGCCATCATCGTCGAATCTGCAAGCCCTGAAATTCATGGCCGAGGGTTCTATGGTGTCGGACGTTGTGGCCATTATTGGTTCGATCGATCCTGTGATGGGCGAGGCCGATAAGTAAGTCGGCGAGTTATGCCACATCCATCGTCTATTACCGTTGAGCGGGCCGCCAAGTTACGTGCCGTCCTAGAGCGCCGGCAGTCAACATTGACGGTGGTCTTCGAAAACGTCCACGATCCACACAACGTTTCGGCGGTATTGCGCTCCTGCGACGCCGTTGGAGTTCTGGAAGCGCATGGCGTCTACACGGGTTTTCAGGAGTTTCCGGAGCTGGGTCGCAAGAGCTCGGCTAGTGCCAGAAAATGGGTAGATCTTCACCTGCACGAGAATGTTGCGTCGTGCTTCTCCGCCTTACGCAGCCGTGGGTTCAAGATCTACACGACACACATGAGCAGCGATGCCGTCTCGCTGTACGACCTCGACCTGACCCAGCCGGTAGCCCTCGTATTTGGCAATGAACATTCCGGGGTGAGCCAGGAAGCTCGCGCGCTTGCTGATGGAAACTTCCTCGTGCCGCAGATGGGCGTGGTGCAGTCCCTGAACATCTCGGTTGCGTGCGCGGTCTCGCTGTACGAAGCACTCCGCCAACGACAGCACGCTGGTAGGTACGAGCAGTCGGATCTGTCGGCGGAAGCCTTTGCCGAGCGACTCAACGACTGGTATCAGAGGTAGCTTTGCGGCCTTCCTCATTTCCGTAGAACACAAGATTCCGGAGACGTCGCTGCTCAAACGAGAGTTCCTTCATCTCCGACACTACGTGGCGTCTGTAGATGGTCATCTCCACCGGTTCGCCACTGACCTCAACGGTGGTTCCGTTCCGTCGAAGGGTCAAGCTCACCCCAACATCACTCTCATCGGGATCGAGTATCGACCGAAACACCCCACGGTCCACCTCATCGAGGCCGATGCCGTTGATGGCCACAAGAGTATCACTGGTTTGCAGGTCGAGAGGATTCGTTCCCGTGGGGCTTACCGGGATCATGCCGTTAGCCATAGCACGCCAATTGAACCGGATGCCATACGACCGTGTGGGCGTTGGAACGCTGTCTTGGTACTGCAGGCCGATTCGGGGTAGGTAGTCGGCCATTGGAAATGGTTCTCCTCCAGCGATGTAGCGCTGGCAGTACTCTCCCACAGCTGGTGACGTGAGTTCGGTGATCACCCCAAAGAGCTCGCTGTCGGCAAAGGGCTTGTTGGGACCGTACCGGTCCATCAGTGCATACACCAGCTCCAACATCCCCATCGCACCAGCCGTAGACTCTCGCAAGAGGATATCCATCAATAGGGCATTCAACGGGCCAACCTGGTAGATCAGTGGGTAGAGCTCCTGATTCTCATCGGTCAGCACATCACGGGAGAAATCGTACAGACTGAACATCTCGGGTAACCGACGAACACTGGCGGCATGTTCGGCAATCGTGCGGATGTGCGAGGATTCTTTGCGCTTGCCGCCGCGTAGAAGTGCCTGATCGGCGAAATACTCGGTGACCCCCTCGTACAGCCAAAGGTGGCCGGACATCGCCGGTGCCCGGAAATTGAATTCCTCAATCTCCCGGCTGTGCACGTTCAAGGGAACAAGGATGTGCAGAAACTCATGGGCAGCAATGCCATCCAATCCGAATGGCTTGCTGCCGTACCGCCAGAAATAGAACGACGAATAGCTGTGTTCCAAAGCCCCTTGCCCCATTCCTGCGCCTTGTACTTCCGCGGTATCGCCGTCCCAGAGGTACATCAGAAATGCGTATCGAGTGACTGGCATGCGAGGCAGGAACCGACCGATCGCTGCCGTGACGGCTTCGAGCGCCTTTGCATAGGCGGGAGCGACCTTGCCGGGACGGCCATGCATCAACGCTACCTCTACCTCGACTCCGGCCACACGGAACGATGCTGTGTCCGGCACGGAGAGTACCGCCGGTCCATCCACCAGTGCGTCGAAGGTCGGCGCGCGGTACATCGTCGCCGTTTGCCCGTTGGTGGAGGTTCGGGAGACCACGTCCAAGGCCGTTGCAAGGTAGAGGCGTTCCGGATGTGTGACCGTAACCTGATAGGGTACGCGTTGATAGCCTTCGACGTAGCCAATCATGCCACCGTGATTGAAGACGAACATGCTATCACCCTGGAAACTCGTCCCCGCTGGGTGAAAGATCGACACACGATCGTCGGTGTCGTCGAACGAATCATCAAGACGGTAGGTGATTCGACGCGTTGCTCGGGCGTTTAGGAGCACAAACTGCGAATCGGCAGACCGCGCAACGGGTAGGGGGCTGCCCGCCTCGTTGAAGGCCTGCAGGTTCGACACGAGGCGCCACCATAAATGGGTCTCGTAGGTGCCCGGCACGGTGATCGGTAACACGAAGACGGCCGTGTCGGCGCTGATGGGCGGAAGGTTGATCGTTACCAGCAGACGATCGTCCTCCAGTGAACCCACATCAATACCAACATGATATGCAGACTGTGACCACGCCGCAGGTGAGGTCAAGAGTGCCAGCAGGAGAATGCAAAGGGTGAGGCGTAGTGTGTGTTTCATCGGGACAAATCTAGTCTAGGCCGTAATTTGTCGGCTCATAAATGCAGAACCTACGGCCCATGACCTCACAACATATCCGACAGTCCTTTTTGGAATTCTTTGCTGAGCGGGGTCACCGCATCGTGCCTTCGGCACCGGTGATACCGCACGGCGATCCGACGCTGTTGTTTACCAATGCCGGGATGAATCAGTTCAAGGATGTCTTCCTTGGGACCGGAAGCCGCGATTACGTGCGCGCTGCCGATACACAGAAGTGCATCCGTGCGTCGGGAAAACACAACGACCTCGAGGACGTTGGGGTGGATACGTACCATCACACGTTCTTTGAGATGCTCGGCAACTGGAGTTTCGGCGACTACTTCAAACAAGAGGCGATTGCCTGGAGCTGGGAGCTTCTGACGCAGGTCTGGAAGTTGGATCCCAAACGACTGCACGCTACCGTCTACCGGACCGATGACGAATCCTACGAGATCTGGAAGGCCTACCTGCCAGAGCACCATATCCATCGCTTCGACGAAAAAGACAACTTCTGGGAAATGGGAGAAACCGGGCCCTGTGGTCCGTGTACCGAGATCCACTACGACCGCACGCCGGATCTCACCGGCGGTCCGCTGGTAAATGCTGGGCACCAAGATGTGATTGAGATCTGGAACAACGTCTTTATCCAGTACAATCGCCGGGCTGACGGCAGCCTTGAAGACTTGGCCGCGCGGCACGTCGATACGGGGATGGGGTTGGAGCGGGTAACGGCCGTTCTGCAGGGAAAAACGTCGAACTATGATACCGACATCTTCCAGCCCCTGATTGCGTGCACGGAAGATCTCTCCGGCAGAACGTACAACGCTGACCTGCAGCACCCAGATGGCATTGCCATGCGGGTGATTGCCGATCACATCCGCACGCTGACCTTTGCCATTGCCGACGGTGCTATCCCCGGTAACGAGGGAAGGGGCTACGTGTTGCGCAGGATCCTACGACGTGCTGCTCGGTATGCCCGGAATCTGGGACTTACAGAGCCCGTGCTCTGGAAACACGTCAGCGTGGTAGCCGCCACGATGGGCGACATCTTTCCGGAAGTTGTCCAGCATCAGGCATTAATCGAGAAGGTGATTCGGACCGAAGAGGAACAGTTCCTTACCACGTTGGACAACGGCCGGGCAGAGCTTGCTGCCGCCGCTGCAGCCAGTACCGAGCAGATCTCGGGAGACGTAGCCTTCCGGCTGTACGACACCTTCGGCTTCCCCTTGGACCTCACGCAGTTGATTGCCCGCGAAGACTACGGCTTAGGCGTTGATACGGCGGCGTTCTCGGAGCTGCTTGATGCTCAACGCGAACGATCGCGTGCAGCCCGGAAACGACACCATCAGGAAGTGGAGGCCGGGACATTTTCTGCCGACGAACTCCAGTCACGATTTGTAGGGTACAGTCACACGGAGGTGGAGAGCCCTGTTCTTGCTGTTTCTGGAAATCAACTTGTGGTTGCCGAAACTCCGTTCTATGCCGAAATGGGTGGTCAGGTGTCGGACACCGGTACGATCGTCGTAGGCGGATGTAGCTACGAGGTCGAGGATGTGCGATCCGTTGGTGGAGCCATCGTTCACCTCTGCTCGACGGAAATCGACCCCGCTGTTGTCGGCGATGTAGCTCGGCTTGCGATCGACCGAGAGCGCCGCCGGGACATTCAGCGGGAGCACTCGGCAACGCACTTGCTGCACGAGGCTCTGCGTCAGGTGTTGGGTTCACATGTGCAACAATCGGGCTCGCTGGTGGCTCCCGATCACCTGCGTTTCGACTTCTCGCATTTCGAAAAACCGACGAACGACCAACTGCGTCAGATTGAGGACATTGTCAACGAGAAAATCTTTGATGCCGTGGAGGTAACGATCGAAGAGCTCCCGATTGATGTGGCGCGGACCATTCCGAATGTGAAGATGTTCTTTGGAGATAAGTACGGCAGTTCCGTGCGCGTCGTGACCATGGATCCAAGCTTCAGTGTGGAGTTCTGTGGAGGAACGCACGTAGCATCAACGGCAGAGATCGGCCTCTTCCGCGTCATGCATGAGAGTTCCATTGCCAGTGGAGTCCGACGTATCGAAGCTATTGCCGGCAGGAGTATTCCAGCCAGTATTCGTCGATTGATGGAAACCATTCAGGCTCACGAAGACGATAAGGTGCTAGTACAGGACCGCCTGAAGGCTGCCGAACGAGAGCTGGCGGCGCTGCGAACCAGCACATTGAAGGAAGCCATCCCTGCCATTGCTGCGTCTGCGGTGATGGTCGACGGCATCCGGGTAGCCGCCGCATCAATCGACGCGGCCACCACCGATCAACTCAAGGAGCTTGGCGATACGCTCCGGGCTGAATTGAAGTCCTCCGGCGTTGGAATCCTCGCAGCCGTGATCGATGAGAAAGTGCAGCTCGTGTGCGTTACCACGGATGATCTGCTTAAGGTGAAGCCAGCAGGGAAGCTCGTTGGTGCAGCAGCGGCCATGGTTGGTGGTGCTGGCGGTGGAAAGCCCCATCTTGCAACGGCCGGCGGAAAGAATGTTGCTGGCGTACCGGCCATGTTGACGGAGTTTCCGAAACTCGTATCCTCGTACACCTCCTAAGTCGGTACCTCAGTCATTCCTTCTGTCATTACTTCTGCTATTTCTTCAGTCATTACTTCGTCCAATCATTGTCGTTTCACCTACTGTTTTCTGATGAGCACTACCTACGAAGCAACCGGCACAATCGTATCCATCATGGATACGCAGCAAGTTTCCGACACGTTCAAGAAGCGTGAGTTTGCCATTGAGATTCCGGACGGGCAGTATCCCCAGTCCGTGAAGTTTCAGCTGGTACAAGACAAGACCGCACTGCTGGATAACTATGCTGTGGGTCAGCAGGTCAAGGTCTTTTTCAACCTGCGCGGCCGAGAGTACACACGGAAGAACGATGGTTCGAAGGACTACTGGGTAAGCCTTGATTGCTGGCGCCTTGAGCGTCTCTCCGGTGGCGCAGCGCCGTCGGGAACGGATTATTCCCAGATTCCGTCGGCGCAGGTCGGTGGATCGAAGGATGAATTCGACGACGTACCGTTCTAGTCGTAGATGGAACACCACATGGAACGGATTCTCCTGATCGGGTCGGGAGGTCGTGAGCATGCGCTAGCTGTAGCATTAGCGCAGTCCGCTTCGTGCGAGAAATTGTGGGTTGCACCTGGCAATCCCGGTATCGCTCGGGAGGCCGAATGCGTCCCCCTGAGGGCCGACAATCATGATGAGATCGTGCGGTGGTGCCTGCACCACAACGTGACGTTGGTTGTTGTGGGTCCAGAGCAGCCGCTGTGCGATGGCTTGGCCGACACGTTGCACGAACACAGCATCGACGTCTTCGGCCCGTCGAAGGCTGCCGCACGGCTCGAGGGCTCGAAGGGCTTCTCCAAGGACGTCATGCAACAGTTGGGCATTCCCACTGCTCCGTATCGCCGATTCGGAATGCATGACCACGCTGCTGCTGCGGACTACGTCCGGCAGCATGATCTGCCGGTAGTGATCAAGTATGATGGCTTAGCCGCAGGCAAAGGTGTGATCGTCGCTGAAACGCACGACCAGGCTCTGCGCGCCGTTGAGGCGATGATGCAGGGAATGTTTGGCGACGATGGCGTGGTGATCGAGGGTTTCCTCGAGGGGGAGGAAGTGAGTGTGTTTGCCATCTGCGATGGCGTGCACGCTGTGCTTTTGGCTCCGGCGCAAGATCACAAGCGAGTGGGCGATGGTGATACGGGCAAGAACACGGGAGGCATGGGGGCCTATGCACCCGCCGGTATTGCAACACCCGAGGTGATGGAACGGGTCTCCAACGACGTTGTCACGCCGCTGTTGCGCGGAATGGCAGAGGCGGGAACAGAATTTGTTGGCTGCCTGTTTTGCGGATTGATGATCAAGGACAACCATCCATCGGTGGTGGAGTTCAATGTGCGCTTTGGTGATCCCGAGACCCAGGCCGTCCTGGCAGTGTTGGATGCCGATGTGGCAGCGCTGCTGGCCTCGGCAGCTCGCGGAGCGCTCGATCCATCCACGATTCGTGCCGTGCAGCGGGGAGCTGCTTGTAACGTTGTGCTGGCCTCGTCGGGCTACCCAGATCACTACGACAAAGGACTTCCGATTTCCGGCATCGACCGCGCAGAGAGCGATCCCTACGTTACCGTGTTTCACGCCGGGACGGCAGTGGTGAACGACCAACTGGTGACCAACGGTGGTCGCGTCCTTGGCGTAACGGCCATTGGGGAAACGTTGGCGGAGGCCATTCGCCGCTCCTACGCCGCCGTTGACCATATCACCTACGCAACCAAGATGTATCGCACAGACATCGGAAAGAAGGCGCGATGAAGGTGCTCGTCACGGGTGGAGCTGGATTTATCGGCTCGCATGTCGCCGAAGCCTACGTGCAAGCGGGACACGAGGTGGTTGTTGTGGACAATCTCTCAACAGGTAGGATAGAGAACCTGCCGGTTGGCGTGCGATTCGTTGCCATGGACATCACCTCGGCGGAACTTCGGGACCTCTTCGAACAAGAGCGCTTCGACATTGTCAATCACCATGCTGCTCACATGGAACTGCGCGTCAGTGTTGAGAAACCCATGCACGACGCCTCGGTGAACGTGTTGGGGTCGATCAACGTGATGGAGTCGGCAATGCGAACGTCGCGTCCACATGTAGTCTTGGCATCAACAAGTGCGGTGCTGGGACACATGTACCAGTTTCCGGCCGACGAGGATCACCCCGCGCAACCGATAGCCCCCTACGGCGTTTCCAAACGGGCCGTGGAGCTGTACGCCGAGTATTACCGCACGACGCATGGGTTATCGATCACCACGCTGCGTTACACCAACGTGTATGGTCCGCGGCAGAATCCGTTCGGAGAGTCGGGCGTGATGGCGATTTTCCTGCATCGGCATCTGACTGGTGACGTGTGTCACATCCATGGCGATGGGAGCCAGGTTCGCGACTACATTTACGTTGCCGATGTGGCAGCCGCAAATGTGATCGCCTCCAACCAATTGCTCAACGACACGTTCATGGTGTGCACATCTACCGAGGCCTCGGTACTGGACGTGGTGCGCCACCTCGAAGATGCTCTTGGAGAGAGCCTTACTGTGGTTCATGGCCCCGCAAAGGCCGGCGATCCTGCACGAACGCTGGGCTCCTATCAGCGGCTTCAACGCGCAACAGGATGGCATCCGACGACTGATCTCGCTTCGGGAATTGTACGCACGGTGGCATCGTTTAGGAAATGATGAACAGTGTATCTTTGCATGCAGCACGCACTTCAACAACCATCACCATGAATGTTGGTATGAACCTAGGATCTTCCGTCTCACTCCGGGTTGCCGGACTCCTGCTGGTAGGCTTCACGCTTACATCGTGTAACATCCAAGGATTCTTCACTTCGTACGGGGACGATCCCGTATGGGTTGATCCGAACGCCAGTGAAGCTGTCGCGGCCGATGCCGCAGCCGGCGGAGGAGCAGGAAAAGCCATCTACTCCCGCATCTGTGCAGCCTGTCACTTGGGTAGTGGGAAGGGAAGTCCTGCTGCCAACATTCCAGCATTGGCTGGTTCGGCCATTGCTCAGGGTGATGCAACACTGCCCATCAAGATCGTACTGCACGGTTTGCGAGGTGAGATCGTACGTAACGGAGTTACGATTAACGGTCAGATGGCGGCGTGGAAGGATGCTATGTCCGACCAAGAAATTGCGGACGTCCTGACGTACGTCCGTTCATCATTCGGCAATACGGGTGGTCCCGTCACGGCCGACGAAGTGGCAGCGATTCGATCAGCGACCGCCGATCGCCTGCTCCCATACACTGAAGCAGAATTGTAAGTCCATTCACTGATCACGGATACTTGAGATGATGAGCGACTTCCTCCGCGTGTTCGATATGCTAGCTTGGTTCCCGGAGAACATCTCCACATTCGGCCAGGCCCTCGACGATCTCTTCGCAGTGATCTACTGGATTAGCGTAGCGATCTTCTTTCTGACCTTCGGATTGATGGCCTGGTTCATGGTACGGTACCGTGCTCGGCCAGGACATTCGGGGTACAATTACCATGGCAATAATGTCGTCGAGCTCACGTGGACCATCCTGCCAACCATTCTCTTTGCTGGTATTGGTTTGTATTCGGATGACATCTGGGAGAAGACGAAGTACCCCGAGCAGATGCCCGCGCCCGACGTAGAGATTCTGTGTCTGGGCAAGCAATTCGGCTGGTACTTCCTCTATCCAGGAGCCGACGGGGAGTTTGGCGCCAACGCCTACAACAATCGCGCTAACCGTGCGCTGATGAGTGCCACCAACCCGTTCGGCATCGACCGGAACGACCCTAAGGCGCAAGACGACTTTGTGGTTGAAAACCAGTTCCGCGTGCCCGTCAATGCAAATGTGATGGTACGGGGCTCTTCGATGGATGTGCTGCACTCCTTCTTTCTGCCCCACGCTCGGGTAAAGCAGGACGTCGTGCCGGGAACGTGGATGAACATCTGGTTCAATCTGTTCAAGACAGGTACCTACGAGCTGGCTTGTGCTGAGCTGTGTGGCGGTGGTCACGGTGCAATGCGGGCAGAGTACAAGGTGCTCTCGAAGGCCGAGTACGACGCATGGCTGGATGGGGAGATTGCTAAGCAGGCAGCTATCATGAGTGCCTCGGCCGAATCCAGCGAGTCGCCAGCCGAGGAGGACGCGGCATCGACGAGCCAGGAGGCACCAACCGAAGCAGCAAGTGGCGACGTGTGGGGCGAGGAATAACGCCCGGCACTTTTGATACGGAACATTTATCTCGATTAACGTCAGGATACACGGAATGAGCACCACACTACTGGAAACGCACGAGCACGCTGCACACGCTCATCACGACGGCCACGGACACGACGATCACGGACATCACGAACTGCCGTGGTATCGGAAGTACCTCTTTTCCACGGATCACAAGGTCATCTCCAAGCAGTTTATGCTTGCCTCGATGATCTTCCTGTTCCTGGGCGGTTTGGCGGCGCTGATGCTGCGTTGGCAGCTGGCGTATCCCGGACAGCCGGTACCAATTATTGGCTCGCTGATGCCAGATGCTTGGGTGACCGAGGCAGGCAGCGGAATCATCGCACCGGAGTTCTTCGTAAAGCTCACCACCATGCATGCCACGATCATGATCTTCTTCGTGATCATCCCGATGGCAGTTGGTATGTTCGGCAACTTCTGTATCCCGCTGATGATCGGTACCGACGACATGGCGCTGCCAAGGCTAAACATGTGGTCGTTCTGGCTTGTCCCACCGGCGGGTTTAATCCTGCTGGCGGGGATGTTCACCGACGCCGGCTTTGCTGGGGCAGGGTGGACAAGCTACCCACCGTTGGCAGCAGATATTAATAAGCCTGCCTTGGAGTTTTCTGGACAAACACTCTGGATTATCTCGATCTTCATGGTGGGATTCTCCTCGATCATGGGCGCGGTCAACTACGTGGCCACGGTGCTGAACAAGCGGGCCAAGGGCATGAAGCTCTTCGACATGCCGCTTACCGTGTGGGCGCTCTTCATCACGGCCATCATTGCAACACTGGGAACGCCGGTACTGGCATCAGGTTTGGCCATGCTGTTCTTCGACAACTTCTTCCATACGTCGTTCTTCCTTCCCGATAGCTTGGTGGCGAGCGGATCCTTCCCAGGGGGCGGTCAGCCAGTGCTGTACCAGCACGTCTTCTGGTTCTATTCCCACCCGGCTGTCTACATCATGATTCTGCCCCTGATGGGAATCGTCTCGGACGTGATGGCAACGTTTGCTCGCAAGCCGATCTACGGATACAAAGCCATGGTGTTTGCCATCGCTGGGATTGCCTTCCTTGGCTTCATCGTGTGGGGTCACCACATGTTCCAGTCGGGCATGAATCCGTTGTTGGGTACCACGTTCATGTTGTCGACAATCGTGATTGCTGTTCCGTCGTCGATTAAGGTGTTCAACTGGTTGGGTACGCTTTGGCGGGGAAGCATTCACTTCTCGTCAGCCATGCTGGCAGCACTGGCGTTTGTGTCGATGTTCATTATTGGTGGATTGTCGGGCATCTTCATGGCATCGGCACCAGTGGACATCTACATCCACGATACATACTTCATCGTGGCTCACATTCACTACGTGCTCTTCGGCGGTTCGCTGTTCGGCATCTTCGCCGGTATTTACTACTGGTACCCGAAGATGTTTGGAAAGATGCTGAATGAGACGTGGGGACGCCGCCACCTGTTCTGGTCATTCCTTGCCTTCAACGCTACGTTCTTCCCAATGCACATTCTTGGTGTTGGCGGACACATGCGTCGGATCTACGATCCGAACATCTACGACTTCCTCAAGGGTTTCGGCGGGATGAACGAGTTCATCACGATCGCTGCCATCGTCATGGGCTTTTCGCAGCTCATTCTGGTTGCCAACATTCTGTATTCGCTCAAGTGGGGCAAGGCTGCACCGCGCAACCCATGGCATGCCAACACGTTGGAATGGGCTGCACCTGCGCATCCAGGTCACGGCAACTTCGACACCGATATAACGGTCTACCGCGGACCATACGAGTTCAGCGTGGAAGGTCGTTCGGAAGACTACTGGCCTCAGTGGATTCCTGGTGCTTCGAAGACGGTCCACCACCGCACTGTTGTCGTCTCTGAGCAGGAACAAACAGCGACAACCTCCGCATAACAACACGTGCACGGAACCATGAACTCGTCTCCATCATCTGCAACAGACCTTCGCCGTATCCGAGCCATCGGTGTGGTGTTGGCCGTACTCACGTTCTTCCTGATCGTATGGGGAGGCCACGTGAATACGACGCGCAGTGGTATGGCATTCCCCGATTGGCCTACGTCCAATGCTGCACCAATGATGACCTACGAGCCATCGAAGTGGTTATGGGAGGGTGATAAGTTCTGGGAGCACGGCCACCGCCTGTTTGCCAGTATGGTTGGATTGGTGACAACGATTCTCTTGGTAGTCGTCTACCGTAGTGTTCCTTCCAAGGAGCGCCCCCACGGAATGATTGCCGGATTCGTCGGCCTTGTCTTCGCCACCATTGTGACGGCAATCTTCGGCGTGCACTCCATGCCGGCGGGTTTCATGGAAACCTTCATGGTGCTGCTTGCTGGAGCGATGATTGGATTCGCCTGGTCGGCCGGTCGTTCGCGTGGTACACGTCGGTTGCTGTGGCTGGCCTTGGCCGCCTTTGCTGCCGTGTGTTTGCAGGGGGCTTTTGGTGGATACACCGTGCGCAACAACCTACCTGCATGGACTTCAACAACGCACGGCATGTTAGCCGAGCTGTTCCTGATGACGGTGGTTGGCATCACCTTCCTTGCACACCGACTGCTCCAAACTCGGGACGACCAAGACGGACTACTGAGCCGCTCGGTACGGACCCTCGCGGCGTCCACGTGGGTGCTCACCTTCGTGCAGTTCTTTCTTGGTGCACTCACACGTCACACCGAGTCGTGGGGTGTAAGTGTGCAGTTTCCGCAGTGGGATGCTTCGGGATTCTTCCCATCGGCCGATTTGTTCCAGTATGGTCAGGTGCTCATTCATTTCGCGCACCGAACGATGGCCTATGCTGTGGCCGTAGCTGTTGTGATCCAATGGTGGGTGGTACGCAAGCAATCGTCAGCTCCGCGTCAACTGCGTCGATTCACCCTTGCTGCCGCTGGAATTGTGCTGGTGCAGATTCTGCTCGGTGCATCGATTCTCTGGACGGCCCGTGGTGAAGTGGTAACAACGCTCCACGTGATGACCGGTGTTGTTCTGTTGGTGCTCAATACGCTCTCTCTCTACACGACGTTGGCCACTCCGGCGACGTCGGCCGTTGCCGTTCCATTGGTTACGAGGCAGCAGCAGGGATGAGCATGGATTCCCAATTGGCAGCCGAAACCAAGGCAGCAAGCGTCCCTGCATGGCAGCACTACTACGAGCTGACAAAGCCTGGCATTACGCAAATGGTTGCGCTTACGGGCTTGGCAGGCTACTATCTGGCTCTTCCAACGGACGTTGTAACCTATGCTGGCACCCAGTCGAACTGGTGGCACTTTCTGGCCGCCATGGTCGGAATCGTCACGTTGAGTGCTGGTAGTGGGGTGGTCAACCATCTTGTGGAGTTGAACAACGACCGGTCCATGAAGCGCACCGCTCTGCGCCCATTACCAGCGGGGACCGTTTCGGTGCGCTCGGCTACGGTGTTTGCAGCGTTGCTCACGGTGGTTGGCGTCGCACTGTTGTGGTCCGTTAACGTCCTGACGTGTCTGCTTGGCGTGGTCACATGGGTGACCTACGTTGCACTCTACACGCCGATGAAACGACGCACGCGGCTTGCCCTGTACGTTGGTGGTATTCCCGGTGCCTTGCCCTTTGCAGGGGGCTGGACGGCGGTGACCGGGTCGATGGACGCCATGGCGTGGGTATTGTTCGGCATCCTGTTCTTCTGGCAGCTTCCACACTTCTTGGCATTGTCGTGGATGTACCGGTCGGATTATGCTGATGGAGGTTTTGTTATGCATGCAACCTCCGACAGCACAGGCGAGCGTGTTGGGATGCTCACCGTTGTCACGAGCGTTCTGACGATGGTCGTAGCGCTGCTTCCAACGATCATGAATGCCACAGGGTGGCTCTATGGCGGGGGAGTGATCGTACTGGGACTGTGGCTGACGCGCGAGTCGGTACGAATGTATCAACGACGCGACCATGCATCGGCTCGTCGTGTACTGGTAACCTCCTATGCTGTCCTGATGGGCGTCGTTGCTCTAATGTTGGTCGATAAGATGCCGCATGCATGATCCTATGATGATGAAAAACGAAACGTTCACTTCTACACTTTTGGTGGGACTATGTCACTAGCCCTGAATCTCTCACACGAGCCGGTCACCAAGATCCCGAATGGGAAGCTTGCCATGTGGGCCTTCCTTGCCTCGGAGCTCATGTTCTTCTCGGGCTTCTTCGGAGGCTTCATTGTGCTACGCAACACGAACTACGAAGTGTTTGCCGAAGCCTCCAATCACTTGAATTGGGTGCTGGCACTTGTCAACACGTTCATTCTCATCGGCAGCTCGCTGACGATGGCACTTGCCATCCACAATCTCGAGCATAAGAAGAACGGCTTGTACCGCCTGTTCATGGGGTTGACCCTGATGGGTGGTTTCGGCTTCCTCATTGTGAAGTACATCGAGTACAGCGCGAAGTTCGCCGATGGCTTGTTCCCAGGTCAAGAGCACCACTCGGTGTTCTACTCGTTCTACTTCATCATGACGGGTTTTCACGCCATCCACGTGATTGCCGGTATGATTCCGATCGGCTATATGTTCTTCAAGGGATTCACGAAGTCCGGTTATCCCTATCCGAGCAAGGTTGAAACGCTTGGTCTGTACTGGCACTTCGTCGACCTGATGTGGATCTTCATCTTTCCGGCACTGTACCTTCTCAATCCATCCTCAACCGGAATCGGACATTAAGGAGAACGTTGTATGTCAGCAGATCATGGCAATCCGCTTCCTTCGTACATGAAGGTGTTCTATGCACTTCTGGTGCTTACCGTCCTGACGGTTCTGGCGGCAAAGTCGCTCCACTTTCCTGCGGAATGGGGTACTCCCGGCGATATTCTCCACGTGGCCATTGGTATTGCCATTGCCGTGGTGAAGGTTATTGCCGTGATGTACATCTTCATGCACCTGAAGTTTGATCATCCGTTCCTACGGTTCTTCGTGTACGTGCCAGTTTTTCTGTTCCTTGTGTTGGGATTTGCTCTCAACATTCTTGAGTCGTGGAGCTACACGCGCTGATGGGTCTCCGATCAACGATGCTGGGACTGGCGGTTGCTGCCCTGACCACTGCGTGTCAGGTGGATCAACCGCACGAGCACGGCAGCCACGGTGCTGGGACGGCCACTCCGGTGGACGGTCACGTTGTTCCTGTGTTTGCCGGCACGGACCAAACCGGCGCCCCGTTTTCATCGGATGCCTTGAAGGGTACGCCATGGATCGGTTCGTTCTTCTTCACCTCGTGTACCACCGTCTGTCCTGCGCTCAATCAAGTGCAAGCCGATCTTCAGCAGTCGCATGGATCTGTGGTTCGGTTCGTTTCGATCTCGACTGATCCCGACCATGATACGCCGGAGGCTCTGGCAGCGTACGCACAGCAATACGGAGCTCAACCTGGTGCATGGTGGATGATTCGGATGTCGGCTGACTCAATGCGATCGGTTGCCACCCAGGGTTTCATGCTGATGGACCCGGAGCAGCCCGACATGCATAGTACGCGACTTGTGGCCGTGAATCCAGATATGACTATTGCTGGATACTTCGACAGCACTGATTCAACTCACCTTGACCAACTACGCACGTGGATCAACTCCCTGCCATCAACGCCACGCTGAATGCTCTGAGTACGCTGCTGCTCCTGCTGGGGCTGCGCTTCATTCGGAGAAAGCAAATCGCGCAGCACCGTGCGATGATGGTCACCGCGTTTGTGGTGAGCATCGTGTTCTTAGCGGGTTACTTGTTGCACAAGTGGCACCTCTACAGTACGACGGGCTCCTATAATACCACGTTTCAGGGGCAGGGGGCTTGGCGGATCGCGTACTTTACGCTGTTGATCTCGCACGTCGTCCTTGCTGCGACGGTTCCGGTGCTGTCCTTGATCACGCTCTTCCGTGGTGCGACGATGCAGGTTGATCGCCATCGCGCCATCGCTCGCATCACCTTTCCGATCTGGCTGTACGTGTCGGTGACCGGTGTGCTGGTGTATTTCATGTTGTATCAATGGTTCCCAGCTTCATGAAGCAGTGGCGACATATCGCGTGGATCACCGTCGTGATCCTTCTTCTCTGCGTGGCTCCGGAGAGTATGGCATGTCCGTCATGTAAAGAGGGCTTCCGGCCCGGCACAACGGAAGCATTAGCTGGAGAAGGATACTCGTGGTCGGTGTTGTTCATGTTGGCTGTGCCGATGGCTATTGTCTCGACGTTCACCGTTGTTCTGGTGCGCAGGTTGAAGAAGGTTGAAGAAGGTTGATGGTGGAGAAGTTTGAGCCTTCTCGTCTTTGAGGAGGTGCGGTTTTTCCGGATATTTGGACGTCTTTTTTAAAAGGGTGGCGAATGTTCTCACGCCGTTTCGACATGGCAGTGAAGCTCGGTCTTGGTGCTGTCGGTGCTGTTGCCGGGATCGTGTTTCTTGTGATTTATTTCGGGGTCCGCAATGATGTTGCTGATGTGGGATATCGTCCGCAACAGCCGGTGCCCTTCTCACACAAACTGCACGCTGGGCAGCTTCAAATCAGTTGTCAGTACTGTCACGCTGGCGTAGAGGTGTCCGGTCATTCGCCGGTACCGTCAACGCAGACGTGTATGAACTGCCACACGCTGATTAAGGCAGACAGCCCGAAGCTTGAGGCGGTTCGTCAGAGCTATGAGTCGGGGACGCCGATTCAGTGGGTTCGCATCCACAAGGTTCCGGACTACGCACACTTCCCGCATGCGCGCCACATACGGGCCCAGATCGATTGCAAGTCCTGTCACGGACCCATCGAAGAAATGGGTGTGGTTTCGCAGGTGAAGCCCCTTACCATGGGATGGTGTCTGGACTGCCACCGCAACCCTGAGCAGAATATTGTTGGTGCTCGTCCTATTTCGGGCGTGTTCACCGCTCAACTGCACGATGTTGAGCAGCTCACCGACAGTGCCTACATCTTTGCCTCCATTGCTCCGCAGATTCAGGAGGCACGGCCAATGGTCGAACCGTCCTACGGCAACTATCTCTCGGACCTACCGCCGCACACGATTGGCGGTATTCCTCATCCGAAGAAGGCAGCCCTAGGCCCGGAGAATTGTTCGTCCTGTCACTACTAGTACCTCGTACCAGGGTGACATCAGTAGGATCGTAGAATCGAAACTCAACCGTAAGGTCAGATTATGTCCGATCGTTCGCTCCACGCTTCGCAAGGAACCACGTGGCAAAGCTTGAATCAGCTGGCAGGAACCGACGCCACGACCGGCGAGTTTCCTGAAGGCCATACCACGGGGGCACTCGTAGATTCCACCGTCAGTCGACGCGGCTTTATGGCCCTGATGTCGGCTTCGATGGCGTTGACGGCAGCTGCCTGTCGCCGTCCAGTCCAGCACCTTGTGCCCACGGCCAAGTCGCTGGAAACAGCGATTCCAGGACTTCCCATGGACTATGCTACCGTGTATGTCCAGCGGAACGTAGCCTATGGTGCGCTGGTCAAGAGCCGCGAAGGTCGGCCAATCAAGGTCAAGGGCAATGATGTGCATCCGGTGAACCGTGGCGTATCATCGGCAGAAATGCAGGCCTCCATCCTGAGTTTGTACGATCCTGAGCGCATTCGCCGCCCGCGCGTGCGCCGCGGTGGGGGAGCAACATCCTACGAAAATGCCGTTTCTCAGGTTGTTACGGCTGTTACCGATGCACAGGCAGCCGGTAAGAAAGCCGTGCTCGTGATTGGTGAGCATGCATCCCCGTCGTTTGCTGCGCTGTTGTCGGACGTGAGTGCTTCCATTCCGACAATCTCAACGGTGATGATGCCGGCCATTTCATCGACGAACGTAGCGATGGCCAACCAAGCCGTCTTCGGGATCAATGCAGAGTTGGTTCCAGACCTGTCCAAAGCAACAGCCATTGTGTGTGTCGACGCCGACCCACTTGGCACCGATCCCCTGGCAACCTACCATACGTCGCGTTTTGCCCAGATGCGTCGCCCGTCGAAGGCGTCGAAGGGGATGTCGAAGCTGGTCGTGGCTGAAGCCCAGTATTCCCTGACTGGTGCCAACGCGGATGAGCGCGTGCGTCTGCATCCATCGCAGATGGAGGCCTATCTGGCAGTGATCGAACAAACCGTTGCTGGTGGATCTGCCATTGGTACCGATGTTGCCGCGCAGGCCAGTGATGCCACGCGCGCTGCCGCTGCCGACGCCGCCCGTCACCTCACACAGAATGCAGGTTCCGCCGTCTTGGTGGCTGGCCGTCATCTGTCTCCACGTGCTCAGGCAATGGCTATCGCGATCAACGCTGCCATCAATGCCTATGGTACGGTGATCTCCGCCAATCACGTCCTGCCCAACAGCGGACAAACCGACGCTAGCGTTGCAGCCCTCGAAGCCGATCTGACAGCCGGTTCCGTTCACGCGTTGATCTTCGTCGATGTCAACCCAGAGTATACCGCCAGCCGTTCGTTCCGCGCCGCGATGGTGAAGGCTCCGGTTCGTGTTGCCCTGAACCTGTACGAAGATGAAACGGCAGCCGTGTGCGACATCAGCATCCCCGGTTCACACTGGCTGGAATCGTGGGGCGATGCTGTCGCTATCGACGGTACATTGTCGATCCGTCAACCGTTGATTGCACCGATGAACGAAGGGGTCGCGTCCACGGAGGACACGATCATGAAGATTGCCCGTGGTGTGAACAGCTCGTTGTTCAGCACCGTGGAAACGTATCACGACTACGTCAAGGCACGTTGGTCGACCGTTGGCGAGTGGAACACGATGCTGCG
>CAZBOW010000004.1:47634-98049 GCA_964493635.1 uncultured Hyphomicrobiales bacterium
TGTCCCTCAACCTCGCAGCTGGTGCAGGATTGCCCGCAGCGTCGACGCCAGCCAAGATGGTGGTGATGACGGTTCCATCACTGGCGCTCTATGACGGTCGGGTGACGAATAATGCTTGGCTGATGGAATTGCCGGACCCCGTGACAAAGATCACGTGGGAGAACGTCGCCCTGATGAGTGCGCAAACGGCAGTTGGTCTGGGTATTGCCGCAAGCCTGTCGGCGGCAGATGTCGCGGCAGCCAACGGCCGTGTGGTCACGGTGAAAACCGATGTTGGTTCGGTCGATCTTCCTGCGTGGGTCCAACCTGGTATGGCCGATGATGTCGTTGCCGTAAGTCTCGGTTTCGGACGCAGTACCGGCACCGTTTCGGCCTCGATGGGTGTGAATGCGTACTCCTTGACGGCAACGCCCGTTGGCTACAGCGTGGCCGACGTAAAGCCTGTGGGCACCAGCGTTCATAAAGTTGCGTGCTCTCAGGATCACCATACCCTTGGAGACGGACAGTCGGAGCACGATCAGCGTCCGGTTGCCAAGCGCGTGACGCTTGCCGACGTCGAGGCTGGTGCCTATCCCAACCTGACGGAACACTTTCCAAGTGCCGGTCCGGATGGCAAGTTCCTTGAGCCCCTTTCCATCACAGCGGACTACGAATACAAGGGTCACCGCTGGGGCATGGTGATCGACATGAGCGCCTGTACTGGCTGTTCCTCGTGCGTGATTGCCTGCCAGAGTGAGAATAACATTCCGACCGTTGGAAAAGAACAGGTGATGCTGGGTAGGGAAATGCACTGGATTCGGATTGACCGGTACTACACCGGATCGATGGAGTCCCCGGACACGATCGTCGAACCCATGCTGTGTCAGCATTGCGAGAATGCCCCGTGCGAGAACGTTTGTCCGGTAGCGGCCACGACGCACTCGCCGGAGGGCCTCAACGAGATGACGTACAACCGCTGTGTGGGCACACGCTACTGTTTGAACAACTGCCCGTATAAGGTGCGTCGATTCAACTTCCTGAACTATCACACAGACTATGCCTCACCGATGGATCTGGTATTCAACCCAGATGTAACGATGCGGATGCGTGGTGTGATGGAGAAGTGTACGTTCTGTGTCCAGCGTCTGCATGAGGCAAAGTGGCACGCACGTGACGAGGGTAGGGCCCGCATCAAGGATGGAGAGGCCATTACGGCCTGTCAGGAAGCCTGCCCGGCAGGAGCCATCATCTTTGGCGACACGAATGACCCTGAGAGCATGGTCTCGAAGGCCCGGTACCACGAGCGCGGATTCCGCGTTCTTTCCGAGCTGAACGTACGGCCGCAGGTGACGTATCTGGCCAAGGTGAAGAACACCACGGAAAAGACGCCGGACCCGCACGCTGCTCATTGATTGATAAGAAACTCGTACTAACAACACCAGGATGTCGACATGACCGTCGCCCAGGACCAAGAACGAATGCAGGCCCATCTCTCGCACGACGAACCAGTGCGTGAGCCGCTTGTACTTGGCAATCCATCGATGCGGGATATCACCGCACGGATCGCCAGTATCGTTGAATCCAAGATCACTACGAAGTACCTCCTCACACTGGGTCTCACCGGCACGATGGCGGCCTTGGGGTTGTTCGCCCTTTTCTATACCATCACCACCGGTATCGGGGTGTGGGGCCTAAACAATCCGATCGGTTGGGGATGGGACATCACCAACTTCGTCTTCTGGATCGGTATTGGTCACGCCGGCACCCTGATCTCAGCCATTCTCTTCCTGTTCCGCCAGAAGTGGCGTACAGCAATCAACCGGTCGGCTGAGGCCATGACGATTTTTGCTGTGGTGTGTGCCTTAACGATGGTACTGAGCCACACGGGTCGTCCGTGGCTCTTTTACTGGTTGCTACCGTATCCGAACCAGATGCAGATGTGGATCAACTTCCGCTCTCCGCTGGCATGGGACGTGTTCGCCGTGAACACCTACTTTGCTGTGTCGGCGATGTTCTGGTTTGTTGGTCTGATTCCGGACCTTGCCACGGTTCGGAACTACGTCAAAGGCCCTGTAGCGAAGAAGGTGTACTCGTTCCTCTCGCTCGGTTGGACGGGCTCGACGCGTCACTGGCATCACTACGAGATTGCCTATATGATTCTGGCAGGCATCTCTACGCCACTGGTACTCTCGGTTCACTCGGTGGTATCCTTCGACTTTACCGTAGGTGTGCTGCCTGGATGGCATACCACCATCTTCCCGCCGTACTTCGTTGCTGGTGCCATTTTCTCTGGCTTCGCCATGGTAATGACGCTACTGGTGATTGCTCGCGAGATTCTCGATCTGAAGCAGTTTATTACGCTGAAGCACTTTGAGAACATGAATAAGATCATCCTGGCAACAGGCATGATGGTAGGCTATGCCTATGCAATGGAGATGTTCATTGCATGGTATTCCGGTAGCCAGTGGGAGCGTTGGATCTTCATTAACCGGGCCATGGGCGATTATGCCTGGGCGTACTGGACCATGGTGGCCTGCAACGTGGTTTCGCCACAGGTGTACTGGTTCAAGAAAGCGCGTCGCAGTATTCCGCTGATGTTCATCATCTCGATCTTCGTCAACATCGGAATGTGGTTTGAGCGGTTTACCATTATCGCCACGACGCTGCACCACGACTTCCTGCCGGCATCATGGGGCTACTACACGCCAACATGGGTTGAGATCTCCATCTTTGTTGGAACGTTCGGCATCTTCCTAACCCTGTTCCTGCTCTTTGCCAAGTTCGTTCCGGTGATTGCCATTGCTGAGGTGAAATCGATCATGCCGTCGGCACAGCCATCACATCATCACGGCGATGACCACGGTCATCATCACTAATCTGTCGCTGGATTTCAATCAAGGACTATCACGATGAGTACTGCACCAGTTGGCGCCATTGGAGAGTACACGGACGTCAATCAGATCATGTCCGTTGCGGAGCAAATCCGTGATGCCGGATATCGGCACTGGGATATTCACACGCCGTACCCAGTTCACGGCTTGGACAAGGCGATGGGAATCAAACGCACGTTTCTTACCTACATCTCGTTTGCAGGGATGGTAGGGGGCTTGTCCACGGCGCTTGGGTTGCAGTTCTGGACGGGAGCAGTGGATTACGTCCTCAACATCGGGGGTAAGGGCTTCTTCGACTGGCAGTTCTCGGTGCCGGTAGATTTCGAGTTGAGTATCCTCGGAACAGCCATTGCAACGGTCGTGGGACTGTTCGGTTTGTGCCGGATTCCAACGTGGTACAACCGCTATCAGGACGATGCTAGTTTTCAAAAGGCCACAAACGACACCTTCGTTGTGACCATCAATGCCGAGGACGATCGGTTCTCGGCCGAGGGAACGCAGGACTTCCTGCGTCGACTGGGCGCCAGTAACGTGCACCTCGTCAATCCCGTGAACAACGCTTGATCACTCATCTACCGTACTTGCATGAATGCTCCTCGTAAAATCTCGTTTCTGGTCCTGATCCCCATCGGGGCTGTGGCCGTTTTCATGATTGTGATCCTGTCGGGCCGCATCACATGGTTCTCTGAACAGCCGCCGTTGGAGTTCAATCCAAACATGGATCATAATCGGAAAGCGATCACGCAATCCGCCAATGGGTTCTTCTCCGATGGTGCCAGTCAGCGGCCGCCGGTAGAAGGTACTGTGGGCCGCACTCAAGTGGTGTATCCGCTTGGCATGGGTGATGTGGACGAGGCCGAGGTGCAGAACGTCGATCCCATGCTTGAGCAAACGGAGTTCTTGTTGGCCCGTGGTCAGAACCGATTTAATGTGTTCTGTTCACCATGCCACTACTATAACGGACAAAGCGAGATGTCGGCAGTATCGCAAAAGGGCTGGCCGGGCATTCCGAACTTGACGCGTCCAGAGACGCAGGCCCTGTCCAATGCGCGCATCTTCCACATCATTAGTGCCGGCCAGAACTTGATGCCGAAGTATGCCGATAAGATTGCGCCGATCGACCGTTGGGCCATCATCTATTACCTGCGCACGCTGCAGGCTGCCGCCGGCACGGTAGCTGTAGCCGACACCACCGCACCTGCACAAGTGAACTAATCGAAGAAGGGTAGAGGATATTCCTATGACAGATGTACGCATTGGTTCTGCGCCACTTATTGGCACCCTTCGGAAGGTTGGCATGGGGCTGCTCGTTGCCGGTCTTGCCGGTCTGGGCGCAGTGTATGCCTTGAATGGACAGGAACGTGCCGTAGCTGACTACTTGATCGGCTTCTGGTACTTCGCGGGGATCAGCTTGACCATGGTCTTCTTCGCCACGCTGCAGTATCTGGCGCGCGCCGGCTGGAGTGCATCAATCCGCCGGGTGGCGGAGAACTATACCGGCATGGTGCCCTTCATGGCTCTATTCCTGGTACCCATTGTTCTGAACCTGCTTAGTGAGCATCACTCGATCTACGAGTGGACGCATGCCTCGGCTGCGCACGACCCGATTCTACAAACGAAGGCTGCCTACCTGAATGTGCCGTTCTTCGTAGTGCGGTTGGGCATTTACTGCCTGTTGTGGATTGGTATGGCATGGTATATCGTTGGCAATTCGGTCAAGCAGGACGAAACGACCGACATTGCGCCAACGCGGAAGAATTGGAAGCGCTCCGCACCGTGGATCCTCGTCTATGCACTTACGATTACGTTCGCGGCGTTCGATCTGCTGATGTCGCTGGAGCCCCACTGGTTTTCGACCATCTGGGGTGTGTACTCCTTTGCTGGTCACTTTGTGGCAGCGCTCTCGATTATTGCCGTCACGCTGGTGGCATTCCACAATCGGGGTCTGCTCAAAGGATACATCCGCGACGAGCACTTCCACGACCTGGGCAAGCTGATGTTTGCGTTCTCGGTGTTTTGGGCCTACATCGGTTTTTCCCAGTACTTCATCATCTGGTACGCCAACATCCCGGAAGAAACGATCTACTACACGCATCGCATGTCCGGTGGATGGGAGATCTTCGGCTATATCTTGATTGGTCTGCGCTTCGTGCTGCCATTTGCCTTGTTGCTCCGTCAGGATGTTAAGCGCCGGAAGAACATGCTGCTCGTAGCTGCTGCCGTGATCTTGTCGGGTCATTTCATTGATCTTGTGTGGATTGTCATGCCTGCCGTGGCAAAGGTGATCAATCATGAATCGCCAACCATCATCTTCGGATGGCAGGAGTTCACCGGTGTGATCTTCTTCGCGGGTGCCTTCCTGTTCTTTGCCTCGCAGTTGTTTTCGAAGCGCCGATCGGTTGCCATCAACGATCCGTTGCTCCAAGAGTCGTTTGAGTATCATTCCTAAGAAATTGTGACCTATGAATCAGCATACGTTTGATGTTGTTGTAATTGGCTCCGGTCCCGGGGGCTATGTGGCGGCGATTCGCGCAGCGCAGCTCGGATTGTCGACAGCCTGTGTCGAGCGCGACCGCCTTGGCGGCGTGTGCCTCAACTGGGGTTGTATCCCGTCGAAGAGCCTTCTGAAGAATGCCGAATACATGAACTTCCTGAGCCACGCCGGCGACTATGGCTTTACACTCAAGGGGGTCGACGTGGACTTCCCCAAGGTGATCGAGCGTTCTCGTGGCGTTGCCGACCGCATGAGCGGTGGAGTCCAGTTTCTCTTCAAGAAGTACAAGGTTTCTCAGGTCAAGGGCTGGGGCAGCTTGAAGAATGCCACCACCGTGGAAGTCAAGGACGAAAACGGAACGGTAACCGACATCATCACGGCAAAGCAGATCATCATTGCCACCGGCGCCCGTCCGCGACAGATTCCAGGCATTGATGTCGACCGTGAGTTCATTCTTACTTCCACCGAGGCGATGCTCCAGCAGAAGGCCCCCAAAAAGATGGTTATCATGGGCGCAGGGGCAATCGGTGTGGAGTTCGCGTACTTCTACAACGCCTTTGGCTCGGAAGTGACCATCATCGAGATGCAGGACCGACTCCTGCCGGTAGAGGATGAGGACGTCTCGAAGGAACTTCGGAAGGTCTTCGAGCGGGAGCTGAAGATGAACATCCTGACCGAAACGAAGGTGATCAGCGCCAAGAAAAAGGGCAAGGGTGTTGAAATCATCGTTGAGAAGAAGGACGGAAAGCAGGAAACCATTACCGCCGACCTCGCCTTGAATGCGATCGGCGTGCAAGGAAACATCGAAGGGATCGGTCTTGAGCAGGCTGGTGTCAAGTTGGAGCGTGGTTGGATCACGACGGACAAGTTCATGCGGACGTCGGTTCCCAACATTTATGCCATTGGCGACGTAGCCGGCGCACCATGGTTGGCCCACAAAGCATCCGCCGAAGGGATTGTTGCCGCTGAGCACATTGCCGGCCATGCCACCGACGGCGTCGACTACAACAATATTCCGGGCTGTACCTACTGTCAGCCTCAGGTGGCCAGTGTGGGCCTCACAGAGAAGAAGGCAAAGGAAGCCGGATACGAGGTCAAGGTTGGCAAGTTTCCGTTCACCGCGAATGGTAAGGCGCACGGCATTGGTAAGGCTCAAGGCTTTGTGAAGCTCATCTTCGACGCAAAGTATGGTGAGTTGCTAGGGGCTCACCTCATTGGTCCGGATGTGACGGAAATGATTGGAGAGCTTGGAATGGCGCGCTCGTTGGAAGCCACCGGTCCAGCAATCTTCAAGACCGTGCATGCGCACCCAACCTTGAGTGAAGCAATCATGGAATCGGCCGCACTTGCCTACGACGAGTGCGTCAACTTCTAAGATGAACGTTGTCGACTGGGGACTGATCGACTTTCAAGAAGCATGGCGTCGGCAGCGTGAAGTTGCCGACGCCATCTTGCATGATGGCGCCCCGGACACGCTTGTCCTCTGCGAGCATCCTGCGGTAATTACCCTAGGACGGGTCACCAAGCAAGGCAGCGTGATTACCCCCGCGGATCTGCTGCGGCATCGGGGCATCGATGTCGTAGAGATCAACCGAGGAGGAGAGGCCACTGTTCACAATCCCGGGCAATTGGTCGGCTATCCGATCTTCAACTTGCAGCGATCGACCCCGGACCTTCACTGGTTCCTCCGATCGATTGAAGGAGCCGTGATTGATACGCTTGCGGCGTACGACATTCACGCTGACCGCGTTGACGGCCTCACGGGCGTGTGGGTGGAGCAGCAGCGAAAAATCTGTGCCATTGGCATTCACTGCAGCCGATGGATCACCACCCATGGCTTTGCCTTGAACGTTTCGAACAACCTAGACCTCTTTCAGGAGATTATTCCCTGTGGGATCACTGACCGAGGCGTGACCAGCATGGAGAGGGAAGCAAGGTCGGTTGTGGACATCAACCAAGTCAAGACTGTGATTGAAGAATCATTTCGGTCACGTTTCCCGTAAATCCATATTTTCCACACAAATTGTAACATGTTGATCTACAACATGTTGTACTTGGAGATCTAAACGAAATACTTTGCCGTTGGATCCGATGTGGAAAACTCTGTGGATATCAGGAAGCGTCGTGAAATCATAACCTTACCGCTCTGGTACGCCATCTTCCGGCCTCATCGACAAAAACACCGTTGACACGTGAGCGTCTGCCTCGTATGTTTGCACTCGATCATTTGGTACGGCGTAGATGTTCGACAAGTACGACGACGACGACGATGATATCTACGACGACATCTGTGACTAAATGACTCTGCGGGAATAGCTCAGTTGGTAGAGCACAACCTTGCCAAGGTTGGGGTCGCGAGTTCGAGTCTCGTTTCCCGCTCGACGACGCAAGTCGTCACTTCCTCTTTATGCTGCATGCCTTGCCGTCTCATTCCCCCCTGATGGCGAGGCATTTTTTTATGCAGTAACTTTCGCGAGCTGTCGGACACAATAGATCGGCACATCTGCGTCTGTGCACCTGGCAGTTTGTCCCATTCTCGATCAGTGAATGTCCATGGGCGCGTTCCGCTTCCCCGTTGTTGTTACCGTCGTGGCGTGCATCCTGATGCATGCAGCTGCCCACGCAGCTAACCACGCAGCTACCGTGGCACAGACAACGAACGTCCTCGTTGTGCCAACGTCGGATACAACCACAACCATCCGATACACGCCGAACGAAGGTGTGGAGCGGGGGGCTCAGCTGCATGTCTCTGCCGACGGACTTCTCCGGCAGTGGGTCATCACCACCACGATTGAGATTCCACAACCGACAGATCGCATTGATGTGCGTCACGGGGATGATACCCTGATCTACCGTCCTCTGTACGATACCACGCTGGTTGTTTCTGACACGTCCGACCTTGACCTTCGCGCTGCGATGTATCCGCCGCAGCATGAGCTCCTTGCCATTCGCTATGCTGGCGTCTCGCGTGGGCGCCACCTCGCACACGTGTCCATCGTTGTGGCCGAGGAGCGGCAGGGTCAGCTTCCGACCGTCCTAGTGATGGCCAGTGCACACCTCACCCACGGTTCCCGTTCTGCGAGTGCCGCGGTGCCTGTACAAAAGTCTCGTACGATCGAGGACGTTCACGGTGAAGAGGAGTTCTCACACGTGATGCGCGTTGATGTTTCCGGCGAGGGGATCTATCAGATTTCTGCACAGCAACTACGTGACGCCGGCATTCCAACGGACGCCGCAACGGCAGCCTCCGTAAAAATGTTCGGCAATGGTGGTCGGGAACTCTCCGAACGTGTGGAACCGCCGTTCAGCGAAGAGCTACGAGAGCTTCCCATTATTGTGGCAACAACTCCTCAGGGTGCCCTTGATCACATCACCTTTTATGCCGGCGGTGTCACGGGAATTCATGCCGACAGTGGAGCCATCGCCCACTACCTTCACCACTATGCAACACGGGCATCCTACCTGTTAACCGTTGGCGGTGCTCCAGGGCGGCGAGCTGTGCAGCGTCCTGCAGCTCGCGGTCCGGTAGACGACCGACCGTTGGTCGTACGAGGATTGGTGTTTCACGAGGAAGAAGTCGTCAACCCCTACAACGGTGGCTCGGGCCGGAGGTGGTACGGCCGCTCCATCGAAAATGGTGGCTCGATGATGCTCTCTCAGGAGTTGCCTGGGCTGGTGCGATCCGGTACGGTGGATTATCGGCTGGTCGTGGCACATCGCGGGACGTCGGCCTCTGGCGTCGTTACGGTGATGGAACAGGGAACAACGGTCGCTCAACGCTCGATCCCCATGGTCCCAAAGTACATGGATACGTATTCGGTCCCGTTGATCGGTGCTGTGGATGCCATGGCGCTGTCCGCCGATCAGCGCAGCTTAGTGCGGATTGCCTATGAAAGCCCGCAGCGTACCTCCACCGGAATTCTGGACTGGATCGAGATTGAGTATCCACGTGGGCTGGTTGCCCATAATCAAGAGTTTCAGTTCATTGCCAATCCCAGCGGACCGGGAGTGATCGAGTATACGGTCAACGGTTTTGAAGGGGGCTCCACGCTGTGCTTCGATGTCACGGATCCCACACGTCCGGAGTTGATAGAAAATGTTGCCCCAGAGGGTGGTCTCTTCTCGATTCGCGAGGCCTTTACGGAGGACCAAGTCCGTCGATACTACCTGTCGTCCCGACGCGGAACGGCGTCACTTCAGCGCATTGAGCCCCTTACCCTGCGTTCACGGGCTCGAAAGGGTCAGTTAGGAGAGCTGCTCGTAATTACGCATCCTGGCCTGCGTGCATCGGCAGAGCGGTATGCTGAATACCGTCGCGCAACGTCCGAGCTCAATGTTTCGGTGATCGGAGTTGATGAAATCTTCCACGAGTTCAGCTACGGCATGGTGGACCCGACCGCTCTGCGCGACATGATACGGTACGCCTACCGGAACAGCCCCGTCAAGCCGCGCTACGTACTGCTCTGGGGAGATGGACATTTCGACTACAAAGGCATTTCCACGGCAACGCCGAACTGGGTGATTCCCTACGAGAGCCTGGATCCGGACAATACGTCCTACGGACTGTGGACCTACACGACGGACGACTACTATGCCCGTGTTGATGGCAATGATCCACTGCCGGACGTAGCCATCGGGAGACTACCCATCACCTCGAATGCCATCGGCGACCGCATGATTGCCAAGATCCGTTCGTACGAATCGGCGTCCTCCACGGATGATTGGCGTACGCGGGTTACGCTCATCGCTGATGATGGGCCAACGTCCGAGGGGTCGGATGGTACAACGCACTTGCGTCAGAGTGAGCGACTCTGGAGTGACTACCTGCCGCTGGATATGCAGGCGAAGAAAATCTACATGGTGGAGTATCCCACGGAGAACATCGCTCGTGGACGCCGGAAGCCCGCCGTGACGGCTGCCTACATTTCTACGATCAACACCACCGGCACACTTCTGTTGAATTGGATTGGCCATGGTAATCCACGCGTCTGGGCGCATGAGTTCATCTTTGAGCGCGAAACAACGCCGTCGCAGATGAACAACCCGGACAAGTTGTTCTTCCTTACAGCGGCTACGTGTGATTTTGCCCGATTCGACCTGACCGATGCCCAGTCGGGCGCTGAAGATCTCGTACTGCGAGATGGTGGGGGAGCCATTGGCGTCTTCTCAGCATCGCGGGTGGTACTCTCCGATGCGAATGCAGCAATCAATCAGGATTTCTACGAAACAATGTTTCGGCGCAGCCCCGATGGTAGCGTGATGCGACTCGGCGATGTGATCATGGATGTCAAACAGCGGTTCTACGGTCCGAACGACGAAAAGTTTTTCCTTCTGGGCGATCCTACTGTCCGTCTGCTTATTCCACAAAACCGGCTGGTGTTTGATCGGATCAATGGCGAACCGGTGGGCTCGCAGCCGATTCAGTTACAAGCATTGCAGACCGTAACGGTGGAGGGGTCGATCCTTGCGCCCATGTCGAATAACCCTGACGATAGTTTCAACGGCACAGCTACGATCACCTTGTTGGACGCCGTGCGCACCGTCACGGTACTGGACGACGATATCAACTCCACGCCCAACACGTTCCGCCTTCCCGGGGCAACCATTAGCAAGGGTTCCTACGAAGTGACCAATGGCCGGTTCGTGGCCACCTTCGTTGTGCCCAAGGATGTAGCGTTTTCGCAGTCCACAGCCCGGATGTACGGATTTGCAGCCAGTACGGATCAGCGCTCGGCCATCGGTGCTACCGATCAGGTGATTGTCGATGGCGTCGTGGATGCCACCTTCGACGACACCGAGGGGCCCGACATCCGCATTGCCCTCGACTCTCGGAACTTCCGCTCGGGCGATGTGGTGCGTCAGCATCCAATCCTGATCGTGGATCTGCAGGATGCCACTGGCGTGAATACCTCTGGAGTTGGCATCGGTCATGGAATCGAAGCGAACTTCGACGATGGTCAACGTATCGAGGATCTTACCGAGTCGTTTGGCACGTCGGTCGAGAACAGCCGAGCCGGTACCACCTCAAAGCAGATCTTTGGGCTGGCGGAAGGCTACCACGAAGTTCGCGTGCGCGCCTGGGATGTGTTGAACAATATGAACTCCGCGCAGACCACCTTCCGCATTGCCTCGGAGGACGAAGGCATTGTAGCAACATGGATCACGAACTATCCGAATCCATTTTCGTCGTCCACCACGATACGGTTCCAACACAATATGGCCAGTGCCTTTTCGGCTGTCCTGGAGATCTACGACGTGACAGGTCGGTTGGTGTTCACAACGCCGATGGAGGTTCGTGACATGCATACGGCCGAGGTCCAATGGAATGGTACAGATGTATCAGGATTTCAATTGGGGTCGGGGATCTATTCGGCGGTGGTACGCATGACCGATGTGCGCGGCGGAAGCCGAGACGTGCGCGGTAAACTTGCCCTCATTCGATAACTTTCGGACTAACTTTGTACTTGATTCGCACTTCAGGAAGGCCATCTATGTCGATCCTCCGCTCCAGCGGACTTGCTTTCGCCCTTCTTTGCGCCGCTGCTACCACGTCGTTTAGTCAAGCCGGCGGCGCCGCCGTGCCCTTCGTGTTGATTGCTCCCGATGCTCGTGCCAGTGGAATGGGCGAGGTTGGTACGGCCATCGCCGACGACATCAACGCCGTGTTCTGGAATCCCGCAGGATTGGGCTTCCAAACCAACATGCAGCAGGTGTCGCTGAGCTTCTCGAAGTGGTTGCCCCAGTTCAATGCCGACCTCTTCTACTCGTACGGTACCTACGGACAGTACGTCCCGGAGTTGGACGGTACCATTGCCGGTACGTTCATTTTCATGAACCTGGGCGAGTTTACACGCACGGCCATTGACGGTACGGAGCTAGGCAAGTTCCGGTCCAACGAGTTTGCTCTGGGCGTATCCTACGGTACGATGCTAAGCAAGGACGTGGCTGCTGGCGTGCAGATCAAGTACATTCAGTCCAACCTTGCACCAGCTGGAGGTCAGCAGGCGAGTGCGGGCACGGGAATCTCGGCCGCCTTCGACGTCGGTTTTCAGTGGAAGCCTACCAAACTTGATCTCTTCGGCGCTGATCTGAACAATCGCTTATCGCTGGGTGTAAACCTCCAGAACGTTGGTCCGAAGATGACCTACCTGAACGAGTCCGACCCGCTACCAACGCAGCTGCGGATGGGTGTGGCCGTCAAGTTGGTCGAAGATGAGTTCAGTGATCTGCTCATCTCGGCGGATGTTGCCAAACTCCTCGTCCGCCGTGACTCCCTTGGTTCGGATGCTATTCCGATGAGCTTTGTAACGGCTTGGGGTGTAGGGGGCTTGGAAACGGGAGTCGGCCTAGAGTACATCTACGATCAGGCCGTAGCCCTCCGTGGTGGCTACTTTACCGAACCGAAGGCCGCCGGTGCACGCAACTTCTTCACGCTGGGTGCGGGCGTAACCTACGATGTGTTTCGACTAGATTTCTCCTACATCCTGACGGTCGAAGACAACCATCCACTGGCCAACACGCTACGATTTTCACTCATTGTGGATTGGCAGCAGGAAGGCAACAACTAACGTCGTTGCCGCCGGAGAAACCAGAGTGCGCCCACCACGGCCACCACGCCAAGGATAATCCAGCCGTAGACCGACAACCAGTAGTCGATGCGCTGCCATTGTGAACCAAGGGCCATGCCGGCCCACAAGAGCACGGCGTTCCAAGCCGTAGCGCTTAGGGCGGAGTAGAGGAGTGTTCGGGGGAGCGGCAGCTTTGCCATTCCGGCGGCAAACGCAATTACGGCGCGCGTTCCTGCCAAGAACCGGTTCCCAACAATAATGGCGCCGTGGTAGCGGTCGAACCATGCATTCACACGATCGATGAGCTCGGCGGTGATGAAGGGAACCCACCGGTGCTCCAGAATCGAGCGGCCATACCGGCGTCCGATGCCATAGGCACCGGCAAAGCCCCCTACCGCCCCCACTGTGGCAACCAGTAACGTTGTTCCAAAGTCCAGCACGCCGATACCGACCAGCGTTCCAATGAAGGCCACAAACACATCGCTGGGTGATGGTGGCACGATGTGCTCAATGAACGTGGCCACGAAGACCGATACCAGCAATGCCCATACGGGCAGCGATTGTGCAAGGTCGACGAGGTATTCGATCATACAAGCCTTAATCAGAAAGCGCGTAATTTGCAGAGCTCTGAACGAATGAACAACCCGAACACACTATCCGTTTAACGTACCTGCGGTCGAGGAGCCTGTCCTATGAAAGAGTTTGCCAACGAAGTGTACCTGGATTTCTCCAAGCCGGCCATTGCGGCAAAGCAACGCGCAGCCATCGATGCTGTGAGAGCGCGTTTTGGCAAAGAGTATCCAAACATCATCAATGGCAAGAAGGTCCGCTCGGAGCGAAAAACCACAAGCCGGAACCCTGCCCATCCAGACGAGATCATTGGCATCTTCCAGAAGTCTGGTAAGGACCACGCTGAAAAGGCCATGAAGGCAGCCGTCAAAGCGTTCGAAACATGGAAGACCGTTCCTGTACAGCAACGTGCCAAGGTGCTGTTTACTGCAGCCTCCATCATGCGCAAGCGTCGCTTGGAGATCAATGCCTGGATGATCAGCGAGGTGGGAAAGAGCTACCTCGAGGCAGATGCCGATACCTGCGAAGCAATCGACTTCCTTGACTTCTACGGTCGGGAAGCGTTGCGATACGCCGAGCGTCAACCAGTGACCCCGCTGCCAGGCGAAGACAACGAACTGTTCTACATCCCCCTTGGCGTGGGAGTGGTGATTCCACCGTGGAACTTCCCCTTTGCCATTCTTGCCGGGATGACAACCGCAGCGGTTGTGACGGGTAATACCGTGGTGCTGAAACCCTCGAGTGATTCGCCCATGATGGGATACCTCTTCATGGAAATCATGAAGGAAGCCGGATTGCCCGATGGCGTAGTCAACTACCTTGTTGCCAGCGGTGCCGAGGCGGGCGACTACCTCGTTGATCACCCACAAACACGATTCATCTCGTTTACGGGCTCGATGGAAGTAGGTCTGCGCATCACGGAGCGTGCCGCCAAGACGAATCCTGGTCAGATCTGGATCAAGCGTGTGGTATCGGAAATGGGCGGCAAGGATGCCATCATCGTTGATGCTGAAGCTGATATCAACGCCGCGGTCCAAGGGGTTGTTGCGTCGGCTTTTGGCTTCCAAGGCCAGAAGTGCTCTGCCTGCTCGCGGGCGATTGTGGATGCTTCGATCTACGACGAATTCGTAGCCAAGTTGAAGGTCGCCGTCGACCAGATTCAGATCGGGCTGCCTGAGGAGAACGCGCCATTTGGCCCGGTTGTCAACGAGTCGGCACAGAAGAGCATTCAGAACTACATGAAGATTGCTGCCAAGGAAGGGACGATCATCTGTGGCGGTGGTCGGGTAAAGGGTCTGGACGGCTATTTCCTCCAACCAACCGTAGTAGCGGGCGTAAAACCTACAGCACGCATCATGCAGGAGGAAGTCTTCGGTCCCTTGCTGGCCGTGTGCAAGGCCAAGAACTACGACGACGCCCTGAAGATTGCCAACAACACGATATACGGCCTGACGGGTGCTGTGTACTCCAAGAATGCAAAAAAACTCGAGCGAGCTCGCCAAGAGTTCCACGTTGGGAACCTGTACCTGAATCGGAAATGTACCGGTGCCATGGTGGGCGGAAATCCTTTCGGTGGCTTCAACATGAGTGGCACGGACTCCAAGGCGGGCGGGCGAGACTACCTCCTGCTGTTCATGCAGGCAAAATCCGTGAGTCGGAAACGGTCGTGATGGCTCGATTCCGACCCTCCGTTCTGGCCTCCGTTCTGGCAGTTGCCCTTCTGTTGATCTTGGGTACTAGTCGTGGGCTGGCTCAGGGGTATGAGCAGCTGCATGGCGCTTGGATTCATGCCACGTTCATCTCCGAGCTGCGCACCAGTGCGTCGGTGGCACAGGCGTACGCCGGCGTGAGTGCCCAACAGCCTCTTTGGATCGAGATCGACAGCGCCAATGCCGAGGGTGTGGTACGGTTGTCCTATACCGGCGGCGATACTGTTCAGTGGATTCTGCGTCGTGTGCCGCGCTTGGACAGCATGCTGCAGTGGGCAATTGGTCCTGAGGACGGACCGCAGGCCGGCCCACAATGGTGGCTATCGTTGGATGAACGGGGAGGTACCTACATCGCCCTGGTTTCCGTTCGCACACCAAGTGCCGAACCCGTCATCTACGGCAAGCTGCCCTCGCCGCGGCAGGAGGCTCCCTTCATCATCAGTCGCATGGTCTATGCGTCGCTGGTGGCAGGGAAGTACCGCGATACCAACAACCTTGCCTATGAGTTCCCTTCATCAATGATGGGTAGCTGGAAGGGGGCTCGGGTACGCCTCACACTTGTCGTCGACGACTCTCGGCACCCGATCCTTACGGTCGAGTATGCCAACAAGCATCGGGACACCTACCGCGTTGAACGACAGGGGACCGTGCTGAGTCTGACGAACACGCAGCACAGATCTGCCGATCCACTACGGTTGACGCTGGTGCCGTAAAGGGTCGCGTGGCATCGGTTTTTTTCGCACGGGAACGTTTCACAGGCTTTCATTTTTACCTGTGAGTGCGTATCTTCGTAATCCTTTTTGATACAACGAATAGCAGGCTCAGGGAGTCAGATCATGCACCCGAAGGTTAAACAGATTGATACCATGGCAAAGGCAGCCGCCTTTGAAATGCGCAAAGCGAAAGCTGGCGAAGCGTCTCCAGAGATTCCTGACTTCCGTCCAGGCGATACGGTCACAATCGCTGTTCGTGTTGTTGAGGGCGAAAAAGAACGGATCCAGAACTTCCAGGGTGTTGTTATCGCTCGTCGCGGTTCCGGTATTAACGAAACCTTCCGCGTACGGAAGATTTCAAACGGTGTTGGCGTTGAGCGGATCTTCCCGATCAATTCTCCAACGATCCAGAGCATGGCAGTCGTCAAGCGCGGTAGTGTTCGTCGTGCCAAGCTGTACTACCTGCGTGGTATGAGCGAGAAGAAGATTCGTCAGAAGCTGTCGTAAGGACATCACGTTGTTCCTTTCCAACGGCCACGTGCATTGCATGTGGCCGTTTTACTTTTGTGCATATGAATGTTGCCATCATTACCATCGGCGATGAGCTGCTCATCGGTCAGGTTATCAATCGCAATGCGGCGTGGATTGCCGAGCAGTGTACCAACATCGGATGCTCGGTGGTGGCGCACAGCGTTGTCGGTGATCATGCCGATGACCTTTCCAGTGAGATCCGTAGGCTCAGTGCTCGCTGCGCTGCCTTGGTTCTCACCGGAGGCTTAGGACCTACCCACGACGACATCACCAAGTTTGTTCTGGCGGACATGGCGGGCGACCACATGGTGGTTCATCAGCCATGGGTCGACCATCTGCGTGCGTGGTTAGCCAAACGCGGCAGGGAGCTCTCGGCTCGAAATGCCGGTCAGGCTGAGGTGCCATCATCAGCAGCTGTCTTGCATAACCCCGTCGGAACCGCACCGGGACTCTGGATGACGATCGACGGTACGATCGTCGTAGCGCTTCCCGGTGTGCCACGCGAGATGCAGGCCCTAATGGCAGCGGAGGTGCTCCCACGATTTGCCAAGCATGTGGCCTTGGAAGAAGGTCCGATCTGGACCTACCATACCCTGCAAACAACCGGGATCGCCGAGAGTAACCTTGCCGACCTTATTGGGGAGCCCTCGGAATTCTTAGGTTCCTCGACCTTGGCGTTTCTTCCCAACCTTCAGGGTGTTCGGTTACGCATTGGAGTGGTCGGGCGCTCGGAAGCTGAGCGAAATGCGGAGCGAGATCGTCTGCGTGCGCTGCTGTGGGAGCGTGCGGGTCGGTTCATTTTTGGCGAGGGCGACCGTACCCTGAGCGAAGCTGTAGGCCTTGAGTTGGCCCGTCGTGGCCACACCATTGCCGTAGCCGAATCCTGTACCGGGGGGCTATTAGGTGCTGAGCTGACCAAGGTACAGGGCTCCAGTGCCTGGTTTTTGGGCGGGTACCTGGCCTACGACAACCGGATCAAGATCGCAGAGGTCAACGTACGCCCTGCCGATTTGGATCGTGTTGGGGCGGTGAGTCAGGAGGTAGCCGAGCAGCTTGCTACGGGCGCCCGTGATCAGATCAACACCACGTGGGGTATTGGCATTACTGGTATCGCCGGACCCGGCGGGGGAACAACGGAGAAACCCGTCGGCACGATTTGGATTGCCCTTGCCGGACCACACGGTGTGAAGGCTACCCGGTTCCAATTCGGTGATGAGCGGCATTCCAACCGTGAACGCAGCGTTGGTGCTGCGCTGGGCATGCTGTGGACGGCGCTGAAGGCGGACGCATGACGGTTCTGGCAATCGAAACGTCCTGCGATGACACCTCTGTAGCCATCGTACGGGATCGTACGGTACTGAGCAATCTGATCTCATCACAACCGATCCACGATGCGTGGGGAGGGATCGTCCCCGAACTGGCATCGCGCGAGCATGTCAAAGCGATCGGCCCGCTTCTTCATGCCGCCCTGCACCAAGCGAATGTTACGATCGACGCGGTGGATGCTGTTGCAGTCACGACGGGTCCGGGCCTAGCGGGATCGCTCCTTGTGGGAAGTCATGTTGGAAAGGGGCTTGCCTTGCGATATGGCCTGCCCTTGCTTCCCGTGCACCACATCGAGGCCCACATCTACTCCGGATACCTGGAAGACGAGGATCTGCCGTTCCCATCGGTGTGTTTGGTCGTTAGCGGCGGACACACCAGCATTGTGTTGGTTCGGAGTTATTCCGACTATGAGGTGCTGGGGAACACACGTGATGATGCGGCAGGCGAGGCCTTCGACAAGGTTTCCAAGCTGCTTGGCATGGGATATCCTGGCGGTCCGCATATCGATCGTATGGCACAACGAGGCAATCCTGATGCCTATGGTTTTCCGCGCGGGCTGGCTGGGGATGGGTCGTACGATTTTTCGTTCAGCGGCCTGAAGACAGCGGTTCGATACCACGTGCGCGACGCCGAGCGCGACACGGGTCCCCTAACCGATGATGATCGTGCTAACATCTGTGCGTCCGTGCAGCGCGCCATCGTGGACGTTCTTGTGACCAAGACGATGCGGGCGGCATCCGAGCATCAGGTGAGGGCCGTCTGTGTTGCCGGAGGAGTCAGTGCCAACAGCGAGCTCCGTGCAACGTTCGCTGCAGCGTGTGCAGAAAAGGGGCTGCTGTTTGCAGCCCCTCGTGCGGAGTATTGTGTAGACAACGCCGCCATGATCGGATTTCTCGCATCACAACGCTTTGCGCTGGGCGATCATGGTGATCTCCACTGCACCATCCAGCCTCGTGGACTGCGCAGCTAGGTCGGCGAGTTAGCCGACGAGCTCCGGATACAAACCAAATGGTGCGCAGTAGGCCTTGACGTCGGCCTTGACTGCCGTGTGCACATCGGCGTCATCCGGTGCCGTGATCACGCGATCGATGAAGCCGACAATGGCGTGCATGTCTGTTTCCGTGAAGCCACGCGATGTCATAGCCGCCGTGCCCAGGCGAATGCCAGAGGTGATCAGCGGAGACTTGTCGTCGTTGGGAACCGAGTTCTTGTTACACGTGATGCCTGCAGCATCGAGAGCCGTCTCGGCTTTCTTACCCGTGACGTTCTTATTTCGCAGGTCTACCAGCATCACGTGGTTGTCCGTTCCGCCGGAGATCACGTGGTACCCACGCTCCATGAGCGCAGAGGCCATTGCTTGGGCATTAGCCACAACCTGCTTGGTGTACTGATCGAACGTATCGGTCAGTGCCTCGCCGAAGGCAACGGCCTTGGCGGCGATCACATGCATCAACGGACCTCCCTGGATACCGGGCATCACCATCGAGTCGATGAGTTCGCTCATCATCTTGGTGCGCCCACTCTTGGGAGCCACCTTGCCAAAGGGATTTTCGTAATCCTTGCCCATCACGATCAGACCACCACGCGGACCGCGCAGCGTTTTGTGCGTGGTTGACGTAACGATGTCGCAGTACGGCACCGGACTCATCAGTCGCCCTTTGGCAATCAGTCCAGCCGGGTGCGCGATGTCGGCCAGCAGGAACGCTCCAACGGAATCGGCAATCTCCCGGAACGCCTTGTAATCAATCTCTCGCGAATAGGCGCTGGCGCCAACGGTGATCATCTTCGGTTTGTGGAGCTTGGCAAGGTCGGCCACAGCGTTGTAGTCGATCCGGCCGGTTTCCAAGTCCAGGCCGTAGCCAATGAAGTTGTAGAAGATTCCTGAGAAATTGACGGGCGAGCCATGCGTGAGGTGACCGCCGTGGGAAAGGTCCATACCAAGGACGGTGTCGCCAGGCTGGAGGTACGTGAAGTACACAGCCATATTCGCACCAGAGCCCGAGTGCGGTTGCACGTTGGCATACTCGGCACCAAAAAGCTGCTTCAGACGGTCGATCGCCAGCGATTCGGCAACGTCGACCCATTCACAGCCGCCGTAGTATCGACGTCCAGGATAGCCCTCGGCGTATTTGTTGGTCAGAACAGACCCCTGGGCTTCCATCACGGCAAGGGAGGTGAAGTTCTCCGAGGCGATGAGCTCAATCTTATCACGTTGCCGTCCGAACTCACCAACAAGACTTGCGTGAAGTTCAGGATCGGCCTTCAGGACATGGTTGTACATGGGTTACAACATCCAGTATAGTTAGTGTGCATTAATGAGCGATCGTCAGCAGAACAGATGCCCAGTGGCTGCCGTCCGTGACACGCACCGACCACACGCCCGTGGACAACTGGGAGGTAGGCACCACGATGGACGATGTCCGAACCGTGGTTCCCGTCAGCAAGGAGACGGTGCGTCCAGCAACATCGGTGGCCGTCATCGTGACCGTGCGCCCAAGCCACGACTCTGGCACCATGATCGTTGCAACATCGTGAGCCGGATTCGGGGCAATTGCCAGATGCACGTCCGGGTGCTGTTCAGCAACCGACGTAACCTCATCACCGAAGCAAATGGTTTCACCAGTCTGTGCGTTCACCACGCACACAAAGACGCCGCCACCAGCACCACCGGGTCCACCGGGTCCGCCGCCAAAGCCCCCTGGAATCCAATTCAGTAGCCAGAACGGCGTGCCCGCTGGAAAGAGTGGAATCTGGTCGTCGGCCACCGAGAGCACCACAAACGATGGAGCGCTATCGGGATGGGCTACGGCCCAGTCGCGGTAATCGGCGTTGGCCTTGACGGCACCAACTAATTCTGAGCCCTGCAGAAAGGTGGTTGGCAGGGGAGTCGTGGGAGCATCACCCAAATCACCAAAGGCGCCCGGATCGAATCCGTCGATTGGCGGCGGTGTACAGCTGCCGAGCAGTCGAATCAGGGGCGTGGCTGCAATCGTGTCCAAGGCCTCGCTTTTGACCAGATAGATCCAAGCCGACGAACGACCATCATCCATGCTCATGCCGATGTTGAGCTCGGTACCACCAAGCGGAACGGGAATGCCAATGGCAAGTATGCCAACGATGGTGCCGTCGGTTGCACCCTCGATGGAGCGCGAGGCCGACGCAGCACACTGCTGCGGCAGGTAGCCTGGAAGGCTGAATTGTGCGCTCACGGTCGTAGTCAGAGCAGCAAGAAGTAGCATGATGACAAGTGGCATGACGCTCCCAATCAGGGGGGTGAACAAGAACAAGGTCCGTGGTGCAAATCTACCATGTTAAGTTTGCCGTTGCTATTACGATCCATCCGATATCTCTTTCGATCTGAACATGAAAAAAAGTGAATGGCTGTCCGTTGCTAGAACAATGCTTGCCTCGCGCCGAATTGATGAGATCGAGGAGCAGGAGCTGGCCCCTTCGGGAGCCGTGAAGTATCAGTTTTCCGCTAAGGGCCACGAACTCGTGCAGGCACTGCTGGCTGTTCACCTTACGCAGGGTAGAGACGGCGCATCCGTCTACTACCGATCCCGGCCGTTTGTCCTTGGCGCAGGCCTAACCTATGAAGAGGCCTTTGCCAGCTCGATGGCCCGTGTGGGAAGTCGCAGTGGCGGGCGGGACGTTGGTGTCGTGCACCATCTGCCGAACCGACAGGGCGTTACTGTCCTTCCATCGGCGGGCGATGTGGGGTCGCAGTACACGCCCTGCGTGGGATGGGCCCAGTCGATTCGCTACCACAACGATGTTCTCGGGGACTCGTCATGGAAGGGGGCTGTTGCGGTGGTGCTCGGCGGAGATGGTTCGACGGCCACGAACGGATTTTGGGCGGCCCTGAACATTGCTACAACCCAAAAGCTGCCGATGATCTTCTTCATCGAGGATAATCAGTTAGGGATTAGCGTTCCCGGATCGATGCAGACGCCTGGTGGAAGTATATCGGCTAATCTTGCCTCGTTTACCCACCTGCGCATTGTAGAGTTTGATGGGACGCTGCCGGACGAAGCTTCACGACTCATCGAAAAGACGGTCGACCATGTGCGAACGACAGGCCTTCCGGCTCTGATCCATGCTCATGTGCCGCGAATCTGTGGCCACAGCGGGGCAGACAATCAATCATACAAGACCGACGAACAACGTCAGTTCGATCGTCAGAACGACCCCATCGACAGGATTCGGGAGTTCGTTGTTCGCAAGAACTATGTCGACGAGGCCGGATGGGCTGCACTCGTTGCCGAGGTCGACGCCGAGGTGCGCGCCGCTTCCGAGGCGGCACTTGCCCAGCCAGAACCAGATCCACAGAGTGTTGTGCAGCGAATCTACTTTGATGGTACCATCCCTAAGCACGGTGGTTTGCTCGCAGACGGTATTGCTGCGCTCGGCGGATCGGCAGAGGTGCGCGAAGAGGGACCGCGAGTGAATCTGATCGATGCAGTCCGGCGAACCCTAGATCACGAGCTATCAGTCAATCCTCGATTGCTGGTCTTTGGCGAGGACGTGGGTGTGAAAGGTGGCGTTCATGGAGCTACTGTGGATCTGCAACTGAAGCACGGTGAGCAGCGCGTGTTCGACACTTCGCTCTCGGAGGAGGGAATCATCGGACGATCGGTAGGGATGGCACTGTCGGGTTTGATGCCCGTGCCCGAGATTCAGTTTCGGAAGTACCTCGATCCCGCAACGGAACAGATCAACAACGCCGGAACACTGCGGTGGCGTACCAATGGCGACTTTGCCACACCAATGGTGGTGCGCATTCCCATCGGGTACTCAAAGAGAACCGGAGATCCCTGGCACTCCGTCAGTGGCGAGGCAATCTTTGCGCATTCGATTGGGTGGCACATTGCGATCCCGTCGAATGCACAGGACGCCGTAGGATTGTTGCGTACGGCTCTGCGCGGAAATGATCCAACCTTCTTCCTTGAGCACCGCGATATCCAAGACACCAAACCTGGTCGTGGAAAGTATCCCGGCGACCACTACATGCTTCCGTTTGGTGTTGCCCGGAGGCACCGCGCAGGAACAGCCGTGACCGTAGTGTGCTGGGGCGAGATGGTGCACCGCGCTACGGAGGCTGCAGAGCTTGTTGGTGTTGATGCGGACATCCTTGACCTTCGCACGATTGCACCGTGGGATAAACAGGCTGTGCTCCAGAGTATTGCTGTCACGAATCGTTGCCTTGTTGTCCACGAAGATGGGTGGACCTGTGGCTTCGGTGCGGAGATTGCCGCTACCATTGCCCAGGACGCCTTCGATCTGTTGGATGCGCCAGTGGTTCGCCTTGCAACTCCCGATGTTCCCATCCCCTATAACATCGGTATGATGCATCAGGTGATTCCCTCCGTTGAACGCATCGCTTCTGAGCTGAAGCGACTGGCTGCCTACTAGCATCAATTCGTATGAAGAAGCTCGTTCTGAAGCGGGTTGTCCCAACAACGACTCACACGGACTATCGTATTGCGTACCGTGAGGAGTTGAACCCGTCACAGTACGAGGCCGTCTTCCATACGGAGGGTCCGGCGCTGGTTCTTGCCGGTGCTGGCACCGGTAAAACGCGCACGCTCACGTATCGTGTTGCTCGCTTGGTGGAGGATGGCGTCGATCCGGCGTCGATCCTGCTGCTGACGTTTACGCGGAAGGCCGCCCGCCAGATGGTTCAGCGGGCCGGTGCGCTGTTGGACGGCCGCTGCGATCACGTGGTTGGTGGAACCTTCCACGCCTTTGCCTACATGCTCCTGCAGCGCAGCGCCCCTGCCGACCGGCCGGCCGTGAGCATCCTCGATCAGGCGGATGCCGAAGATGTGATGAATCTGGTCCGTGGGACGCTGGACGTCAAGAGTCTGAAGCGACGCTTCCCCAAGAAACAGACGCTGGTGGCGATGTGCAGCCGCGCAGTCAACACCATGACACCCGTGGCGACGGTGATCGCAGACGAATACCCACAGTATGTCGACCTCACCGATCAAATCACCGACGTCATCCAACGGTACCATCGCTATAAGCGTCAGCATGGCCTCTACGACTACGACGACCTACTGCTGCATCTTCTGGCGACCACCCAGGATCCGGTGCACGGACCGGCTCTCCGAAAGCGGTTTCAGCATGTGATGGTCGATGAGTATCAGGATACCAACGTCCTGCAACACCAAATCATTCTGGGGTTGGCCGGTCGGAAGGGGAATGTGCTGGCCGTTGGAGACGACGCCCAAAGTATCTACTCGTTTCGAGGCGCCGATGTTCACAACATCCATGCCTTCCCAGAGTCCTTCGATCAGTGTCGGATGATTCGATTGGAGCAGAACTACCGCTCCTCACAGCCGATTCTGGATGTGTGCAACAGCGTCCTGCGCGACGCTCCGGAGATGTTCGAAAAAGAGCTGTTCTCGGACCGTACCGAGGGTGAGCAGCCGATGATTGTTGCCTGCACGAATGAACGGCAGCAGAGTGCCTTCGTTGTACAAGAGATTCTTCAGCAGCGAGAACAAGGTCGTGGCTTGGCCGACATCGCCGTGCTGGTCCGATCGGGGTTTCTGTCCTTTGATCTGGAGATTGAACTCAACAAAGCAAACATCCCATTTCGGAAGGTGGGAGGCATGCGCTTTACGGAGGCCGCCCATGTCAAGGACCTACTCGCGCTGTTACGAATCACGGTCAACCCGCGCGACGTGATCGCATGGTACCGTTTATTGATGCTCCAGCCCGGCATTGGTCCGAAAACCGCCCAGGCACTTGTCGATACCATCTCGCGAATCGCTGACCCACTGCAGCGGTCGACCACGGAATCGACCACGGAATCGACCACGGAATCGACCACGGAATCGACCATCGAAGATCAGCCAGGAGGGCGCAAGATCACCGCGGTACTCGACCTTCTCCGCTCGGCGAGAGCCGAAGCGTCGTGTTCGGATCGCCTGCAGCTGCTAGCCGAAGGGTATCGCCCGACGCTCGAGCGGGTGTACGACGATCATGCGAAGCGCTGGAAGGACATTCAAACGATGGTCGGAATCGGCTCGAACTATGCAACAGCCGAGGAATTCCTCTCCGATATTGCCCTGGACCCACCCTCGGAGGCACTCGACGATCTGGGCCCCGACGATGGCGAGGACGAGTTTGTGACGATTTCCACCATTCACTCGGCCAAGGGGCTGGAGTGGGCAACGGTCTTTGTGATCTGGGTCAACGAAGGCCGGCTGCCATCCTCCCGGAGCGCTGAGAGCGAGGCGTCGCTGGAAGAGGAGCGCCGCCTGCTGTACGTTGCCTGCACCAGGGCAAAGGATCTCCTCGTGCTGACCTACCCCAGTATCATGATGGAATGGGAGCAAACGGACGTGCTCGGCAAGCCGAGTCGATTCTTGGATGCCGTAGCCGAGAGCATCTGTCCGAGGTACCTGCTAACCGAATAGTGTCGTCGTAATGATTCGGTAATCCGTACTTTTGCAGGATTGTGTGGACTGTGAAGCTTCGTTGTGGCATGATTGTTCAATCCGGAATAGGTGTGCTTTGAGCACGGTGTTGTTCCTTACGCCGAGATTTCCATGGCCTCTCATTGGTGGAGACCGTGTGAAGTCGTACTACCTGCTCTCGCATCTGGCGAAGACTCACCGCGTACATCTTGTGACCTTCCATCATGGTGGGCCCCCTACCCAAGAGCAGCGTGATGCCATCGCCAAGATCGGTGTTCACCTCACAGCGATTCCCTTGCACCCACTAACAGCCGGAGCGGCATGCGTGCGGTCGGCAGTAACAGATCTTCCCCTTGAGATTGCATTCTACACCCGGCCGGACTTCCAAGCGGCCGTCGATCGCATCTTGAACGAACACCCGGTAGATCTGGCGATCTCGTTCTTCATGCGCACGGCCGAGTACGTGCGACACAAGCCAGGTCTTCGACGCATATTGATTGCTGAAGATTGCCGGTTTGAGTATCAGACGCGGTCCGTTGCCTCGAGCACCAGTGCGCTACAGCGTATGGTGCGGAAGTGGGAGGTGGCAAAGCTGTCCGCCTACGAGCCACAGGTCATGGGTGATTTCGACTGCACGACGTTCGTTAGTCAGCAGGACATCGACGCCATGCGTCGTCAGCGCGACGACCTGCCGTATGCCTTGGTAACCAACGGAGTGCAAACCGACGAATTTAGCTTTGTTGAAGAGCAGGAACGTCGATCGGGAATTCTGTTTGCCGGCAAGCTGGATGTTCTGGCGAACATTCTTGCGGCGCGTTGGATTGTGGATGATATCCTGCCACGGGTGCAGTCGTCGGTACCCGAGGCCTTCCTAACGATTGTTGGTGCACATCCGACACACGAGGTCCAGCGCATGGCCGCGCAGGCCTCCGAGCGCCACGTTCGCCTGCATGCAAACGTACCCAACATGGTGCCGTACTTGCACGATCATGCGGTGTTCCTCCATCCGCATCGCGGTGGGTCGGGTATTCAGAACAAGGTCCTCGAAGCCATGAGTGCGGGTTGCGTCGTTGTGACAACGCCGAGTGGAATCCAAGGTATTGATGCCGTGCATCAGGAGCACTGTCTGATTGGCACAACATCGGAAGAGCTCGCTGCGCACGTGACATGGTTGCTCCAGCATCCGCTCGAACGCAGTAGGATGGGGCGCGCGGCGCGCCAGCTGATGGAGCAGACCCACACGTGGCAGCATGTGTACGATCAAATCGACCATGTGATTGATCGTGTGCTTGCTCCAGGGGAGCACCATGATCACCTCCGAGCATAATCAACCTCGTCAACCTCATCAACCTCGTCCGCCAGGTCGAAAAGCCCTGTTCCTCGATCGAGATGGTGTGCTCAACGAGCGCATTGTCGGCGGATATGTTCGTACCATCGACGAATTCGTTCTCCAGAGCGACATCCTGCCGGTTCTGCGAGGCGCCCACGATCGTGGCTACCTCCTCATCCTGATCACCAATCAGCAGGGGGTTGGTAAGGGGCTGATGTCGCGTGAGGATCTCGATGCGGTGCACCAGCATCTGCAGACGCTGCTCATGGATCGCATTGGCTGTGCCCTCGATGCGATCTACGATTGCACGTCGCTGGCCTCCGACGGTGATCCTCGGAGAAAGCCGCAACCTGGTATGCTCCTCGAGGCGATCGCAAACCACAGCATCGACGCCGCAGCCAGCATATTCCTGGGCGACAGCGCCACGGATGTCCTTGCCGGTGCGGCTGCAGGAGTGCGAACCATCCTCTACCAGCCGAACGGACCGGAGCCAACGTCCGTAACACCGGACTACTGTGTGTCGCACCTCCATGACGTGCTCCGTTTTTTGGATGGTAGCACTGAACGCTTGCCCAGTTCCTGACCCTTCGTAGTTTTGTGACCACCGGTAGAGAAATGACCGGTAGTCACATCACGATGCCGAAGTGAAAGGATGCCAATGACGATGGTGTATGCGCTCGTTCCTGGGTTCGTTACTGCGTTCAACCTAGGATCCAGAACAGGATGGCGGAACATCGTTCTGCTGATCGTTCTGTTGGGAAGTACTACCGCTATGGGCTACGGACAACGTCGGACGTTGTCGATACGCGATGCCGTTCACATCGCCATCAAGCAGAATAAGGATCTCGAGGTTGCACGGTTGGGTATCCAGAAGGCCGATGCACAGGTCTTGGAAGCACGGGGCAACGCCTTGCCCTCGCTGAACGTCGGAGCCCAGTACAACCGGAACATCAAGGTACCGGTGTTCTTCATTCCGAATTTCCAGGATCCGTCAGCAGGACTGCAAGCGGTGGAGGCAGGCCTGGCCAACTCCTATAGTGTGTCGGCGTCGGCCTCACAGGTGCTGTTTAATGCAGCGGTGTTTCGAGGCATTGGTGCCTCCCGCATCTATGCCGATGCGGCCCGCGAGCAGTACCGTTCCACGGCAGCTGGTGTTGTGACCGAAACACTGCGCCGATATTATGGGGCATTGGCCGCCAAGGAGTTTGTGACGATCGCCGAGTCGACGCTCAACAACGCTGAACAGAACTACGCTACCGTCGACGCCCTCTTTGGTGAGGGCCTCGTTGCCGAATTTGATCACATTCGCGCGCGCGTGGCCGTGGATAATATCCGACCACAGGTAACGCAAGCTCGGGCTGCCTATGCCACGGCAACGGCGGCACTGTTGACCTATCTCTCCATGAATATCGCCGATAGCGTGGACCTGTCCCCGGACGGCCTCGCCGATCCAACGGCCGTCGCCAACGAATCGGATGCCATCCAGCAGGCCCTTGCTAACAACTACTCGATCCAAGCACTTGAGATGCAGCTGCAGGTACTCGATGAGCTCGTGGCCCTAAATCAGTCGGCATACTACCCAGCACTGACCGCCATTGGTAACTGGCAGAACTTCGGTCAGAGCGCCGGCTTCGACTCCTGGTTGAGCGCCAGCACGGCCTTTGTAGGGGTCAATCTGAGCTTCAATGTGTTCAACGGTTTTCAAACCATGGCAAAGGTCGAGCAGGCAACAGCCGACTACCTCCAAGCCGAACAGCAGCTGGAAAACCTCAAGAACGTGATCCAACTTCAGGTGCGGGCATCGATCAATGATCTCCAGTCGGCACTGGAACGTATTACGGCCCAGCAATCGACAGTCGAGCAAGCCCAGCGTGGATTCGACATTGCACGCATTCGCTATACCGAGGGTACGGGCAGCCTGCTGGAGATCAACGACGCAGAGACGGCTCTAGCACGGGCACGCGTCAACAGGCTGCAAGCTCTCTACGACTACTACCTGGCGCGAGCACAGTACGACCTGGTGACCGGCTCCATTAGCGAAGAACTTCTGTCGGTGGCGGAGTAACAGCGGTGGGTGTCCAAGAACGAAAAGAACGCGAGCGCGAGCAGCGACGGCACGATATTCTCGAGTCGGCCCGCCATCTGTTTATCGAGCATGGCATTCAGCACGTCTCGATGGAGAAGATTGCTGCCGATGCTGAGCTGGCCAAAGGAACCTTGTACCTCTACTTCAGGAATCGCGACGAGTTGCTGATGGCTCTGGTCTCCGAGGAGATGGAAGTTCTCGTAGACCAACTCGAGCGTGTTGCAGCATCCAAGCATCGTGCTGATCGCAAGATTCTTCGGGGAGTGGAGGCCTTCTACTCCTTTGCCACGGAACATGAGCTATTCTATCAGGTGATGACACAAGTAAATGTCCAGAGCATGATCGAAGGGGCAGCTGCTGATGGTGGCCTCGCCGAAGTCGGCGAGCGATTCCATGCACTCAACCAGCGAATGTTCGCCGTGATGACGACGATCCTTCAGCAGGGAATTGATGCTGGGCTGTTCTTCCTGACGTCACCCATCGAACATGTGGTGATGCAGTTTTTGCTTACGCTCAAAGGAACGGTCGTAATCCTGCGCAACGGCATGCTACCGCCCCTCTGGCCATCGATCAACCTCCACGATATTCTCCTGGATCAGGCTCGGATGTTTGTGCGAGCACTGTCGCACGATCCCCGACAAACCGAACACAACAACGAACATTGAATTTCACAGGAACATTCATGCGGACCATTATTTCTGCCCACACCGTCCTTACTCTGGCAGCCATTGGCTTCCTGGGCGCCTGTTCTCCGTCGTCCGATCAGGGTGCCGAGTCTGTTGCCGAAAAATCCCTGGAGCAACTCCGTGCCGAGCGGGTTGAACTCGACCAGCGCATAGCTGCCCTTGAGGCCGCTCAGGGCTCGCAGGATGGCTCATCGACTTCCATACCTGTTACCACGATCACCACTCAGGAGGCCCCCTTCCATCACGTGGTAAGCGTCCAGGGTATGGTGGACTCTCGCAGTACGATCTCCGTAGCACCGCAAATGGGCGGTCGGATCGTAGCACTCAAGGTGGCTAACGGCAGTGTGGTGAAGAAAGGCGACGTCCTGCTGGAGTTAGATGCCGAGATGCTGCGTAGTACGATTGCCGAGGTGGAGACGCAGCTGGAGTTTGCCACGACGCTCTTCGTAAAGCAAGAGCGCATCTACCAGCAGAAAGCAGGGAGCGAAGTACAGTACCTGCAAGCAAAGGCAAACAAGGAGTCGCTTGAGCGCCGACGCGACGTGTTACGTGAGCAGTTGGCCCTGATGCGTGTGACGGCACCAACGAGCGGTGTGGTGGATAACGTTACGGTATCGGTCGGAGAGATGGCCATGCCGGGAATGCCGGTGCTCACGATTGTGAACACCACCGACATGCGAGTGGTTGTGGATCTTGCGGAGGCCTATCTGCAAACGATCGGTCGGGGAGATGCCGTTCGCATCCTGGTGCCCGATCTGATGTACGAGTTCCGTAGTACAATCGATCACGTGGCACGTGTCCTGAATACCGTCAGCCGAACCTTCCGCGTAGAAGTACCGCTTCGTAACGTGCCACCGCGATTGCTGCCGAACACCACAGCGCTGGTAGAGATCACCGATCAGACCATACCCAAGGCAATCAGTGTTCCCCTTACAGCTGTGCTACAAACCAATGGTGAGAGCTATGTGTATGTGGTCGGCCTCGATAACCGGGTTGAGAAGCGCATTGTGAGTATGGGGCTGGTTGCCGGAGAGTTGGTTCAGATTACGCAGGGCCTGGCTGCCAACGAACGTGTCGTGGTTCGGGGTAACCAAGACGTATCGCCCGGTTCCATTGTTCGGATCATCGACCCTTCAACCAACTAAGACACGCAGCGCATATGTCGAATCATCGATCGTTTCCCATTACGGCCTGGGCCGTTGAGAACAAGACCACCATCTATGTTCTGACCGTCCTGATCTTCATCATCGGAGCGCTTACGTACGTGCGCTTGCCGAAGGAGCAGTTCCCGGACATCGTTGTTCCGACGGTTCTCGTGACGACGATCAACGCTGGCACGTCGCCGGTAGATATGGAGAACCTGGTCACGCGCCAGATCGAAAAACAGATCAAGTCGGTTGCCGACGTCAAGAAAGTCACGAGTCAGTCCCTGCAGGATGCATCCGTGATCGTGGTGGAGTTTACCACCACCATCACGCCAACGGAAGCCAAGCAGCGGGTTAACGATGCCGTCGACCGTGCCAAAGGCGACTTACCGACGGACCTCACCAAGGGCCCGGACGTTGCGGAGATTGACTTCTCCGAGTTTCCAATCATGTTCGTCAACATCGCCGGCGACGTTGGTCTTGATCGGTTAAAGGTGTATGCCGACGAACTTCAGGACCGTATCGAGTCGCTCACTGAAATCCGTCGTGTGGACATCATCGGTGCACTGGAGAAAGAGGTGCGGGTTGATCTGGATCCTTACCGCATGCAGGCGCTTGGCATCTCGTTTGGCGACGTTGCATCGGCAATCCGCAATGAGAATCTCAACGTATCGGGTGGCGAGTTGGTGGTAGGGGGCGTTCGGCGGAACGTGCAGTTGAGCGGGGAGTTCCGCACAGCGAATGATGTGGCGAACGTGATTGTTCGTGGCGGACGGGGAAATGCCGTGTACCTGCGGGATGTAGCGACGGTTGTTGAAACCAGCAAGGAGCAGCAATCATTTGCGCGGTTGGATGGTAAGCCCGTTGTGACGCTTTCGGTCCTGAAGAAATCTGGTGAAAACCTGATTGATGCCTCAGATAAGATTCAGGAGATTGTTGCCGAGTATCAACGCACGCAACTGCCGGGCGATGTGTCGATTGTAACAACGAACGACATGTCCATTGCAACGCGTACCAACATCGCCGATCTGGTCAACTCGATCATTATTGGTTTCATCCTCGTTACCATCGTTCTGATGTTCTTCATGGGAGTGCAGAACGCCCTGTTTGTAGGTCTGGCTACACCGTTGTCGTCGTTCTTAGCCTTCATGGTGCTGCCAGGGTTGGACTTTACCTTCAACGTGGTGGTGACGTTTGCCTTCCTGTTGGCCCTTGGCATCATCGTGGACGATGCCATCGTCGTGGTGGAGAACACACACCGTATTCACACCAAGGAGGGAATCGACGTCAAAACCGCCGCGAAGCATGCTGCTGCCGAAGTATTCGGTCCGGTGGTTGCCGGTACCTTGACAACGCTGGCTCCGTTCTTTCCGCTGTTGTTCTGGCCTGGTCTGGTCGGGGAGTTCATGGTGTATTTGCCGGCCGTGTTGATCGTAACGCTTACGGCCTCGCTTGTGGTAGCCTACATCATCAACCCCGTCTTTGCCGTGGACTTCATGGACCGCACTCCGACTCCACTGCGCGGGCCAAAACTTGTCTTCTTTGGTAGCCTCGTTGGGGTGATCATTGGCATTGGACTGGTGACCGGTGCCATCTGGCTGGTAACATTCGTGGTACTGAACGTCCTGTTCTTCGTGGCCAACCGCGTGTTCATCACTCCACGACTGATCCTTCCGTTCCAGCAAAAGCTGCTACCATGGATTATGGATCGATACCGGGCCACGCTTCGCTTTGTGCTGCAGGGGGCTCGTCCACACGCGTTGATCGTGGGCATGACGCTGCTCCTGGTAGCAACGGTCGTCCTAACGGCACTGTTCGGAACCTCGCCAACGTTCTTCCCGTCGGGCGAGCCGAACTATGCCTACGTCTACATCAAAACACCGATCGGTACCGACGCAACAGTAACGGACAGCCTCACGCGGGTGGTCGAGGCGCGCGTTCGGACTATTCTGGGCGATAACAACCCGGACGTTAGTACCGTGGTAGCCAACGTTGGCATTGGTGCCGGCGATCCACGAAACCCCGATCGAAACGTAACACCGCATAAAGGGAAGGTGACCGTAGCCTTCAAGCCCTATGCCGAGCGTGGGAACCCACGAACCAGCCGATACCTCACCCAATTCCGTGATGCCGTCACGGACATTCCCGGTGTTGAAATCGTTGTGGAACAGGAGGCGAACGGACCGCCCCAAGGAAAGGATGTCAACATCGAAGTTGCGGGTGACAACTTTCAGGAGCTCACGCGCATTGCCGAACGCGTATCATCGCTCATCACGGACTCCCTTCGCATTCCAGGTATTGAACGCTTAAAGAGCGACCTCGAGCAGAACAAGCCGGAAGTGACCATTGTGGTGGATCGGGAGAAAGCCAGCGCCGAGGGCATATCGTCCGGTCAGATTGGCATGGCCATCCGCAGCGCACTCTATGGCACCGAAGCCAGTAAACTGCGGGTTGGTGAAGAGGAGTATCCCATTCAGGTTCGCGTTGATGAGTCGTTACGCGACGACCTGTCATCCATGCTGAGTCTGCCGATTACCTACCGAGAGATGAGCTCTGGGAAGTTCCGTCAGGTACCGATCGCTTCGGTAGCCAAGGTGCAGTATTCGGCTACCTACGCGGGGATCAACCGAAAAAATCAGCAACGGGTGGTCACGCTGTCGTCCAACGTTCTCAAAGAGCAGGGCTACAACCCTACCGATGTCAACCGACAGATACAGCAGGCCGTGAGCACTCTCAACCTGCCAGAGGGATATACCGTGCGCTTGACGGGCGCACAGGAGGAACAGCAGGAAGCGGCTGACTTCCTATCGTTTGCCTTCCTCATTGCGGCGATGATTATTCTGCTGATCATGGTCATGCAGTTCAACTCTGTGATCAAGCCCTTGCTCATCATGAGTACGGTGCTCTTCAGCGTGATTGGTGTGTTGCTGGGATTCACCGTGTTTCAACTGACGTTCTCCGTGGTGATCACCGGTGTTGGCATCGTTGCCCTCGGGGGTATTGTTGTGCGCAATGGTATCGTGCTGGTTGATTTCACCGACGAACTCCTCTCGCAGGGCTGGCGCACGCGGGCTGCACTGATCGAGGGTGGCGCTATTCGTTTCAATCCGGTGTTCCTCACGGCAGCCTCCACCATCCTTGGGTTGGTACCCTTGGCGATTGGATTCAACCTAGACTTCCTTGCCTTGCTGGAACTGCGTAATCCGCACATTCACATCGGTTCGGACTCGGTGGCCTTCTGGGGACCACTTGCCTGGGCGATCATCTTTGGCTTGAGCTTCTCAACGTTCTTGACCCTCGTGATGATGCCCAGTATCTACTACGTGTACCTCGTTGAGCGCCTCCGCCTGCGCCGGCTTACTTCTCGGTGGTTTGGGCCGAGTCGGGCACGAAGTTGATCGATGCAGAGTTGACGCAGTACCGCAAGCCGGTGGGTAGGGGGCCATCGTCGAACACGTGTCCGAGGTGGCCACCGCAGGTGGCACACATGATTTCGGTACGGACCATTCCGTGGGAGTAGTCCGGAGCGGTCTTAATGGCGCCACTATCGATGGCATCGAAGTAGCTCGGCCAGCCACAGTGGGAGTCATACTTCTGCGTGCTGGAGAATAGCACGGAGCCACAGCCTTTACAGGTGTAGGTGCCGTCGTCATGGTGGTCCCAATACTGTCCCGTGTAGGCACGCTCCGTACCTTTTTCCCGGAGAATGTGGTATTCTTCCGGCGTTAGGCGTTCTTTCCATTCAGCTTCTGTTGTTGGGACGGTGTTCATGGTATCTCTCCGAGGGTGACGAGGAACATCTGTGCTATCGGTGCTTGAACAGGCTCCGAGGAGCAGGCCGGCACCAACGACGGATGGAGAAAGTAACAGAATGAATCGAAGTATCGACATGTGGCGCTCGTGGCTGGTTAATGCACTAACAACATACCGGCACCGATATCCGGCCGAATCTACAACGATCGAAGCGATGCTGGAGTTCATTATGGACGAACCTGGCTGCTTTGACCGCTCCACTATCAAGGGGCACCTGACGGGGTCGGCCTGGCTGGTTGATCCCGAACACCAGTCCGTGCTTCTCACCCACCATCGGAAGCTGAATCGGTGGCTTCAGCTGGGAGGCCATGCCGATGGAGAGGGGAATCTGCTGGCCGTAGCCCTAACGGAAGCCAGGGAAGAGTCGGGAATCAACCACGTTGTGCCCATTAGCGCCGAGATCTTCGATGTGGACATCCACACCATTCCGGCACGTGAAGACGATCCGGAACATCTTCACTTCGATGTACGTTTCTTGGTGCAGGCGATGCATACGCAGCACGTTGTCAGCGACGAGTCGCATGATCTTGCCTGGGTTCACGTCAACGCCATCGACGAGTACACCACGGAGCCGTCCATGCAACGTATGGCGATGAAGTGGCGCCACCTTCTTGGGAGTTCCTACGATGACCAACGCCCCGGCAGATAAACTGGAGATGAAACAGGCGAAGAAACCACAGTATCGGTATTCGCGCTCGGTTGTGATCAACGCACCGATCGACGATGTTTTCCATTTCCACGACAACACCGACAATCTCCTGAAGATTACGCCACCGTCCATCAAGGTGGCCATCGAGAGTCGTGGCACGCCAGGATTGGGATATGAGGTCCGCCTTCGTGTGCGCCAGTTCGGTGTGATGACGATGAACTGGCATGTGAGAATCACGGAGTATGTGGCACCGACGCGCATGGTCGACGAACAAGTCCACGGACCCTTTACGCTGTGGCGCCAAATCCGGGACTTGCGGACGGTGCCGGGCGGCACAGAGCTGTGCGATACGGTCGAGTACTCCGTGCCATTCGGAATCCTTGGTCGTCTTGCCAACCAGTTGGTGATTCACCGAGAAATCACGCGGATGTTCGCGCACCGACAGCAGGCAACCAAGCAGCTACTCGAGGCTACGGTCTGATTCAATACGGGCAACGGCCCGTCGGGCATCGTCGACGATCACCCGCAGGTGCTCGGTTGACGGCGACCGCACGGCTGCTTCAATCATCGCCTCCACCACCGGCTCGATTTCCAGGAGCCGAGGATTGATGGGTAGGTAGACGGACTGACGCAACGTTGTTAAAAACCCTGCATGAAGACTGGTTTGCTGGAATGTTGTGTCGGTCCACACCTGGCTGCCGATGGGAACACCGGCGTCGGAGATGTTCTGGCAGAACCACCGCGCTTGCGCATAGCTGGCGAGCCAATGGGTGAGGGAATCGGCGAGAATGCGGTTGGCTGTCGAGCGCGAGATGGCCAGGACATCGGCATTGCGAATGGATCGCAATGGTCGCACATGGGCGCGGAGGGCCCCGGCTCGCGGAATCATCCACGGACCCGTCCATAGGTAGTGAATCTCACCACGCAACCAGCGATCATCTAACTGTCGGGATGGTTCGGCAATGCCGAAGGCTTGCACCGTGTCGCGGAGCACGCGTAGTGCACGGATGAGATTGTCATCCATGGTAGCGGAGATCGGCATTCGAAGCATAAAGTCCGGAGCACCAAACTCCCAAAGGAACGGAAGCGACCGCTTGAGGACGTTGTGCGGATCTTGCACGGCAATGCCAAGTTCAAACCGGTGTGGCGAAGAGGGATGCACCAGCAGGGCCCGACAGTTTTGCACCCAGAGGCGTCCAGCCCCCTGCACTACGGAGTCATCGGTATGAACTGGGCTACAGGCAGCAAAGACACCGGCACGGTGGAACTCGGCAAACCAATCCAAACCAAGGTGAACGATGTCGGGTTGCGTTCCGGCATTAAAGGCCAGTTGCAGCTTTTGTTTTCCGTCCGACCACGCCAAGGCCGTTGCCTCGATCTGTACGTCTGGATGTTCACGCATGTAGCGCTGCAGAAGTTCATCGAGCACGACCTGCTGCGCCGGTTCCGACCAGAAATGCCAGATGGTGACCACGTGCTTGCTGTCCGACGTGCAGCCGGCGATGATGCCCAGCGCCAGCAACCACCATTTACCGCGCAACAACAAAGGGGCCTCGAATCGTATCGCGTGGGGCGGAGGGAGTTGCCGGTGTTGCCGCCGGCCGTGTTGTGTCGGCCGAGCGCATTGGCGTGCCCTTCGTCTTGAGTGGGGCAACACCTTCTGGCCACACATCGTTGAGGTAGTAGTTGATCAAATCGCGCGCAATGGGGGCAGCTACCGTTGATCCAAAACCAGCATTCTCCACCATGGAGCAGATGACGATGGTTGGTTGATCTGCCGGGGCATAGGCAACGAACCACGAGTGATCTTTGCCGTGGGGATTTTCAGCTGTACCGGTCTTTCCACACACGACGGTGGTAGGGAGCTTCACGTTGCCTGCAGTACCTCCGGGCTCGTTGACTACCTTATACATCCCGCGCTGAACAACAGCCATGGTAGCCGGGGAAATCTTCAGATCGACAGCGTCGTAGCCGACCACCGTCTTTTTTCGGAGAACAGCATTGTAGATCGATCGCACGGCATGGGGCTGGTACAACGTCCCACCGTTGGCCAGAGCCGCAGCATACCGTGCCATCTGCAACGGTGTTACAGTGATCTCACCTTGCCCGATACCCCAGTTTGCCGCGGCATACTTACTCCATCCGCCCTTACCCCAGCGCCGGTCCATGAAGGCCGTGCTCGGCACCAAGCCGACCGCTTCCTCACTGATGTCGGCGCGTGTTTTGTGTCCAAACTGAAACTTGTCGGCCCACTTCTTCATCAGGTCCGGTCCCAACTTCATCCCACAGTTGGCAAAAAACACATTGCACGACACCTGAATGGCATGGTCAACCGTAATCGGGCCGTGCGCTCCGTGGCACGCCATCGACCGATTTCCGTAGTAGTAGGCCCCAGAACAAGAGATGCGCGTTTGAGGTGTGATCAGGCCCTCTTCAAGACACGCTATTGCCACCAGCATTTTCCAGATTGATCCCGGGGGATAGTTCGGCATACTGGCCCGGTTGAATAGTGGCTTCTCGGGGTCGGCAGACAGCTTGTTGTAGTAGCCTCGGGTTGTACGACCTGTCAGTTCCCGAAGGTCGAAGTCTGGCATGCTCGCAAAGGCAAGGATCTCGCCATTTCGGGGATCGAGTGCAACCACCGCACCACGTTTGCCCTGCAGTAGGCGCTCGGCTAACGACTGGAGGTTTGCATCGATGCCTAGGTAGAGATCGAAACCCTCCTTGGCAGGAATATCACTGCGACCATTGTTGAAGCTAGCCACACGCTGACCGCGATTGTTGACAGCAACAAACTCATAGCCCTTTTGACCACGAATGTAGGTTTCGTAGCTGCTTTCTAGGCCAATCTTCCCGGTGATGTCGCCGGGGTCGTACATATCGCCCAACCGTTGGAGTTCCCGATCGTTTACCTCACGCGTGTAGCCCAACAGGTGCGCACCATTGCCGTCGAAATTGTAGAAGCGCTTGGGATCGGTGATGACGTCGACACCAGGCAGCCACTCGCGCTGTTCCTCGATCATGGCCAGAACGTCGATGGTAATGTCCCGACCGTCCTTGATCTTGTAGGGACTGAAGCGATTGAGCCGTGCCGCCTTGGCAACATCGGCCTTTACCGACGAGTCGGATACGCCAAGGATGCGCGCCAAGCGTGTGAGTGATTCCTCGGTTACGTCGTAGGGAGTTACAATCACCGAAAAGCCCCCTACATTCTGAACCATCGGCGTTCCGTGGCGATCGAACATCAGGCCGCGAAATGGTTCCACCTTGATCTGTTTGATAGCCTGAGCTTCAGCTTTCAGCCGGTAGTCGCCACCCTGAATAATCTGCAAGTATCCAAGCCGCACAACAAACACACTGACAATAGCCAACACGGCATACCGCAACATGCGCTGACGGGAAACAGATCCGAATTGATCATCACCAATCATGGAGAGATATGTTGATCGTTAGGGGTGGACAAACTGCGCTGACGCGAAACAATCGACACGAGGGCAAACACAACGGCAAACAGAACATTTCCGTACCGTTGATCGAAGAAGCCCGCCGTGAGAATGGTTAGATAGAGCGTCGGTAAAAATAAGCCGATACCGATGGCCACCGAACGGATCAACGGCGTCATCCGAGCCGATGCTGGATCTCTCCATGCCGCCCAGGTATGCTCGACGGACTTCCACGAGAACGCGATAATGAAACTGAACAGGATCAGCGACAGGGGAATACCGTACTTGAACATTGCGCTGACGTAGCCGATGTGGATGAAGGACTTCTGCCACGTGAATTGCGAGATGGGATCCCATGCAAGCAGCTCCGCGCGGAGGCCATTGCCACCCAGTGGATACATGCGGATATACTGCTCGGCGGCCTCTGCTTCGATCAGACGTGTCTCGAAGGAATAGTCGCCCCCTGTGAGTTGCGTCGAACTGGTGATACGATCCTCAATCAACCGCAGTCCGATCTGCGTGATACGTGGCGCAACGATCGTACCAGCCAGATAGGCTGCTCCTACAATGAGGGTTGTTGCGGCTACGTAGCGAATGCGCTGCGGCCACCGAAGGAAGACAACCAGAGCGACAAGCGACATTCCCGTGGGGATCCACAGCGACCGCGTAAAGGACTGAATCAGGCCACCGGCATTGATCAGAACCAATCCGGTCAGCAGGAGCTTAGTCCAGCGCGATCGGACATGAAACAGAACGGACGTACCTAGCAGGATGGCCAAGACAAACACGGGACCAAACAAACGGCTTCGAGAGGCTAGGATCTGGTAGGCGTACACCAGCCCACTTCCGGTACGCGTAAGGTAGTGGTAGGCCGACAGTCCGGCAGCCTCCAGGGAGGCGATCGCAAGAAGAACAAGAAGTTGCCGTAGGGATCGTTCACTGTGGCCAAACACGTCCCGAAGCGGAAAGTAGTAGAGCATCAGCAACAGCACGGCCCATTCGCTCATCCAGTCCAGCAGCTCGACGTCATTCAACAAGGCGATGCCAACATTGAGGACGGACAATGCCAGAAACAGCACCAGAAGGAAGTCGCCCCACCAGTGCAGAAGCTTCTTCCCCGTGGCAAGAGCGTGTACCAACCACACACTGAGGGAGCCCAGAATGTACACGGCAAGAATCACCTCGGACACGCTCAGCCCCTTGCCCGTATCGAACAGGAAGAAGGGAAAGGCCAGGATGACACTGCCCAGCCATACCTTGGGCCATTTGGGCCAGTTGGGCCAGTCGGGCCGCGCTATCATGCGTGCATCAGACGTTGGCATTCATCATGGTACGGTAGGCCCGAATGGCCAGTAGAATGATCATCGTGAGGATCCCGATACCAAGGCCGGCACCAGCGGAGATCAGTGCTCGTTTCGGACGATCCTTCTTCTCGGCGGGAATTGGTGTGTCCACGACCAACAGCGACGGTGTCGACTTCATCTGGTCCAGCTGAGCCTGTTCGAGCGATGGCATCAGAAAGGACTTCAACTTCGCGTGGGCTTCAAAGTCTCCCAAGATTCTCATATATCGTGCGCCGATACCTGCCGCGTCCGTGATTGCAAAGTCGCCTGCCAATCCCGGAGTGCGAAGCATGGATTCGGTGCGCTTTTTCAGATCGTCGACCATTGTTCGCTGAGCGCGAACCTGGGCATCCTGCGGCCCGTAGCTGGTTTCCAGCAAACCCAAGATCGTTTCCTGCTGCAGCAGGTTCGCCTTTGCCTCGGCAATGGCCGTCGCCGACGCCTTTGCCTGATCCTCGGGCGAAAACATCAGGTAGGTGCGCGAATAATACTGCAACGAGTCTGTGAGGGCATCTAACGTAGAATCAATGAGGCCAATCCGACCACGCAGGTAGCCATAGGTCTTTGCCGCATCCTGACGGTGAATATCGTTGGCAATGCCGTTGGCATAGTCGACGTATGCCTGGCACATCGTTGCGGCCTTGACTGAGTCGCGACTCCAGATGGAAATCTCGTAGTTACCCTCGGCGTGGAGTTCCACGTCCAGATTATCCTCGAACTCCTTCCGGACGTCTTTCATCGGCTTGTCTTCCAGCTCGTATTCACGGCGCAGGTCAAAGCGGGCAATCATTGAATCTTGGATCTGGCGTGTGAAGAAAATCAGCACGAACTCGTACTGCTCTCCACCACCGCCACTGAGCTTCGACAATCCGAAATCCTTCAGCGCCGAACCCAGACCTCCCGCAGCACCGCCGAGTAATCCCTGATCACTGGTAGCCGGAACACAGTTGATGGTTGACTTGAAGTAGTTCGGGAGGGTACGTGTATAGAGGTACGTGCCAATAGCCACGGCGGCCGTGATACCGATCAGCAGCCATTTGTAGCGAAGGAGATACCGGATCGTTTCGGCAGTTGGAAAGGAGTTCGACATGAGCTCTGCAGCGAATGGTACAAGCTTCTCAAAGATACGGTGATCCGGTGCGTTAACTTTGCCCGTATGAATGACGTTCAGGTTCCACAGTCCGTCGTGGTTGTGCTCTCGAGGATTCCCCAGGAGCCCTTCGACGGGGCGATGGTGACGGTCAGTCGCACGCTCACCGGACTGCGGAATGCAGGGAGCCATGTTACGCTCCTTGCCCTGAATCCCGCCAAACACCGCAGTACCGTGGAACAGGCGGGGCTGTACGCAGATACCAGCTCGCTGTTCGACATCGATACCCGTGTTACGGTGCAGGGGGCTCTTCGCGCCCTGGTCCGTCGTGGCGAACCCGTGGCAACCGACCTTCCGACGGCATCCTACCAGATCCAGCGGTTCTTCTCGGCCAGGATGTTCCAGGCACTCCTTGAGCGGTGCCGACAACCCGTCGACCTGATCCATTTCGATGGCCTACCCATGGCGTGGTATGGCGTCGCACTTCAGCAGGTACTGGGCGAGGCCTGCCCTCCGTGGATCTATCGTGGTCACAATGCTGAGTACCGGATCCTTGAGCAACAGGCACGCAATGCTGTACGTCCGGCCTGGCAGCGATGGTACTATCGGTTGCTGGCGGCCCAGACTCGCCGCTTTGAACAGGCCATCATCGCGCGGGCGCCTGCCGTAGCAACCGTCTCGGACACGGACACGCAGGTTCTTTCCCAGCTCGTGTCGTCCTTGTCGGAGTCATCGGAGTCAGCGGCCACCATCCGCACGGTACGTCCCGGCTTTGATGTTGCGCCACACCTGCACCGTGCATCAGTGGCGCAACCCCGCACCCACCTTGGGTTCCTGGGTTCCTTGGAGTGGGAGCCCAATATTGAGGGATTGGAGTGGTTTGTGCATCACGTATGGCCCCGCATCCGCAGAACCATTCCGGAGGCACGGCTCACGATTGCCGGCCGCGCACCCGGTGAGCGCGTGTATGCCTTGCAGTCTGCAGAAGGTGTGGAGGTGAAGGGGCCGGTGGAGTCCGCCTCGGAGTTTCTGCAATCCGTAGATGTGGTGATTGCTCCGGTGTTAAGTGGCAGCGGTATTCGCATGAAACTTCTTGAGGGAATGGCCAACGGTTGCGCCATCGTGACAACCTCCAGCGGGGCCGAGGGTCTGCCGCTCGTGTCTGGCCACCACGTCATCATTGCCGACGATCCAGCCGACTATGCCCAGTCCTGTGTGATGCTGGTCCAAGACCCGCGCCGGGCCAGGATGATGGGGGAGCACGGCCGCCAGCTGATCACCGAACAGTTCTCATGGGACAGCAGTATGCGCGCCCTTCTGGATACCTACTCGGCTGCCAAAGCCTTCAGGCGCTCTATCTCGTCACGAAGGTAGGCCGCTCGCTCAAAGTCGAGGTCCTTTGCGGCGGTTCGCATTTCGTTGAACATTTGATCGAGGACGTCGGCACGCTGCTCGGCCGTGAGATACTTCGCAATGGGCTCGGTTGCCTTTGCCAACTGCTCGCGGGCAGCCTTTTTCTTTCGATCTGAACGCGAGGCATTGATATCGGCCACCGACGTCGACTCCAGAATCTCCTCTAGGGACTTGTACACCGTTTTGGGATCGATGCCATGCTCGACGTTGTAGGCTTGCTGGATCTCCCGCCGACGGTTGGTTTCGTCGATGACAGCACGCATGCTATCGGTGATCTTGTCGGCGTAGAAGATCACCAAGCCGTCAACGTTTCGAGCGGTTCTGCCGGCGGTCTGCATCAGGGATCGTTCGCTGCGCAGGAATCCTTCCTTATCGGCATCGAGAATCGCAACCAAGGACACTTCCGGCATATCTAATCCCTCGCGCAGCAGGTTGACACCAACCAGGACGTCGAAGGTTCCCAAGCGCAGACCGCGAATGATCTCCACCCGCTCCAAGGCATCAACGTCGGAGTGGATGTAGGCCACCTTAATCGACAGGTTGTGGAGGTAGTCGGCCAGATCTTCGGCCATGCGTTTGGTAAGGGTTGTGCACAGCACGCGTTCCTTCCGCTCCACGCGGTTGCGGATCTCGTGCATCAGGTCGTCGACTTGATTGCGGATTGGGCGCACTTCGATGCGGGGATCCAGCAAGCCGGTTGGTCGAATGACCTGTTCGACAACCACACCCATGCTCTTTTCGAGCTCGTAGTCACCGGGCGTAGCACTCACATAGATCGCCTGATGGACGTGCCCCTCGAACTCGTTGAACATCAGAGGCCGATTCTCCAAGGCCGAGGGTAGGCGAAATCCGTGATCGACCAGTGTGAGTTTTCGTTGACGGTCGCCATTGAACATCCCACGTACTTGCGGGATGGTCACGTGACTCTCGTCGACCACCAAGAGGAAGTCCTCGGGAAAGTAATCGATCAAGCAGGCTGGCTTCTCGCCCGGAAGGCGTCCAGAGAGGTGCATGGAGTAGTTTTCAATGCCAGAACAGTAGCCCACTTCTTTCATCATCTCGATGTCAAAGAGGGTTCGCTGCTCCAATCGCTGCGCTTCAAGGAGCTTGCCAACTTCGCGCAGTTCCTTCAGTCGAGCAACGAGCTCGTCCTTGATGTCCACAATCGCACGCTGCAGGTTGCTCTCCGAGGTCACAAACAGACGTGCAGGGTAGAGGAGGACCACGTCCGTGGTCTCCAACACGCGGCCATCGCGTGGATCGATCCAGCTCAGGCGCTCCACGTCGTTTCCGAACATCTCTACCCGGATGGCCTTTTGATCCTCATATGCGGGGATAATGTCGATCACATCTCCGCGCACGCGGAACGTTCCCCGCGCAAACTCGAAGTCGTTTCGGCTGTAGTGGATGTCGTTGAGTCGAAAGAGCAGCTCTTTCCGACTGATCGACATGCCTTGGCGCAACACCATCAGCTGATCTTTGAAATCCTCCTTCGCACCAATGCCGTAGATGCACGATACGGAGGCCACAACGATGACGTCGCGTCGGCCTTCCACCAGAGCACTGGTGGCACGCAGTCGCAAACGATCAATTTCGTCGTTGATCGAAAAGTCCTTCTCGATATAGACATCGTTCTGCGGAACGTAGGCTTCCGGCTGGTAGTAGTCGTAGTAGCTGATGAAGAACTCAACAGCGTTGTTCGGGAAGAAGCTCTTGAACTCCCCATAGAGCTGTGCGGCAAGCGTCTTGTTCGGAGAGATCACCAGCGTTGGGCGCTGGACCTGTTGAATCACGTTGGAAATCGTGAACGTTTTGCCCGATCCGGTAACTCCCAGCAGCGTTTGGTGGTGCCGACCCTCGTGCAGGCCCTGGACCAGCTCCGCGATCGCTCGAGGCTGGTCGCCGGCGGGTTGGTACTTGGTATGGAGTTCGAACTGGGACATCGTATAAAACTCGTCAATTTCGGTCAATTCAGGGAATTCACGGTTGCCAAGGGCAAACAGATCGCCGTATCTTTGCAGTTTTTCGCCCCAATCACGCTTACCGAACTGGAGCCAGGATGAAACTCTCGGAATTCAAGTTTTCCGTACCTCGAAATGCCGTTGCCAAGGTGCCTGCCGAACCACGCGAAACGGCAAAAATGATGGTGTACAATCGCGAAACCAAGCAGATCGAGGACAAGGAGTTCAAGAACATCGTCTCCTACATGCAGAAGGGGGACGTGATCGTGGTGAACGAATCCAAGGTGTTTCCCGCGCGCCTGTTCGGCAAGAAGGAAAAGACGAACGCCAAGATCGAGGTGATGCTCCTTCGGGAGCTCAAGGCAGCCGAGCGCATCTGGGATGTTCTGGTGGAACCGGCACGGAAGGTGCGGATTGGCAACAAAATCTACTTCGACGACGGCAGTTTCTACTGCGAGATCATCGACAACACCACGTCGCGCGGACGTACCGTGCGCTTTTCCTACGATGGTGACCTGCATGCCGTCATCGAGCGCATCGGCCAGATGCCCATCCCTGAGTACATCAAGCGCGAGCCCACGGACGACGACAAAGATTGGTACCAGTCGATCTTTGCCAATCCAGAGAAGGTCGGCTCCATTGCTCCGGCCACAGCGGGGTTGCACTTCAGTGAAAAGCTCCTGAAAGCCGCCGAGAAGAAAGGTGTTCAGATTGCCCCGATTCAACTCAACATCGGCCAGGGTGTGTTCGAGTCCATCGAAGTCGAGGACCTTACCAAGCACCGCATGTACAGCGAGTACTTCGAGATTACGCGTCAATCGGCCGACATTATCAACAAGGCGCTCAAAGCCAAGAAGAACGTGTATGCCGTAGGGTGCTCGGTAGTTCGCGCTTTGGAGTCGAGTGTGCTAACCTCCGGTATTGTCAAGCCGAACAAAGGTTGGACCGACAAGTTCATTCATCCTCCGTACGAGTTCAAGATTGCCAACCGCTTCATCACGAACTTCCACACGCCGGCGTCTCCGGGACTGCTGATGACGGCAGCCTTTATGGGCGACAAGGACGAACTCTTCAAATCGTACAAGCGTGCCATGAAGTCGGACTACCGGTTCTTCGCCTACGGCGACGCCATGCTGATTATCTAACGAACCTGCGAGGAACGGCATCATGACGGCCTACAGCGATCTTGAACGGATCATGCATACGGTAACCGATCTCGGCGCGGCGGGTGCTGTGCTCGGGTGGGATCAGGAGACCTACATGCCGGATGGGGCCGTCGAGGCGCGCTCCGAGCAGCTATCTACGTTAGCGACACTGCAACATCACTATGCCGTTAACGAAGCCGCGCAGGCTGCCGTGGCGGCTGTCCGACCGGTACTGTCCGAGCTTCCGGAGCGCAAGCGCCGCGTTGCCGAGACGTTCATCCGGGACCATGAGCGTGCACTGAAACTTCCGGCCGAGTTTGTCAGTGAGCTGGCGAAAACAGCTTCGATGGCGCAGGACGCCTGGAAGCGTGCTCGGTCGGCGAGCGACTTCTCCATCTTTCAGCCGTGGTTGGAGCGGATCGTTGAACTGAAACGGACCGAGGCCTCCATCCTGGGCTTTGAGGGTCATCCGTACGATGTGATGGTAGACACCTACGAGCCTGGCCTGACGCAGGCACAACTGGGCCCGGTGTTCGAGCGACTGCAAGCGGGAACATTGGAGATCCTGAATCGACTGCAACCTGCGCAGACGCGGGTGGACGATACCCTGATGTATCGACACTACGATCGGAATGCTCAGCTGCAGCTGGCAACGTCGATGGTATCGGCTCTCGGTTTTTCGCTGCACACCGGCCGCGTTGACCTTTCAGCCCATCCCTTTTGCACCCAGTTTTCCCATACCGACGTTCGCCTAACAACCCGCATCCGCGAGCATGACCTCCGATCGTGCCTCTTCGGCCTGATTCACGAGGCGGGCCATGGCATGTATGAGCAAGGGGTGTCGGCCGAGCTGACACGGACCCCGTCAGCGCAAGGTGCGAGTATGGGTATCCATGAATCGCAGTCGCTCTTCTGGGAAAATATGGTGGCACGAAGTGCAGCGTTCTGGGAATGGGGCTTTCCGCGACTGCGCGATGCCTTTCCGGATCAGATGGCCGATCAAACACCACGGTCGGTGTACGAGGCCATCAATAAGATTCAGCCGTCGCTCAACCGCGTTGAGAGCGACGAGCTCACGTATAACCTGCACATCATTCTGCGATTTCAGATTGAGCGTTCACTGATGGATGGTTCGCTGGCGGTTACGGATGTCCCTGCTGCCTGGAATCAGGGAATGCACGACCTGCTTGGTGTTGTGCCGCCATCGGATGCCGAAGGGTGTCTGCAAGACGTACACTGGAGCTTTGGTGGCATCGGATACTTCCCATCGTACACGCTTGGCAAGCTCTACGCCGCCATGGAATGGAATGCCCTCAAGGGTGACCTTCCCGATGTAGAGGACCGACTGGCCAACGGGGATTTTGCCCCCATCCTGTCGTGGCTGCGCTTGAACATTCATGATTATGGGCGTACCGAGCTCCCGAATGAGATCGTCCGTCGCGTGACGGGTCGGGACCTTACCGAACACGACTTCCTTGACTACATCGGCCGCAAGGCTGATGATGTCTATGGCCTCTAATGGTCGATACGCCACAACAGTCAACGTTTGGGACGCAGGTTCGCGATTTTCTCCTCGGCCTGTCGCTGCCCGTGCCGCTGCCTGACGGATTCGAAGTCATCGATCCATATCGGCACGAGGAGGTTCGTCGGGTGGTGACAGAGTTTACCACTCAATACTACCACGGTGATCACCAGCGGCTGTCGGTGTGGGGAATCAATCCCGGACGCTTCGGAGCAGGACTCACCGGCCTTGCATTTACCGATCCCGAAGCCGTGCGCACCGCAGCAGGCATTGCCACGAGTATCACCGGTCGGCGCGAGTTGTCGGCAGAGTACGTCTGGCAAGTGGTGCAGGCCTATGGCGGACCATCGGCGTTTTTCTCCGATGTCTACCTGTCGGCGCTGTGCCCGTTGGGATTCCTCAGGAACGGCACGAACATCAACTTCTACGACGATCGGCCCTTCACCGAGGCCCTTCTTCCAACCTTGGTCGAGTGGATCTCCACCCAGATCTCCGCCGGACTCCGCACGGATGTGTGCATTGTACTTGGCACCGGTCGGTTGAAGCAGGTGATGGAACGGTATTTACAACCGCAGCTGCCGTTTCGAACCGTGATCTTTCTTGAGCATCCGCGCTACATCATGCAATACCGCCGAGCGCACGTAGGAGACTACGTTCAACGATACGTCGATACCCTCTTGCGTTATACCCGGTAGTTACCGTATGTTTGAGGCTCGATTCGGAGCGATCTGTTCGCCAATCGACGTTGTGCCAACGTAGCTCAGCTGGTAGAGCAGCTCATTCGTAATGAGCAGGTCACCGGTTCAAGTCCGGTCGTTGGCTCACGCAAAACAAACGCCTCTTTCAACCGTGGTTGGAAGGGGCGTTTGTAGTTTACCGCCTGTCATCTCCAACACTGTCATCACCAACACTGTCACGCACATGATGTACCATCTCGTCACCATTCTTTGTGTTGCAGCAGCGCTGCTGAGCACCTCGTGTACGTCGGAATCCACATTCGGAGAGCCGCCTGCCAGCAATGCACCAACGATCACCGTTACAGAAGCGATGGATCCCACCACCTACGGCCGTGCGATCACGGTGCGCGGAACGGTGGCCCGCGTGTGTCAGCAGGAGGGCTGCTGGATGACCATCACCGACGGTCATCTGCCGAATGCTCCCGTGGTGCGAGTGCAGGTTGAAGGGGGCTCGTGGTACGTACCCACCACGCTGACGGGGGAAGTCGTGGTGGCAGGGACCGTGCGCGAAGAGGTGTACAGCCAAGAAGATGCCCGAGCGATGGCCGAGACCCTGGGATGGTCGGCGGCCCGTGTGCAACAAATGGTGGGGGATCAGCGTATGCCGTTGTTTCTTGCCACCGGACTGCAGATCCTCGATGATCAACCTGAGTAACCAACAGCTTGCACAGAATCCACCGGTGTCGGTTGCCGTTCTACCGACGTTGGTTGGTGCCGGTCTGGTGCTCCTGCTGGTGCGTATTGCCGTGGTCACAGCATGGGCAACAACCGGCACAGAGGATCTGAGTTTTCTGTATCGCATTCTCACGTTTGGGCTGGCAGCGGCCGTCATGGCTGTGGTTGTTGTGATCATGATCGTCCTTCTGCGTCGCACACGATTGCAGGATTTCTCCTACGACCACTTCACCTCCGCGATTACCACATATGTGGTTTCCACACTGGCCCTGATGGTGTTTGCCTCCATTGCTCCGCAAGAATGGGAGCCGTCGGATCACCTCCTGCAGCGCCTTGTTGCCGTGGTGTCGGTGCACATCGTGGCGGTGGGCACCTTTGCGGTATCCGCAGGGTTGGGAAGCTTCATTATCACCGTGCTGCTCATCCGGCGGCACCAGCGGACCCAGGTGTTGCTGCGTCTGGCCGGGTGGATGATGGCTCTTGTCTGGTTGAGCGTGATCCTGGTACCCGTCAGCGACCTGTTTATCGGTGTTACGACGATTGCCACGGTGGTGCTCTGCATTGCTCTGCTGGTGAACATTCGCCGGATGTCGTGGTTGGGTACCCTCACACTCAGCAAAAAGATTCGATTGTTTTGGCTAACCGTTCTTGGTCTGTTCACAACGGCCGTGCTGTCGCCCATGCTCGCCTTCAATCCCGATCTACCCATGACGGCGGCGATGGAAGGCTTTCTTCCAAGTGGCAGGGTGATCCCGGCCTTGCTTACTCTGTGCGGGCAGGTCTTCTTCATTCGAGTGATGGTTGCCACGCTGGCGGCAATGCCGAACAGCGGGCTGGTGGACCGTCGATCGAGCGAGGTTGATGCTCTCACGGGCCTGACGCGTAAGATTGCGCAGGCTGTCTCTCTCGACGATCTCCTTTCGGCCGTCGCGTATGACGCCTTTACGATGTGTCGGGCCCATGGCGCGTGGGTAGAGCTCTATCCGGAGCCCAATTCGGAGCTCAATCCGGAGCTGCGCACGTCACTTCCGACAACATCGGGCGTGAGGGTTGCGGCGGCCGTGGCCGTGGGCACGGACTTTGTGCAGATGGTCCATCGCGATCCCACGCTGGATGAGCTGCTACGATTGTCGTCCGAGCCGCTGCACGTGGACTCGGTCCCGGATGTGCGCCAGCGTGATGGTCGCAACGACGTGCCCGCAGCAGTTGGGTCCCTGATGGCAGTGCCCCTGTTTGACGGCCGGCAGCGAATTGGTACGCTGGTGGTGATGAGCACGATGGAATTCGGTTTGGAGCCGCACGACCTTCGACTACTGACGTCGTTCGCCGATGTGGTGTCGGTGGCCGTTGATCAGGCACGCCTTACCGAGTCGGCCATGGCGCGCCAGAGAATGCAGCAGGAGATGAACGTGGCCCGCTCCATTCAGCGATCGCTCCTGCCTCGAGGGTCGTTCCCGTCGCAGGTGTGGTCGGTTGATGCCGTAATGGTTCCTGCTACGGAGGTGGGAGGGGATTACTACGACTACGTCCAGTTTGCCAATGGCCGCAAGGGCGTGGTGATTGCCGACGTTGCCGGCAAAGGTGTTCCGGCCGCGTTGTACATGGCAACGCTGAAAGGGATCGTGTTGGCGGAGATGCGATCGGCCTCGGGTCCGGCCGATCTGATTCAGCGGATCAACACCGCCGTTTGGGGTTCGATTGATCGCCGGACGTATATCACGTTGACCTGCATCGAACTGCGTGAGGACTGCGCGATTGTGCGGATTGCCAGAGCCGGCCATACGCCGCTGATTGTCAAGCGAGGCGATACCGTGGCGGCACTGACTCCGGCTGGCGTAGCCATCGGCCTGGTGTCGCCGAAGCAGTTCGCAACCGTCATCGACGAGGACGAGATCGACGTTGGGCCTGGCGGAGTGTGTCTGCTTACCACCGATGGTGTGAACGAGCGACGAAACCAAGCGCTTGCTGAACTGGGGATGCAAGCCCTGCATCAGATGGTCGAGAATACGTCGTCGGCCACTGCCGCAGAGATTGTTCAAGCCACCGTACAGCTCCTCGATCACCATGGCGCCGGACACCCCCCGCACGACGATATCACGATCGTAGCCCTTGTGTACAACCCTTCTGGAGATGCATCATGAGCTCAACCACGAATTCAACCACGAATTC